>NZ_BAAAEI010000010.1:0-103114 GCF_039522935.1 Bowmanella denitrificans | reverse complement strand
CAGACCCAGACGCTTGATCAGATCCAGGTAACGGTCCTGATTTTTGCCTTTCAGGTAATCCAGCATGCTACGACGCTGACTTACCATACGCAGCAGACCGCGACGTGAATGGTGATCTTTCTTATGATCCGCAAAGTGACCTTGCAGCTTGTTGATATTGGCAGTCAGCAGGGCAACTTGCACTTCTGGGGAACCAGTATCGCCTTCTTTCACACCGTACTCGGCGATGATGTTTGCGGTTTCTTCTTTAGTTAGTGACATGATTTTCTCCTAAGTTAGGACCGGCCGATCACTAATTCAGCGGGTCGGAAGAGGCGGTATTATAGCGATGCGGCTAGGAATAGCAAGACAGGGCCATTAGTCTTTTGTAGACAACAACCAGTCGATTAATGCTTGCGCGGCCTGACTCAATTGACTGCGAGGCTCATAGACCAGATACAATGGCAAATCCGGTAATGGGAATGGTGATGGCAACTGCACCAATTCACCTGATTGCAGATGCGTTCGGCACAAAGGTTCAGGTAATAAGGCTGGCGCCGTACCGTTCAAGCATAGTTGCAATGCATATCCCAGATCCTGGCAATGCAAACGCGGCGACCTAAGTGCAGGTTTCATTCTGGCTAATGGATCCAACAACATATTTGATGGCAAAGGATCTGACCATTGCCGGGCCTGTAGCTTATTTACCACCAGTATTATGGGATAGCTAGCCAGTTCTCTGGCCACCAGGTTGTCTTTCACTGGGTGCCCCCCTCTAATTGCCAGATCAATACGATGCTCGATGAAATCCAGAGGCGCATCATCGACCACCAGTTCCACAGATACCTCTGAGTTCAAGTGGCAAAATGCCGCCAGTTGTCTGAGCAAAGAAGAATCAGGTAAAAGCGCTGGCAGAGACAAACGTATGCTGCCCCTGAGTTGGCCATCATTACGTAATTTATCTTCGGCAGTCTGCAGCGTACTCAGGGCCTGTTGGCAGGCTATCAGATATTGCCCTCCTTCATGGGTCAGAGACATATTTCTGGTGTTACGGCGCAACAATCTGACTCCCAGCCGTCTTTCCAGTTCCTGAATACGGGCACTAACGGTGGCACGAGGAAGTTGCAACTGCCGCGCAGCAGCAGAAAAGTTTAAGCATTCAGCAACCAAAACAAAGGTTCTGATGGTATCCAGCCCCAACATTGTCAAATCTCTTTATACACAAAGACAAATTTGTCTCATATTCCCCAACAATTTAAAAGGCCTTATGCTTGCCTCCACATTGTAACTAATAAGGAAATCCTATGGCTTTTACCCGTATCAAGACCATTAGCAGCCAAACACTTAGCGCTGCGCTGTTAACCGCATCGCTATGTGCCCCAGCCGAGACGAATGCAGATTCTGTGGACATACAGTGGCTGGGCGGCCCGACCATGCTGATTGAATTCGGCCCCATCAGACTGTTAACAGACCCCATGCTGGGTGAAGGCCATCAGGCTTATAAGATGGGCGACCCCAATGAAATGTTTGATCTGAGTATTGGTCCGAATATCAAAAACCACGCCCGATTGGTCGCTTTGCCGGAATGGGATGCAGAGGGCCTGGATCTGGTATTAATCAGCCATAGCCACGAAGATCATTTTGATCAAAGCGCGCGAGCGACTTTGTCCAGACAACTCAAGATGTTGGCACCAGCAGTTGATACACCACTTTTAAATGAATTGGGCTTTACCCAGCATGTGCAAATGCCCTGGAACAAAACCTGGCGTTACAACGAAGGCGATTATGCGGTCAGCATCACTGCCATGCCAACAGCGCACAGTACGGATGCAGATATTCAAGCATTTCTGGGGCATGGTAATGGCTACTGGATAACCTTCAGCCACCAAAGCTGGAGCAAAAACCTGTACTGGGCGGGGGATACCTTTATCACTGCGCCATTAGTTGAACAGCTGAAGCGACAAGGCGATATGGATATATTTATACCGCATCTGGGCGGTGTTGGCACGACCGGACCGCTGGGTAAAATATCCATGGATGCCAGCGATAGTATTGCTGCGATTCAGCAATTGGTCCCAGAGCACACGCTGCCTATCCATCACACCACTTATGGCCTTTACCTTGAACCTATCAGTAAATTACTGGCCGAGGCGGAAAAACATCATATTCAGGTGGATTTGCCTGCCGCCGGAAGCTGGTTAAGCTACAGATAAAGGGCAAGGTTGGTCGCTTGCCCGGCTGTGCAGAAAGTTGTCAGTACACCACTAATCGCCTGGGCGCCAAACGCCCTGGCTGTTCCACTTCTGCCACACCAAGGAAACGGCCATCCTCTTCAGCATAGGCTCTGACCTGTCCGGTCAAATCTGCGGTGTCGGCTTGCACGGGATTGCCATTGCTGAAGTACGCCAGTTTCTCGGTCTTTACCCTAACGGCTGGCAATGCAGCTACCGCGGTATCCATAGGTAAAAGCAGCGCGTCCAGAGCCTGGTAATTCACGCTTTCGCCATCCCTGCACTCCTCCGCCAGCGCTTGCAGTTCATCCAGGCCCATCATGTTATCCACCGGGTAATTGGCGACTTGCACGCGATCCAGCATGGTCACATAAGCGCCACAGCCCAGCAACTGCCCCAGATCATCTACTAATGAACGGATATAAGTGCCTTTGGAGCAATGCACCTGCATATCCACTTCATCCTTGTCAAAGCGGCTGATTTGGATATCGAATATCTCAATATCCCTGGCTTCTCGCGGCACCTCTATGCCCTGGCGGGCATAATAATAAAGGGGTTTGCCCTGATACTTTAAGGCAGAGAACATGGAGGGTACTTGTTTACTTTTGCCTTTAAAGCCCATCACAGCCTGATGAACCTGCGCCTCAGTAACATTTACAGGGCGGGTTTCGACAACCTCGCCATCGGCATCCGATGTGCTGGTGCGAATCCCCAGTTTAGCCGTCACCCGATAGGTTTTATCTGCATCCAGTAAGAACTGCGAGAATTTGGTGGCTTCCCCCAAACAGATAGGCAGCATACCGGTTGCCAAAGGGTCCAGTGCTCCGGTATGTCCTGCCTTGGCCGCGCCAAACAGCCAACGTACCTGCTGCATAACCTGATTAGACGAACCGCCCAGCGGCTTATTCAACAAAAATATACCGTTTACGGCACGGCCTTTGCGACGTTTGGCCACTTATTCCTTATCCTCTGCGTCCAAGTCCCGACCGGCCTGGCGCGCTCGCTCTTTGTCTTTATTCACTGTTTCCGTCAACAGGCTGGATAAACGCATCCCCTCGGTAATCGACACATCCTGTACAAAGCGAATCGCGGGAACGGTTCGCATACTCATGCGTTTTGATAACAAGGATCGGACAAAGCCCTTGTTGTCGTCCAGTATTGCCATCTGTTCTTTGATTTTCGCTTCATCGGTGTCAAAAAACGTCACAAAGACTTTGGCATGGGACAGATCCCTGGATACTTCGGCGCCAGAAACTGTCACCAGACCAAGGCGCGGATCACGATTCTTAAACTCGTTCTGCAGAATACTGGCGACTTCTTTATGGATTTGCTGACCGACTCGGTCAGTTCTTGAAAATTCTCTAGCCATGTTTTTACTCTCGTAAAGACAGCAACGGAGGCTCAATACCATTCGGCAGGCCTCCGCTACATAGTCACTAATGTGGTGGGAGGACGCGCCTCCCATCCGTCATCAGATCTCCCGTTTAATCTCGATAGTTTCGAAAACTTCGATTTGGTCGCCTACGCGCACGTCGTTGTAGTTCTTCACGCCGATACCACACTCCATGCCGTTACGTACTTCAGACACGTCGTCTTTAAAGCGGCGCAGTGACTCCAGTTCACCTTCGTAGATCACCACGTTATCACGCAGCACGCGGATGGGTGCGCTACGTTTCACCGTGCCTTCGGTGACCATACAACCGGCGATGGCACCCAGTTTGGGTGAACGGAAGACGTCACGCACTTCAGCCAGACCAATGATCTCCTGCTTGAATTCAGGGGCAAGCATACCGCTCATTGCACCTTTCACTTCATCAATCAGATCATAGATGACGCTGTAGTAACGCAAATCAATTTCTTCGTTTTCAATCATCCGGCGCGCAGTTGCATCAGCACGGACGTTAAAGCCAACGATAATGGCGCCGGAAGCCGCTGCCAGGCTGGCGTCAGTTTCAGTAATACCGCCCACACCACTGCCGACGATATTAACTTTCACTTCGTCGGTGGACAGTTTCAGCAATGAATCGCTGATAGCTTCGACCGAGCCTTGTACGTCAGCTTTCAGTACAACGTTCAATTCGCTGACTTCACCGGCTTCCATATCGGCAAACATGTTCTCCAGTTTGGCTTTTTGCTGTTTAGCCAACTTCAGTTCACGCTGCTTGGTACGACGGGTACTGGCAACCTCACGCGCCTTACGTTCGTCCTGCACGACACGGGCATCATCACCGGCAGCGGGTACGCCAGACAGACCCAGAATTTCAACCGGTGTAGACGGACCAGCCACTTTGACATCATTACCCTGTTCATCGCGCATGGCACGTACACGGCCATATTCGAATCCACACAACAGGATGTCACCAGCTTTCAGTTCGCCCTGCTGCACCAGCACTGTGGCCACAGGACCACGACCTTTATCAAGGCGTGATTCGATCACTATGCCTTTAGCCGGACCTTTAGGTACCGCCTTCAATTCGAGTACTTCAGCCTGCAGGGAAATCGCTTCCAGCAAACTGTCGACACCCATACCGGTTTTGGCAGATACAGGAACAAACTGGTGCTCACCGCCCCATTCTTCAGAAATCACTTCCAACTGAGACAGTTCGGTTTTTACCCGATCCGGATCGGCACTTTCCTTGTCCATCTTGTTGATGGCAACAATCAGGGGAACACCAGCGGCCTTAGCATGTTGCACGGCCTCTTTGGTTTGCGGCATCACACCGTCATCGGCTGCCACCACCAGAATAACGATATCGGTGGCTGTCGCACCACGGGCACGCATTGCGGTAAAGGCCGCGTGTCCAGGTGTATCCAGGAAGGTGATCTTGCCCAGGTCAGTTTCTACGCTGTAGGCACCGATATGCTGAGTAATACCACCAGCCTCACCGGCCGCCACTTTGGCGCGACGAATGTAGTCCAGCAATGAGGTTTTACCATGGTCAACGTGACCCATTATCGTCACCACAGGTGCACGGGTCGTTTTGTCAGACGTGGTATCTTCCGCCAGCAGTTCGTCTTCCAGGGCATTGTTATTAACCAGCTCATATTTATGACCCATTTCTTCTACCACCAACACGGCAGTATCCTGGTCTAATACCTGATTAATCGTGACCATCTCACCCATCTTCATCATGGCTTTGATCACTTCGGTAGCCTTTATGGCCAGTTTGTTGGCTAATTCACCAACCGTAATTGTTTCGCCTATCTTTACCACACGTTCCACCGGCTGGGCAGGTTTGTTGAAGCCATGCATCAACTCTGCGCCAGCGTTCTTTTTCTTTTTGGACTTGCGACGGCGTCCGCCGCGCTCGAATTGCATATCCTCTTCGTCTTCCGCTTCCTGAGCGTAACGATTGGAATGCAGGTGAACCTCTTCTGATTCACGACGACGGCGACGCTCATCTTCTTCTTTCCAGCGACGCTCGTTTTCTTCAGCCAGCTTGCGGGCTTTTTCTGCCGCCTTCTTAGCTTCTTTTTCCAGTTTCTTCTGGTTCTCTTCTTCCTGAGCCACCCGAATCTGCTCGGCTTCCTGACGGGCTTTTTCACGCTCTTCGCGTTCTTCGTCACTCAGGTTGGTTTCTTTTTCACGCTGTTCGGCTTCGCGGCGTTCACGCTCTGCACGCTCAGCCTCGGCTTTCGCCTTAGCTTCAGCTTCCTTACGAGCTCGCTCTTCCGCCGCTTTACGCGCTTCTTCCTCGGCAATACGCTGTTCTTCCAAGCGTGCTGCTTCTTCTTCGGCGCGGCGTCTGGCTTCTTCTTCTGCCAGACGAGCTTCGTCAGTTTCACTGCGCTTCACGTAAGTACGCTTCTTACGGACTTCCACTTTCACTGACTTGGACTTACCTGCAGTGTTGATACTCAATGTGCTGGTAGTGCGGCGTTTTAACGTCATGCGTGTTGGTTCTGCATTGCCTGAACCACCATGCTGACGACTCAAGTGGTCCAGCAAGATACGCTTTTCGTCTTCATTTACCTGATCGTTTACACGCTTTTCAATGCCAGCATCTGCGAACTGCTGAACCAAGCGGTCAACCGATGTGCCAATATCACCGGCAAGCTTTTCAATGGATACATCTGCCATGAGTGCTAGTTCCCCCCGTTGACCTTACTCTTCACTGAACCAGACGATATTGCGGGCAGCCATAATCAGCTCAGCCGCCTTTTCTTCGCCCAGTTCCTCTATATCACTGATTTCATCGACACCCTGCTCGGCCAACCCTTCCAGGTCAGTAATGCCGCGACTGGCCAGAATAAAGGCCACATGTCTTTCCATACCAGGCAGGTTTAACAGCTCATCCTTAGGCTCGGCATTCTCCAGTGATTCCTCATTTGCCAGCGCCTGAGTCGTCAATGCAGCACGCGCTCGTTCACGCAGCTCTTCGACCATTTCTTCTTCCAGCCCCTCAATGGACAGCAGCTCAGCAACAGGTACATAAGCAATTTCTTCTAGCGAGGTGAAACCTTCTTCCACCAACACCGCAGCGAAGTCCTCGTCGATATCCAGTCCCTTAACAAAACGCTGTAACACTTTGGAATTTTCTTCCTCATGCTTGGCATTCAGATCTTCCACCGTCATCACATTCAGTTCCCAGCCTGTCAATTGGCTGGCTAAACGTACGTTTTGACCGCTGCGACCGATAGCTTGAGCGAGGTTGTCGGCTTCCACAGCCACATCCATGGTACGGTTGTCTTCATCAACTACAATGGCAGCCACTTCAGCAGGCGCCATAGCGTTAATCACAAACTGGGCTGGATTCTCATCCCACAGTACGATGTCAACACGTTCACCGCCCAGCTCGCCAGATACCGCCTGTACCCTTGAACCCCGCATTCCCACACAGGCGCCAACAGGATCCAGACGTTTGTCGTTGGTTTTAACCGCTATTTTGGCACGTGAACCCGGGTCGCGGGCAGCGGCCTTGATTTCCAGCACTTCTTCGGCAATTTCCGGTACTTCAATGCGGAACAGCTCTACCAGCATTTCTGGTTTAGAGCGGCTGACAAATAACTGGGCGCCACGGGCTTCAGGTTTAATCACATATAACAAGCCGCGTACGCGGTCACCCGGACGGAACGTTTCACGCGGCAGCATATCTTCACGGTAAATAACCCCTTCGGCATTGTTACCCAAATCGATAATGATGTTGTCGCGGTTGACCTTCTTGACCGTGCCGGTCACCAGTTCACCCACACGGTCTTCATATTCGGCCAGCACCTGCGCACGTTCCGCTTCTCTGACCTTCTGAACGATCACCTGCTTGGCGGTCTGAGTCGTGATACGGTCAAAGACAATGGATTCAATTTGCTCTTCTACATAATCGCCGACCTGAATATCAGGCTCATCAATTTGTGCTGCAGACAGGGTAATTTCAGCAAAAGGGTTTTCCTGAGGCTGATCATCCGGCGTCACTCTCCAGCGACGGAAGGTGTCAAAATCCCCTGTATCGCGATGGATACTGACCCGGACTTCTATTTCACCTTCATTTTTCTTCTTGGTGGCGCTGGCGATCGCGTACTCCAATGCCTCAAAGATCTTCTCTCTGGGAACTTGTTTTTCATTGGATACAGCTTCAGCCACTAATAGAATTTCTTTATTCATTGCCCTGTTGCCTCACAAAAACTTCCACGTTGCTAGTTGGATGACCTGTTGACTAAGACCCACTTGACGTTAGTCGAAGTTAGGAACCAGATTACCTTTCTCAATATTGGCGATGGCCAGTTGATAGGACACGCCATCCACTTCCACGGTCAGAGTGCCGTTTTCACAACTGAGCACCTTGCCTTTGAAATTTCTTCTGTTATCCATGGGCATACGCAGCCGCACAGATACCGTTTCGCCCACTACTTTGAGGTAATGCGCTTCTTTAAATAATGGCCTGTCCATACCAGGAGACGATACTTCAAGGTCGTACTCCGTGGAGATAGGATCTTCCACATCCAGCACCGCACTGACCTGATGACTCACATCAGCACAATTGTCCACCGAGATACCATCCGGGTGATCGATATAAACTCGCAGCGTGGAATGCCGACCTGCCCGTACAAACTCGATACCAAGTAACTCAAACCCCAAGGCTTCGACTGCCGGGGTTAGCATTTCAGTCAATGTTTGTTCCAGTTTTGACACAGCCAGGCTCCAAAAACAAAAAAAGGGCATCAAGCCCAGACATTTTTCGGGGATTTCTCCCCTGACAATCTATGTAGCCAAAAACGAGCGACATGCAGACCAAAACGGTAACAGCGTTGCTCAGATTTGGGGACCAAGACTAACAAAAAGCCCCGATTCTAACGGGGCTTGTCAGGTCTGGATTCTAGTCCAAGTATTGGTTGTCTATGACAACCCGGATGCCTGATAAACAACATCCGATGGAGAAAACCAAATTCAGGTTTTCTTCCCCTGATAATCGGGACGTTACTATTCTTTACTAAGAGGGAGCCCGTCCAGATTTCGAGGCGCAAGTATAAGGTTCACGGCAAAGATTTGCAAGTTAAGGCAAATCTCTGGCGATAGCACTCGGCCTCATCAAGTTGCAGTCGGAAAAGTAAAAAGCCGACAAGCAAATACTTGTCGGCTTTCTATTTGGTTGCGGGAGCCGGATTTGAACCGACGACCTTTGGGTTATGAGCCCAACGAGCTACCAGGCTGCTCCATCCCGCGTCTGTAACCTGTTCTTGGCGGGTCTTGCTTAGCGCCCCGTCTCAAGATGGTGCGTATTATACATAGGCAAAAAGGGTGCGCAAGCCCAATTATGAAATATTCATGAAACCTTGATTCGTTCGCTCAATTAACCAACAAAGCGTATAAACAAACAGCGATTCTGAACAATTAGACCGTAAAAATTAGTTTTTACTTGCAGATTCGAGCGCATTTTCCTGTCCGGGCAAATGCTTAATGGTCAAATTAGCAGCAGAGTAACAAAACGAAGTACCAACGAGAATTGATTTCATTAGATAATCCATTGATATTAAAGAATAATTTCCAAAACACTCGATATTCCACTACACTTAGGCACAGATTTTTCGGCACGGACAGATATAAATGAAAGGTAATACCCAAATCATCGACGCCCTGAATCGCCTGCTCGCCAGTGAGCTGACTGCGATGGACCAGTATTTTATCCATTCACGTATGTACCAGGATTTTGGCCTGAACAAACTGTTCGAGCGCATTGATCATGAGTTTGACGATGAAAAAGGTCATGCAGCCGCGTTGATTGAGCGTATTTTGTTTCTGGAAGGGACGCCGGATATGAGCCAGCGCGATGGCCTGAATATTGGTCAGGACGTTCCAGCAATGCTACAGGCGGACCTGAACCTGGAATATGATGTACAACGCCTGCTTAAAGATACGATTAAATTATGTGAGCAAGAGCAGGACTATGTCAGCCGCGATATGCTGACCGGCTTGCTTAAAGATACCGAGGACGACCACGCCTATTGGCTGGAACAGCAGCTTCGTTTGATTAAACTGATTGGTCTGCCAAACTATCTGCAGTCACAGATGTAATAAGCAGGGCGTGGGAAGCTAAGCCCCCACGCTCTTCGCCATTACACATTCAACAGCAAGAATTCACGCTCCCAGGAGCTGATCACTTCGTTGAACGCCTCACATTCATTACGTTTCACCGCACTGTAAGCATAACTGAAGTCTTCACCCAACAGGCTGCGCAGCGGCTCACATTTATCCAGCAAACGTAGCGCTTCTTCCAGATTGCGCGCCACTTCTATTTCCTGCGTATAGGCATTGCCTTCATTAGCTTGTTGCGGTTGCAGGTTTTCAGTCAGTCCCAAATAGCCGCAGGCCAGGGTTGCAGCAAAAGCTAAGTAAGGGTTAGCGTCAGACCCGGGCAAACGGTTTTCCACCCTGAAACCATCCGGTTCACTCTCTGGCACCCGCAGTCCGGTGGTACGGTTGTCATACCCCCAGTCAAAATTAATCGGTGCAGAATTGTCCGGTGTAAAACGCCGATAAGAGTTCACATTGGGTGCGAAGAAGCATAACGCGCTGGGGCCATATTTCTGCAGACCGGCAATGTAATTGAAGAACAAGCTGGAATATTTACCGTCTTTGGTGGAAAAGGCATTGTTGCCACTTTTCCTGTCCACCAGGCTTTGGTGGATATGCATGGAACTACCGGGCTCTCTGCGCATCGGCTTGGCCATAAAGGTTGCATATACACCATTGGACAGGGCTATCTCCCGCACGACCCGCTTGAACAAGAACACTTCGTCGGCCAGTTTAAGTGGATCGCCATGTAAAAAATTCACTTCAAATTGCGCCGCACCAGATTCATGGATCAGGGTATCAATGCCCAGCTCCATTTTTTCACAGTAGTCGTACATCTGATCAATGATCTTCTCAAATTCATTAACCGCATCGATGCTGTAACTTTGACGAGCCGATTCACGCCGACCGGAGCGTCCAACTGGTGGCGTTAACTCATAATCAGGATCGGTATTTTGTGCCACCAGGAAAAACTCCACTTCTGGGGCCACCACAGGCACCAAATCCCTACTTTGATACAAAGCCAGAATTTTTTTCAGAACATTACGTGTCGACAACGGATGGGGCTGACCACTGGACAGATAACAATCGTGAATAATCAAAGCAGTACGCTCATCTGCCCAGGGCACTTCGCGAATGGTGCTGGTATCAGGCTCCAGAAACATATCCGAGTCGGTTTCACTGACAATATCGTAGTGTTCGCTGGTGTATTCACCGGTTACGGTTTGAATCAGTATGCTTTCAGGTAGCCGGCTTTCCTGTTTAATAAACTTCTTGGCGGGAATAAATTTGCCTCGGGCATTGCCCGTCATATCCGGCACCAGACATTCAACTTCCGAGATGCGATGGCTGGACAGCCACTTCTTTACATCTTCCATATATCACCTGTTAGATTGTGCTTATAATTCTATTTCGAATTATTATTCGATATGCTAGGGTAAAAAGCGCTAATTAACAATATGACAATTTACGTCAAAAGCTAACAATTGCGCCATATCGGTATCTGCGCTACTCAACCATTAGAGGCCGGGATGGAAGACAACAAGCAACTTTACTACTTACAAAGCGCTAACACCCAGGTGCCCTGCCAGACGCTAAACGGTCAGCACAACGTCGATGTCTGTATTGTAGGTGGGGGGCTTACCGGTATATCCACAGCACTTCATTGCGCCAGACGCGGGCTGAGCTGCATGCTATTGGAAGCCGAACATCTCGGCTACGGCGCCTCAGGACGTAATGGCGGCCAGGTCAGCCCTGGACAGCGGTTGGATCAAAGCGAACTGGAAGCCAAGGTTGGCTCTGACGCCGCCGGTAAACTTTGGCAACTGGCATTGGATTCTGTGGATCTGGTGCGTAACCTGATTGATCAACATAAAATTGACTGTGACTTTGTGCCCGGCATATTACATACCGCGTTCAAACCCAGTCATGCCAGACACATGCGCGACAATGTGCGCAAGCTCAACGAGGAATATGGCTACCACGACAAGCGGTTTGTGGATAAAGACGAATTAGCCACCATGCTGGCCAGCCCGCGCTACCACGGGGCTGAATTGGATATGCGCGCTGGTCACCTGCATCCGTTGAATTTTACTCTGGCCCTGGCCCAGCTTGCCCAGCAAGCAGGCGCGATACTCTGTGAAAAAAGCCGGGTGATCGGCATTCGCAGCACTAAACAAGGACTGAACATCCAGACCAGTGCGGGGCAAGTCCAGGCTGACAAGTTGGTTTTAGGTTGCAATGGCTATCTGGGTAAGCTTTTCCCGAAAGTGGCCGGGAAAATCATGCCTATCAATAATTTTATCGTCACCACTAAGCCTTTGGGTGAACAGCAGGCCCGGGCTCTTATCCGCGATAATGTCGCTGTGGCCGACTCCAAGTTTGTGATCAATTATTACCGTACTACGGCTGACCATCGCTTACTTTTTGGCGGGGGCGAAAATTATTCTTCCCGCTTTCCGGCAGATATCCGTGGTTTTGTGCGCCCCTATCTGGAAGAAATCTTCCCACAATTAGCCGGGGTGGAGCTTGAACATGGCTGGGGCGGTACGCTGGCCATTACCCTGAATCGTATGCCTCACTTTCAATGTCTGGACAATCGTATTTATATTGCGCAGGGCTACTCCGGGCATGGTCTGGCATTGGCCACGCTAGCCGGAAAATTAATAGATCAAGCCATTGCCGGGCAGCCTCAGGATTTTAATGCCTTGGCCAGTTACCCGACCCCGACGTTTCCCGGCGGCACCTGGTTGCGATACCCCGGCTTGGTGGCAGGTATGCTCTACTATGCCATGCGCGATAAATTTGGAAACTGAGCCGCGTGAGCAAACCCCTGCAGCCTAGAAACTTACCCAGTCAGAAGCGCTCCATTGCCCGTCAGGAGCAAATTCTGGAGGTGGCTGGCGAATTGCTTGAAAAGTTGGGACCTGCGGCATTAACCACCATACGCATTGCCGAAGAAGTGGGTATTTCGGTCGGTACCCTGTATCACTATTTCCCTAATAAGGAAGCAATCTTGCATGCCATGGGGCAACGTTGGCTGCAACAAATGGCCAATACCCTGACGCAGGATGAACATTATTCCCCAGCCACCTTGCAGGAGTTTGTTGAGCTGTTTGTCAATCATATGCACCAGTTGTATAGGAAGCAGCGTGGATTGCTGCATTTGGTGCAGGGTATGTTCGCCATACCACAATTAATGACGCTGGACGAACAACATGACGAATTGGTGATTAATCATGTGGCCAGCAGGCTTGAAAAACTCGGGGTACCACTGCCGCTCAGCGAACGCCAGCGTATTGGCCGGACTTTCCATGAAACCAGTCATGCTCTGTTGCTGGTGGTGGTCAATCAGTCAAAACCCAGGGGCAGCAAAACCCTTGAAGAACTCAAGCGCATGCTGCATACCCTGGCACAATCCCTGCCTTAGCTATTTTTTTGGCTGGCCAGCAGATACAACATATCGGTAGCCAGGGTCGCCGCCAGTAAACTGGTAATCTGGCTATGGTCATAGGCCGGACACACTTCAACAATATCCATGCCTACCCAGTTGAGACCCTGCAGATTGCGTAACAACTCCAATATAAAGTGCGGGCTGATTCCGCCGATCACCGGCGTGCCGGTACCTGGTGCGAAGGCAGGATCAATACAATCAATATCAAAGGTCAGATACGCAGGGGCATCCCCCATGGTCTGTTTAATCCGCTCAGCAACTTCCAACGCCCTGGCATGCCACAACGCTTCCGCGGGGATAACCTCGAAGGGGGTTTTACTGCTGTGGTCTGTACGGATCCCCAGTTGCATCACTTTGCCGTCTAACAGCAAGCCCTGCTCCCTGGCATGATAAAACACGCTGCCATGGTCAAACTCACTGCCGCCGGAATAATCATCGGTGTGCGCATCAAAATGTAGCAACGCAACCGGTCCGCGTTTGGCCACCATGGCCTGAAGGACAGGTAAAGTGACCAGGTGGTCGCCACCAAAGGTAAAGGGAATGGCGCCAAGCTCCATAACCTTGGCAATATGCTCGCGCACCGCCTGCATTGCCCCTGGAGCATCGCCATGAGAGAAATTGACGTCGCCCACATCGGCGACCTTCAGCTTACGACGCAGTGAAAATTTCCAGGGATGGCGGCGCTGCTCCCATCCCAGGTTGGCTGACGCCTGGCGAATAGCGGTAGGGGCAAAACGCGCCCCCGGCCGACCAGAGGTAGCAAGGTCAAAAGGCACACCGGCAATGACCACGTCGGTATCCTTATCCATTTTGCTTTTGGACGCGAATACAAATGTGTTAGCTGGCTGATAGAGCGAATAATTGGCGTTGGTCATAAATCTGCATCAAAGAGTGTTGAGATAAAAATCATATTCCTTGAGCGTCACGGTTTGTTCGAACTTGAGCAGCTCCTGCTCCTTGCAGGCCCGGTAGACCTTGATAAAGTCAGCCCCAAAATACTGGTTGAAGACTGCTGACTCACTTAACAGCGTCAGCGCATCCGGTAAACGGCTTGGTAAGGATGGATTGTCGAACTCGAACGTATTGCCTTCCTGCGGCGCAGGGGGGGTGAGCTTGTTGGAGATACCATGATACATGGCAAACAGAATTGCCGCCATCGCAATATAAGGATTGGCATCCGCTCCGGCTACTCTGTGTTCAACCCGGCGGCTATGGGGTTCACCGGCAGGAATGCGCACTGCCACGGTACGATTGTCCACGCCCCAGTTCACATACATGGGCACATACAGATTTGGCTGCATACGCCGGTAGGAATTAATATTCGGACATAAAAACGCCGTACTTTGCTGCATGCTGTCCAGCAAACCGGCCACAGCATTCAGTAATAAGGGGTTTTCTTCCGGCTCCCCTTCGCCAAACAGATTTTCGCCGTCTTCATCTACCAGGCTGGCATGGATATGCAAACCGCTACCGGCAAGATGGCCATAAGGCTTGGCCATAAAGGTAGCCTGCATGCCGTGTTGCTCGGCCACCTGATGAATAATGCGCTTAAGCATCATCGCGTGATCACATGCCAGCAGTGGGTCATCACCATGACGCAAATTGATTTCAAACTGTCCCGGTGCGTACTCTGAAACCGCAGTATCGGCCGGTACCCCCTGGGCCTGGCAGCAATTATCCACATCCAGCAGAAACTCGGCAAAGTCATCCAGATTCAGCATCGAGTGACACTGGGTATTGGCTTCTCTTTTGCCGGTTTTAGGGGAAATGGGTGGCTGGATATGTCCGGTTTCGGTGCGCTCAGCATCAATTAAGTAAAATTCCAGCTCCACGGCAACAACCGGGTGCATGTTGAGTTTTTTGAACAAGGCTACCGCCTGACTGACCTGATGGCGTGGGTCGATCATCACTGGATGGCCTTCGTAGTCATACATGCTAAAAAGTAACTGCGCGGCCGGTTGTGCTTGCCAGGGACAAATGGCCAGGGTCTTCAAATCGGCATAACAGATGCGATCCGGTTCACCGATCTCCAGCCCCAGTTCAGAGGCTTCCACTGTTTCTCCTGATGCATCCAATGCCAGCACAGAGAAGGGTAAATGCATGCCCTGCTCCACCACGGCCTCAATGGAGTCCCGTTTGATTCTTTTGCCGCGGGCCACGCCGTTTAAATCCGACAGAATCAGGTCAAAAACTTCTACATCCGGGTAATTGACAAGAAAGGAGCTTAACTCCATGATCATCTCCGACGTTTATTATATTGAACACTTGTTCGTGTTCATATCAGTTAAACATAAAGCATATTGGACATTCCAGCCTGAAAAACAACGCTTTGTTAACGATTGGTTAAAGTAAGCTTTGTTGTTTTGCACACTAAATCAGCAGATTGCCACTTGAACTTTATAATTAACTCCAATAGCTTGAACCTAACGTTTCAATATTTTGTTCAGTGAGCCATACAAGTGCGAAACGCCTCAACTCTGTTTATTGGTGTCTGTGCCGACATGATCCAACGCGGCCCCCATGCCTATCATCAGGCCGGGGACAAGTATATTCGCGCCCTGTTGCAGGGGAGTCATGCGGTGGTGCCGATGATTATCCCAGCCCTGTTTCATCAGTTGCCTGAAGTGAGCCAGACTGCGCTGTTGTCAGGCCTTGACGGTATTTTGCTGACCGGCTCATACTCAAATCTGCATCCCAGCTACTACCGGGAATCTGAACAGGAAGGCGATGATGCTGAACGGGATCCACACCGGGATGCCAGTAACTGGGCATTATTTGACAAGGCACTGGCGCTGGACATGCCCATTCTGGGCATCTGCCGGGGCTTTCAGGAACTGAATGTGTACTTTGGTGGGACCTTGCACCATCGTCTGCACGAAGTTGCAGGCCTGTTAGAGCACAGAGAAGATAAAAGCGCAGAGCTGGATATCCAGTATGGTCCGGCCCACCCTGTCTCATTGAGTCAGGGTGGTCTGCTGGCGGATTGGTTTGAACATCAGCACAGCATAGAGGTTAACTCTATCCATATGCAGGGCGTAAAAAGTCTGGGGCAGGGTTTAACGGTTGAAGCGACCGCACCTGACGGGTTGATTGAGGCGTTTTCCCGGTCCGCATCGCGATTTTTACTGGCAGTGCAATGGCACCCGGAGTGGATGCCACACCAATACCCGCAGAATGCCCGCATCTTGCAGGGGTTTATTGATGCTTGTTACCAGAGTAAGAGGATCTTGCCGTGACATCCTTACCCCAATGGCAACGCCAGGATGCAGCCCATCACCTGCATCCCTTTAGCAATCAAACCGAGCTTAATCGTAACGGCACAAGAGTTATCAGCCATGCACAAGGAGCCTATATTTTTGAGGCGAACGGGCATCGGCTGCTGGATGGCATGTCCGGCCTGTGGTGTTGTAATCTGGGTTACAGCCAGCCACGTATTAAGCAGGCTATTGCAGCGCAGTTAGACGAACTGCCCTACTACAACACTTTTTTTCAATGCACCCATCCCAGGGCAACAGAATTAGCTGCGGCTATCGCTCATCGTGCCCCAGCGCACCTGAATAAGGTGTTTTTTACCAATTCGGGCTCAGAAGCCAATGATTCGGTACTGCGCCTTATTCACCGTTACTGGGACGCTAAAGGCAAACCACAGCGCAAGGCGGTGATTGCCAGACACAATGCATATCACGGCAGCACAATTGGCGGTGCCAGCCTTGGCGGCATGGGCTTTATGCATGAGCAGTTTGACCCCCTCGGGAATATTCACCACATCGCTCAGCCTTATTGGTTTGGCGCCCGCCAGGATAAAACCGAGCTTGACGAACAGGCTTTTGGCATCTGGGCAGCTAATCAACTGGAAGAAAAAATTCTTGAACTTGGCCCCGACAAGGTGGCGGCGTTTTTTGCCGAACCCATACAAGGTGCTGGCGGCGTAATTATCCCACCAGACAGCTACTGGCCAAGAGTTCAGCAAATATGCCAACAGTATCAGGTGCTACTGGTGGTCGACGAAGTGATCTTTGGATTCGGACGCACAGGTGAATGGTTTGCCAGTCAGTTTTATGACCTGCAAGCCGATTTTATTGTGTTTGCTAAAGGCATTACCAATGGCTTTATTCCGTTGGGCGGTGTGTTGGTATCGGACAGGGTGACAGAAGCACTACTGTCCCATACCAACGATCTGGCCCATGGCTTTACCTATTCAGGTCATCCGGTTGCCTGTGCGGCAGCGCTGGCCACTTTAGAGATTCTGGCAGAAGGCCACATCGACAAAGTTAAAAATGAATTGAGTCAGGCCATGCGAGATTTTTGGTTGCCCCTGGCCGACCACCCCATAGTGGGGCAGGCCAGATGCAAGGGATTGGTGGGCGCGTTGGAGCTGGTCAGGGATAAATCCAGTTTGCAACGATTTGCCGGCAATGGGCGTGCCGGTACTGTTTGCCGGGACATGTCCCTGCAAGCCGGTCTGGTGATGAGGGCCACGGGCGATACCATGATAATTGCCCCACCCTTCATTCTTGACCGCAATGAAATCAAGGACTTAACTGAAAGAGCCTGGCAAGCGCTGGATCTGGCCCAGGCCCAATTAAAACAATAACAAAGCTGGACTACAGTGAAATCGGCACGATTGACCTAAACCTCCAACCAATTTGAAAAAAGGAAGAACAATGAAACTCACAACAAAATTGCGGTTCCTGGCCGGTTCCATGCTGGCCGGTTCGGTTTGCGCAGCGGCACAGGCAGATACAGTGCATGTCTATAACTGGAGCGACTACATCGCCGAAGACACTATTGCCAACTACGAGCAGAAGTCAGGCAACAAAGTGGTCTATGATGTGTTTGACTCTAATGAAGTGGTGGAAGCTAAACTGCTGACCGGCAATACCGGCTTTGATGTGGTGGTTCCTTCAGCACAGTTCCTGGGCCGTCAGATTAAGGCGGGGGTATTCGCCAAACTGGATCGCAGTAAGCTACCCAACTGGAAGCATCTGGATCCCCTGCTGATGTCCAAACTGGAAAAAGTTGATCCAGGTAACGAATATGCCATTCCGTATCTGTGGGGTACCACGGGCATCGGCTATAACGTGGAAAAGGTTAAGGCGGTCCTGGGCGAAGATTATCAGGTCAACAGCTGGGATATGATTTTCAAACCTGAAATTGTGGCAAAGCTGGCCGAATGCGGTGTTGTGACCCTGGATGCCGCTTCTGAAATTGTACCCGCAGCATTGCATTATCTGGGGCTGGATCCTAACACCAATGACACTAAGGAAATCGAACAGGCCGGTGAACTGCTCAAAAAGGTTCGTCCACATATTCGTTATTTCCATTCATCTCAGTACATCAATGACCTAGCCAATGGTGACATTTGCGTGGCGGTTGGCTGGAGCGGTGATGTGTTTCAGGCCGCCGACCGTGCTGACGAAGCAGGTAATGGCGTACAGGTCGGCTATGTGATCCCCAACGAAGGGGCTGCCATGTGGTTTGATATGCTGGCCATTCCGGCAGATGCCAAACAGATGGAAGCCGCCTACGACTTTGTTAACTACCTGATGGAGCCTGAGGTGATTGCCGGCATCAGCGACTATGTGTCCTACCCCAATGGCAACAAGACCTCCACCAGCATGGTCGATCCTGAAATTACCGGCAATCCAGCCATTTACCCACCGGCCGACGTTATGGCCAAGCTCTACACCTTTGAGGTTCGCCCTGCCAAGGTTTCCCGTGCCACCAACAAAGTGTGGACGGAAATGAAGGCCGGCAGATAGCCACAGGATGTGTCCGGGCCAACTGGCCCGGACCTGATTGAATGCGATAAAGGATCCCAGTACCAATGACCTTAAAACACCTCTCGAATACGCCCAGCCCGGTGTTGCTGGAATTGAAAAACCTGAGTAAGAGCTTTGACGGTCATCTGGCCGTGCGTGACGTAAACCTGCAATTTTATCAGGGTGAAATCTTTGCCCTGCTGGGCGGCTCCGGCTGTGGCAAATCCACCTTGCTGCGCATGTTGTCCGGCTTCGAGAAACCGACAGAGGGGAAAATCCTGCTAAGTGGCGAAGACATTGCCCAGATTCAACCTTATCGTCGCCCCTTTAATATGATGTTCCAGTCCTATGCGTTATTTCCGCATATGACAGTAGAGCAAAACATTGCCTATGGACTGCAGCAGGACAAACTCAGTAAGGCAGATATCGCCAGTCGGGTGGAGGAGATGCTTAAGCTGGTACAAATGACAGGCTTCCGCCAGCGTAAGCCATCACAATTGTCTGGTGGCCAGCGCCAGCGTGTCGCCCTGGCCCGTAGCCTGGCCAAACGCCCCAAGTTGCTGCTATTGGATGAGCCCATGGGCGCCCTGGATAAAAAGCTACGGGGCGAAATGCAGTTAGAACTGGTGGATATCATCAAACGCGTGGGCGTAACCTGCGTGATGGTTACCCATGATCAGGAAGAAGCCATGACCATGGCCGACCGTATTGCCATCATGCATGCCGGGGAAATACTGCAGATTGGCTCACCCCATGACATTTATGAATTCCCCAATTGTCGTTATGTGGCGGATTTTATCGGTGAGGTTAATTTGTTTGCCGGCGAGATCGTCGAAGAAGAACCCGCCTATGTCACCATTAATGTGCCGAATCTGGCCCGTCCTATCTACATAGATCACGGTATCAGTGGTCCGGGTAATACCCGCCCGGTCAGTGTGGCGGTAAGGCCGGAAAAAATTCGCATCAGCGCAGAGCAGCCTGAAGAGCAATACAATTGGGGTAAGGGCATCATTGATGATTTGGCCTATCTTGGACAGCACAGCATTTATCATATTTTGTTGCCCAATAAACAGTTTATTCAGGTGACCCAAACCAACGACCGACGTCGTGAACTGCCTTTTGAATTGGAACAGGAAGTCTTTGTGTCCTGGACACCGGACGCTTGTGTGGTTTTGGAGGACTAGCGATGGAACTGCTTAAACGCCTCCAACAAATGTGGTTGTTTAAACCCCGTAGCGGGGTGATTGCCATTCCTTATATCTGGCTGCTGCTGTTCTTTTTGGTACCTTTTATTATTGTGCTGAAAATCAGCTTTGCTGAAACAGACATTGCCATTCCGCCCTACACCGACTTGGTCACTTTTGATGATAACCGCCTGACCATCGACCTGAATCTGGGCAACTACGCTTATTTGTTCAGTGATGACCTGTATTTATCCGCATATTTAAGCTCTATTCGCATTGCCCTGGTCTCCACCCTGCTGTGTCTGCTGATCGGCTACCCTATGGCCCTGGCCATCAGTCGTGCACCGGCAGCAACCCGCAATGTGTTGCTTTTGCTGGTCATTCTGCCGTCCTGGACATCCTTTTTAATCCGCATTTATGCCTGGATTGGCATTCTTAAACCCAATGGCTATATCAATAATTTCCTGATGGGCCTGGGGCTGATTGATGAACCTATTATTATGCTGCACACCGATATTGCAGTGTATATCGGCATTGTCTACGCCTATCTGCCTTTTATGATTCTGCCGCTGTACGCCAATATGATGAAGCTGGACCACAGCCTGATTGAAGCCTCATCGGATCTGGGCGCCTCCCCTTTTACCACCCTGATGCGCGTGATAGTACCGCTGACCAAAGCTGGTATTATCGCCGGTTGCATGCTGGTATTTATTCCTGCGGTAGGTGAGTTTGTCATTCCTGAGCTGCTGGGGGGGCCAGAAACCCTGATGATTGGCAAAATTCTGTGGGAAGAATTCTTCAATAACAGGGATTGGCCGGTCGCCTCGGCGGTGGCCATCGTCATGCTGGCCCTGCTGATAGTGCCCATTATGTGGTTTGATCGCATCCAGAATCGCCAGACGGAGGAAAGCTGATGCGTTTTTCCTTCAGTAAAATGATGTTATGGCTGGGTCTGGCTTTTCTGTATGCCCCGATGCTGCTCCTGGTGGTGTATTCCTTTAACGAGTCCAGGCTGGTCACGGTCTGGGCCGGTTTTTCAACCAAGTGGTATGGTGAGTTGCTGCAAAACCAAAAGTTGTTGGATGCCGTAGCCAATAGCCTGAAGATTGCATTTTTCTCTGCCTCAGGGGCGGTGGTGCTGGGTACCCTGGCCGCTTTTGTGCTGGCCAGATTCAAAGGCTTTAAGGGCAGCACACTGCTGCGGGGTATGATCACCGCACCACTGGTGATGCCTGAAGTGATTACCGGCCTGTCTCTGCTGCTGCTATTCGTGGCCATGGCACAGATGGTTGGCTGGCCACAGAGTCGTGGCATGACCACTATCTGGCTGGCCCACACCACGTTTTGTACGGCCTATGTGGCCGTGGTAGTGGGGTCGCGACTGACGGAAATGGATATGTCTGTGGAAGAAGCCGCCCAGGATTTAGGTGCAACACCGGT
This sequence comes from Bowmanella denitrificans, assembly GCF_039522935.1. Classification (NCBI taxonomy): domain Bacteria; kingdom Pseudomonadati; phylum Pseudomonadota; class Gammaproteobacteria; order Alteromonadales; family Alteromonadaceae; genus Bowmanella; species Bowmanella denitrificans. The sequence goes on along the minus strand of NZ_BAAAEI010000010.1, from coordinate 81,560 downwards.
TAAGGTCTTCTTCACCATCACTCTGCCAATGATAGCACCGGCGCTAGTTTCCGGCTGGCTACTGGCCTTTACTCTGAGCCTGGACGATCTGGTGATTGCCAGTTTTGTATCAGGGCCAGGTTCCACCACGTTGCCAATGGTGGTGTTTTCGTCGGTACGCTTAGGCGTTAGCCCGGAAATCAATGCGCTGGCGACCATCATTATTGCTATTGTCACGTCACTGGTGTTCGCCTCCTGGTATTACGCCAGACGGGTGGAAAAGGCCAGACTGCGTGATTTACAGGCGATAAACCAGCCATGAAAGTCGGAAAGCGCATTAAAGCCCTGAGAAAACAGCGCGGTTTATCGCAGCGCGAGCTGGCCAAGCTGGTGAGCCTGCCTAACAGTACCTTGTCTATGATTGAGCGTGATGCGGTAAGCCCCTCAATCAGTAATTTGCATAAGATACTCAACGGTCTGTCCATGCCGTTAAGCCAGTTTTTTACCGGTGAGTTTATTGAAGAAGATAAGCTGGTATACGCTTCGGAGGAACTGACCGACATCGGCAGTGATGGCGTGCAGTACTTGTTGGTGGGTGCGGAGAAGCCGGACAGGCAGTTGACCTTCTTACAGGAAATCTATCCGCCTGGTACGGGTACAGGAGAAGAGTGGATAAGCCATCCCGGCCAGGAAGCCGGCACTATTCTCAGTGGCGAAATCACTATATTACAGGGACAGCAGGAATATCATTTAAAAGCAGGCGACAGCTATTATTTAAATACTCAGTTGCCACATCAGTTTATTAATCGGGGCAAGGCGGTGTGCAAGCTAATCAGTGCCGTGACCCCGGCCAGTTTTTAATGCTGGCCAAGCGATTCAGCTATGTACAGCAATGCTAAAAGAATTTGCTGTTTAGGAGGAATGGATGAATAAGATGTCCTATGCCGACTGGCAGTCGTACTGTCAGAGGTTAATCAGTGAAAAACGCATTGAAGGCCGCGCCTATATCAATGGCCAGTATCAGCCAGCACAAAACGGACGTTGGTTCGACTGCATCAATCCGGCCGATGGGGAGGTGATTGCCAGCATCGCTGAATGCGACGAAGTGGATGTGGAACTGGCTGTCAATGCAGCCAGAAATGCTTTTGAACAGGGTCATTGGCGCGATATGCCGCCTAAGCAGCGCAAGGAAGTGTTAATACGCCTGGCGGCCCTGATGGAAAGCCATCAAACCGAACTGGCGGCATTGGAAACCCTGGATATGGGTAAGCCGATTAGTGAGAGCTTTCATGTTGATGTCCCTGGCAGCGCAGATGTCGTTCGCTGGCATGGCGAAGCCGTCGACAAAGTGTACGACGAAGTGGCACCCACCGAGCCTGGCGTACTGGCTACAATCACCCGTGAGCCCATAGGTGTAGTGGCCGCCATCACTCCCTGGAATTTTCCATTATGGTTGGCCTGCTGGAAAATTGCCCCGGCCCTGGCCGCGGGTAATTCTGTGGTGTTGAAGCCATCAGAGAAGTCATCTTTAACCGCCTTGTTTCTGGCCAGACTGGCCAGCGAGGCCGGTATTCCAGCTGGCGTATTGAATGTGGTGCCCGGCTTTGGCCACACAGTCGGTAAAGCACTGGGGCTGCATATGCAGGTGGACTGCCTGGCGTTCACCGGTTCTACCCGCACGGCAAGAACCCTACTGGAATATGCTGGCCAATCCAATATGAAAAGAGTGTGGCTGGAAGCCGGAGGTAAAAACCCCAATATCGTGTTTGCCGATTGCCCGGATTTGGATAAGGCAGCACGCAGCGCCGCCAGCGGTTGTTTCTATAACCAGGGCGAAGTCTGCGTCGCCGGTACCAGATTGCTGGTTGAACGCAGTATTCACGAGCAGTTTGTGCAAAAAGTGATAGAGGCCAGTCGCACCTTCCAACCCGGCGATCCACTGGACCCGGCCACCAATATGGGCGCTTTGGTGGACAAACAGCATCAGGGCAGCGTATTGCAGTACATTCAATGGGGGCAGGAAGGCGGTGCCAAACTGGCACTAGGGGGGGCAGCACCTGCGGATAAACACCAGGGCGCTTTTGTTGAGCCCACGATTTTTACCGGTGTCACCAATCAGATGCGTATTGCCAGAGAAGAAATCTTTGGCCCGGTCATGTCGGTGATTGCATTTGATGATGAAACTCAGGCTATTAGTATCGCCAATGACAGCGATTACGGGCTGGGGGCTGCGCTTTGGACCTCTGATTTGTCCCGCGCCCATCGTCTGGCCAGGCAACTGCGGGCCGGCTCGGTTTGGATCAACAACTATAACGATGGTGACATGACCGTGCCATTTGGCGGCTACAAGCAGTCCGGCAACGGCCGTGACAAGTCACTGCATGCACTGGATAAATACACCGAGTTAAAGACGACCTGGATCCAACTAACCTAAGGAGAAAACGGCTGAAAAGCCCGGGCTTTTTGCTCAAGCAAGACAATCTGTAGAACCTAAAGGCGGAGTCAGCGGTCCCGTCAGACCTATATACCAACAATAATGTATTGAAGGAAATCAGGATGAAACTCAAAACCAAGCTACTCACTACAGCGCTGCTCGGCAGTCTATCCACCTTAGCCCATGCAGAAGTCAGTGGCTATGTCACTATCACTTCTGACTATATGTTCCGAGGTGTCAGCCTCAACGACAAGGATGCAGCCTTGCAAGGTGGCATTGACTGGGCGGCCGATGAATCAGGCTGGTATGCCGGTATCTGGGCATCCCCCGTCACGGACGACACCGAGGTGGACCTGTTTGCCGGCTATGCGGGTGAACTGGGTGGCGGTCTTGAATATGACCTGATGGCGGTTTACTACGCCTACCTTGATGAAGACGAATACAGCTATCTGGAGCTCCACGCAGGTTTGAGTAAAGCCCTGTCAGATAATTTCAGTCTGGGTTTGAACCTTGATTATACAAACGACTCCATGGCCTCCAATGGTTATGACGATCTTGACGCTCTGCACTTGTCCGTAGTTGCAACCTACAGCATACAGGAAGACATGGCGCTGGAATTTGAATTTGGCCGACAGGGCTGGGAAGTCGATGGTGAAGACGGCGACTACAATTGGGGCCGGGCATCGCTAGTCAAAGACTATGAACATTTCTCTGTGGATGTCAGTGCCTGGTACAACGATCTGGACGGCGATGATTCATCCAAAGTCAGTCTTGGGCTGAGCTATCACTTCTAATTCGTTATTGCCTGGGCAGACCCGCCTGGGTCTGTCTTTTCAGTGGAGTTGTCATGCAAGAGCATGTGGCAAGTTATTACAGATTCAATGCCGGTAATACTGACTATCCTGCTTTGCAGGAAGCGTTGCAGGCGGACGTTTGCGTGCTGGGCGGTGGATTTACCGGCTTGTCATCGGCGCTTCATCTGGCCGAAGCCGGGTTTAAAGTGGTGCTGCTGGAAGCGGGCCGTATCGGCTTTGGTGCCAGTGGCCGCAATGGTGGGCAAATAGTTAATAGTTACAGCCGCGACGTGGATCATATCACGGCCAAATATGGCCAGGCTGCCGGAGACGCGATGGCCGCCATGATGTTTGAAGGTGGCGACATCATCCGTCATCTGATTCAGACCTACCAGATAGACTGCGACCATGTGCAGGGCGGGGCCTTTGTCGCGCTCAATAGCAAACAAATGCACCATCTGGAGGCCCATCAACAGCTCTGGCAAAAACATGGCAATCAGCGTCTTGAATTGTTGGACCGGGAGGAATTAGCAAAAATTGTCAGTTCCAACCGCTATGTTGGCGGGCTGACCGATGGCATGAGTGGTCATATCCAGCCCTTGAAACTGGCTCAGGGCGAGGCCAGAGTCATTACCTCTTTAGGTGGCAGGATATTTGAACAAAGCCCGGTTGTCAGCGTACAGCGTGGTGAAAAACTCAGTATTCAGACCCCAGCCGGTAAGGTTTCCGCCCGCTTTATGGTGGTGGCAGCCAATGCCTATCTTAGCCACGTACTACCGGAACTGGGCAAGCGCAATATGCCCTGTGGCACGCAGATTATTACCACTGAAGTACTGGGCGAAGAGCGCTGCCGGGCACTGTTACCGGCCAATTATTGTGTCGAAGATTGTAACTACCTGCTGGACTATTATCGTACGACTGCCGATCACCGACTGCTGTACGGCGGCGGCGTCGTGTATGGAGCCCGGGATCCGGCGGATATCGAACGGCTGATCCGGCCTAAAATGGAAGCCACCTTTCCGCAATTGCGAGGGGTGAAAATTGATTTTGCCTGGACGGGTAACTTTCTGCTGACCTTATCCCGACTACCTGAATTTGGCCGCTTGGATAACAACATCTATTACATGCAGGGCTATAGTGGTCATGGCGTAACTTGTACACATCTGGCCGGCAAAGTGGTGGCAGAGGCACTCAGTGGTCAGGCACAGCGCTTTGACGTGTTCGCTAAATTGCCCCATCTGCCTTTACTGGGTGGGCGGGCACTACAAATCCCCTTTACGGCATTAGGTGCCGCCTATTACAACCTGCGTGACAAACTGGGCATATAAATGAAGATTATCAAGCTAAAGCCAGATGGCCAATATGCTGAAAGCTATCCTACTCCGGCAGAAAAGCAGCTTAGCGGACCAGTTACCCAATACATTGCCAATCATTACAGTGATCCATCTAACCAGTTCCACATTGGTTTTTGGGGTAGCGATACCGGCAGTTGGCGAGTCAGCTACAGCGAGCATGAATACTGCCAGTTACTGCAAGGCCAGGTCGAACTGGAAGATGAACAAGGGCATAAAACCCTTATTCAGGCAGGCGAGCATTTTGTTATCCCGGCCGGCTTTAGCGGAATTTGGCATAGCCTGACGCCCTGTAAAAAGGTTTATGTGATTTTTGAACCGGCCAAAGCGGGCTAACCTGGCCTGGTTAGCTCCCTTTAAAGCCTTGACAAGCGTAGGTCATGCCACCCATGACAGCCCCGGATAAAGGCAGGACTTCGGCGCGTTTTTTGGTGATTCGGATCAGGTTCGCGCCATGCTCGGCAGCGCGATTGCGCAGCTCAATTTCTGCCGAAGCCAGCGCAGAGGCGAAAACCTCGTCGGCACTTGCTGCTTCCTGATATCCTACTTCGGTGCAATCACCCGGTACTTCATCAAGGGTATCCACTACTTTTACATTCGCCCCATCTTGGGACAGTGACACACAAGCGCTCAATCCCAGCGCCATCCATAGTATCATTGCTTTTTTCATCCCTGACATTCTCCATAAAATTGTGGTTAACAAGACTCTCATTACATTCATAGTGTTAACCTGAGCGGATGCCACTGCAAGGGTAACACAGCAAACAAGCTATACAATTTGTAACCCACCTAGAAACGGTATCCCAGACTCAGGCCCCATTGGCGCGGTGGTGCCAGGTAAAATTCGGCGACACCAAAGGCCTGAGTAAAATCATTGGCCCCAATCACATGATAAGTATCGGTCAGATTTGTCACATATGCCGCCACTTCAAGCTGTTTATTCACTTCCCAGCTTAATCTGGCATTGACCAGACTAAAGGCCTTTTGCACCGCCAGACTCGAATTAAACACATCATTATAGGTTTTACTGCGAAACGCCCAGTCAAGGCGGGCGGTCAGACTGCCATCACCACTCAGGGGCAAGCGGTACCATAGCGCGGCACTGGACGTCCAAGGTGGTGTTCGAATCAAACGGGAATCCAGACTCACCTGTGTGGCGCTGCCCACATCAACAAAGCGGGCATCAATATAAGACAGGCTGCCACTGACTCCCAAGCGGGCACTCAGACGTGCCTCCCACTCCATTTCAATCCCTTTGCTGCGGGCTTTACCGACGTTATCGATTAGAATTTCAAGACCAGACTCCTCGCTGGATTGACCTCCGCGTAATTGCATATCTTTATGATCAATATAAAAACCGGTCAGATTAAATCGCAGCCGGTTATCCAGCCATTGTGAACGGATCCCCAATTCATACGACGTCAAATACTCAGGATCGAATGGCTGAGCAGTCACAGCCGAATTGGGCAATCCGTTGAAACCGCCGGATTTAAACCCTCTTGAGACCGAGCTATACAGCATTAAGCTGGGGTTATACTGATATTGAACCGCGAGCAAAGGTGAAAACACCCGCCATGATTTGCGAATAGCCCCTTGTGCATCCCCATCGGTACGACGGAATAGTTCCACTTCTGCAACATTGGCATAACCCACCACCTGCTGAGATTTTCGCTCATAGGTCAGACGCCCACCCATTGTGAGTGTCCAGTGGTTGTCCAGATGCCAGTTGCCTTGGGCGAACATTGCATAACTTTGGTTATCCAACCAGTTCTGATAGCGATTGTCCAAATCCAGCCCAATATTCAGGGGATTACCAGGCCCGCCAATGTCTGTTGGATTGGCCAGGGAGGAACCATCCAGTGGGCCTGGCAGGGCTTCCAGCGCCGCATATAAATTTTCAAAAAAGATAAAATCAGCCTGGTAATAGGTATCTTCATCAAAGGCAAACAAACCCAGCAGCCAATCCGCCTGTGCACTGCTGCCCATTAAGTTAAATTCCTGGCTACGCTGGTTTTGCGCTTGTAAATCATGAGTGACGCCAATATTCACCGGGTTGTTGTCAAAATCGCGGCTATAAGTCGCATTCAAACTGTTATACGCCGTTATCGACTTTAACCTTATCTCAGGGGTAAGCTGCCAGTTTATTGTGGCTGACAGACCGTACTGACTGAGACTATTGGAATTGGCTTCTGTGGCAGCACTATCATGCTGATTTTGACTGATGGTTAATGGCGGTAGTGGCTCAAATTGCATTGAGCTCTGAGCCACCCAGTTATACAGCTCTATCAAACTGGCATTGTCGTTTTTTACCGGCAGAACTGATGGCGTACTGCCATTTTTTTGCCATTGCCCGGTATAACTCAGGGTCAGATCAAGACCTTCGCCAAGTACAAATTGATACTTAGCCAGCAGATTGAAATCATCTTCGCCCCCTTCCCTGTCGCCATTCTCTCTGATCACAAAACCGTCACGGTCATTTTTCGACATTGCCAAACGCAATCCCTGGTCAGGTCCAATGGGCTGGTTCCAAACCAATGCCAGGTCACGGCGCTGAAACTCCCCAATATCAGCCTGCAACCTGAAGCTTTGTTGCTCACTGACCTTGTTGGTAAAAATTTGAATGGCGCCGCCAATGGTGTTCTTTCCAAATAACGTTCCTTGCGGCCCACGCAGGACTTCTAAACGCTCCAAGTCAAGGAAACGAAAAATGCCTCCTGGGGAACGGGCATGATAGACGCCATCAATGTAAAGCCCGACGCTGGGATCAATGGTGGGGATAGGATCCACTTGCCCCACCCCACGCAAGGTAATATTGGCACAATGCGTACAGCCGGAGTTTTCCCCTACTGTGGTAACATCCATATTTGGCAGAAAGTAAGAGGCCTCCAGCAGGCTCTCATGCCCGGCCTGCAACAATTGTCCTGCTGACAGGGCTGTCACTGCCAATGGGGTTTGTTGCAGATCCTCTTCGACCTTGCGTGCTTCAACTTTGATATCCAGTAATTCGTCCAGCGACAGGGCAAACAGATCCATTTGTTGTTGCGTGTCAGCAGCGTTACCTGGCTGGCTGACTATTCCTGCCAGACACTGGCAGGCAAAAAGAGCGGATACTGTTTTTCTCATGCAGACTACCCTGAATAGATAATGCTCTTTCAGTGTAGTCTATTTGCTATTTTTACCCTTTGATTTCAGAGGGTTTTGGCATATTCCTGAATGGCTTCGGCAACCCGCGCGAAAATATGCTGAATATCCTCAGCAGTACAGATAAAGGGCGGGGCAAAACTCAGATTATTGCCGCCAAATCGCACATACACCCCCTTATCCCAACAAAGGGCACTGATATCGCTGGCCCGTTTAAGTGGATGAGCCGGATCAGCTTCAATCTGGATGGCACCAGCCAGACCAATATTGCGGATATCTTCCACCAGCGGCAGACCTTTAAGTTGGTGTATAGCCTGCTCAAACACCCCAGACAACTCCCGAACTTTAGACATCAGTGCAGGCTTGGTTAATTGTGCCAGGCTTGCCAAAGCGGACGCACAAGCCAAAGGATGGGCGGAATAGGTGTAACCATGAGGAAACTCAATCAGGTAGTCATCACCAGGCTGGTCCATTAACGTGGCATATATGTCATCATTACTGATCACTGCCCCCATTGGCACTACACCGTTGGTCAGCGCCTTGGCACAGGTAAGGATATCCGGCTGTACATCAAAGAAATCGGCCCCAAACAAACTGCCAAGTCGGCCAAAGCCGGTAATCACTTCGTCAAAGATCAATAAAATGTCATGCTGGTCACACAATTCCCGCAAACGTTTAAGATAGCCCGCTGAAGGGACAATAACGCCACCGGAACCGGCCATAGGCTCGACTATCACCGCGGCAATATTACTGGCATCCTGTACCTCCAGAATACTAAGCAGACTGTCGGCTAAATAGTCACCTTCAGTCGGCACTCCCTTGGCAAAACGGTTTTGCGCTAACCAGGTGTGAGGAAGATGGTAGGTATCCAGCGTCTGCCCATAGAGCTTGCGATTGCCGACAATTCCGCCGACGGAAATACCACCAAAATTCACCCCGTGATAACCTTTACTGCGCCCGATAAATTTTGTTTTCTCTGCACGCCCCTTGGCTCGCCAGTAAGCTCTGGCCAGTTTTAATGCGGTGTCGGCTGCTTCCGAACCTGAATTACAAAATAATGTATGGTTCAGATCCCCTGGCGCCAGCTCCGCTAGCTTGTCGGCCAGTTCGAATGCCAGTGGGTGGCTGACATTAAAGGCCGGAGCATAATCAAGATATCCCAGTTGTCTGCTGATGGCTTCGGTAATGGCTTGATTACCGTGACCCAATGGGGTGCACCACAAGCCAGACAAGCTGTCATAAAGTGGCTGCCCTTGTGGGGTGTAGTAAAATATCCCTTCTGCACGGTCAACCAGCCGGGGTTGTTGATGAAAGCGCCGGTTACTGGTAAATGCCAGCCAGTGACTGGACATGGAATGTCGATTGGGATGAAAAGTCATGATAATAAAATCCCTGTATTAGCTGTTAAGAATCTAAGCAAATTCCTTTGGCGGGTAAATCAGCAACTGATACAGTTCAGTTTCGACTTTCTTAACCTATTTGCAACATGCTTAGTGCCAGAAAACTTCGCCAGGTCAGTAATCTGGATTTGAAATTGCTGAAAACCTTTATTGCTGTGGTACAGGCCGGTAGCTTTACCGGCGCAGAAGGCATTCTGAATCTTAGCCGCTCGGCAATTTCTATCTACATTTCTGATCTGGAAAAACGTCTGGGCATGAAACTATGTAACCGTGGCAGGGCAGGTTTCAACCTGACCTTAGAGGGACAGAAAGTCTACGATGCCGCCCTGAAACTAATGCATGCCACCGAGCAATTCCAGGAAGAAGTCAATAACACCTATTCGGTGCTCAAAGGTGAGCTGAACATTGGCATTATCGATAACCTGGTGACTATTCCTCACCGCACCATCAGTCAGGCGCTGGCCAGGCTTAAACATACCAGCAGTGAAATCCGCATCAATATCCGCATGAGTAACCCTGCCGATATCAGTCTGGCCTTACTGGAAGGTGAACTGGATGTAGGGGTGATGCCGAGCCTGCAACCCATTGACGGTCTGAGGTTGCACCCCTTGTATAGCGAGAGCAGCGCCCTTTATTGCTCTGCAGCGCACCCCCTGTTTGTGCAGACAGATGATTTAGCCAATATTGGCAAACACAGCGCGGTGTTACCCATTTACGCGCAGCACATGAATCAGCCACAATTATTCGACCATCTGCAGGTGACCGCCACCTCCAATGACCGCGAAGGTGTGGCCTTTTTGGTGCTGACCCATGAGTATATTGGCTTTTTACCGGAGCACTATGCCAGTCGCTGGGTGGAAAAAGGGGAAATGCGTGCTCTGTTACCCGAGACGCTCAATTATCAGACTGACTTTTTTGTGGCAACCCGCCAGGCGCAGAGGAACAAAAGGGTGTTGGATGTTTTCCTGAAAGCGCTGGTTGAACATCCCGCTCAAGCTGACTGACTTGGTGCAGTAAAACGTCAGAGAACGCATTATCAAAGGACTGTATTAATGGCCAAAGGCCGCTGAGATACATTTTTTCACCTCAAAGGTATAACCCAGAGCAGCGTCATCTTGTTGAGTGATTTGTAAGATTTCATAGTCATTTAATTCCACGACTTTACTGCCCTTATCAAGCTGGCAACGTGAGTATTCATCTGATTCAAAAAAATACACAAAATTCGCCACCGCGACCCGAGTGAAATTCCGGTAATCACACTTGGCCAGACTACAGGACAACAGGTTACCACCATTATCAATGTGCAGACCAAAACTGCTCTGCCCTGTCCTCGATTTCGCAGATAAGGAAGAAGTTGACTCTGACGGAAGCAATGCCTGGTTGGCCTTTGGAGCCGACTCCGTCCCTTTACCTGTCAGTTTTTGCATAATAGTGGAGGTAATTTGCTGCCCTTCAGCAAAGTGGCTGGAGTGCTGAACTGCGTCCATCAGATTGACCAACACCATAGTAGACAACAATATACGGACCAAGGTAGTGGAAATGGGGTAACGACAACGGCTCAGCAGACGCATGCCTTTTTCACCAAAGGGTTTCAGCAACAGTATGGCAATAAGATACAAAGGCAACAGCATTTGAAACAGCAGTAACAGGATTAAACTGATGCTGATAGCCCAGGTGGGAAACAATAGTAAAATAGCAAAATTATGTGTGTAGCTGAGATTGTGTGCGGCAACACCTGTGACATCATTAACCAGTCCGGCCGCGCCCGCCACCGCGAAATTGGCAATGGCAGCATAAAAAAGCAAAATCAACGCCCTTCCGGCCAGTGATTCCCACCACGTTGTAAACCTGGGCCAAAACTCCATAGCCAGCGCCAGAGCGGTAGGCAATGCCACCATCCAGCCCTGGTGAAAAGGTAAAATAACCAATGCCAACACATACAGTTTCTGACTGGGGCTTAACCAGCCCCAACGGGTCACCAGGGCCTGCCAAAAAGAAAATCTCTTAGGTGGCTGCCCATTAATCATATTTACTGCATCGTCCATTTACCCGGCCCCTTAACAGCCAATTGCAGGGCAAGGAGTCTACTGTAATCAGGATGCCATGAAAATACCTCAAGCCCCGGCCAAAAACATAGTAAACGCAGCAGATGTATAGCATCACTCTGTGTCACGGCCTTTTACTTGGTCCACTCAAGCGTGGATAATTGCCCTAAATCCCATTGCCAGCCTTTTCTATGCAATCGATTAAAACTGCTGTTATCGGCTTTGGTTTATCAGCCAAGTTTTTTCATTTGCCCTTTATTCAAGCGTCAGCACAATTTAGCTTACGCGCTATCAGCTCTTCACAGACAGAAGCGGTTAGGCAGCAATATCCGGACGTTATGTGCTTTAATGACGCCGAAACCCTAATCGCTCAAGCGCAAGCCGAGCTGGTCGTCATCACAGCTCCCAATCAGGCGCATTTTTCTCTGGCAAAGCAGGCGCTGGAACAGGGCAAGCATGTATTAATAGAAAAACCAGTAACAATAACCAGTGAAGAATGTCGCCAACTTATTGAGCTGGCCAAGCGCCAGCGTAAACTGCTGGCCCCCTTTCACAACCGGCGTTGGGATGGCGACTTTTTGACCATCAGGCACCTGATTGAGCAAAACACGCTGGGGCAGATCAAGTTTTTTGAATCCCATTTTGACCGCTTCCGACCTGAGCCACAGCAACGCTGGCGCGAGAACAAAGAGGCAGGCAGCGGCATCCTGTATGATTTAGGTCCACATTTAATTGATCAGGCGTTAGCCCTGTTTGGCAGGCCGCAGGCCGTTACGGCAAGAGTATTAAAGCTGAGGCCCCAAGCTCAGGCAGTGGATTATTTCCATTTGCAACTTCACTATGCAGATAAAGAAGTAATACTGCATGCTGACCCATATCAGGCAGGCCCCAATCCAAGATTCAAATTACTAGGAACGAAAGGCAGCTACATCAAATATGGTTTGGATCCTCAGGAAGACAGACTAAGGCGCGGCATAACGCCAACTGAAGTCAACTGGGCAGCAGAGACGCCAGAGCAATATGGAACCCTTTATTGCTCCGCGGGCTCGAGTCAGATCCCGACGCTTACCGGTGGTTATCAGCATCTCTATCATCATCTGGCCGACTGCATCAATAATCACAGTGCTTTTACTGTCAGTACAGAGGATGCACTGATCGGCATTAGGTTGATTGAACTGGCATTACAAAGCCAGGATGTGGGCGGGACCATCAGCGTTGATAACAAGTAACGCCAACAGAAAAGTTAACCTAGTGCCCATATTGCGGATGTTTCTGCCACTGCTTACAAGGGCAACAGACAAAATAACATAAATACAAAATAGGGATTCTACTCCAACATGGCGGACCTACTTGGTCCACATGCTGCTAATGACAACAAAGCTTGCCTAAATTGTACCTAAACAGGCATGTCCCGAACTCATTGTTATCTATTTTTTATTCTGCAAAATCCGATAAATACCTGGCCCGCGAGCTGCCCGGATATTCATGCGCGGGAAAAGGCGCACAGGCTTTATTCAGCAACACTTTTGCCGACATTAGCAACTGCGTCGATGCATAATCTGTGTGCTGAAGCAAACTAAGCTCGTCAATCACAGCGATGGCCGCTTCCTTATCGACAATTTCTGCCACACGCCCGGTTTGGGTGCACAGACCGTAGGTGCCATTCAGAAAATGCAGCCATTCCTTTTTAATATGCTTATCAAGCTCAGCATTAAATGCACAACCAGAGGGGCAGAGTTGCATTTTTTTCAATATATTCAGTCGCTTTTTATATTGTTTATGGAACAGGTCAAACGCTTGATGGCCCGCAGATAGCCGGTCCAACTGTCTTAACCAGACTGGCGTGGCCCTGGCATAGTAGAGCACATAATGCTGCTCCTGATGTTCCGCTAGCACAGATTGGCACGTCAGCGATATCTTCACCCGATAAGACGCCTTAGGAGCCATACTCTGTTCCTGCCAATACCGCAACTGTTCCTGTGTGCAATTGCCCCGCGCAAGCAGCTGTGGTTCGCTCAAATATCGGCTTTGTAAATAATCAAGCAGTGCCATCATCTGCTCCATGGTGTCGCTGGCTGTCAGCAGGTGTCTCACTGCGCTGTTGTAAACCGTAGTCACGCAATATATTGGCAACCCTCAGGCGATAGTGACTAAACAAACCCGAGCGGCCTTTGGCCTGCGCCTGCCGGTGGGCTGGCAGATTACGCCAGTGCTGAATAGCGGTTTCATCGCGCCAGAACGACAGTGACAAATACCGGCCAGGCTCGCTCAAACTCTCAAAGCGTTCAACCGAGATAAAGCCGTCCATCTGGCACAGCTCCACCTTTAACTGCTCGGCAAGTTGCAGATATTCATCCATACAGCCCTGGTTCGGGGTTAACTCAAAGATGACGGCAATCATTTGCTTGTCCTGCTGAGACCAATGACAAATAACTCTGTGCTTCTGCTTCAAGGAAAGTGCGATACTCAGCAAGAATAAAACCTTCCTGTTGTGCAAACTTGAAATTCTGTTTTGCCGCAGGATCTTGCTTCAATCGCTGGCGATATGCTTCATACTCGGCCAGACTGGCAAAGCTGATTAAGCCGAATCCTTCAACATTGCAGCCTTCATAAGGCAGAAAGTAACCAACTAACTGGCCACCACAGGCAGGAATAATCTGTGCCCAGTTCTGGGCATAAAGGCGAAACGAATCCAGTTTGGCGGGATCCAGCCTGTAACGAATAAAGCAGGTAATGGTCATCACTTGTCTCCTGTTAGGTTTTGCGGCAGTCTAGCTGGCTATGATTCACTATGCTTCGATGGCCATCGAACTATGCCTGACACTCCCCCTTCCCTACCCCAAGTTGCCGCCTTGATTGGCGAGCCAGCGCGTGCCAGCATGCTGATAGCGTTAATGGCAGGAAAAGCACTGACCGCCACAGAGCTGGCGCTGGAAGCGGAGATCAGCAGCCAAACCGCCAGCAGTCATCTGGCCAAACTGCTTGATTCAGGGCTGCTACTGATGGTGAAACAAGGAAGACATAAATATTTTCGTTTGCGTAATGAACAAGTGGCTAGATTGATTGAAAACTTGCTGAACCTGACCAGCAGTTTGACTCAGTCTGCACATCAAACCGGGCCACAGGATCCCATGCTACGCAGGGCCAGAGTTTGTTACGACCATTTGGCAGGCGAGCTCGGGGTTCGTTTATATCAAGGGTTGTTGCAACAAGGACTGCTAGTTGAACAAGACAGCCAGGCCCGCCTGACCGAACAAGGCAAGCTGCACTTCAATTATCTGGGTTGCGACATCCTCACCCTTGAGCAAAGCCAACGGCCTTTATGTCGGGCTTGTCTGGACTGGAGCGAACGAAGGTTCCATCTGGCTGGCAGTCTTGGTCATTGGATACTGGAAGATATCCAGAATCGGGGTTGGGCCAAACGCATCCCGGACTCAAGAGCGATGCAGTTCAGTCAATCGGGAGAAAAAGCACTGTTGAAGCGCTATCTACTGCCCGACATTACTGCGAATAAAGTTTACGCTTCCAAGCAAGTTACCCACCAGTCCCAGCAGGCCTAATAACGACGATATCACCATATACAAAGAGTTACCGGAGAAAATCCCCAGCGCCACCAGTAACACCACCGCCATCAAGGTGATAGGAAGTCTATATTGGTGCCAGTGGCCGATATTACCCTGCAGGATCATCGCTTTGAGGTTTTCGACCGATTCGGCATGACGAACAAAGTAAGCAAAGCTCTGATTGGCGATACGAATGCGACCATGACGAACAATGATTAAACCATTGGCCGCTAATTGCTCCAACACCACCACATTGTTGGGGTTTACTCTTTTACCATAAGACAAATAGTACAGGGCCAACTTTTCAGCCGGGCTGCAGGCACTCCACCAAAACCGGAACAAGGCTTCAGCTTTGAGCAAAATGCGATGAACTGCCGACCATTCATCGGCCGTTTTCTGCTCGTCCTTGAGAGTAAGCCAGCGCAGGTCGTGGTAGACCTTGTGTACTTTAGGTTCAGGCATATTTACCAATTCTTTATAGACAAAATGTAACATCGGCATGGCCTGAACCTCCTTGGCAATAAAGTCCACATCCAAAGGCAGAATATCCTGATCGGCATTTTGTACCGTGAAATCTTTTAAGCAATCAGCCCAGGCCATGTACTCCAGCGCTGGCATCAATTCCCTATTACCTTCTCCAGGTAAATTGGCGGTGGCATTTACCTTACGCAGACAATGATAGTCACAATAAAGATCCAATCCGGCTAGCTTATCCTGTTCCTTAAGCGCCTTGAGTTGATTGAGCAAGTCCAGTAACTGGCCTCTGGCCTTTAAATCCTCCAATGCGTGTTCCAGATTATACAGGCACAGATGGTAACGGTTTTGTGACCATTCAATGGCGATTCTGATACCGCAAAAACTGCCAAGATTATCTCTTGAAAAAAGCGGGCACAACGCCAGTAACTTGTCTGTCAGACTAATTGCCTGACGGTTATGCTGCTGATACTGCTGCACATGCCTGTCGAGGCTCTGGCCCTTTTGGTATACGGAACGAAGGAAGATACACAACTTGGGATCAGGACTATGG
Source organism: Bowmanella denitrificans (assembly GCF_039522935.1). NCBI lineage: Bacteria > Pseudomonadati > Pseudomonadota > Gammaproteobacteria > Alteromonadales > Alteromonadaceae > Bowmanella > Bowmanella denitrificans. The sequence continues at coordinate 65,825 of NZ_BAAAEI010000010.1, read as the reverse complement.
TACTTGGAGGATTTAACCTGCTGATGCAGGCGGTTAAGATGGCGTAGCAGATTCAGACTGCCAAATAGCCGAACATACAACACATCTCGGTTCAACCCTACCCACAACACTATCAGTAAGACCATACCTGCACTGACCAGCAAAATATTCGGCCAGGGACTGGCATTTCTTTGGATATCTGTATCAGCACCACTGGGGCGGCGACCAAAGACATAACGTTGTAGCCATTCATGAATATCAGTGAGCTGAGTAAAATGACCGAAGGACATAATATCCTCGGGTTTGCGCGCATTGACAATTCCGCGGTCTTGCAATGGGACATCAGGCAAAGCTTGCCCCATTTTCTGTGTATTGACCTGTGAATGATAGAAGTAGCGGTTACGTATTTCCTGTTGCCATTGCGCTGTGGCGTTTTGCCGCGATTTACTTAGCTCCTGATAATACCAACTCAGCGCGCCGCCATTAGCAGGAGCAAGTTGATTTAGATAAAAGGTCAGTAAAACACTGGCAGCGGTGAACACCAATAGCAGATTAAACCAGCCTATGCCTACCCGTATTGGTTTCACCCTTAGCTGAATATGCCGGTTTTCCCTGCTCATACGCCAAAAATGCCAGCTTCCCCATAACAAACCTAATGTGGCATAAAGCAGCGCCATAAAAACAGCAAAAAATTGGCGCTTTGCCATTGAGTAATCCAGCGCCGCGCCGCACCAGTACCCGGTTAAAATTGCCGCAGTTAACACAGAGGTAAATAGCACCAGCTTGCGCCTGTCAATTACGAGAGGGATATGCAAGGCCGTTTTTATTTTTCCGGTATCGACCAAGCGCCGCACCAGAGCCACGGTAATGTAGCTTACGGCACAACAACTCAGCAGCAGAACGAAGTTTAACCAGAACATATTGGTCATATAATTATTCAGGGCATCTGATGGGATAAACACAACAACGGACCAGGGTTTGATCTTGCTTTGCACATGAACAAACCACCCAGGAAAACCGTGATAGTGCCCGCTGAGCGGTCGAATATCAGCCTCCTCATTGTACCTTTTGCTATCTCGCTCAGCCTGCAAGGAAAAACGCAGTGCCTCTGTCCCCAGATCACCACTGTCCAACTTTTCTGTCAGGCTGTAGCGAGACTGGTCATGAAACAGCACGTCGCCACTGCGTCTGTCGATAACCATTCTGATAAAATCCTGGTAGTGCCTGGCGTTATCTTCCGGTATCTGCAGGGACGGCAGAAATATATCCCCTACAATCTCAAAAAACTGTCCCCCTTTTGGCAGCGCCAGGCCCAGTGTGGTACCCAGGGTACCGTCTTCAATATTGCGCAGTCTTTGAATATAAAACTGCAGTGTCCCACCCCAGTCAGGTGCATAATCTGCCACTGGCCAGCCCAGCCCCTGTCGCACGGTTTGAAAATACTGACGTCTGGATAAGTCGGAAAACTTACTGGAACCATATTGCTCCACATAGGAAAACCTCGGCCCGCGCTGAACACCGCTACCATCCACCAGAGAGGCCTGAATCAAGGTCGGCTCAAATGCAAATTCTGTGTGTGCCGTCATCGGTGGCTGTTCATCTGCACATTGACTGATATTGGTGTCGGTAAAGGCAAAACGAGCGGCATCGAAAACCGTCCAGATTGCCCCTTGACGATTGGATTGCAGTTCACTATTGCAGGTCAGGGTCATCGGCTGGTTTTCAATATCTAACCATGGACTATGCTTTTTAAGCTGTTGATGTAGCGCTTCCTGAGTCAGAGCCTTGTTTAGTGAATGGTCTGTTATCAACTGGTTGTAAAAGCTGTGTAGCGGCTTAAGTTGAGTGAAAATGCGGTGTAAGTCTGAATTCAGATTGTTTGCAGTTCGCTCAGCCAGTTCAAATGCCCGCAACGCCTTGTCACTTTTCTCCAGTTGCATCTGAGCATAGGCCAATGACAGCGCCACTACTGCAATAAATAACAAGTAGGTACTGTACATCGTAATACGGTAAAACAACTCATCCACCGTCTGATGTACCGACAGTAGAAACAAACGCAGCATCACCCAGGCAAAAACCAGGGAAATCATACCAAGCAACCACTGCCCCCAGGTCCAGCGCTCACTGCTGTTAGAAGAAAGCTTTTCACTGGGCAGGACACCCAGTAGGAATACCGGCTGTTGCCCCAGCCTGAATGGATAAAAATACAAACGGTAAGCACCCGGGTTTATCTGAATATCCAAGTAATGACTGAACCCCGGCAGCAATACTTTTTCATCCATAGAGATGTTGCTGTTCTTGCCACTATTGCTCAAAAGTTGCAGCCAGTCGCGATTCAGTTCAACGGCTATTTGCTTACTGAATTCGTCGACATTCACTACAGATAAAACCGGATTGGTGCCGGTATCCGCCAGAATGCTGTTATCTTTATGTACCAGCAGTAGCTGACTGAAATTGCGCTTATCTGAGTCCATCAAATCGGCCAAATCCAACTGCCAGCATACCTTGGCATCGCTATTGGATGCCGTACTTCCACTGTTAGTCACCGGGAAGATGATGCGATTCTCTTTCAAGGCTAACACCCCTGGCAGGCTTAATGACTCGGTCTGTGTTTGTGCAGGGGCGGGGGATGCAGGTTGTAATTGGCACTGTGCCAGTTGTATTTGTCTGGCAGAGGGAAACAAAGTTTTAATTCTGGTTTGGTTGGATTGGCTGAAACTATTGGTATCCCAACTGGTGAGCGTATCCAGTTGTTCCAGCTTCTGCCTGAATCGCAGGGAAATACTGGCCAGTTCACTAAAATAGTTGCGATTTACTGCCTGCTCGTGTTCACGAAGATGGTCATAATAGACATACCCAAGCAGCATCAACACAATCAGTAACAAAGGCAACCAGATAGGTAATCTGGCTGCTTTTTTGCCATTGGTGCCTACCCCTGCCGGGTTGTTATGACTCATGCTGTCCACTCTTTGTTATCGCCAATCCCAAGCAACAACAAAACAGATGCTAACAACCGGAACGTCTGGGCTATAGGGTACAGTGATACAACAAGTTAAAATCTCTCACCGACCGCTACAAATTGTAGCTTAATTCCTCCTAAGTCACTGAGAATGATAGTGAAGACAAAAATGGGCCGGATAGTAACCCAGCCCATTTATCAATGATCTAACCCTTGCACGGCGTCCAGTTCACGTTCCAGACGTTCACTTTCATCGGCCCTGGGCTTAGTAAAACGAGCCAAAGCCAGATACAACACCGGGGTTAGATACAAGGTAAACACCACCGCCAGCCCAAGCCCGCCGAATACCACCCAGCCTATGGCATTACGTGCCTCGGCGCCTGCACCGACAGATAAAATCAGCGGCAAGCCACCCAATATAGTAGAGAACAGCGTCATGGCAATAGGACGCAGGCGAATAACCGCGGCCTTCTCCACTGCTTCGCGCACCCCCAGGCCTTTATCCCGGAGCTGATCGGCAAATTCCACCAGCAAAATGGAATTTTTTGCCAGCAAACCAATCAACATCACCAAGCCGATTTGCGAATAAATGTTAATCGAGGTACCGGTTAAAAACAGTGCCAGCAGTGCCGCAGCAATGCCAAAAGGTACGGTTAACATTACCACTACCGCACTATTAACACTTTCAAACTGTGCGGCCAGCACCAGCAGCACAATAATAAAGGCCAGCACATAGGTCAGCAGCACTTCATAAGCGGTTTCCTCAAAGGTCAGGGCCTCGCCTTTAAACACCAGCGCGATGCTGTCCGGTAAACTTTGCTCGGCCAACTGACGCAACTGTTCTACCGCTTCAGCAATAGACATATCCGCTGGCAGCTCCATATCCATCTCAATGGCACGGCGCTGGGCATAACGTTCCAGTTCAGCTGCCACCCCTTCTTCACTGATATTAGCCAGACTTGAAAGCGGTACTAGCTGACCACTGCGTGAGCCCACATAAAGATTGGACAAATCGCCCGGATCGTTAATGGTGTGATTTTGCGCCTGCAGCATAATGGGAATAGACTGATCGCCTACATTTAAGTCCGCCACATCGTCACCGTTGATGGCAGAGCGCAGGGTAGTGGCAATATCCGACAATGCCACGCCTAGTTCTTCGGCCCGTCGTCTGTCGATATTGACGCGAAGTTGCGGCTGGGTGGGCTGATAGGAAATCTCCACCTTGCCCATTTGCGGCAGTTTTTGTTCAATCTCTTTGGCATAAGCCAACGCGGCGGCATAGATCCTGGCATAATCATCACCGGTTAGCGCCAGCTCAATGCCACCGCCCTGACCGCGCAAATCCAGACTGTTGGAGCCAAATGCCCGGCCCGGTGCGCCGGGATTTTGTGCCAGCGGCCCACGAATCTCATTGATGATATCCTGCTGGCTGTGTTTACGCTCGCTCCAGTCCCGCAGTGGCACGGTAATAAATACAATATTCGGGTCCCACTGCCCTACAACGGTGTAAATAGAATCAATATCGCCGTCGTCCACATAAGGCAACAACACTTCTTCCATGGCCCTGGCCTGTCGGTCCATAAAATTAAGTCCAACGCCATCCGGCCCGCGGGCAAAGATACGGATTTTGCCGCGGTCTTCGGTGGGCAGCAGTTCGTTTTCCAGATAGTGGTACAGACCACTGGCGGCTCCAGCGGCCAGTAAACAGGCAAAAAAGGTTAGCCAGGCGCGGTCCAGTACCCAGTGCAGTGAGCGGCTGTAGCCTTTTTGCAGACGATAGCCAAAACGACTGAATAGATGAGTTCCGCCATTTTTCACCGGCAGTCTGGCCGTCAGCGCCGGCACCAGTGACAGTGCCACAAAGGATGAGATAATCACTGCCCCGGCCAATACCCCGCCAAACTCACGGAACAGTCGTCCGGCGGTGGATGGCAAAAACGCGATGGGCACAAACACCGCAGCCAATACCGCCGTGGTGGCAACCACGGCAAAAAATACCTCCCGGCTGCCAATCACTGCGGCCGCTCTTGGCCCCAATCCCATACCACGACGACGTTGGATATTTTCCGATACCACAATGGCATCATCGACGATAAGGCCGGTAGCCAGTACCAGAGCCAATAAGGTGAGAATATTAATGGAAAAACCCAGTGCCCAGATAATGGCCAGGGAACCGACCAGCGCCACAGGGATAGACAGTGCTGGCACAATAGTGGCACGCCAGGAGCCAATAAATACCCAAAGAGTGGCAATCACCAGCAAAATGGTCAGTCCCAGCGAGGTGATCACCTCCTCCACCGAGCCACGAATAAACTGAGCATCATCTGAGGTGACTTGCAACCTGAGCTCCGGAAAACGTTTTTCCAGACGCTTGACCATCGCCAGCACTTCATCGGAAATCTCTATGGTATTGGAACGGGCCTGGCGAATAATTTCCACGCCAATCACGGGTCTGCCGTCCAGTCGTACAAAACTTTGCGCATCGGCCGGGCCGAAATACACAGATGCAACATCGCCAATGCGGGTGTCGCCTTGTATCACTATGTCTTCCACCTGGGCGGCGGTTACCGAGGTGGCATCTGCACGCACAATCAGGGTTTGATCGGTTGAACGTAAGCTACCGGCTGGCACATCAAAAGGCGCCTGACGCAGCACTGCGGCCACATCGGGCACGGTCAGATTAAAACTGGTCAGGCGCAGCGGGTCAATCATCACCCGCAGTACCCGTTCTCTGTCGCCGTTTAAGCGCACATCCGCCACACCAGGAATACTCAGAAACAAGGGAGCCAGGTCGGTATCCACCACCTGAGTCAGGGCTTCCAGTTCCAGTTTGTCACTGGATACCGCCAGGCTTACCACGGATTCTGCATCATTGTCTGCCTTGATAATGGACAAGCGCTCCACATCATCGGGTAATTCCCGCTGTACCCGGCTGACCGACTCACGGGTTTCATTGGCGGCGTCATCTAAATCTATACCGGGGCGAAATTCCACCACGATACGGGCAAAACCTTCCTCACTTTGCGCGCGGATAGACTTAACGCCGCTGACCCTGGCCACCGCCCCTTCCAGCTTGCTGGTCACTTCGGTATCCACGGTTTCCGGTGAACCACCCGGGAAACTGGCTGTTACAGTGACAATAGGCCTGTCAACATCCGGCAATTCCCGCACTTCAACACCGTTGATAGCAGCAAAACCGGCGATAATAATCAGCAGATTTAACACCACGATCAGCACCGGACGGCGTATGGACAGCGACGGCAAATCGTTACTATGCAGGTATTGTTTAAAACTCATAATGCTTACCCATTTGCCGCCATCACAGTCTGACCATCACGCAGGCTTTGAATACCTTCGGTGATTAACTGCTCGCCCTCACGCAAAGCACCAGACACCAGCAATCGTCCTTTCAAACGCTGCTTAATCTGCACTTCAATTCGTTCGGCTTTGTTTTCTCTTGCCACCCACACATAAGCACCATTGGCCCCCCATGACAGTGCCACTTCAGGAATCACCGCATGGCTGTCCCCTTCAATATGCAGCGCCACGCGAAAACTCATACCCGGCAGGAAATTATCCTGAGTATTGTCAATGATGGCGCGCACGCCAATAGTGCGGCTGGCACTATCAACACGCGAATCAATCTGGACAATGCGGGCCGGGATCTCCTGCTGCTGGTTCTGCCACGGCCTGAGGTTTAATGTAGCGCCTGATTGCAACAGCCCCAGTGCTGCTTCAGGGGCGCGGAAATTAACAAACAACTGTGTGCGGTTATCAATGCTGGTAATGGCTGTCTGCAAGTTAATCCGGTCACCCACTTCCACATCAGTAAGACCTAACACACCGTCAAAAGGCGCTATCACCTGGCGATCCTGCAACTCGGTATTAGCCTCATCAAGCTGGACTTTAGCCAGGTCGCGCTGGGTTACCGCGTCATCCAGTTCACTTTGCGCAATCGCGCCACGTTTACGGTTCTCTTGCAAACGCACAACCGTACGCTCGGCATCGGCCAGCAGAATTTTTGCACGCTCAACTGCGACTTTCTGACGGCGGGCATCCAGTTCCAGCAGCAGTTGCCCCTTAACCACCCGTTCACCCGGCTTAAAATGGACGGCAACCACCCTGTCAGCTACCGCGGGATAGAGCACCACCGACTGCAATGCTTCTGTTGTGCCAACCGCCTCCACCCGGCTGCTTTGCCGTTCAAACTCTAAGGGGCTGGTCAACACTTTAGCGGGTCTGGCGGCAGGTCCGGCCTGGGCCGATACCCCTGCACTGAAAATGCCACACAGCAACATTAAACACCCGCACACCGCAGCAGGCATAAACAACTTCATAGGATGTCCTTGAGATATACCATGCCCGCCATCTGCGGCGGGCAAAATTTTAATTTCATCAATGGGGTACGAACTATAAAGCAAGTCTGATCAAACATATCCCTGACTTCGACAGACTGCTGAGACAAAGCGCTTAAATAGCGAGAGTTAACCTGATGCGGCTGTTTTTGTCATGGCCTTGACGCAATCTTTACAATTCAATCAACGTCAAGCCAACACCACATACACCACCAGGGTTACGATAACGGCTACCATAATATTCAATACCAGGCCTTCCCGGGCCATAGTGCGGATCGACACTTTGTCGGTACTGTAAACGATGGCGTTGGGCGCAGTAGCAACCGGCAACATAAAGGCACAACTGGCACTAATGGCAGCCGGAATCATCAGTAGTTTAGGATCAACTCCTGCAGCCACCCCGGCGGTGGCCAGTATCGGCATCAATAAGGTTGCTGTTGCCGTATTGGAGGTGATCTCGGTTAGGAAGGTCACAAACAGACACAACACCAGAATTAGCAGCAAAACCGGCAGATTCGATAAGCCACCCAGCCAACTACCCATGGCCGCACTCAAACCTGATGCATCAAAGGCTTTAGCGATACAAATTCCGCCCGCAAACAGCAGCAGCATGCCCCAGGGAATATCGTTGGCGGTCTGCCAATCCAGCAGTTTTTCCCCGGCTTGTTTACCTGTAGGGGTCAAAAACATGGCCACTACCCCAGCCAGGGCGATGGTGCTGTCGCCAACTGATTCAAGCCCAAACCAGGCTGTCCAGTAAGGTCTGAAGATCCATGCCAGAGCCACAATGGCGAAAACATAAAGTACCCGCTTCTCGCCGCTGTCCCATCGACCCGCAGCAGGAAGTTGAAGGTTATCCAGCTTTCCCAGTCCTCTTGTCAGCCACAAAGCCATCAGCGGTATGGCGATTAACACAATGGGTAAGCCAAAGGCCATCCAGTCTAAAAAACTCACCTCTTGTCCCTGGCTTTGGCTATATACACTCATAAAAATAATATTGGGTGGCGTGCCAATCGGAGTACCCACGCCGCCGAGACTGGCCGAATAGGCAATTCCCAGCAAAATAGCGGCAGACAGGCGTGCATCCTCAACCCGCTTTAACACCGCCAGGGCGATGGGCAGCAACATTAAGGTCGTCGCGGTATTGGATATCCACATAGACAACAGAGCTGCTGTCAGCATAAAGCCGAGTACCAGGCGCCTGGCGCTCTGTGCACCGGTCAGACTGACCATATAGAAGGCAAACCGACTGTGAACATTGGATTTTTCCAGGGCCTTGGACAGCATAAAAGCGCCCATCAGCAGAATAATCACATGGCTGCCCAGCGACGAGGCCGCCTGCTGATGACTCAGCACCCCGGTTAACGGAAATGCCGCAAAAGGAATTAAAGAGGTAGCCGGAATCGGCAAGGCTTCAGTGATCCAGTAAAATGCCGTCAGCAAGGTAATGCTGGCGGTCCACACAATGGGTAACGGCAGTCCCTGTTGGAACAAAAAAAGCCACAACAATGTGGCAAGGCCCGGCCCGCTGAAGAGTAGTAATGTTTTAACCGGCATGCAGGCTTTCCACCATCCTGTTGGCTGATTGCCATTGTGCTTTGCGCTGCAAGTCGGTCAGATCAGATGCAGGTCCTTTTTGTAAGGCCTGCAGCCGTTCGCTGGCCTGATAAGTGGATGGCAAGGCATCCAGCACCTGAATGGCGCCGTCGCGATGCCCACACACCTGCACCATATCGCAGCCCGCATCCATGGCCTGTTTGGCTCTGTCACCAAACTCTTTGACGGATTTAGCAGCCATTACTGACAAGTTGCCGGAAAACACCACACCGTCAAAATCCAGCTCCTTACGCAGAATGTCACGCAGCCAGCGCCGGGAAAAACAGGCTGGCAGCTTGTCTACTGCAGGATATGTCACATGAGCAGGCATAACCGCATCCAGCAGCCCTTGTTCATGCAGGGCTTTAAACACCCGCATATCATGATTGCGGATTTCCGCTTCGCTGCGTTTATCCACTGGCTGCTCAGCATCCTGAACATAGCCCAGGCCGGGAAAATGCTTACCTACGGTTTTCATGCCCGCCTGATGTACGCCTTTAGCAAAGTGACCAGCCAATTCAATCACATGCTGAGACTTGCTGTGAAAAGCCCGGTCCGCCACCAACGGGGAATGGCCATGAATATCCAGAACCGGCCCAAAACACAAATCAATATCCAGGGCCAGCAGCTCGGCGGCCAGCAGCCAGCCCAGTTGCTGCGCCAGTTCGCAGGCTTTGTCCAGATTACCTTCAGCACTTCGATACAGCGATGCCATGGCTGGCAGTGGACTGAGACCAGATTTCAAAACTTGTTTATTGCCGCCTTCCTGCTCCAGACCTACCAGTATCTTATTACGCGCATGTTGACGAACCTGCTGAATTAACTCCGCAAGCTGCTTTAGATCATAAATATTCCGACCGGTTAGCATCAAACCACCAACCAGTGGGTGGTCGATGATTTCTTTTTCTTCGGCGCTCAGTTCATGACCGGCCAAATCGAGCATCAGGGGCCCCATGGCATTCCTCTTTGCCTAAACCAGGCCATCACTTTAATTAAATGTAAATAAAAGGCAATGCTCAGGGCAAAGTCTGTACCCAGGCTTGCGGCGCTTCAAACTGCAACCCCAGACAGAATCCTTCTTCTTCTTCGCGATGATTGCGTACTTTGGCAGTGTGGGTAGCGCCCTGACTTTGCGGGCAATCAATCACAAGCTTCAGCACTTGTTGCTGCCATTCGTGCACCGCTGGTTCCTGCGGCAACACCAGTCTGCAGCCACCTTCGGAAATATCAATAATCTGTCCAACAAAAGAGTGCTCACCTATGCTGGCGGTGGCTGGCAAATTCACTTCGCTACGCGCGGTATCGCGCAGACTGCGCCTAAACACGTCTTTGGGAAAGGCCAGAAATATCAGGTGATCAGGGTGTCGAATCAGTTGCAGTATCTCGGCCTTAAAAGCAAATATCTCACCCAATGTCTCTTCCACCAGATAACGGCATACCACCATCATACCGGTAGTCTGCTCGCCGACAGGCCAGTTGTTTGGATCGTAACGAAGGGCAATATAGCGGCCAATACGCAGGCCCATTAGCTCGGCATGATAACGACGCTTCTGCAGCTCCAGTAACTGAATATCAACCCTGACACCAAATTTCAGGTGATCTATCCAATATTCCTGTTCCGCCTTATCAGTATCCTGCTGCTCACCTGCCATGATAGGTCCCCATTGCTTTATGCCGCTTTGGTTTTGGCGAAAAGAGACGGCATGCCTGCGATGCTAAAAAGATGAAGCACTTCCCTGAGGGCGTTGTATCTTGCTTTACAGATTAAGTTAAATCCGGCCCCTGAAGTAAGTAAAGAGCAGTCAGACTAAGTTGTCCAAGTCCGGTTGTTGCTCGTCGAACTGTATGCCAACCGTTAAAAAACCATCTTGCATCTTGGAATTACGCACCATACCGCTGACCTCTTTTTTTATGCCTTTTTCCTGCCAGTCAATACAAACCAGAATAGGCAACAAATTTACCTTTCGCCCGGTATGAGAAGCATCAAACTGGAAACGACAACCATCGCCGGATACATCAATTAACACGCCATCAAATGCGGCGCCTGTCGTTTGATTACTGCGCAATGCGATGCTGGCGGGGATTTTCAGACTTAGTCTTTTGCTGGCGCGCAACGGCCTGCGATGTATTTCATTGGGGAAGGCAATAAACAGTAACTTGTCGGGCCTGCGTAAGGTGTTAACGATTTCACTTTTAAAGGCAAAACATTCGCCAAGACTGTCTTCCACCAAAAAGCGACACACGGCTATCAGACCGGTACAGTTCATACTTTGCGGCAGCACAAACTCATCAAAGCGAATAATCAGATAGCGCCCAAAGCGATACCCTACCAACTCGCTCTGAAAACGGCTGTCGTATTGATCCAGCAGTTGAACATCAATACGGGTGCCGTTGTGGACATGGCTTAGCCATTCCTTGTCCTGCTCAGAGCAGGCCTGAATGATAACTTTCTGCAATCTGGACACCCTGCTGGCTGATGTGCATTGAGAACTTGTACAAGGGTGTCACCAAGAAGTGACACAATTGTTAAGTTATAGCAGGATTTACAGCAGAACAAGAGGCGTTAGGAATTTTTTATTTCCAGGGCTGTTTATCTTTCAAATATATTTTTGTTCAAAAGGTCAACAGGCTCTATCCACCTACCAGGGAAGCTCATCACCATTGGCATGCCAGAAGCATCCTGAGTTTTCCAGGTTCAAATCATCAATCCGTTGTATCAAGCGCTGCGCAGAGACCTGTGCCGATACATCACCGCCAAAATTAACCATTTGTGTTTGCACATAACCAGGGTGAAGCAACGCTACGGCAATACCACGGCAGGCTAAATCCCTGGCCATTGACACACCGGCGGCATTTAAGGCAGCCTTTGACATTCGGTAGCCGTAATACCCACCGGAACCGTTATCGGCCATGGAGCCCATGCGACTGGTGATCATGGCAATCTTACTGCCTTTTTGCATATGTACCGCCAGCATTTGACTGACCAGCAACGGCCCAAGGGCGTTGACACGAAACTGATGTTCAACACTGGCAGGATCCGGCAGGTCGAAGCGCTCGTTGCCCAGCACTCCAGCATTATTGATCAAGATATCAACCTGCACATTGGCGAGCGGTTTGAGGGCATCTGCCAAATTGGCAACATCGGCCACATCCACCCCTTCCAGCACTTCTGCGCCACTTTGTTGCAGCTCCTGGCTTGCGCGTCGGCACAAGCCATACACCTTATCACCACGCTGTACATATTGCTGAACCAGTGCCAGACCTATGCCCCGGCCCGCCCCGGTAATCACAACCGTTGCCATCGTCTTCTCCTTTAGCGCTTTAGCTGGCTGAGTACCCTGGCCAGGTCATCAGGCGTATCAATGCCAGTGGGTGGCGTCTGCACCGCCACGTCCACATGAATTTTTTCGCCGTGCCAAAGCACCCTGAGTTGTTCAAGGGATTCAATCTGTTCCAGACCGGATGGGGTCATGTTCACATATTGTTTAATAAAGCCAGCACGATAAGCATAGATGCCAATATGCCTTAAGTAGTAATCGCCTATTTCGTCAATGCTATCAGCATCCAGAAAACGCGCTCTGTCGTAAGGAATAGTGGCACGGCTGAAATACAGTGCATAACCCAGCTTGTCGGTCACGACCTTGACCACATTGGGATTAAACAGCTCTTCCACGTCACTTAAACGCACGGCCAGGGTGGCCATTTCAGCCTGCCGGTGTAAATTCAGATTTTCCGCGACTTGCTGAATATTGGCAGCGGGAATAAAAGGCTCATCGCCTTGCACATTCACCACTATCTCATCACTGTCCAGCGCCAGTAAATCTACCACCTCTGCCAGGCGCTCGGTGCCGGATTCATGCTGCCTGCCAGTCATACAGACCTGGCCGTCAAAACCCTCCACCACCTCGGCAATTCGCTCGTCATCTGTGGCCACCACCACGCGACTGGCCCCGGATTCCTGTGCGCGTTCCACCACATGCTGGATCATGGGTTTGCAATAAATATCCACCAAGGGTTTGCCAGGAAAACGCGTGGACGCGTAGCGGGCCGGAATGATGCAGGTGAATTTCATCTTGTCAGCCCTTTATGCTTTCCAGCTCATCCAGACTGAGACTTCTGGCTTCGTTTTCCAGCATCACCGGAATATTGTCGCGAACGGGATACGCCAGGCGATCAAAACGACACACCAGCTCAGCGGCTTCAGCCTGATAGAGCAGCTTTCCCTTACATACCGGGCAAGCCAGAATGTCCAGTAACTTCTTGTCAAATGCCATGGATTTTTTCCAGCAGTTGTTGTTTAAATTGTTCGGTTAACTTAGCACTTACCGGCAGATACCACCATTGCGAGCGGGCAAAGTCCCGGCACTTGACGGCATCTTTCTCGGTCATCAGCACTAAATCATCGGGAATATCCCCATCCCGGAATGGGTGGTGATCAGCAAACACCAGTTTCTGCTTAAGCCTGACCTGACGGCTGTCCAGCAGCTTGAAAAAACGCTCCGGGTTACCAATCCCCGCCAATGCAATGGCAGGCTTTCTCAGCTCGCTGATAGACTGGGTCTGGCTGGGATATTTAACATTGACCAGTTGGCCCGACTCCAGCGACATCAAATGCTCACCGGCCTTGGCTACCCCGCCATTGACCACCACAAAATCCACCGTCTTTTGTCGCCAGGCCCCTTCTCGCAGTGGCCCCATGGGCAGCAGATAACCGTTGCCGTGCCGGCGCTGACCATCCATCACCAGAATTTCAATGTCCCTGGCCAGGCGGTAATGTTGCAAACCGTCATCACACACAATGATATTGCACTTATGTTCATCGATAAGATAACGGGCACCACGCACCCTGTCCGGATCGACCACCAACGGGCAGCCCAGGTGGTGGCGCATCATAACCGGCTCGTCGCCCACCACCCGAGGGTCACTGTTGACCGCCACGCTATAAGGGTAATAGGGTGCTTTACCACCATAACCGCGACTGACCACACCAGGATGAAAACCTTGCTGCTTCAACAGTTGGCAAAGGCGGATCACCATCGGGGTTTTACCATTGCCCCCTACCGAGATATTGCCCACCACAATCACCGGTACATTAACCCTGACACTGCGTTTAATCCCCAGGCGAAACAGTAAGCGACGGCAAGCTGAGACTAACCAGAACAGCACAGTTAGTGGTAACAACAGCCAGATAAGTGGGTCGGGCCGGTACCAGCGTTTCTCCAGCCAGCTCACGATACCGCTATCCCTTCCTTGAATTGTAATTTATGCAATTGCGCATAGGCCCCGTCTTTGGCCAGCAGGGTTTGATGGTCGCCCTGCTCCAGGATACGCCCCTGATCAATCACCAGGATCTGGTCGGCGTTTTCTATAGTGGATAACCGATGCGCCACCACAATGCTGGTGCGATCTTTCTGTAGCTTATCCAGCGCATCCTGAATCAGACGCTCAGACTCGGTATCCAGCGCAGAGGTGGCTTCATCCAGAATCAAGATAGGTGCATCACGCAAAATTGCCCGGGCAATAGCGATACGCTGCCGCTGACCACCAGACAGCATCAGGCCATTTTCACCAATATTGGTATCCAGGCCTTCAGGTAGTTGTTCCACAAATTCCATCACATGAGCAATACGCGCGGCCTGTTCAATCTGCGCCCGGCTCACTGAATCTTCCGCACCATAGGCAATATTATTGGCAATACTGTCGTTAAACAGCGTGACATGCTGGGACACCAGAGCAAACTGACGACGCAGATCCTTAAGACCAATATCATTCAGCTCATGCCCATCCAGACTGATACCGCCTTGTTCCACCCGGTAAAAACGGGTCAACAAACTGGAAATGGTCGACTTACCGCTGCCGGAACGCCCCACCAGAGCCAGGCTCTGCCCCGGTGCCACATGAAAGCTGATGTTTTTCAGGGCATTATTGCTTTTACCCGGATAGGCAAAGTCGACCTTATCAAAGGCAATCTCACCTCTGGCCCGACCCAGACGGACCTTGCCGCTATCCTGCTCGCGCAGTTCATCCAGCACTTCAAACACACTGCTGCAAGCGGCCATCCCGCGTTGAAATTCGGCATTAACAGTGGTCAGCTGTTTAAGGGGTTTAAGCAGCATGGTCATACTGACCACGACAGAGGTAAATACCCCTGCCGTCAGACTTTCAATCATACCTGGGGTACTGGCCAGATACAGCACCACCGCCAGTGCGACGGAGGCAATAATCTGAATCGTGGATTCACTTAACAGGCGGGACACCACCAGCTTCATATTTTGCTGGCGGTTATGGTTGTTGCTTTCGGCAAAACGTTCTTCTTCGAGCTTCTGGCCGCCGAACATCAGTACCACTTTATGGCCCTTGATCACCTGCTCTACCACATTGGTCAGGCTGCCCATGGCCTTTTGGATATTGCGGCTGACCAGACGAAACCTTTTACTTACCACCGACACAATCACCGCCACCACCGGGCCAATCAAAAGGAATATCAGCGACAACTGCCAGGAGTGATAAAACATGATCCCCAGCAGGTAGACCACCAGCGCACCTTCCCGCACCAGGGTTAACATTGCTTTGCCCGAAGCATTAGCCACCTGCTCGGTGTCATAGATAACTTTGGAGATCATCTGCCCGGAAGAATGCTGGTCGTGATAAGAGACAGGTAAATGAATGTACTGGTTAAACAGTTGCTGACGCATGCGCATCACCACCTGATTACCCACCCAGGACAAACTGTAGCTGCCCATAAAGTTAAATAAGCCACGCAGAATAAACAGCGGCAGCACCAGATAGGCCGCCATACGCAGATAATCCACATTGCCCTTCACCAGGCTTTCGTCGATAAGCGGCTGCATCTGGAAAATCACAAAGGCATCCACGGCCGAATAGCCAATCATACCAATAATGGCCATCACAAAGGCCAGCTTAAATTCGCGCAGGTAACGAAGAAAGCGCGGAAAGACCGAAGCGCTGATTTTTCGACTCATGACAGTGGTCAGGGTATCCGTTTAACGCCCGCTTCAACCGGGCCCAATCGGACTATTGTAACCGCCAGGCAATAATTCCCCAACTATCAATAGGTTTTTGCCTAAAATTCGGTCACCCACATCATTTGGGCTGCTCCATATACCAAGGGTTTAAGCCGTTGGAGCGCAGTCCTTCTGCCTCAATCCGGCCATTGTCAATCCGAAACCGTAATTGCCCGGACGCTGAACTCAAATACAGCGTGGCACCCGCATCGGTATAACGTTGTTGAACCTGTTGTTTGGGAAAGCCCCAACGATTCAGATAGGCCTGGCTGAACACCACATATTCTGGATTAACGGCGGCAATAAATTCACTGGAAGACGAGGTGGCACTGCCATGATGGGGCGCGATCAGAATCTGTGCCGAAAGTGTGTTTCTAGCCACCAACTCGCGCTCTACAGCCGCTTCAATATCGCCCGGCAACAGCACAGTGACTTGTCCGTCGGTAATCTTAACCACGCAGGAAAGATTGTTCTGGCTGCCCTCAGAATCCGCCAAAGGCCAAAGCACTTGCAGCCTCAGTCCTTGCCAGACCGTCTGCCAAGGATAGCGGCATCGGCCCAGATTTGTCAGTAACTGCTCAACATTAATCTGTTCAAGCAACAGCGTTGTGCCACCGGCATGATCGTTATCCTGGTGACTGACCAACAAATAATCCAGTTGTGTTATCCCAAGCGCTCTTAGCATGGGCAATATTTGCCCCTCGGCGGCACTGTAACCAGATGGATAAGCAGGCCCGGTATCATACAAGAGTGCCCGTCCATGCCGGTGTACTAATACCGCCAGGCCCTGGCCCACATCCACCACTTCGATACGCCAGGATAGATCCCGCGATGGCAAAAACGCCGATAACAGTGGCAATAACAACACAAAACCAAAGGCGTGATTCACCAATCCTTTAGGTAATAGCAGCCAGATCAGAGCCAATGCGAAACACAGCCAAATCCACAACGACAAATGCGGTACCGCAAATGCACTTTGACTTAAGGCATCAAACCTCAAAAGCGCAGACAGCCCATACTCAAGCAGTCGGTCTGCCCAACTGAACAGCCATTGTCCCCAGTCAGGCTGCAGCGCCAGGGCCAACAACGCAAGCAGACATAAAGGCAGCAACAACATAGTTACAAAGGGCACCGCTAACAAATTCACCAGCGGCGAGACCAGTGACACCAAACCAAATTGCCAGGCCACCAGTGGCAACATTAATAAGCTCAGAGCCAGTTGCATCCGCACCAATGCCGAGATAAAGGTCATGACAGAAAAACCACGACCTGCTGGCCAGCGCCAGAATACCAGGTAGATAATCAGAACGGCGGCGAAGCTCAGCCAGAAGCTTAAGGTCAGCAAACTAAGGGGAAACAGTAAAATAAACAAAGCCAGACACACCAGCAACAACCGCCTGGGCCGCCAGTGCAGTTGCAGGTTCAGCAGCAGCACGAACATTGCCAGCATCAGCCAGGCCCTGGCCGTCGGCAGACTGAATCCGGCCAGAGCGGCATAGCCAAAAGCCACCAATAATGCCCCGGATAACGCCAGTTTATGCAGATTACAGTGCGGATAAAATCGCCCCAGTACAGGCCCCAGAAAAATCACCAACAGACCATAACTGAAGCTGGACACCATCCCCAGGTGCAACCCCGATATGGCAATAAGATGAGCAATCCCTGTGCGCTGCACCAACTGCCAGTCGTGCGTTGCCAACCAGCCCCGATAACCCAGACTCAGTGCCGCCAGCCAGGCGCTGTGCTGTAAGTCCAATGTGGCAAATTCATCCAGCCAGGTCTGACGAACACTTTGACCTTGTTCCAATAACAGGTTTTGTTCTGAGCGCACTACGTAGCCGGTCGCCCGAATGCTGTGGGCAAACAGCCATTGCTGATAGTTAAAACCGCCCAGATTAAGGCTGCCATGGGGCGGTTTTAACTTAACCGCTAAACGCACCCTTTGCCCTTGTTTAACGGGCCAATCCGGCTTTCGCCAGACCAGGCGTACTTTTAAGTTTTGCCAAACCGGCTGATGATCAAATCCGCTTACATTAAGATTGAAGCGCTGCACAGACTGCTCATGCAACAGGCTTTCCACTTGCCCCTCCAACACCACCACTTGTCGGATCTTCGAATCCGGGAGTTGCCAGGCTAGCTGCCAATGACCTACACTCGCCATCCAAACCAATCCGGTCAACAGGCCAGACAGGATAAAATGGCGTTGATAGCCAAACGCCAGAGCGCCAAACAGCAGCGCTGGCAACAGGTAGATTGAAGGCAGCACAGGCAGTAACAGACAAAGCGCTGCAGCTGTCATAAAACTGAAAAGCCAACCATCCATAGTAATGCCGCCTGATAGTCCGGATTCGCTAAATTAAGGCACCCGTAACATAGGTGCCCATGCGGCGCAGGGATGCACCGCCAGAATCAAACAACAGCCAGTTTGATTTTGTCAGCCAGAAGCCGCATTTTTCTGGCAACGCCACGAAACGGTACGGAATCCGTTTCAGGGAGAAACTAATCAGAGATGTTTATGCCGAAGAAATTTATAAAGCGCTTTTTACCTGATCATCAGTCTATTAAAGACCAAAAAGCCCTGAAAGTTTTCGGCACTTTGCTGCACGATGCCAACCTTTGGCATCTCAATCGTAAATCTGCTTCCGGTGCCTTTGGCCTGGGCTTGTTTTTTGCTTTTTGGCCAGTCCCTTTTCAGATGTGGTTGTCAGCGGCCTGCGCCATTCCGTTGCGGGTCAATTTGCCGCTGTCCGTCGCCACCGTCTGGATCACGAACCCCTTCACCATGCCCCCGATATTCTACGGCGCTTATCTTGTCGGCGTATGGGTACTTGGTCAGCCACCTCAGGCGTTTACCTTTCAACTAAGTTGGGATTGGGTAGTACAGAGCCTGGAAACCATCGGTCCGGCCTTTTTAGTGGGGTGCGGGATTTGCGCCGTGGTATTTGGCCTGGCCGGTTATTTCGGCATGAACCTGCTGTGGCGCTATTCCGTGCGCAAAGCCTGGCAAAAACGTCAGCAGCGCTACCTTAACCGCATGACCCACAGACTCTAACAGTAGACCAATTCAGTCTGCTTCGCTTGTGCTGATTTTCAGCCTGTCGGCCAGTCCAGAGCCGCGCTGACAATGACTGGTCAACGCAGCTTTGAGTTGCGATTCCGGGGCGAATAAGCTGACTTTCTGTTTAGCCCTGGTCACCCCGGTATACAGCAGCTCCCGGCTGACCAGACTCGAGGCCCCATCCGGCAGACAAATCAAGGCATGTTCAAATTCCGAGCCCTGGCTTTTATGTATGGTCATGGCATAGAGTTTCTGCCAGGCCGGAACACGACTGGGCAGCACAGCCCGAAGCTCACCATCGGCCTGCATAAACCATACTTTCAGTAAACCGTCCTGATCCGCCAGACAGATGCCCATATCGCCATTGAAGAGCTTAACCTGGTAATCATTCTGGCTGACCATTAACGGGCAACCAGGATACAGTTCCTGGGTCGGCTTAACCCAGCCGCGGCGAGTCAGCTCCAGTTCAATTCTGGCGTTAAATTGCTCGGTACCCCAAAGCCCCTGACGCGTGGCACATAACAGTTGCTGGCGCATCAGTGCTGTGAATGCGCCCCTTACATCTCCTGCCTCAACAGCAATAAAGTAGTCTTGTAATAGTCTGCATACCAGTTCCACCACCTGGCCCTGAGTAGGTTTGGCGTACCAGTCAACCTCGCCGCTGGTTTCGCTTTGCAGGCAAGCCAGCATCCGTCGCATATCTGCACTATTAATAGCCTGCGCTAATTGCCCGACGCCGCTGGCGCTGCTGAATCTATGGCTTTTTCTCAGCATCACCAAATTGTTTTGAAGCAGACTGGACGGTTTGCCATTGGCTGTCAGATTTGCCCCGGTCAGGTCATTAAGTAATGCGGTTGTATCAGCATCGTACTGGCCACTTTCATCCAACCAGTCGGTTTCAGCAAGGCTCTGGCAAATATCCCCCAATACCGAACCCACCTCCACCGAGGCCAGTTGCTGGCGATCGCCCAGCAGCACCAACCTGGCATGACCTGGCAACGCGGCCAGCAGCTTGGCCATAAGTGGCAAATCCACCATGGACGCCTCATCCAGAATCAGCATATCCAGCGCCAGCGGATTATCCACATGGTGACGAAACGCGGCCTTGCCGGGCTGAAACCCCAGCAGTCGGTGCAAGGTGGCAGCCTGTGTTGGTAAATGGGCGGCCAGCTCGTCATTTAGCCTTGATTTGGCCTGCAAAATCGACTCAGCCAGTCGGGCTGCAGCCTTTCCGGTTGGCGCGGCCAGCACAATTCTGAGAGGGCTTAACCCCGCTGCAAGATTTAACCCCTGCACTAACGCCATCAACTTGGTGACCGTAGTGGTCTTGCCCGTTCCAGGGCCACCTGTAATCACACATAGCCTGCGGGTGGCGGCCAGCGCCACCGCCAGTTTCTGCCAGTCGCGCGGCTCTGAAGTGCCGGCAAATAGCTGGTCCAGCTGAGCTTTGCAGCCTTGAGTATCCAGCCTGATCTGTCCCTGCGCCAGTTGCTTGAGGCTTTGGCCCAGTGCATATTCATACCACCAGTAACGCTGCAGATACACGCCCTGCCCATCCAGCACCAAAGGCCTGGCAGCTGCAACAGCATTGTTTGTCACCAGATGCACCGTAGCGGCTTGACTCAACAGTTCCTGCACCTGTGACACGAACAGCATAGGTAAGGGTTGATCCAGCATCGGCACACACAAGTTATACAGGCGGGTTAACTCGCCCAGCCTGACACACACATGCTGACTGGCCAGTTGCTGACTGACAATTGCGGCAAACACCCCCAGTTGGCGGGCAAACTGATCACCAGATGCGGCTTCCCGGGTGGCAATAAAGTCACCCAGCCCCACATCCAAGCCGGTAAAAGACACAGGAAGCTGTTCTGCCGCCAGTAAAGGCTTCAGGTATGAACGGCTGTCTAGCATAGGCTTAATTGCTCCATCTGGCCGCCGCTGGTACTTTCGCCGCTAAATAAGGCGTCCAGCGCCTCAATCATGGCTTTGTCTGGCCTTAACTGAAAAATTCCCCGTCCAGGGTGAGACGAGCTGATACCGCGCAAAAACCAATAACAGGTTCCGCCCACATGCTGGTCATAATCGTAATGCTGTAAGCGGCTTTGCAGCCAGCGGTGCAGTGCCAGACTGTAGAGTACCGCTTGCAAGTAGTAATCATGCTCGGCCATGGCCTGCGCCATATTAGTGTGCTGATAATCACCGAAATCAGCACCGAGGTAGTTAGACTTATAGTCGGCAACATAAAGTTTGCCGCGATGAACAAAGATAAGATCGACAAACCCCTTGAGCATGCCATTTAAACTGTCAAAGTCGTAACGGGCCTGCATAAACGGCATATATTGGTTGAGTATCCGGTTGAACTTATGCGCCTGTACCTGATGCAAAGGCAGGTGAAACTCCAGCTCCACCTTGGCCTGACGTATGTCCAGCAAGCGCAGCGGTTGATCTGCCAGAATGGGGGCATTGACGACATCCCATAGCCATTCCTGCAGCACATCAAACCACTGACTTTCAATGGCAAATAGCGGTGCCTGTTCTTCGATACAACGCGCCAGCAATTCCCGGCTCATCTCCCCCTGAGCGATCGTTTCCGCAGACATCAGTATTTCCAATACGCCATGCAGGAATGAACCGGCCCTGGCGCCGCGGGTAAAGGCAAATCGGTCCAAACCGGGCGGATTGACAGACACAACAGCAGTGACGCCTTCATCCTGCCCGGGCCCCGGCAAATGGTCCTGCTGTAAGCTGATAGCCGAGTAGCTGGTCAGCCGCCACGTCTGTCGCAAGCTCCTGCCCAGGCGAGCACATTCCAGTGGTTGTAACTCGGCAACCGGCATTTGACCAGGCTGAATGTCCTGCTCAGTAATTGGCTTATAGTGGATATGCTGGCTATCGGCCAGATGTTGCAAGGCGGTTTGCAGTGTTCCTTCCTGCACCTCAGCACCGGGGCCCAGCAACAGCGCACCCAGTGCCGTGCCGCTGATAGCTCGGCTGCGGCTCTGCCCGCCCGCCGTGGTGTCAAACACCCCAACATTGCACCAATGCTCGGCCCGGGTTAGGGCTACATATAGCAGGCGAATATCTTCTGCCAGCTTCTCTGTTGCAGCCCGGGCCAGATTCTCTTGGCGGCCCAGAAAGTCTACCCACAGTTTGCGTTCATCGTCGTGATAAAGAGGATCTACACGTTTTTGATAGCGACAGGCGAAGGGCATAAACACCAGCGGATACTCCAGCCCTTTGGCGGCATGCATGGTCACGATCTGCACCAGATTGTCGTCGGTTTCCAAACGCAGTTGTTGACCTTCATGATTGTCATCTGGCTCGCTTAAGCACTGCGCAAACCAATGTACAAGCTGACTTTCACCTTGCACTTCCAGACTGTGTTGCTGCAACAGCTCAAACAGGTGACGCAGGTCGGTGATACGCCGCAAATGGTCGGCAAAACGCCGTTGAACAGAGGCCATCAGGCTGAGCTGCTGTTGCATCTGCGCCAGTGCACTGGCAATACCCTGACGTTGCCAGAGCCGCTGCCAATGGAAAAACTGCCCCAGCAGTTCCTGCCAGCGACTATCATCGGCCAGCCAGGTTTCAAACTCCAGCGCGCTCAATCCGACCAGTTCGGTGAGCATGGCGGCTTTCACTTTGGCTTCGTCGCCGGGATTTTGCATGGCCTGTAGTAGCAACAACAGGTCAGCTGCAATCTGGGTGGCAAACACACTTTTCCGTACCAGAAACACCGAAGCAATATTTAGTTTCGCCAGTGCATCGCGCATTAATTGTGCTTCGAACCTATCGCGCACCAGCACCGCGCAATCTTTAGGTTTTACCGGGCTTTGTGCCTGCCCATGGCATAACAGGGCCCGGCCTTGCTGGCCCCAGGCCAGCCATGCGGCAATTTGTCCGGCAAAATGTTCGGCCAGCGGCCCTTGTACGGCCGAAAAGCCCTGTGGCGAGGCACAATTCAGGTATTCAAAGGCCAGTCCCGCCACCCCTTTACCATCTAACAGTAACTGCTTATTGGATTGTCCGGCCTTGACCGGTAAAAACGGAATATCCTGGTTATACAAGAAGCCCTGCGGGCTTTGCATAAACAGCTTATTAATGGCTTCCACCATCACAGGCTCTGATCGCCAGTTAGTTTCCAGAGTGAAACAGCGAGACTCGCCCACCTCTCGCTTGGCACCGATATAGGTAAAAATATCCGCCCCGCGAAAAGCGTAAATGGCCTGTTTCGGGTCACCAATCATAATCAGGCAGTCATGGCTTGTGGGCGGATACAGGCGATTAAAAATGCCATACTGCACGGCATCGGTATCCTGAAATTCGTCAATCATGGCCGCCGGATAGGCCTGCCGTACTGCGCTGATCAGAGCGTCGGCCTGCGCTCCATTTAAGGCATTGGCCAGTTGGCTGAGTAAATCATCGGGGCTGAGCTGATTGGCGCTATCTTTACTTATCGCCAGTTTGCTGCGCAGGCTGTCAATGGCTTCCATGTAAAGGGTAACTTTAAGGCCTTCCACCAACTGAGTGTGCAAACGTTGCAATTGCTCAAAACGGGCAAAATCCAGATCAGACAGATCCGGGCTGGCCTTACTTAACGCCTTAGCCACCTTTTCCGGTAGAAAGTCCTCAAAACTGCTGCCCTGTGGCAAAAACAGCTCTGCACTTTGACAAAACGCTTCCATTTGGGTCAGCAATTCGCCCTTACCCAGACGGGTTCGCTTATTCAGATTAGCTTGCCAAAGACGTTCGAATACCTGATTTTCAAGCCACCAGCTTTTGCTGTCGGCCAATAACCATTGATACTGCTGCAGTAATTTTTCCAGCGGCGCGGCTTTATCCTGACAGGCAAAATCCTGGTTGAGTAAACCTCTCACCTGGCGCAGCAGCGCCATCGGCTCGGACCACAGTTTCAGGCTGAGTTCCAGCAACGGCGCCGGAAGTCTCAATATTCTGGCTCGCCAGAAATCCTTAATGGCCTGATGCAGATGGCTTGACTCATCCAGAATCAATTCCTGTTGATAACGACTGCCACTTTCAAATGCATGACGGGTCAGCACCCGCTGACAAAAGCCGTGGATGGTAAACACCGCCGCTTCATCCATTTGCCTGAGTGCCAGTTGCAGACGCCTGCAGGCTAATTCCCGTTGTTCCTCGCTACATATCAGATCTTGGAGCACGGCTTCGTCAGTCTGGCCAACTAGCACATCATGATGAGCCTTGGTCAACATAGTACGCAGGCGGCTTTTCAGTTCCGCAGTGGCGGCATTGGTAAAAGTGACGACCAGTATTTTGTCCACCGACAAGGGCTCGCAGCCGAGCCCCAGCAGCAGGCGCAGATACAGGCGCACTATGGTAAAGGTTTTGCCGGTCCCGGCACTAGCTTCAATCAGGGATTGGCCAGTCAGCGGAAAGGAAGGAATGTGTAAGGGCCTCATGCCTGACTCCATTGATACAGGGGCCCCAACAAGGATTCACTGATCCGGATAAATTCCTGCTGATGGGGGGCAAGCTCGGGCCAAATGCGGGCCACATGCACATCCTGCCCTTCTCCTTTGGCAAAGTCGTTGCCTGAAAAACTTTTCAGCACTTTGTCCCAGTCGCCTTTATCCAGCCACAACCAGGCACACTCGGGTAACAGCAGTAAAGGCTGATTATGTCCATCGCACCAGGCCTGGATGTAGATATTCAAGGCGGCAACTGCCTGGTCGCGCGGCATCCCGTTTAGCATAAAGGGCTCGGATTCAGTGCCGACGAATACCGCCTGATTGAGTTTTACCCCCTGAGCGCACAGCAGCAGCAAACGCAACCACAATTGCAGCTTGTCTTTGGCGCGAACCTTACCTGAGCGCCACAGCACCAGTTGTTCGCCATACAGATGATCCTGCCAGCCACTGATGTCCACCCCCTGAATTGTCAGTTGCAATATTTCACGCCGGGCGCACAAGTCACGACGATAGGTCAGCAAGCTATCCCGGATAGATTCGGCCTGTTGCTGCAGTTGCTCAAGGGCCAGCACCCCGGCATGACCGCCAGGTAGCACCCCTTCGCCATGTAAACGCGTGGCCAGAATCTCTTTGTCTGTTACAGAAGCCGTATTGTCAACCAGTCTTGCCAGCAGTTGATAACGGTCCAGACTACTGAGGAAAAAGGGCTCATCTTCTTCCAGGCTGTTGTCCTGATAAGCAAACCTGGCCTGCCAGCGCAATTGGAAAAAGCCCCTGGCCGGTTGGATAAAAAAGCCAATAAGTTCTTCAACACCAATACTACTTTGCGCAGGTAGATAGGGTAACTCGCCAACAATAAAGGGTTCGGCCTCGTTGTGACGCCCCGTTGCCAGGGCCAGCCACTGAGGCTCAAAACTCAGCGGATGTCTGGCGTCAAAATAATCCGGGTGAAAAGGTTGTAAATGCTGAACCCGGGTCAGGCTGTCGCTCAGTGGCCCGCCGTCGGCACGGCAATACACCAGTTGGCAATAATCCACGAGTTCACTTAACAGCACACAAGGCACCAGAGGCTGGTTGTCTTTGGCACTGCGGCCCTGGTAGCTGATATACAGCTGCTGACGCGCCGACAACAGCGCTTCAAGAAACAGATATTTATCGTCTAAACGACGGGACCGATCGCCTTTTCTGGGAGCAGACTGCTGCATCAGATCAAAGCCCAGCGGGGTAACCTGGCGGGGATAATCAGCATCATTCATGCCCAGCAAACACACCAGTTTAAAGGGCACACTGCGCATGGGCATCAGGGTACAAAAATTCACGCTACCGGCCAAAAAGCGCTGCCCAACACCAGACTCCTGCAACTGCTGCTCCAGAGCCTGACAAAACACCCGCTGCTCGATATCGCCCTGATATTGATGCTGGTGTCGGCTAAGTGCATTCAGTGCATTTCTTAAGCCCTGCAAATACTGTTCGTCATTGTCATCGGCCAGATACATTCGCTCAATGTGCTCAAGCGCCCAAGCGGTTCTGCTCTGCAAGGGCATTGGTGTCTGACAGAATACTAGCCAGTCACACAACTGATGAACAAATAACAGCAGCTTGCCCAGCACCTGGCTGGATTGGCCTTCCAGCTCCGCATAAGGCGCAATAAAGGCACCGGGCGCCTGGTCTGAGTCAGCATACAGCTCAGTTTGCATGGCATAGCCAGCAATCAGGCGCTTTAGTCCGAACAGCCAGGTATTTTGTTCATCCTCGGGCAAATGCCAGCGACGCTTGTCCTGGCCATCCAGTCCCCAGCGTATCCCGGCATCCTGCAGATAATGACGCAGTTGATTGAACTCCGCCTCACTGAGGTCAAAACGGCGCAGCACCGCCGGTACCTCCAGAATATCCAACACTTGGGCCAGACCAAGCCGCGACAACTGTAATTTGTTCAAGCTGACAAAACTGCCCAGCAGCGGCGATTCCTGGGCCAGACTTCGGTCTGAGATAGCATAGGAAATGGCCAGCTCTTGTCTGTGTCCGCCAAATACACCGTGGATCAATGCCGCATAATCGGCCACGTCCGGCATCATCACAATCACATCACCGGGATGACAGTCGGCATGCCGTTTAAAAAAGCCCAGCAGATGGTCATGCAGCACTTCCAGTTCACGCAGTCTGGAGTGACAACTGCTCAATACCAGGCTGTCATCGTTATCGGCAATCACAATTTTGGGCAAGCTGGGGTCCTGTTCCAGCAGCGCCTCGGCCGACAACGGCAGCATACTCCCCCGCTGAGTCAGATTCAGAATTTCATGCTGAATATGTTCGAGCAGATTCTGTGGCGGCACATCCACAAACAAATCATGCTGCTGCGGCCCCTGTTCCAGCAGCATATCCTGGAAATCCTGACCTTGTTTTCCCCAGGACGCCAACAAGGGGTTACCCACTTCCAGATAATCAGCCAGCTCATCGCCAGCCTGTGCTTTGAGTAACTCAGCACGGGCTTTGCGTTTTTCATCCACCAGATCTCCCCAGTAGTGCTGACTGGGGTTAAACCAAAAGATCACCACCTCAATCTGTTTGGCCAGGGCGCCGAGGATTTCAAGCTGCTGAACCGGCAAAGCGGAAATACCAAATACCAGTAATCTGGGCGGCAAAACGTCGCGGCAATCCTTGTCACTCAGGCATTCCAACAAGCGCTGATGCAAATTGCCCCGGTGCCATGGCGACTCCTGCAGCACCTCGGTATACCGTTTTAATTCACGCCAAAGCTGTGCCTGCCACGCTTGCTGCGATGCGGCCAACATATCAACCTGCTGCCCCTGCTCCCAGGCCAATAGCCAGTCAGGGCGATATACCAGATACTGGTCAAACAAATCGGCGACTTTCTGGCACAGTTGGAACAGCTTTAACTCCTGTCCTGCCTCAGACACCTTTAAGTAACTGGCCACGGCACTAAAGTTGGGGTCATCACACAATGACGGCAGAATCGCCATCAGCTTCCAGCACATATTATCTTTGCTGAACGCCGACTCCTGCGGTAATTCAGGTAATAACCGCAAATAAAGCTGATTCCAGATAAAACTGGACGGTAGTGGAAAAGTCAGATTAGCGGCAATCCCTAGCGATTCGGCCACCTGCAGTTTCAGCCACTGGGCCATACCCGGACTTTGCACCCAAATGGGCTGCGGCTCGAATAACTGCTCAATATCGCCCTGATCTTCGGCCAGATACTGGCAAAGCTGCGCCGCCAGCACTTCCATTTTATTTGATTGAACAAGATGCAGCATAAGTGGTTGTTTTTTTCTTCCTGCGCCAATGGTATCACAGCTAAACGCAATGCCCACATTGCCATCATGTGCTGTTTTTCAACACCGTCATCAACGCTACCCCGCAGGACTTTTTACAAAATATTTTCCTTTTTGATACAAAAATTGATTGCAAAACACACAATTCCTGGTACTTATTATCACGCATCTCAACATTTTCTGATAATAATTAACATGGAGTTTACTTATGCACAATAAATCCCTGGCCTGCCTTTCGGTAGCCGCTGCACTGTCGTCTTTCACCCCTGGCGTTGCTGTCGCTCAACAGCAGGAAAACATAACTAACCCTGAAGAATCGGTAGAGAAAATTGCCGTGGTGGGTATTCGCGGCAGTGTTATCACTGCTCAGGAACTGAAACGCTTAGGCGATACAGTGAAAGATGTCATCAGTGCCGATGACATTGGTGCACTGCCGGATAAAAGCGTCACCGAAGCACTGATGCGTGTACCAGGCGTCACGATTGAACGCTTTGCTTCATCCGACGACCCAAATCACTTTGCCGCTGAAGGTACCGGCGTGGTAGTGCGAGGCCTTGACCGGGTACGCAGCGAAATCAACGGCCGCGATGCCTTTAGCGCCAGTACCGGCGGCGGTCTGAGCTACCAGGATATTCCTGGCGAATTACTGGGTTATGTGGAAGTGGTAAAAAACCATACGGCCGATTTAATTGCCGGTGGTGTGGCCGGCACCGTCAATCTGGTCACCCGTAAGCCTTTTGACAGTGCCGGCTTCTTCGCCAGTACCACGTTAGAGGGTAGCTATGGCGATCACCGTGGTGAGTGGACCCCCATCGGTTCAGCAGTAGTGAGTAACCGTTGGAACAGCGATATCGGTGAATTTGGTGTGCTGTTATCCGCATCCAGTTCTGATTATAAGGATCGAGGTGATGGTCTGGCCCTGGGGAATTATTATGAACGCAGTGCCACCGCCCGGGAAATGCCGCAGTTTGGTAACTATGGCACTGAGCTGAGCCAATTCCCCGGTGAAACCAGATACGTACCAGCCGATGCCAACATGCGCAGTGCTGATTCTGAGCGTAAACGCCGCGGCCTGGCCACCTCGCTGCAATTCAGAAATCCCTCGCAAACCTTCGAGGTAACAGCGGAATATCTGCGCTCCAACGCTTCGTTAACCTGGGATGAGCGGGTCATTACCTTGGGTGAGCAAGGATTTAACGTTAACCCAAATCAGATTCAGGTGGCAGATGACGCCACCTTTGATGAAAACGGCTTTATGACCTCGGGCACGCTGCTGATGAACTACCGTTCTCTGGCTCAGTCGCGCTGGCGCTATGCTGAGCAGTTGGTGGAAGACAGCAGTGTGCATTTTACCTTTTCACCCAGCGATGCCTGGAAGCTGGAGTTTGATTACCAACACATTGAGTCCGAATACGATGTTTACGACTACACCATCAATAACAGTTTTGAACACAACGATGTGTTTTTCGATGTGCGCGGCGACAAAACCGTGGTTAACTTTGTCGGCGAGAACCTGACCAGCCCATTGGCCCCCGATCCTGTCAGTGACATGTATCTGAACTCAGCCATGGACAAGGAGGACGATACTGACGCCGAATCAGATTCTTACGCCTTTGATGCCACTTATCAACTTGAGCATAAGTGGATTAAGTCCATCCAGTTCGGTGCTTATGCGTCGAGCAAAGAGCAGATTAAGCGGGATTCTGCCTGGAACTGGGGCGAAATGGCCGACGGCTCCTGGAATCATTATGTTAATGGAGGACAGGCGACCTCCTATACCGGCACCGCAGACCGTCCTGGACACCCCGAACTCTATGAACTCTATAGTTTTCATGCCGGTGATTTCTTTGGCGGTGGCGTACTGCCCAAGGATCAAACTATCCTATTTGCCCGATTTGCTGACCTGCACAACTGGCAGAATTTCCACGACACCACCAAAGCCGGTGGCTACAACAATTTTGTCCAGCTCAGGGACCGTAATTGTGTCACCATCAGCGGCACCTGCGAAATTGACGGGGCTTACCTGCCATCCGAGATTTCCAGCAGTAAGGAAACCCGGCGCGAATTCTACACCCAGTTGAACTACGACAATTTTGAACTGGCTTACCCTATTCGCGGTAACCTTGGTCTGCGTTATGTCAGTTGGCAGGTGGAATCCACCGGTGCCACCCTGTTCCCTGAGCCTATTCCTGGCTGGGATACCGCCAAACAGGCCATGTATACCGCCGACCAGCTTGCCTATCAAAACTGGCTGAATACGGAACCACTGCACGTCAAAGGTGATAAATACAGCAAAGTGCTGCCCAGCTTTAACCTGAGTGTGGAGCTGGATGACGAGCGTGTAGTGCGCTTTGCCGCCTCGCAGAATATCTTTTTGCCGAAGTTTGAAAACTTCCGCTATTTCCGTTCCATTACCGAGTCACATTCCGAGCCGCGCGGGCCAAACGGTGAGCCTTTGCCCTATGAGAATATTGGTTTTGACGGCATCAGCGGCAATCCACGTAATATAGAGCCGGAGGAAGCACTTAGCCTTGATTTGACCTATGAGTGGTATATGAGTGAAAGTAACTCACTGACCGCCAGTCTGTTCCGCAAAGAGCTGAAAAATATTATCCGCAAACGTCTGTATAGCGAAGAGATCACCAATGAGCTGGCCGGTGTCACCTTCCCGGTCAATTTCCAGACCGACACCAATGAAGGGTCGGGTACGATTCAGGGCTTTGAGTTGGCGTATACTCAGTTTTTTGACCAGTTGCCGGGCATCTGGTCAGGCTTAGGGGTGTCGCTCAACTATACCTATATCAATCAGTCCGATATTAACGATGAGGTAGGCTTTGGCACAGGCAGTGGTGGCGAAGACGGCCGTAACCGCTTCCGCGCCTTTAATAATCTGCCGCTGCCAGGTTATTCCGATGACACCGTCAACATGACGGCTATGTACGAAAAGCATGGTATCTCAGCCCGTATTGCATATAACTGGCGCTCTGAATATCTGCTGACCCGTCGTGACTCCAACCTGTTTGCCCCAGTGATGGCCGAGGCCACCGGGCAACTGGATTTGTCGGTGGCCTATAACCTCACCGACAATGTCAAGATTGGTCTGGAAGCCACTAACCTGCTGGATGAGATCATCAAAACCAAGATGATCTACAACCAGGCCGGACAAACCACACCCGGCACCCAATTTAAGACTGATCGTCGCTTTGGCGCCTACGTCAGCGTGAAGTTTTAGTCATACGTTTAATGCCCTCCTGGCGCCTTCGGGCGCCTTTTTTATATCTGCTCTTAGCTCTGTCCCTGTGGGTTGCGTTTCATTCTGGCTTTCTATACACTCGCACGCCATCGATAATCATTCTCATTTGCACACAAAATTCAACCACAAACACAGGGACTCATCTACATGAAATGCACAGATTCTTTAGTCACCTTCGACACCAAACTGCCAATGGCTTTGCCAAAAACGTCGCTGGCACTGTTTATGGGGCTGGTATTGTCTGGCCAGACAATTGCCCAGCAGGAAATCGAACAAAATGTGCCAGGCTCGGCACTGGAACGCATGGAAAAGATCTCTGTAGTAGGTAAGCAACTGGACCAGGGCACCCCTACCCGTCTGCCGCTGACAGTGCGGGAGATCCCACAATCGATCAGCGAAGTCTCCCGTGCCTTGATGGACGCTGCCAATATGCTGGATATCAACGATGTTATGATGAATATACCAGGCGTGAACGTCACCTTATATGACAGCCAGCGTCCGCTGTATTTTGCTCGCGGCTTTCAGATTACCGACTTTCAGGTTGACGGCATTCCCACCTATAGCGGTTCCACCAACCAGGAGTACGACACCGCATTATATGAGCGTATTGAAGTTATCCGCGGTGCCAATGGCTTGTTTTCCGGTGTTGGCTCCCCCTCTGCCACCGTCAACTTACTGCGCAAGCGCCCCGGCAATGCATTTTCGGCATCGGTCTCTGCCACAGCAGGCTCCTGGGATATGCGTCGTGGCGTGGCGGATGTTTCCAGTCCGTTTGACAGTGAAGGGCAAATCCGTGGTCGCCTGGTACTGGCCCACCAGAATTCAGACAGTTTCCGTGACCGATACAGTGAAGATAAAACCGCTTACCTGGCCATCATAGAAGGCGACCTGGGCGATAACACCACGGCGGCGATAGGCTATCAGCGTCAGGATAACAACCCAAAAGGGACTATCTGGGGCACTATCCCCATTCATGCTGCCGATGGCAGCGAAGCCAATATGCCGGTGTCTACCAGCTTTGCGCCTAACTGGACGCACTGGCAGCGTGAATCCAGCACCTTGTTTGCTGACCTGCAGCACAGTTTCAACACGGATTGGCAGGCCAAAGTGTCGGTGCAGAAAACCGATGGCGAGGTATCCAGTTTGCGGGTTTACGCCAGTGGTTTTCCCGATAAAAACACCGGTCAAGGCATGCTGTTAAGAGCAGGTATCGGGGCCGGAGACGACAGCCGTACCAGCGTGGATCTGTATCTGACCGGCAGTTACCAGGCATTTGGTCTGGAGCATGATCTGATTCTGGGTGCCACCTGGTCTGAACTGGAATCCACTACATTAGGCTTTACCTCCTTGTCTGGCTGGACCTATCAAGTACCAGATGCCTGGCATTATGACGGTCAGGCGCCCATGCCGGAATATAGCCGCACCGGCGCTTACCGTATTGCCACCACCAAACAGCAGGGGCTGTATATCGCCAACCGTTTCAGACTGGCAGACGATTTGTCCCTGATTGGCGGCGCACGATTAAGTTCCTGGCGCACCGGTACCGACAATTTCGACACCGAAGGCAGTTATGCCGCCACCACCGGCGAATACAAAGTCAGTAAGGAAGTCACGCCTTATGTGGGGCTGGTCTACGATCTGAATGAAGATCATGCGCTTTACGCCAGTTATACGGATATTTTTACCCCACAGAATTACAAGGACAAAAACAACAACCTGCTGGCACCTGTGCTGGGCTCCAACGTCGAGCTGGGCATCAAGAGCGAGCTGCTTGACGGTCAGTTGTCTGCCACTGTGGCGATTTTTAAAACCCGTCAGGACAACTACGCGGTGCGCGATGAAAGCCAACCTGACAATTCGTTGCCAGATGGCAGCTCTGCTTATAGAGGTGTCAATGGCACCGAAAGCCGAGGTCTGGAAATGAGTGTTTCCGGCCACATTAACCAAGACTGGCTGGTGAATGCTGGCTATACCTATGTAGATACCAAGCGGCACAATAACGATAAAATCTGGACTAACCTGCCGGAACATTCTGCTCAGCTTTCCACTCATTACGATTTGGGTGACTGGGTAAACGGGTTGACCTTAGGTGGCGGTTTTAACTGGCAGGGCGAAACCATTGGCTATGGGGTTGCACATCCTCAGCAAGCCGACGGCGTAACTTATAAACAAAGCCCCTATGTACTGGCAAACCTGTATGTAAACTGGCAGTTTACCGACAAACTCAGCTCTACCTTCAGTGTTACCAACCTGTTTGATAAGGTTTACTGGGCCAATATCGACTACGCCAACTATGGAAAGCCGCGTCAGGTATCACTGAGCCTGACCTGGCAGTATTAAGCTCTCAATACAACAGGGGTACAGCAGGTTCTAATACCGTCCGGCCCCTGTTTGCCTTTTTTAAGCAGCATTGAAAAATCCGTTAAAAGCCAACTCATCTGCTAAGTGTCGTCCTGCCAGGACGGTTTTTGTGCTGATTGTAGATGACAGAATCCCAAGTGCTTGCTATAAGGCTTACAGCAGGAACAAGGTGATCCCTATGGACAAACAGCAATATAAACAGCAGCTTAAAACCCTCCAGGTGCAACTCATTCAGCTCCAGCAATGGGTAGTTAACAGCGGCCAGAAGCTGGTGGTGATTTTTGAAGGCCGCGATGCAGCAGGTAAAGGCGGGGCCATCAAAGCCATCAGTGAAAAGCTCAATCCTCGGGTGGTGCGTATCGCGGCACTGGGCAAACCTTCCGACAAGGAACGCCAGCAGTGGTATTTTCAGCGCTATGTGGAGCATTTGCCAAGCGCTGGCGAAATCGTGCTGTTCGACCGCAGTTGGTACAACCGTGCCGGAGTGGAAAAAGTCATGGGGTTTTGTTCCGATGGCGAGCATCAGGAATTTCTGCGTGCCTGCCCGGAATTTGAACTGATGCTGATCCGTTCAGGGATCCGTCTGGTGAAATACTGGTTCAGTGTGTCTGCCGATGTGCAGGAGCAGCGTTTTCAGGAGCGCCTGGATAACCCACTAAAACGCTGGAAATTTTCCGACATGGACCTGGTCTCGCGCAGCCGCTGGCGCGAATACAGCCAGGCCCGCAATGAAATGTTCGAACATACCAACAGTAAAAACAGCCCCTGGTACGTGATTGACGGTGATCATGATAAAAAGGCCAGGCTTAACTGCATCAGCCATTTATTGTCGCTGATGCCTTATAAAGAGTTCAGCTTTCCCAAGGTAGAGCTGCCGGGTATGGATGACAAGCACCGTGACTTGCCTATCCCGCAGACAGTCCAGCGGGTGCCTGACAGTGTTTAGCTCAAATAGCCTGTAAGTGACACCTGCCCCCCTATTTCGAGCCAGCCCCGGAACAATAGATTTGCTTATTGTCACCATTAGGACAAATTGCTGGTGCGATTTTGTGAATCTTCATAGTATGGCGGCCAGGCATTAGAAGGGCACACCATGTTATTTCGGGATCTGTTACTCGCACTGAGCGTTGTGGCTATTTGGGGATTGAATTTCTCTGTTATTAAGTTTGGCTTACAGGAACTTCCACCGCTGTTGTTTTCCGCCCTGCGTTTTGCTGTTGCCGCCCTACCCGCGGTATTTTTTATCCCGCGTCCGAAAACCAGTTGGTGGAATATCCTTGGCGTTGGCTTGTTCCTCGGTGTGCTGAAATTTGGTCTGGTATTTATGGCCATGCAATCAGAGATATCCGCAGGGCTGGCGTCATTACTGCTACAGGCTCAGGTGTTTTTTACCATTTTGCTGAGTATGCTGCTGCTCGGAGAAGGCATCGGCCGCCATCAGGTTGCAGGCATCGGCGTGGCCTTGGCCGGTTTTGCCGTATTTATATTTACCGCCACCGGTGGCGTTACGCCGCTGGGTCTGGGCATGATACTGCTGGCCGGACTCTTCTGGGCTATCGCCAATCTGATTACCAAAAGAGTCAAAGGCGTTAACGCCCTGCACTTTCTGGTTTGGGTTTGCCTGGTACCGCCCCTGCCACTACTGGGCTTGTCATTGTGGCTGGAAACCAGCCAACCGCTGACATTGCTGGCCAATGCCTCACTAGACGCCTGGTTGTCCCTGGGATTTGTCAGCTATATCTCCACCTTACTGGCCTTTGCCTGGTGGGGGAAACTGCTGCTCAATTACCCGGCTGCCACGGTTACGCCTTTCGCATTACTGGTGCCCGTTGTCGGTATTGCCTGCTCAGCCTGGCTATTGGGCGAACAGTTACAATCCCATGAGCTATACGCTGCAATGGCGATTATGGCTGGTCTGGTACTATGTGTGTTCGGCAAAAATCTGCCCGGGCTTCGTCCAGCCCCCCAGCTCAACTAGGTCATAAAACTGGCAAGACCGAGAATTTGTGATTAGCATGGAACAACCTTGCCAAAGGAGCACAGCGGATGTCAGGTCATCATAACGGGCGCAGATATAACGAGCAGGAAAGTCAATGCCAGGCCCTATAGCCCCCTACCCTGTTACCCAGGGCCCGGTTTTTCAAAAGGGCGCCTACCAGCAGCAAGCGGCCAAGCCGGAACTGCAAAACTGGGTGCAAAGCTTCTGGCAACTCACTATTCCCTGTGGCGCATATGGCTACAATAGCCTGCCTGACAACTGTGTGGATTGGATAATCAGTAGTGCCAATCTCAATGACAGTTTTCTGTTAAGTCCCTTTACCCAAGCCCAGACTTTTACCATGCAAGGCCCCGTTGAATATTTTGGGATTCGTTTCTTTCCTTTAGGGCTTGGCGGGCTTTGCCAGACTGCGTTGGGTGAATGGGCGGGCTTATCTTCTGTACATGCTGACGCACTGCTGGCTGATAGCCTGCCACTGCAATTGTTTGAAAGCTTACATCGCACCCGGGACTTCCAGCAGCGCTGCACCCTTATCAGCCAACTGTTGCTGCCAAGGCTTCAAGGTTTTGATACCGATCGCCGTCTGCTGCACTTTATGCATAAATGCCGCTTGCAGCATGGCGCATTTAATCATCTGGGCGATCGTCAATGCAGTGAATTTGGCCTGTCCGCCCGCCAGTTGCGCCGGCTCAGTCAGTTGTATTTGGGCCTGTCCCCCAAAGCCTTTGCCAGAGTCTGGCGGTTCCAGTTTCATTTGCAGCAGCTTGAGAAGAATCCGGGCTTATGGCAAAGCCATTACCACGATCAGGCCCATTTTATCCGTGAATTCAAAACCATGAGTGGCACCAGCCCAGGGCAATTCGGTAAGTTGTCCGTTTTGTACAATATCTCCGGCTGATAAAACCGCATGCTTTATCCCGTTCAACCAACAGGAGATAAGCATGATAGAAATCCAAGCCATGTTTCCGGTGATGGTCACCGGCGACCTGACCAGCATTAAAACCTTTTACCAAAGCGTGTTTGGTTTCGAAGCGGTATTTTTTGATTCCGCCTTCTATTTACACCTGTTACATCCAGGTACCGGCATACAGTTAGGCTTTATGTTGCCAGAGCTGGCCAATCAACCGGACTTCCTGCACCCCATGATGCAAACACAGGGCTATGTCATTTCATTGGAAGTGCAAGACGCTGCCGCCGCCTTTGAACAGGCCAAGCAAATGCAGTTGAATATTGCCATGGAACTGAAAGAAGAGCCCTGGGGCCAGATTCATTTTATGCTCACCGATCCGGGTGGCTTTAAGGTGGATGTGGTACAACACCTGGCACAGTAGGACTATTTATTTTTATCTAAACGGTCAACAAAGGCTATAGTCATGGCATCACCATATTGGAGTACAAGATGCGCAGACTAATTGCCATACTTGTGGCAGGGCTGGCAGCTCTGCCGCCTTTTGTCCATTCCTCTACTCCCCCCGTAGAGAAGCAAAGTAGTCAGCTTCGCCCTGGCATGCACCCTAGCTGGGACTTAGATAACGACGGTATCAATGATTGCGAAAAGGACGGCAGTTGCGATCACAGTGTTGACTACACCAAGCCAAGAACTATCAACCCATCATTTGACTGTAGCAAAGCCGCACAAGGTACCAGTGAAGGAATAATATGCAGCGATGCTGAACTTGCCTTACTGGATAAGCAATTGGCCGATGTCTATCAGGCAGCCTGGCGTCAGGCGAAAAAACCCAGCAGAAATACACTGCGCGCGATGCAAAGAGGCTGGCTAAAAGGCCGGGATGAATGCTGGAAAGACCCGGACAGACGCGCCTGCATTAAACAAGCCTATCAAAACCGAATTCAAGAATTGCAGCAAATGTCGGCTGACAGCACACAAAAGTAAACAAGCTGTTGCCAAGCCTTCTGCATTTGGTAAATTGTCACAAGGATGCATGAAATATAACCACAACAAGTAACACGGAATATTGTTCAATTTTCGGGGGACTTATGTTTAGTTCTGTTAGTTTACGCGCCAAAATCATTGCGTTTGCCGTCACGATTTTTCTGTCTTTGCTGGCAGTCTCTTTTATTGGCTTGCAGGTACTGCGTATTGCCAGTGAAGAAGACAATATAGCCAGAATCAATCAGTTAATGAAAAGCACCGTCAACGTTATCCAGCAGTTTGAACAGATGGTAACCTCAGGTGCTATTAACGAAGATCAAGCAAAACGCCTGGCCACTCAAATTCTGCGTGAAAATAAGTACCACGATTCTGAATACGTGTATGTGGTGGATGCTGATTTGAACTTTGTCGCCACCCCCCATGACCCGCAATTACATGGCACCAGCTTTAATGATTTCACCGATGCGCAGGGCAAAAGTATCGGCCAGATGGTGAAGAACCTGGTTGGTAGTCGCACAGGTGAGATCCTCACCTATAACTGGAATTCAGAACGTGAGGGGGAAGTGGTCGATCTCACGTCGGTGGTGCAGAAAACCCCAAAATGGGGTTGGTATGTGGGCACCGGCATTAGCTACAAAGAAGTGGATCAGCGCTATTGGGATACCGCTATCTGGTTGGTTGGGTTGTCGGTGGTGATTGCGGTCGCGCTGGCCGCAGCCCTGGCACGTTTTGGCTTTGGCATAAGCCATGCCCTTGGCGGTGAAATCCAACAAGTGCGCGAGTCTGTTATGCGGGTCTCCAAAGGCGATTTGCGACTGGCGCAAAATGTCGGTCAGGTGCCAAGAGACAGTATTCTCGGTGCAGTATTATATATGCAGACGAAATTGCAGGAAGTGGTGCAAAGCATCAAGTCAGCGGCCAGCAGCTTGCAAAGTCAAAGCAAGGATTCACAATCACGTTTTGAGGAACTGGACAAGCTGACACATACGCTCAACAGCCAGGCCCAACGGGTTGCTACCACCATTGGTGAATTGACCCATTCTGCCCAGCAAGTGGCAGAACAATCTGATCTCACCTCACAGTCTGTCAGTACGGCTGAAAATCAGGGTAAACAGGCCAATGAGCTTACCGCTCAGTCTACCGCCACTATCGCCCTGCTGGAGCGTCAAATTGAGCAAGCTGGCAGCAATATCCAGGTACTGGAAGATGAAGTCAGTCAGATTGCCAGTGTCTTGTCTGTAATTCAGGGCATAGCCGAACAGACCAATCTGCTGGCCTTAAACGCCGCCATAGAAGCCGCCAGGGCGGGGGAACAGGGCCGGGGTTTTGCCGTGGTTGCCGATGAAGTCAGGCAACTGGCCCAGCGCACGCAGGCCAGTACCGGCGAAATTCAGCAAACTATCGGAAAACTGCAAACCGCCACCAAAGAGGCCAAGTCTTCCGTCAATGCCAGTATCGACACCAGTGAACAGGCGGTAAAACATGCCACCCAGGTGTCTGAGCAGTTGGTCAATATTGGTCAGTCCCTGAGCGCGATTATGGGAATGAGTCAGCATATCGCCGAAGCCGCAGACACCCAGCTCAAAGCCGGACAAAGCACCAGTAACCGGGTGGATGAAATAGCAGGTATTGCACAAAACAGCGCAAACTTATCGCAGCAGGCGCACCAGGCCACCGATCAAATTAAAGAACTCATTGTGCAACTTGATGGCGAGGTAGAAAAATTCCGCCTGGATTAATCCCTTATCAGACATTGAGGCTGTCATCTCAGTGATGCAGCCTCTATATTTCATACAGTTCTAAAGGCAGGCCATCAGGGTCGGCGAAAAAGGTAAAACGCCGACCGGTGTATTCGTCCACACGAACAGGTTCCACCTCGATGCTTTGACTGGTCAAATGCGCAATGACGGTATCAAGCCGGGCCACAGCAAAAGCCAGATGGCGCAATCCACAGGCTTCCGGGCGACTGGGTCTGGCAGGCGGCTCAGGGAATGAAAACAGCTCCAGTTGACCACCATCGGGTAAAGCCAGGTCCAGCTTCCAGGAATCCCGCTGCTGGCGATAATGTTCAGCAATAACCGACAGGCCTAAAACCTGGCAGTAGAAGTACTTAGACCTGGCATAATCGGAGCAGATTATCGCCACATGATGAATGTTTAGCAGCATTATATCTCTTTAAACATAATCACAAATAAGGGCCTTACGGCCCTTGGATGTTATTCGAAGTACCCTTCATTAGCCTTAACCGTCAGTGGGTGATAACCACTTTTGGCCTGCTCAAAGGCTTGTTTACCAAAGGCTTTACCCTGTTCTGTTTTCGACAAGGCCTGATACAGTGGCTTAACCA
Organism: Bowmanella denitrificans; assembly: GCF_039522935.1. NCBI lineage: Bacteria > Pseudomonadati > Pseudomonadota > Gammaproteobacteria > Alteromonadales > Alteromonadaceae > Bowmanella > Bowmanella denitrificans. The sequence goes on along the minus strand of NZ_BAAAEI010000010.1, from coordinate 26,256 downwards.
GTTTGTTACGGCCAATATGTAGCAGGTAATCGTGCAAACGGCCAAAAGCCGGTTCATACCAGTTATTAACAGCCATCAACAACCAGCTATGGGCTATCTCGTTATTGCCCGCCTGGGTCAGGTTAAATGCCTTATCCAATTCAGCCATTTGCTGGGCGCTCAGCGACTCTGGCATATTGTTCAGAAAATGCAGCCACTGATGGGTATTCCAGTCCTGGGTGTCAATCTTATCGGCGGGCAGCTCCCCGGACAGCCAATTGTCTCTGGCCGCATCGACTTTGGTAAAGGCATCAGAATGCGCCATGGGTGCGCCTTGCGGAACGCCCGGTTCAAAAATCCACTGCTGAATGCGCTTGGCATCCAGTTTGTCACCATGGGTTTTAAGCAGCGTGTCATTGAGATAGGCAACAAACTGATCGGTGGTAATACTTTCAAAGGCAAAGTGCTCGAAGTAGCCCATCAGGAATTGATCGAACGCATCACGTCCCACCTTTTGCTCCAGCTCGCGGGCGAACAAGGCACCTTTTTCGTAAGGGATATCAGAAAACACCGCATCCGGATCGCGACCGCGCAGATCAATAGCCAGTAATTGATCCTGTGCCGGCGAGCTGGCAAGGTCTGCCTCTAAAGATTGCTGGCCCAATACAAATTCCATTTGCTCACGCTCTGGGCCATAAATCATTTCCATAATCCGGTAGGTCAGATAGGTGGTGAACCCCTCATTCAACCACAGATCACGCCAGGTGGCATTAGTCACCGTATTACCAGACCAGGAATGCGCCAGCTCATGGGCAATCAGTGAGACCAGACTCTTATCACCGGCAATCACGGTGGGAGTGATAAAGGACAAACGTGGGTTTTCCATACCACCAAATGGGAAGGACGGCGGCAGAATCAGTAAGTCGTAGCGATCCCAGCGATACTGGCCGAATTTCTTTTCGGTCACTTCCAGCATGGCTTCGGTGTCTTCAAACTCTTTCGCAGCCGCATCCAGCATGGCAGGTTCTGCATACACACCGGTGCGCTTACCCATGGGTTTAAATGCCAAATCGCCAACGGCCAGGGCAATCAGATATGAAGGAATGGGCTGCGGCATAGAGAAATGGTATTCACCGTCCCGCTCGGTATCCGGATCGTTGGAAGCACTCATCACCGCCAGCAAATCCGCCGGAGTGCGAATGGTGGCCTGGTAGGTCATTCGAACTTGTGGAGAGTCTTGCAGCGGGATAAAACTACGGGCATGAATTGCCTGAGCCTGAGTAAACAAGAAGGGGTGCTGCTTGCCGGCAGTTTGCTCCGGCGTCAGCCACTGCACGCCAGAGGCATCCGGTGACGTATGATAAGTGACCGTCACCACATCAATATCAGCAGGCACCTCAATCTTCAGCGCAGCACCAAGATGCGGATCAGCAGCGGCCAAGCTGAAGGGAATGTCTTTGCCCATGGCCGTAACCCGTTCAATGGTCAGATCTCTGGTGTCCAGCACCAGGGTCGAGGCTTTAGGTTCGACACGCTCAAACTGAATACTGGCGTCACCGGAAATAACCTGAGTGGCAAAGTTCACATCCAGATCCAGGTCCAGGTGTTTTACTTTTAACTGCTCCGGGTTGGCAAATGAATGGTAGTCCTTACCTGCCAGCATTTCTGTTGTTGCCGACGCAACCGCTGCGCTGTCACCGGCCTGATGCTCTGATTTAACGTTTTGCTGGGGGGCCGGATTACAGGCACTGAGGCTGAGCCCAAGCAGGACAACTGAGGCAATTCTGAATTCCATCGAGGTTCCTTGTAGTTATAATTGCCCCGATTGTGGCATATTTATGTCAGGGTCCAAAGTGCCCTAGCATAACAATGGGATGAATGGATGACCGTTTTATATATTCTTGGTGGATTATTTCTGGCACTGGTGATACTGATCCCGTTACTGGAACGCTCACGTCACCGCTTTTCACCCGAGCAGGTGGCCAAAATGAGCCGCTGGATCTGGCCACTGATGATAATCCTGGCGGTTGTGCAGTTGATTCGTTATTTAGTCTGACCATCCAGTTGCTTAAAAGCTGCTTGTAATTCACCGGCTTCTGCCAACAGCGGCAGGTTGGCCCTCAGCCATAGTCCCAGCCGGTATAGCGCTACCACCACACCCAGCCAGTTAATCAGCATGTTGGCCAGTGACATTATTTGCCGGATAAGGGCGATCAGTTGCACCAGCACTTGTCCCCCCAGTGCCATGGACTGGATATTTAATTGCATGGTGTTAAATAGACGTGCTATCTGAGTGCTGTTCGGCTGTGGATTGAATATCAAATCCAAATCAAAATCCCGTTGCTTGAAAATCATCAGTGACTGGCGGTCCGACAGTTGCAATGGATTATCCTGCCAGTAATGCCAGCCTCGGGCGGATATCTCTATCAGCGCTTTAAATTCTGCGTAGATCTCGCTGGCACCTTTGTGCAGTAGCCGGGCCAGGTTAATAAACCACTGTTTAGCCCTGTCCAGCACCTGACGCAGTAGCGCACCAAACCAGCGTAGCAAGCGCTTGACTCCATCCACAATCCTGGCCCCCAGACTCTTATAGCCTTTCTCCAGCTTGTGGCGCTGATGACTATCGGCCATGACCGCATCCAGTTGCTCTGCAGGCAATGGCGGATCATCCGACAAAATTTGCCGGCTTTCATGGAAAAACCAGGCCCCTAATTGAATTGCATGGGTATTGGCGATGGGCAGTTGCCGGTCTTTGGCAAATTGTTTCAGCGCCCAGTACAATGTGCCTTTTGCGTGGCCATCATGGGGGCCATCGGCCTTAAAGTTGCCAGGCCTTACCGGATACCCCATCAACCACAACTCCACCAATGCCAGATTTCCGACAAAGCGTCGTCTAAGTGCTTTCGCCTGAGGGGCTGCCATGGGCAGCAGCGGATGTCCGCCAGATAGCCTGAATCCCTCTCCGTCAAAAGGTAACAGGGTTATCAGCTCTTGGTGGGCAAACAGTAATCTGAGCAAGGGCCGGTTCCAGCCGCTGTCCAATGGTTCAGCGGACAAACCATACCAGGCAACCAGGCGGGTGAAATCTTCCAATGCCTGATGCAGGTGTTTTTGCAGCTTTGTATCCTGATCGCTTGGCAACTCAGCAAAGGGCGGCGCTGTTTTGCACAAGCCATAGCTGAATAACCTTAGCTGTACTGCCCGGCGAAAGGCTGGATTAGCCGGGTCCCAGGTTTCCACCTGAGTATCAGAATCAAACGCCGCCAGAGATTTAAGCGCCTGCCAGCTCAGATTGTCCAGCACGCCATCGGCAGTTAAGCCCACTTCTTGCTGAAAGCGCATCAGCCCCTGAATAAAATCACTATCAGCCTGCTGTTTCTGCGTATCCCGTTTCAGGTAGCCAAGCAGCCACAGCCAGGTGCGGGCAATACCCAGCCATGGGGCTTTTTGCAGATCGCTGTCCTGGCAGGCCAGATGCAGATGCCCGTCATCTGGTAGTGCATCCAGCGTAACGCCCAACAGGCTGAAGTCACCCTGCTCCATCTGCCTGAGCTGCGCGGGCCCCAGCATGCTGTTCAGTCCTGATTGGGATCGATGCTGATTTTGCCCACCGCCTCACGAATTGCCGAAGCAAACAGGTTAAACGTGACTTCACGACTACGCTGTGAGGCCTGTACCGCACTTTGGTGAGCGTTGTGCAATTTCTCATTGATCTCCTGATCACTGGAAATGAACTGATTAACGTCACCGTCCAGATTAATGGTGGTCAGCCCCACCAGTTTTAGCTGGCCATTCTGGCGCGCCAGATTGAGCATTTCCTCGGCATTTTCACCGCTAATCTGCGCATCAATATTACCCGTATAAGTGCGCACATTCAGTTGCGACAAATCCTTAATACCATTGCCAATACTTTTCAATGCGGATGCAAAACTCATCGCTTATCTCCTGTCAGGGGTTAAGTAGGGCAGACGCTGCCACCTGGAAGCCCAGCGCCCGGTAGCTTTCGAACTGGGCCTCGTCAAACAACTGGTCTGCGGTCGTCTCATGGGGAAAATCGGGGTGCATACTGCGGTAGAAGGCCAGATAGGCATTGCGGTCAAACAGATAATCATCGTCCCTGCCGGCAGAAGTGCGATACAGCTCTTGATTTAAGGTGGCGGCCAGATTGTAGTCACCACCGAGATTGGATTTCAGATAAATCAGTTTGCCAATTCTGTTGTTCTGCGGATTCTGCCAGTCTTCGTGATAATAAATCGTGCCAATGGCATAGCGTTGTTCACCGGCTCGCAGTTCATCCAGGCCATCCATTTGAATGCGAAAACCAAAATCAATTCTGGCCAGACGAATTACCTCAGCCAACCCACCAAAGGTGAGTCTGGTATCACATTCGCCATCACCGGCAATTATCAAGCGGCACTGGCGGCGCAACAGCTCATAGATGCCGGTATTTTCAATATGGCCGCCATCCGAGAGATTCACAAAGGGTCGCTCGCTGCCTAAACGTTGCAGCATTTCCCGCAGCAAATATAAAGGGCCGGGCCGATACCAGACACTGACCTTATCGCCTTGCTTGTCGAGTTGCATGGGATTGCGCAACCAATAGTTGAGGCGCACATTGAAAAAGGCAAACAGAAAGCCCAGCCAGGGGTTGCCCACTCGCCCCATATTCGGCGCCACCGCAGCACCGGAAATGGCCATTGCCGTGCCAATATCCAGGTCCCGTTCGACCTTCTCAAGTTGTTCGGTAGGCACATAGCCACAACGCGGACCACCACAAAAGAACTTGCTGAAGATAAAAAAACTGGCCCGTCTGCCATTCTTAAACAGCTGATTGTCTTTATCGCCCCAGTCCATATTCAGGGTCACGTTGAGCAAGTGATAAGGCTGATGGGTTTGCTTTAATTCGCTGAGTCTCGGCACCCACTGCCCCCGCCTGTTGGGGTCTGGCGCATCATCTGCGGCGGCTTGTGCCACAAAGGCTTTGACCAGATGATCTTTATAATATTTGTGGATAGAGGTGGCATTGATATCCACAAACACCAGTGCATAAACAAACGCCAGGCCGCCAAACACTAACACCCACTGCCAATGCAAACGCATCTGTATCATCATTTTGGCCACAAACAATACAGCCACCAGCAGTAAAAGCATCAGAATCAAAGCCGCCAGCAACATGGCCATACTGGCCAGCTTGGCTTTGAGCCACACCAGCACCCTTTGCGCCAGAGCCGATTGCAGCAGACTGACCGAACCTAAACATGCCAGCCAATAATGCGGTTTGTGCAACCATTCCATCAACAGCGGCATAGATTCCAATGCCACCGCAGCTACAAAAATCAGAAAAAACGCCCGATATCTTTTCAGTCTGGCCATCCGGGCGCCGCGGCGGGTGTTTTCTGTCACTCCACGCCAAAAATCCCGAAAGTGCACTAACGGATAGCTGAAAAAATACCCCACAAGTAGCGCCAGCGCCAAAAGGCTCAGAGGAAAGCGCAGCAACACGCGCTGCTTCAGATCATAGACCCCTGCCGCCTCAGCCAATAACTGCTCAGCTAACCAGGGTTCCCAGGCAAAAACAAAATTACCAGTTGCACTTTGATAGTCTAACAGCACGAATAAACACAGGGCCGCTCCCAGCATTAGCGGGGCAATAGCCAGCAGATTAATCAAAAATCCACGCAACAGGATAAGCGGCGCAAACAGCAATTGTGCCCGCCCCTGTGGGGTCAGATAGCTGGCATAATTACGCAGATGTCGAAAACGGCTGTTCTCTACCTGGCCGGTTTGGTGCACAAAGGGAAATGGGTCCGCCCTATCCTGCTCGGACGTCGTGGAATCAATCATTGGGGATTCACCCAGACTTAGATTTTCCTGAATCGAGGTCGTCAGGTAAGTACCGATATAGCCACCGCCGGATACGGTGGACAGATAATCCATATAAGGAAATAAGCCCGCCCGCTGTACCGCCTGCATCACCCCCAGATTAAAGGTGGAAGAACGAATTCCGCCTCCGGATAACGCCAGCCCAATCAGACCTTGCCGGGGTTGGCAGTGGTTTTCAGCCTCTTCATGCTGCCAGGCAGGTTGCGTCTGTTCCAGTTCCGTCAGCACCCCGTCAAGCACTGGTGCAGCAACGAAACCGTTACTGGGAAAAATGCTCTCTGGCAGGCTCAGTTTGCTGGCATCGGCGTTAGCCTGTACGCCAAGATTGCGGCGACGCAGTGCAATCAGGTTAGCTTCTTCGGCATAAACCTGGGCAAACTGGCCCTGAGTTGAATCCCCTACAGGTGTATCCCAGGCATTAGTGCTTGGCGTGCGGGACTGCGGCATGTTACGAACCTTTTATTGTTTTTGTCTCCGTACCGCCTCACCGGAAAGCCATATTGGTTTCACACAGAGCTATGTAGCAACTGAGCAGAGTTTTCTGTTCAAATTCAGCCCCTAAGCATAAAAGGTAGTTTGAAAATGGTGGCTTGCCAGAGAATTTTTGTTTCAGATCAAAAAAGTACCTGAATTGCCCAGCCGCTTTAAACAGTCGGCAAAAAACTTAATCTGGAACAACTTTTCTGACATGCGCAGCCGCTAACATCTGGCCATCTAAGTCATTCAGTCCAAGGAGACATCATGGCCAGTCATTCCAAACACCGGGTATATATTCCCACTAACGCCAGATCCAACCAGTATCTGCTGGCAGAGATCAAAACCGACAACAGCTTTTATCAGCACTTTGACAGCGCCAAGTCCTGCTACGACAAACTGAGTCAGCGCTTCTTTGCCCTGGCCGATGCTGCGGGCCTGCACAATGTACATATGATCGCCAATGACAAATTGCCAGTGGTGCGCTATCACAATGAAGCTATGCATTTTCAAACCGCCAAGCAGATCCTGTTCTTCTATGACCCTGTGGTACATGAAGGGCAGAATCTGTTCACCACAGCAGATTATCAGGCACGAAAAATCCGCCTGCTGTTTTTAGCCACAGGATCTGAGCTGCGTGCACATGCTGCCCAATTCCACCAACAGGTCATGAGCGTTATCAGCCAGCTTAAAGCCGAATTGCCTCAGACCGACAGCCAGATAAAAATCCGTGATCACCAGCATCTGTCCTATGACTTGTTCGCCCATGAAAAAGGTCATAAAGAAAGTTATGGATACAAACTGCGCGGCCTGTATCCCAGATACAAAGCCAGACAGTGCGAACTGCCTCAGCAGCATTCTGCTATCAGCTATGTAACGCTGAGCCTGCCTATGACCAGGCAGCTAAAGCAGCAGTTTGAAGCCACCAGCAGCGAGCACTTTGCACCGCTGTATCTGGCGCTGGAAGAGCAGTTTTTAACTGCCACCCGCAATAAAAAATTGGATCGTCTGGCCATGGTTGCCAATGGTCTGACACCGCTGGTACGTAACAGTCAGGTGGATCAGTCTCAGCACAATGCGGAGCTGCAAAAAATCAGTTTTGATCCGGATGCGCCAGGCCAGCAGTTTGTCGCTTACTGGGACAATAACAACCTGGTGGAAACCGCCCACTTTATTATTGTCGCCGGTAAGGAAGACAATACCGAGTTTGGTTACGGACACTTTATGAACCGGGTGGAAGAAGCGCTGGATGGCTTTGCCAAAAGTCTGGGTATTGATCCGCAGCGTACCGCGCTGACCTTACGCTTCCACCAGCATATTAGCTATATTGCCTGAGCATAAACCTTCAGGGGCTTAGCAAGCCCCTGAATCTAATGACCAACGGGTCTAACAACCTCATTTAAGGTGCTAGATTGGTCACCGTCCTTGAGTGTCAGCCAGCGGCTTTCGTTACGGGCCAGACTATTATCTGACCAACCGGCAACGCGTTTTGATACCAGTTGAAATTTGGCATTCTGCAATACTGGTACACTCGGTACTTGCTGAAGCAGGTACCTTTCCAACGCTTTAATATGTTGAAAGCGACGTTGCGACGCTGTTCTGCTCAATGCCAGTAGCTGCTCAATGTGCGCATCTGCCGTTGGATACAAAAGAGGCGCAAATTGCGGCAGGTAAATCTGCAACATGCCCAAAGGATCGCCATGATTAGTCTGCCAGATTCGCCTGACCACCTGGAAGTCCCCTGCGTAGATACGCTTAACTACCTGACTAAAAGGTTGCTTGTTTAAGGTAAATTCAATCGGCAGCTCGGCCCAAATCCGGATGGCCATCGCCGAATCCTTGATACTCAAATCCCGATCAGAGGTAAGCAACTCCAGTTTAAGTGGTTGCTGGTGGCTGTATCCAGCTTCACTCATAAGTTGCTTAGCCTGCGCCAGCATTTGCGGATAGGTTTGGGCGGGCTCCGGCTCCGAAGGGTAATCGGCTTGCTCTGGCACCAGGCCAAACATGGCCTGTTCCCCTTTTTGCCGCATATTCACCATAAGTTGACGATCCATAGCCAGATTCAGTGCCTGACGAACCCGAATATCAGTAAGGCCTTCTACCTGTGGGTTTAAATAAAACATCAACAACGCATTGTTTAATTGTCGAATGACCCTGTATCCCGCCATGCGCCCGGCGCTTTGTAGCTGATAATACGCCAGACCAGTGGCAATGTCGGCCTGGGTTTGGGCAATGTAACGGCCCATGCTTAAATTTGCTGGCAAAATTTCATAGCGAACATGCTCAATACCCACTTCCTCGGCTGCATGATAAAGAGGGTTTTTGGTCAACTGGATTAAGTGCGGGCTAAAGCTTTGCAAAGTATAAGGGCCGTTACTGACAAATGGCCGCTTTGCCACCCATTCATCCCCCATATGCTTGTATAAATGGCTGGGAACAGGCATGGCTTCAGTGTCAGTCAGCCAGTAAAGCAGCTCGCCCGTTGCTGCAGACAAACGTATTTCCAGTTCAGTCTCTGACAAGGCGAACATGCCCGGCATTTTAGCCTTGCTATCTGCTGGTTGACTTTCCAATCCTGATCTAAACAACATAGGGGTACCTTGGCCTCCTTGCAAAATTCGCTGGTACGCCAGTGCATAATCTTCTGCAATTAATGGTTGCCCGTCGGACCACCTGGCGTCCTTGCGTAGGAAAAAGCGATAAACCTGACCGTCTTCACTAACTTGCCAGTGCGAAGCGGTGTCCGCCACCACCCTACCCTTGGGATCAAGCCGGACTAAGCCGGCAAAAAGCTCAATGGCTAATAAACTGTCGTTGGTGGTTTTATGCTGCTGCGGGTCTAACGAGCCAGGTAAATTGGATAGTCCCCTTCTTAATGTCCGGTTGTCATCAGGCTGCCCCTGCAAAGCAAACGCGGCTGGGGATGCAAGTAATACAGTTGCAAGCCCCCATGTTAAAAAGGGCATTATTGAACCACGCCAGAATGTCAAAACCTTGCCTGCACTATTCACTACAACTCTGGATAATTTGATTCGCTGTTACCAGTGATAAGCATAGCTGCAGAACAGTAAACAAAAAATCAAGCGCTCTGCATCAGCTCTTCTATCTGTTTAGGCACCTGCGGCAGAAACGCCTTTGCCAGTGCAGCCACCGCCTCAAAAGCCTGGGCTTTGGACGCCTCATGTCGTGCATCGGCAAATTCCTGGAATTGCACCTGCACGTCATCCACCTGCTCTACCCCCAGATAATGGCTTAAGGTACGAATATGGGTAGTTAAGTGATTCATATGCTCACGCACACCACCCGGCTCAAAGCCAAATTCCCCGGTAGAGGATACCAACACCAGGCGCTTTCCGGAAAAAATCGGGGCCAGTGGAAAGTCGCCACGTTGCAAGTCAAAACTGAAGGTTTTGTTCACCCGAATAACCTGATCAAACCAGGCCTTCAGGGCCGCTGGCATACCGTAGTTATACATAGGGGTGGAAATCAGTAACAAGTCTGCCCAATGCAACTCATCTATCAGGCTGTCAGACAGGGCCAGTGCCTGTTGCATTTCAGGCGTACGCTTGGTTTCTGGTGTAAAACAGGCTGCCAGCCAGGCTTCGTCAATAAAAGCCGGGGGGATTTTGCCCACATCTCTCAACTTCATTTCAAAGTGAACATTATTCACCTTAAGTTCAGACAAAAAGTGATTGGCTAACTGTCTTGAAATTGACCTGTAGCTGAGTCGTTCATGGCTATCGCCCCTGACACTGGCATCTAATCTTAGAATTTTCATTGCTTTTGCTCCGTTCGTTCAAATTAACAGGGATTATCTTGCAAATTTTTGTTGCCTCTGACAAAAGATGCTTTTTACACTTAAGGTGAAATTTATTCATCCATAAGAGAATGTCAGACTTTCCTTCACTTAACAGCTTACGGGTTTTCGACGTAGCCGCCCGTCATCTCAGCTTTAAACTGACTGCCGATGAGTTGCACCTGACGCCAACCGCGGTATCGCATCAGATTCGTAATCTGGAGGCCTGGTTGGGCGTAACACTATTTAGCCGGCAGGTTCGCCAGGTTGCACTAACCGAATCCGGTATCCGATTGGCTAAGGTCACTCGCGCCAGCCTGCACGCCATTGGTCAGACGCTTCAGGAGTTGAAGGGGCAAAGTCAGGGGCTGGTGATACGTTGTACTTCGTCATTTGCCGCGCTCTGGCTGCTGCCCCGAATGGCAGAGATGCAGACGTTATTACCCGATACGCCAATAGAAATACGCAGTGGCGAACAACTGGAGCCATCGCTGTCTGTCAGTACTCTGGCGATCAGATTTGGGTTGGTAGCAAACCAGGCTCAGCCCGTTACCCATGAACATTTCAACCTGTATGGCACGGCAAGCCAACTTGCCAGATTCGAGGCCGGGCAGGATTGCCCCATATTTTTACCAAGATGGAAAAACACCAGCTTGCCAGCCGCCCCATGGCAAACTTTTTGCCAACAACTGGCCAGCTCTACTGACCACATAAGCCTGACATATTTTGATCAAGAGCTGTTTGCCATTCAGCAGGCTCAGGCCGGGCTGGGCCTGGTGTTTAGTGGCCAGACCCTGATAAAGGGCGCCGCACAACTTAAGCCGTTAGCTGATGGCAAGCCCGTCGGCTCTGGTTTGGGATATTATCTGCAAGGCCATGTGCCAAACGGTATCTCGCCTGTACTGTCGTGGTTGACTCAGGCGCTGGCATAGTTGGGATCTGTCGCCATTGTCCTAAACCATGCTCAGCTACTGGCTTGTTCTGAGCAAACTGGTACATAAGCACAACGCTCTGCAGCTCCCTATTACTGTGCAAATGACGACCAGGTGGTTGCGTAACTTCTGTAATAGTGCAAACGACTGAGCTAAGCGAATTCAGGGCTGGCGCTCATAAACAGGAACATCAGCGGGTAAGCTAAACCAATCCTGCTTTTCACTCACCCATACATGGGCGGTTGGTTGGATAAGCCGGGTATCGGATAGATTAGACGGCTTCAACTTAATAATATCCGGCTCTTCTGGATTAAAGTGATACAGCCGATTGCCACAGGTTGGGCAGAACATTGCACCATTAATATTGCCGCTATCGGCCTTACGCTGCCACTTTTGCATCTGACCTTGAAATTCCACATCTTTGGCCTTCACCACCGCAGTAATGCTGAATGCGCTGGTCGAGAGCTTCTGACATTCCTTGCAATGACAAGCCACCACCATCAGCGGTGCCGCATTAAGCTGGTAGGTTACCTCGCCACATTGGCAGGCACCGGCTATCGGATATTCCATCCAGTTCCCTGTGAGCTGAGCTTGGCATCGACATCAAGCCATTGAATATTCTGGCAATCTAACAAAGCCGAATGACCCCTGACAAGGTGAATTCAGCGAAACACTCGGATCAGAAGATAAGCGGCACCGACAAACAAACTTCCCAGCACCAGCATCCCGATATGGCCCGCCCATAACGCAGCAAAGTTTACCAGTTTTGCCTGTTCTGGCGCCTGAGCCTGATAAGCCAGCCTAACCTGCTGGCCGGTTTGTAGCTCGGCTTCCCACAATCCGTAATCATGCACAACCAACACTGTCTCGCCACTTGCCAGTGTCAGGCGAATCAGTGCGCTATTCACCAGAGTACGGGAGCGCCTGGCAGTGCTGCCAATCTCCTGATAATGCTGGCGAACGTCTTCTACTGTGCCCACACCATAGCTGGCGCCGCTTAGAAACTGACTGGTGTCCAGCATATCGTCAATGGCTAAGTACAAAAGCAAACTCCCGGTAGCTGCAAATACCAGAGCGCCAAACAGCAAGGGTATCGGCAGTTTTAGTGACATAGGGGGCCAAGTGTTGTGAGATGGTAAACACACCTTAGCAGGCCATACATGGTTTTTATCAATCATTGCTATTCAATTTCTTCATTATCCAGAATACCGGCAAATCTTGATACTGAGGCTGCTGAAACCAACAAGGAATGAAAAATGAAAGCAGCCTTTATTAGTCAATATGGTGACGCCGCAGTACTGACAGTGAGCGAGCAGCCCAAACCTGTGATCCAACCCGGTCAGGTACTGATTCGGGTGATGGCAAGTGGTGTCAACCCGGTGGATTTTCATATCCGCAACGGCATGCTCAGTGGTACAGAAACCCATACGTTGCCGCTGATCCTGGGCTGGGACTGTGCTGGCATAATCGATGAGGTGGCAGACAAAGTTGATCATCTTAAACCGGGTGACGAGGTGTACGCCTACACGCCTATTCAGGCCCAGGGCACCAATGCCCAGTGGATAGCCGTGGATGCCGATGTCGTCAGACCCAAACCCACTAATCTTTCATTTGTGCAGGCTGCTGCCCTGCCTCTGGCAGCACTAACGGCCTGGCAGGGGTTGTTTAGTCAGGGTAAATTACAATCCGGTCAGCGCTTGCTGGTGCATAATGCCTCCGGTGCGGTAGGCAGCCTGGCAGTACAGCTGGCCAAAGCCAAAGGGGCGACGGTTATCGCTACCGGCTCAGCGTCCAAGCAAGACTATATCAAAGCCTTAGGCGCAGATGAGGTCAGAGATTACCATCAGGCAGATTGGCATAAGGGTATCGAACCCGTTGACATGGTGTATGCGGCACGTGGCGGCCTCGACTTACTGCAGCAAAGTGTCGACTTGATTAAACCCGGCGGCTTTTTAATTTCCACCCTGGATGAACTGCCTGAAGCCCAACTGGCAGCAAAGCGAGTGCATTTTCATCGTATGTGGGTCAACCCCAATGGCGGCGATCTTGAGCAGATCACCACGCTTGTTGAGAGCGGGCAACTGCAGATGGCGATTGATTCGGTCTACCCTCTTGAGCAGATCCAGGCAGCCCACCAACGCTGTGAGTCACATCAGGCCTTGGGTAAAATAGTGCTCGACCTTAGTCTGTAACAACAACAGCAACATAGTCACCTGGCCCGCTGGCGGGCTGGGCGCTAACGCATTGCGTTATTTGATAATTGCCCCTTCAGGCCAAAACCGGCCTGAAGAAGCTACGCTCATAGCTAACAATGCACTGCGTTTGCTCTGCGTATTGAAAGGCCGCCTGGCAGTCGGCATCATTAAAGGAGTCCTGGCGGTATTGCTCATAGCTTGCCAGACTGGAAAAAGTAAACAGCGCCAACGCTATATTATTAGCCCCTTCTGAAGGCAGAAAATAGCCGTTGTGCTGCCCACCAAATTTATTGACCAGCGGGATCCACATCCTGGCATAGGCTTCAAATTCTTCCAGCTTATTGGGGTCGATAACATAACGCAGAAAACAAGTTACCACTTTATTCTTCCTCTATAGTTCCATGCCGACACGCTGCTTTAGGGCAAAATAAGGTCAGCGCTTCAGGCGTTGTCAGTTAGCCTCTACATGGGCCTTAAAATTATCCAATATTCCCTGCCAGCCCTGACGCTGCTGTTCGGCAGAGTTCTCATCTTCAGCTTCAAAGGTTTCAGTGACCTTGATACCCTGCTCTGTAGGCAGAAACGCCACACTGACTTCACGCTCATCTCCCAGATTAAAGCGAATCAGTTTTTGAGGCTCAACAACCGTATAAGTGCCGCAGAAATCAAAACCCATTGAGCCGTCTTTGGCTTCCATCCGGTAGTTAAAAGCACCGCCAACCACCAGTTGATTTTCCGCTCTGGGACAACACCAGGTATCAATAGCAAAATTCCATTGAGTAATATGTTCGGGTGTTGTCCAGGCTTGCCAAACTTGAGCTAAAGAGGCGTTTACCAAAGTTTCTATAGTAATTTTCATCATATCTCCTGCTAATCAACAACGAGCGCCACCGTGGTGCCCTTCTAATCCCATTATTGTCGGCTGGAAATGCTGTATTTCGACTGGGCAGGGGAAATTCCCCCAATATTCTCTGCAACAAGCAGCAAGCAGCAAGCTAGCATATTGAAATTAAACAAGTGCTCCACCCTATAGGGGGAGCACGAAGCGAGTTTAGTCGCGCCAGCGACGGGTCAGATCTTCATAGGCGTCAATGCGCCGGTCGCGGAAATAGGGCCAGATACGTTTCACGTTTTCGGTACGGGCCAGATCCAGCTCCACCAGCAAAGTTTCTTCTTTATCACTGCTGGCCTGGGCCAGTAATTCACCTTGCGGACCAGCCACAAAGCTTTGGCCCCAGAACTGAATACCCGGGTCGCCCTCAATGGGCGAGGCTTCAAAGCCGGTACGGTTGGCTACAATCACCGGCAGCGAGTTGGCCACCGCATGGGCGCGTTGAATGGTATGCCAGGCGGTGTGCTGACGCTCGCGTTCATCCGCGGTATCGGTCATATCCCAGCCAATGGCAGTGGGATAAAACAGCATATCGGCACCACGCATAGCCATTAAACGGGCCGCTTCCGGATACCATTGATCCCAGCACACCAGTACGCCCAGCTTACCGACACTGGTTTGAATAGGTTCAAACCCCAGATCGCCGGGTGTGAAATAGAACTTCTCGTAAAAACCGGGATCGTCAGGAATATGCATCTTGCGATATTTACCCACCATGCCTTGCTTGCGGTCAAACACCACAGCGGTATTGTGATACAGGCCCGAACCGCGCTTTTCAAACAGCGAGGTGACCAGCACAATATTCAGCTCAAAAGCCAGGGCGGCAAAAAACTCGGTGGCAGGGCCGGGAATAGGTTCAGCCAAATCGAAATAGTCGGTATTCTCTTCCTGGCAGAAATACAGGGTGCTGTGCAGCTCCTGCAACATCACCAATTCGGCTCCCTCAGCGGCCAGCTTACGCACCTGTGCGGCGCTGTTGTTCCAGTTACTGAGCTTGTCGTTATTTGCCACGGCCTGCTGAACCAGGCCGACTTTAAGTTTAGCCATAAACAGTTACTCCCTTGCGCAATTGCGCCATCACGTCATCTTTTAATGTACCTTGGGGCACCTGCATGCTAATGCAATGCAAGCTGCCGTATTGCTGTACCAGCACCGCGCAATCCAATGCCACAATGTTATGGGCCGGATAGGCTTTAGTCAGCACCTCCAGCGCCACCTTGTCTTCTGGCTGGCCGTATATGGGACATAGCACCTGCTGGTTGTTAATCAGGTAATTGGCATAGGATGCCGGTAATCTGTCGCCTTCGGCGCTATAGATTTCCGGCAGAGGCAATTCAAATACTTGATGGTCAGGTAATGCCGTGCGGCATTCGTCCACCAGCGCTTGCAAGCCGTCAAAATGCGCATCCTGCGGGCGATTAAAGCAGGATTGAATGACCAGGCCCTTATCCGGGGTAAAACGCACCAGGGTATCGATATGCCCGTCGGTATCATCCCCTTCCAGATGGCCATGTTCGAAGATGCTGACCCGGCTGGCTCCCAGATACTCCTTAAACTGCGCCTGGTATTGGTCCAGGCTCATCGCGCCATTGCGTTCTGGGTTAAGCAGACATAAGGCAGTGGACAGCAAATGGCCCTCACCGTCTATCTCCAGCGCGCCGCCTTCAGCCACCATCTCGGTACTGATTAATGGCAATTTACACAATCTGGCCAGAATATCGCGATTAGCCAGATTGTCGCGGCGGGCATCGAATTTATTGCCCCAACCGTTAAACTGGTATTCCACCGGCTGCATACCCTGCTCAGAGGCACAGGTCAAAAAGCCATAATCACGCAGCCAGGTATCATTAGGATTGGCTTTAAGCAGCAACACTTGCTGGCAGTGAGCGGCGCGGGTTTGAAAGTCGGCCATATCGGCTTCGCGAATCAGCAGTAACACCCCGCAATTGGCCTGATTAATGGCAGCAATAAGCTCAAGGTATAAGCTACGGGCTTTTTCCAACCAAGGTGCCCAATCGGTATCCTGATGAGGCCAGGCCAGAATCACAGCTTCCTGCGGCGCCCATTCGGGCAGCAATCGACGAGAATCGGTCATAAATTCAGCTATTCCACTACGGATGGTCATTGCCGCCGATTATAGACGTTAGCGTATTCAATGCCATCGGAAATGGCCTAATTGATTAAGCCTATGCCCTCTATTTGCATCAGGTAGACGCCAAGGCCAATAGTGAACAAGAACATCCCCCATAACGAATGTTCAATGGCCACAATTAAGGTAGAGCGGGTTTGAATATACCGATAACCAAACAGCAGGCCGCCAACCCCGGACAACACAACCGCAACCCAGTTACCGTAAGCGGCGTGGGCCAGGGCAAAGCTGAATGTACTTAAGCCCAAACGACCCAATTTGGAAGGCAAAATATGTTTATAGCGATGAAAGAAAAAGGTGCGAAACACCAGTTCCTGCGGCAGCACCGATACCAACGGATAAATGGCCAGCGTCAGTAACCAAAGCTGATGATCTTTGCTTGGTAACCATAGAAAAAACTGCGGCAACCAAAGATAGACCAACACACTAATGACTAATGCCAGGGGCGCAAACAGCAACAATTGATGACGCAGACAGTGACCTAATCCTTGCAGATGCCAGAGCCGGAAGCGCTTAAATCTTGGATCGTTCAGCAGCAGCCATAAACATAAAAATCCAATGACCAACAGTATGGGAATGAGCCATTTAACCGAATAAGCGGAAAAAAACGCCACCAACAGTGGCACCAGCCCAAACAAACAGAACATTTCCAGCCAGCGATTCACCTTGTCACCTATTGGTCACAAAACTGTCATACCCCTATTAGGTATATACAAAAATTACCAACCCGGCGAGTGGATGCGCTAGAAAATATTCAATGAACTCTCGTTTGTTGCCTCTATTCTGTATCAGCCAACTGCGCGACTAACCATTGTTTGAATGCTGATACCCCAAACTTGTGGTCAGATGACGTCGGAATAAGCAGGTAATAGGCATAGCTTACAGGTAAAGAGACGGCCACCTTGGAAACCGCAATCAACTGCTTGTTTGCCAGTTCAGCGCCCACCAACATAGGTTCAACCAGGCCAATTCCACCACCAGCCAGTACCGCCTGAATTAAGTGACTGGTATCGGAAAACTTCTGCGTTCTTACCCTGGTGGCGATTGACAGCCCGGCCGCCGCAAACCACTGTGACCAGTCCGGCCATTGCAACCCTTCCACCTGACAGTCCACATACAAAAAGCCTTGAGTTGTTAAATCGGCCAAGGACTCCAGATCATCGGCAGCGTGCCATAACTCCCGGCTTGCAACTGGGAGCAAACGGGTCTGCGTGAGCCTTATAGCTTCTCCCCGTAAATACTGCCCGCGCCCAAAACGTATTGCCACATCAGGCCCTCCCGGTACCAAATCCCGCACATCATCTGTAATATCCAAAGCCAGCTGAATCTCAGGGTGTAACTGCTTAAAATCGGCCAATTTTGGCATCAGCCAATTGGTTGCCAAACGCGCCGGCAGTGACACTTGCAAAACATTATTGGCCTGCGGTGCTGTTATCTCTGCAATTGCCTTATCCAGTAGCGCTAACACCTCAGCGACGGCCGTCAACAGCGGTTTACCGGCTTCGCTGACTTTAATACTGCGGCTGGTCCGTTCAAACAGCACTACACCTAGCCGCCCCTCAATTTCCTTAATCTGATAACTGACGGCGGCCGGTGTCAAGCCCACTTCTTCGGCGGCCCGGGTAAAATTCAGATGCCGTGCTGCAGCGTCTAAAATCCGCAAACTACCGGTGCCTGGCAATAATCGACTCAGCATGATCTTCAAAGAATACTTAATGATGTATTGAGAAATACTCGTTTCTCTTCGTCGCGTCAAATCCTCATCATGGCAGCTGTATTTACACCTTGGAGTTCTTGTATGTTTGCGCAGGCTGAATTTGTCACCACCCTTAACGGCCAACCGGCAACTGCCGAGCCACTAACAGGCCTTGCTTTTGCAGGCTTTGCCCATTTTACTGCCATGCAGGTCAGAGATGGCCGTATCCGCGGGTTGGACTTACACCTAAAACGCCTGCAACAGGCATCCCTAGCACTCTTTGCCAATACGATGTCGGAAAAACGCATCTGCCGTTATCTGGCCGACGCTGTGAGTACCAGCCCAACTGATTGTTCGCTGCTAGCCACACTCTACTCAAGTGCAGGAGAATTTACCGCCAATATACAAGGTGAACAGCTGCACCTGTTTGTTCGCACCTTGCCGCCATCAGATGGTCCAAGCGGACCTTTTGCACTTAAATCCTTCATACACCAACGGCATCTCGCACATATCAAACATTCGGGGGAAGTCGCTAAAACCTATTATTTGCGCCAGGCAGCAGAGCAGGGGTTTAATGATGCGGTATTTGTCGACCAGTTGGGTTTTATCAGTGAAGGCTCTATCTGGAATATTGCTTTTTGGGATGGTGAGTCGGTTATCTGGCCCAAAGCGGACTATTTGCTTGGCACAACTATGGGTATAGTGCAAAGACAGCTAAGTGAATTGCATGTTCCTCAGCAAACGCGAAAAGTTAATTTAACCGATCTTGCCAGTATGCAAGGTGCAGTATTGATGAATTCCTGGACCCCGGCTCTGCCCGTTTATCAGATAGATGAACATGCCGTACCAGATTCCACTGAATTTTCTGCGTTATTACGCCGGGCGTTTGAGCGGGAGCCCAGAGTAATCATTCCAAGCTCCCCTGCATAGAACTAAACAGCTAGCTTGTGTTTGTCAAACTCGCTTGCCAGATTGGCCAGCGTTACTTGCTTAAAACGCGCCAACATTAGTGCTTCGGCTTCCTGCATCACGTCACGCAAGGCTTGGTTGACGCCGTGTTCGATGAGGCAATTGTTATGTTCGTCGGTCAGACCAATAGTAAATACCGAGCCCTCGCCCAGGGCCTTATGCACATCATATAAAGTGATTTCGGTTAGCGGCTTCGCCAGCGACCAACCACCATTGTGCCCTTTCAACGCACTCACATAGCCCTGTTCACGCAGTGCCGCCATGGTTCTGCGCACCACCACAGGATTAGTGCCAAGCATCTTACCTAAGTCGTCAGAGGTTGCGGGTTTGCCATAGTGATGCAGATGGATCAAGGCATGAAGTACCCGGGAAAGGCGGCTGTCTTTGCGCATAACTGGCTGTTTAAAGAATTTTCCATATGCTACCACAGCCTTATGTAACCTTTAATGTTTCTTGTGTTGAACAATACAAGCATTTCATGTAACACTAATAGTTACTTAAAGAGAGGTCTTGTTATGAAATTTGATGTAATGATTATCGGTGGCAGCTTTGCCGGTCTGTCTGCCGCCATGCAGCTGGTCAGGGCACAAAAACAGGTACTGGTTATCGACGGCGCCAAGCCCCGAAACCGCTTTGCTGCTCATTCGCATGGCTTTTTCACGTTGGATGGCGAGAGCCCGGCTACCATACGCGATAAAGCCCTGACCAAACTGCAGGCTTATCCGGGGTTTTCTTTACTGGAAGCTGAAGTGGTCGATGTGAAAAAAGTCGGCACAGGCTTTCGTGCAGAAACGGCCAATGGTGAGCATATGGCTGCCGCCAAAGTCATTCTGGCCACCGGCGTTAAGGATGAATTGCCGGATATCCCTGGCTTGCCTGAACGTTGGGGCAAAACCGTCATCCACTGCCCTTATTGTCATGGCTATGAAAATAAAAACGTCCCTTTGGGCGTACTGGCCACCAGCGAGTTTTCTATTCACCAGGCTAAGCTGGCACCCGACTGGGGCCCCACCACCTACTTTACTCAAGGGCAGTTTTCACCGGATTCGGACGCACGCCAAATGTTGGAAAAACGCGGCGTACAGATAGAAGAAAGCCCGGTAATTGAGTTACTTGGCACGGCCCCGCAAATCCTCGCCGTGCGACTGGCCGATGGCCGTGAGCTCCCCATACAGGCCCTGTATGTGGGCCCTAACACACAAATGGCCAGTACATTAGGAAAGCAGCTTGGTTGTGCCTTTGAGCCCGGTTTTATGGGGCCGGTGGTGAAGGTGGATGAATGTCAGCAAACCACGGTGGCTGGCGTCTATGCCGCCGGTGATATGGCGATTCCAATGCAAAACGCCACACTGGCCAGCGCTTCAGGGGTGATGACCGGGGTCCATGTGCACCATGCCCTGATCCAGATGCAGCTAGACAGTAAATAAAGTGTCAGCGCTAAGAGTAACAGTGACAGGAACAGAAACCACGCTAAGTCCCTGTGCGCCTTGGCGATGAACAAGTATTTGAATCAGGTAAACAAAGTCCATGCAAAGCATACTCGATAAGGCATTTAATACAGATATGGCGGCACGCTATGATAGTAGCCGCGCCCATATGCAGCCTCTAAAAGACGCACTGCATTGGCAGATGCAGGCGCTGTTTGCCAGCTTACCCGAAGATGCCCACCTGCTTTGTGTGGGCGCTGGCACCGGCGAAGAATTGCTGTATCTGGCAAGGGCGTTTCCCGGCTGGCATTTCACCCTGGTAGACCCGGCGGCGGCCATGTTGGCCCGCTGCCAGCAAAAAGCCCAACAGCAAGGGATAGCGCAGCGCTGCACTTTTTTTAGCGGTTACCTGCATGACATGCCGGATACAACCCCGTTTGACGCTGCCACCAGTATTCTGGTTTCGCATTTTATTCTCGCAGCAGCCGAGCGACTGGCTTATTACCAGCACATTGCCCGGCGCTTAAAGCCCGGTGCCATAATGATCAATGCCGATCTGTGCTGGGATTTGCAGGCAGATAGCTTCAAAGATATCTGCCTGCAATGGCAAGCCCTGCATCAACAAGCTGGACTACATACCGATACGTCCTACTTGGGGAAGCAGGTTGCAGTCGCGTCGCCACAACAAATGCAGGCGTTACTCACCGCCGCAGGCTTTGCGAATTGCATACCTTTTTACCAAGCCATGCTGATTTGTGGATGGTACTCAAGAAAAAGCCCTTAGCTGACTTAAAAGCCAAATGTCCAGGTGGGAATAGAACCGATACTTTTAACACAGCATCATCGACAGAAACTCGTCATTCCTGATGTCGATAGGTTGCGCCGCAACAGGCCGGACCAGGTTCAACCAACTTCCAGTTAAACTGGAATTTCATTCGATAATTCATATTATTATGAACAAGTTCGATGGGGACGGTGCAACATGCTGACTGAATGTAATCCGTATATCCAGGCGTTATACAAGCGCGCGTATTATGGAGATATGCAGGACTTTCGTCTCCATCTATGTCAGTGGTTAACGTATTTACTGCCCTTTGATTATATTGACTGGCATTACCACGATAAAAATAACAAAAGCCTGGGCGCCGTGCTCAGTTGGCGCATTGAGCAGATTGAATCATTAAGCTCACCCACTAACCCATTGGCAGCTCATCTTCCGACTTTTTCAAGCGCCCCCATCTGCCAGCCTGTCAACTCCCTGATGGGTCAAGGTGTAACCTTGCATCAAACACCACACCAGATAGACATAACAATCCGGCGTGCAGAAAGCTTGGCAAGTCAACGTATTAAATTGCTACGAAATCCCCAGAGCGCTGAATTCAGCGGCAATGACATCCAACTGCTAAGCCTGTTGGTGCCGCATCTGGTAGAGAGTCTGTCCTGCGCGTTGTTTCAGCGTTTAGATGAAGCGCCAGCGCTGACAGCGCTGCTGGACAAACACCTGCACATTATTGAGGCAACTCCCTCTTTTACCGATCTGCTGAAACACCATATCAATGCTAACCGCATTATGCTGCCGATAAACGCCGCCCAGCAGCGCCTGCCAATACCAGAGCTGGCGCACTGCCTTTGTGTGGACACTGTCGGTGAGCTTTACCGTGTGGTAATACAAGCCAATAGCGGCGAGCTGTTAAGCCAAGCCGAACACAACGTTCTGGCTTGTATTACACAAGGCCAAACCAATAAAGAAATCGCCCGTACGCTGAATATTTCAGCTTCAACAGTGAACAACCACCTCACCAGCCTTTACCGAAAACTGGGCGTACATAATCGCGTACAAGCAATTAAGGCCGGCTATGCCACAAGACACTGAGCTTACTCATGAACAACAAGTCCAACTATCACATTATATTGCCAGCGTGTATCGCCAGGCCGGGCAACTGGATGCTGATGCATTTCGCCAATATTGCTTAAGTGAACTACAACAGTTTATCCAGTTTGAAAGTGGTGTTTGGTTTTATCGCAAAGGGGTTGAGGAGTCGTTTACCCGGGCAGAAACCTATCTTTTTAATATTCCTGCCGGTTTTATGGAAAACTATAACCGCTTGCTGTCCACCGAAATGCTGAATGAAGATCCCGTAGCGAAATACGCTGTAGAACATATAAATCAAAGCTTCAGAATGATCCCCGAAGTATTCTCCAGTTGGGACACTTACATTCAAGAACTGGTTTATCAAATTCATGGCAAAAAATTCGAGCTGAACAATACCCTGACCACCATTTATCAATGCGATGGTCAGGATAAATTAAATGTCATTTCACTTTACCGGATGGGGTACGGTAATTACACATTCAGCGCACAGGACAAAATCATTAAGCAACTGGTCAGCCCTCACCTGGCCGAAGCAATGACGATGAATATTTTGTCCAGTTTTAGCCGTCAGCAGCATCATCAAGGAGTGTATCGGGCCATTACCGATATACGCGGTAATATTTTGGAAGCCGAGACGGCGTTTCTGGCCATGTTGCAAAGAACAGGTCAGGATAAAATTACCTTACCGGCTATGCTTGAGGGCGAGGTTGTTATCCTGGCGCTGGAGGATGGCACTCCGATTAAGGCAATCAAGCGTCATACCTTTGTTGAACTGCAGTTGGAAACCATCCCCTTTGCCGGGTTAAGTCCACAACAAATCCGTGTCTGCCATTTTCTTAAACAAGGGCTGTCTGACAAGTCCATCGCCCAGCATATGAATATCAGTCCGTTTACGGTCAGCAATCACCTCAAAAAACTGTATCAGCACTTAGGCACCAAAAACCGCTTATCCACCGTTGCGCTGTTACTGAGTAAAGATGTGAATTAGCACTAGCTAGTTTTACCTATATCCAATCCCCTGGTTTTGCACAAGACTTGCTGCATAACGCTATTCGACCAGGGATTGATGTAATGAAACTACAACACCTTACCTATATCGCTATGGCCTGCTCGTTAAGTGCATGTTGGGGCGGGGATGATCCTAAAACAGCGACACCCAATCAGGCACCCGCTGTGGATGCCGGTGCCGATCTGAGTGTGAATGAACGAAGCACCGTGACGATCAACGCCACAGCGTCAGACAGTGACGGCAGTGTCAGCGCTTATGCCTGGTCGCAAAGCTCTGGAGAGGCTGTGACCTTAAATGGTGACAACAGCGCCCAACTGAGTTTTATGGCGCCCAGCGTCGATATGGATACCAGTTTGACCTTTTCGGTCACAGTGACTGACGACGATGGGGCAACCGCCACCGATTCAGTTGTTGTGAATGTCAGCAACACTGAATCCAAAGGCGTATTGTTGGATAGTCCAGTCATCAATATCTCTTATCAAACCGAAACCTTGTCTGGTGTGACGGATGAAAACGGGCAGTACGAGTACATACCGGGTGAGACGGTTACATTCCATGTTGGCGATCTCATCTTTCCCTCTGCCAATGCGTCCGCTATCTTGACACCGCTTGATTTAGCGAATACTTCGGACACATCGGATCCCGAGGTGATTAATATCATCCGCCTGTTGCAAAGTTTGGATCAGGACGGTGCAACAGAAAATGGCATCACCATCACACAGACGGCAAAAGATAACGCCAGGCAAGTGGATTTTACGCTGTCCGTGGCGGAATTTGCGTCGTCGCCATCAGTACTTTCAGTGGTCTCAAACGGTGGGCAGGACAATGTCATCAATGAGCTTATTGATAGCCAAACAGCGGTAAGCCACTTTGAAACCCAGCTAATGAATAGTGGCACTGCTTTTGGCTCCATTGTTGGCTCCTGGCTTTTTGCAGGTGATGAGTTTGTCACCCTTACCCTAACCAACGAAGGTATTTTTCTGTGGAATGAGGCCAATGGCGAAGCACCAAATGGTATGGAGGCTGGTCACTACAATTATGATGCCACCACACAAACCATCACGCTGATGGTGGATATTATGGATGGCAACGGCGATGGCGGCATTTCGCAAAGCGGTAATGCCGATGGCAGCGGCTTGTCATTTACCCAAGTTCAAGCCACATCCTCAGCACTTAACCTCGTTATTCCTGAAGAAGGTGCGCTCAGCGCCACCAAGATCAATGCATTGAATAACAACGTCGTTGGCACCTATTTTTACGGTGATGATGAAGTGTTCGCGCTGACCTTATTGGCTGACGGCCGATTTATGTGGCATGAGGCGCTGATAACCAATGATAACGACGAGTTGCAAACCAACGGTATGGAAGCGGGCCACTATAACTACGACAGCCAGAATCAAACCCTGTCTTTTGTTGCAGATATATATG
This sequence comes from Bowmanella denitrificans, assembly GCF_039522935.1. Classification (NCBI taxonomy): domain Bacteria; kingdom Pseudomonadati; phylum Pseudomonadota; class Gammaproteobacteria; order Alteromonadales; family Alteromonadaceae; genus Bowmanella; species Bowmanella denitrificans. The sequence goes on along the minus strand of NZ_BAAAEI010000010.1, from coordinate 1,551 downwards.
ACGATGCCAACGGCGGCGTGCAGGAAGGCAACGAATCCCTCACCTTTACCAAGGTGGCATTTTCCAACGACGCCATTTCTTTTGTTATCGGGCTGGAAGGAGATGACCCCATTGTTTTGAGTCGCGTCAGGCAGGCTAAGTAGTAAGTTTAAAAATTAGGGGCGGAACATGAATATTGTAAAAAGATCCATATATTTCATGCTATTACTTTTTTCAGATTCCTTGCATGCCATTGAAATTATTGACAGTGGATTTTCAAACATACATCTAATCTCTCAAAGTGGTGACTTAGATTATTGTGGATATGAAAGCATAGGTGCTACTTATTCCGACTCTGATTTTTTGGACATCAATACACAAACCGGTTCAGTAGAGTTTTATCGCTTCAACGCTAAGAATAGTACAACAGGTAGCTATTATTCACTAGTTGCCACGGATGGGTTGGTCGTAGGAAGAATATCCGCTGCATATGAACGGCCCTCTGATACTGGTTCACCCAACAGTACCTATGTAAACAGGTATGAATTCTCAGGGCTATTTGATAGCAACAAATATCAAAATGAAGTGTTTGGCACATACAAACATTCTGCTTACGCCACTTATTCAGATGAATCAGGCAACTATAATTACAGATGCGAATACACTTATCGCTACAGTATGACATTATCAAATCCTTTGACATCGGAGCCCAAACCCGTGTCATCCAGTGTTATCAATCTTATTTTGCAGAAAATTCACGGACTGATTCTTATTGATACAGAATCTCGCAACACCATACCCGTAAGAAAAAAAGCCATTTCAGTTGGGATAAGAGGATAGAAAAACATGTTAGATACAATCAAACATTGGCACTCTAAATTATCACAGTGCTTTTTAGTTCTTATTTCAATCAATGTATTCGATGCTGTTGCACAATCACAGGATATTTATACTGCTGATGGAATAATGATGCAGACCGCACTCGACATTAATGGTATTCCTGAACAAGCAGTTTTGGTCATGGCAGTAACACTGCCAGATGAGGACAGCCTTATTTTACCATTCACCTTTACAGGTAACCCAGAAGTTGTCACTTTACACGCCTATTTCAACAATAATGAAATTGATGTTGAATCCGGCATATTGGAGCAATCTAATAATATTGATTATATGATCCTGGACATAAGCAGCGTAAAAATGCAATTCGGCAATCTTAAACTTGTCCTCAACACTGGTGGTAATGATGTCGCCGAACTTTTTTTAATTGAATCAGTTAACTATACCGATGCAGATGTAGAGAAGGAACTAGGAGATACAAACACCGGTGCGCATACTGGTTCTAGTGGTGGTTCAGTTAGCATCTATTTAATTTTCATCCTGATTCTGGGGTCCATAGTTGAAAAACTGCACGTCCGACGCAGCGCAAGTAAACTGAAAAGTAGCTCAAAGACATAAATAGATTAATAAGGTGAGATCTATTGATCTGTATGCGTGTCTACCAAACTATGCACATTCCAGGGCGGGATCAAACTTTGTAAATCATCTTAAAGTCTGATCAAATACGCGCAGTTT
>NZ_BAAAEI010000009.1:0-4029 GCF_039522935.1 Bowmanella denitrificans | reverse complement strand
ACCATTTTTACTGGTAGCTCTGAGCACAGCCAGGCGTTTACCGTCGGGTGAGACACTGGCCTGTTGAATGGCTGGTAACGCGGCGAAGGCGTCCACTTCATACGTGGTTTGGGCCTGGGATATAGCGCCGAATAAGGACAGGCTAACGATTGCTAGCAGTTTTTTCATATTAATTATTTTCCCCAAAACGTCAGAAACAAAAGGCACCAGAGTATTGCTACTAAGGTGCCTTTATTTAGCTCTTTAAGTTAGTTATTAGAAATCCACACCAAAGTTCAGGTAAGCAGTTCTGCCAAACAGGTCATAGCCAACACCAAGAGGGATGTTTCTTCTGGAGAACACACCATCATCATCGGCTTTGGGCGGGGCTTCGTCAAACAGGTTGCGGATCCCGAAAGTGACACTGTAGTTGTCTTGCGTCCAGTTCAGGGATACGTCATGACGATAATAGTCTTCTGTATACCATACCGGGCGGCACTGAATTTCCAGGCCATCGCAAGGTGGAGTGGTGCTGTCATTGGCGAACTCACCGGCTTCGTCCAGCTCACCTGCACCGATAAAGCGGGTGATCCAGCTTAGACGGAAATCATCATAACCAAACGACAGCCTGGCGCTGGCACGCCATTCGGGCATTGCTGGCTCGCCAACGTTATCGTCGATTGAACCAAGAATATCCTCAATCTGCTCTTTCATCTGGGTGGCCTGAAGGTCAAATATGACATCCAGAGTCTTACCACCCAGGACAAAGTCCTGATTATAGTAAATGTTGTAATCAATCCCCTTCGAGGTATACAGACCGGCATTGATAAAGCTGGCATCAAGCATCTGCAAGCGGCCGCTGGCATCGCGGCTGATGCGGTTACAGAAGCCACTGGTACCGTCTGGTTCCTGCTCATTGTCATAACATTGGTCAATAATGTACTGACGAGCAGGTTCAATAATGGCGTCGGTAATCTCGATGTCATACCAGGATACGGACAGCGTTAGATCCAGGTCTTCAATAAACGGCTGTTCAAAGATAAAACCATAAGTTTTTGCTGTTGAGTTCTCTTCCTTAAGCTCTTCAGAGCCGCCGGTGATAATCTCTGTATTGACGGTACTGCTATAGCTGGTCCCGGTCAGACCTAGGCCGAGGGCGGTTGGATCCACCCCATTGTTCTGACAAGCGGTCATTACACGGGCTAAACGGGTTTCTTCCGCTGCGTCATAGGTGGAAGGCAGGTTGGGATCCAGTGATTCCACCCGCGCCGCTTCGGGTACCACACAGTGGTCAGTGACGTTGTTAAAGCCGGTGGTACCGTTCAGGAAACGCTCACGCAGGTTAGGTGCACGGTAAGAGGTGCCTTTGGTACCACGAAGGGTAAACCACTCAACCGGACGATACACCATCTTCAGGCTGTAGGTTGACGCCGGGTCGTAGTAACTTTCATCGGTCCAGCGGCCTGAGGCGGTCAGGGTCAGCTCTTCAGCCCACTCTTTACCACGCAGCAGCGGCAACTCGAACTCAGCGAAGACTTCACGCATATTGCGAGAACCGTCTGCGCCTTGGTCGGTAAAATAGTTATACATCAAGCCTTTGGCGGCGACATCATTGGGATTGGACTCGATTTCGTCTTTGCGGAACTCTGCACCCAGCACCATAGGAACAATTTCGTCGTTCCAAGGTAAGGCAAACAGATCACCTGTTATATAGCCACTGACAATGCTCTGTTTAACCTTGGTTTCCATATAACGTTCGGTAAACAGATAGGCTTCTTCTTCTGCGGTGAAATGACCACCGCCCAACTGAAACAGGTTGTCAGCAAACATATTGACCGGTACACAGCCATCGCTGCCATTACCGCAAGAATAAGTACCATCATCGTTCAGAACAGTAGTGTTCAGTGAATGTTCCAGTCGCGTTGCATGGATACCGTTACGACTGTCATCCCCTTTTGAAGCACTGTAGCCCGCGTATACTTCATATGCCCAGTTGCCTTGCCCCAAATTGTCAAACGCGCCAATGTTACCGGTCACGCCAGTCAGTAAACGGTACTGGGCCACATCAATCTTGTGCAGTTCACGGTCACCACGAATACCATACAGGTATGCACGGGAACGAACACCACCACGGTCAAACCCTAGCATCTCCTCACAATTTATACCGTATGTACCGCAAGGATTGAATGGGTTAGTTTTGGGTACCCAGGGGGCAAAGAAGCCACCAGGCCTGAAGAATTCACCTGTACGCTTGGCATACAGTCCTTCAAAAAATACCGTTGTGTCATTATCGTCGCCAAAACTATGCTCGCCATTTACCATCACGGAGTAACGTTTCAATGGGCTGATAAAGTCGGCTGAGTTGGCGCGATCTGTCCTTTCATATGCATAGAATGGGTCCTGGAAAGAGATGTCCTGCAGACCATCGCCATCACCATCTACCATGCCTGCGTCTAGTATGCCATCACCATTGCTGTCAACGCCGACCCATTCCGGAAATTCTCCTACGTATTGGAAAGGAACGCCCGACTCTGAGAAATTTGGCACACCGACGTTGGTTTTACCTGGGGTGTAATAGAGGCTGCCCCAGAAGTTCTCAGAAATCATCCGGTTTGTCAGTGGGAACAGGTCGCATGAATCTTTTGCCAGCGCAGACGGTGCGCCACTGCGGTAATCGGTTAGTTTATTGCCGGCAGTATCTTCATAATATTGTTCAGTACAATTGCCGGTGAAGGAATTCTGCGCAAGGGTCTGACGGCGCTGATTGTTATATTCCATACCGACAGTGATAAAGCCGTTATCTGTTGTCGTTCCCCAGATTGCGGACAGAATTTCTTCTTCACCACCGGCTGCTTCCGGGTTGGAATAAGATCCTTCAATCTCAAAACCTTCCACATCTTTACGCAGAATAATGTTGGCGACACCGGCGATAGCGTCAGAACCATAAACGGTGGAAGCACCATCAAACAGGTTTTCCACTTTATCGATCATCACGCCGGGAATTAGGTTCAGATCCGGTGCAACAGGTGCACCACCGACGCCAGCTGGCGCGATACGGCGGCCATTCAGGACCACCAAAGTGCGTTCTGCACCTAAGCCACGGAAACCGATAGTCGACGCGCCTGGGCCATTGTCCAGTACATAGCCGCCAAAGCTGTTATCAATCTGCAGACCCGAAGCCTGGTTAGTGCTTTGCAGCATGTCTTCGGCATTGAACAACCCCATTTCACGGGATATTTCTCCACTGATGACCTGTACCGGCGAGGCGCTGGAAAACTCGGCCCTGCGAATACGCGAACCAGTAACAGCGACTTTTTCGACAACTTCTTCTTCGAGAAGGGTGTCTTCCTGTTGTGTTGATTGTGCCAATGCACCCTGCGAAATTCCCACTGTGCCTAACAGTAATGAGTACTGTATGGCGCGAGCGATTTTATGTTTTTTTAACATCATGTCTCCCTTCGCATGCTGCTGCGTAAAACAAGTTCCCTTGTCCACATTGCATGTATTTGTTTTCTTATGTGTTTACTGACTCCATTCAATCAATGAGGAATGAATCAGCGATAGCGTTTTATTACGAAATGATAACAAATGCAAAAAAGTGTAATCACTTTGGCTTACTTTTGAACCTGACCATCTAAGCGCTAAAGCGCAGCGGGCGTTGCAGGTACGCGGTCGGGATAATGCTTCTATAGGATTTGAGTTATATAGGTTTTTCTGGCTAAAAAATATTCTGATTGGCGATGCTCTGTAACGTTTTTATTACGGATTTGATGGTGTGAAGCGCAAGTAATTGTAAGTATTTGTGTCTTTTGTTTGGCTTTTTGGATGATCTTCTGCCGCTAGCTTTGGTTTTCTATCGGTTGCGCCGGAGTTTTAAGTGTTCTGCTCTGTCTTGTTAGTCTATCGGGAAAGGGCCGCTACCAAGCGGCCCCTAACCTTCAACGATTCCCTTACCCACATTTATGCTCAAGCCAGTTAAGCAGCTCGCTGTAGAACAAGGTTTTATGATGGTAGTAAAGGGTATTGGAGAAGTGGTCAGCCCCTTCCAGC
>NZ_BAAAEI010000008.1:0-131320 GCF_039522935.1 Bowmanella denitrificans | reverse complement strand
GTAAAAGCGTGCGTGCTTATTACGTGTATCCCTCTTGGGGGAGGGAGTCCATACATCTCTGTGGTGAAAACGTATCTCATTAAATTGAAGATAACCACAGAGGCACAGAGATCACAGAGTGGTTTAAGGGAATGATGGTTCTGCTGGTTTTCTTTGCGTGCTTAGCGTCTTTGTGAGAAGGCTTTTTATTCACCGCCGAGACGCAGAGAACGCCGAGATTTCAAGGGCCTGAATCAAATGACCTCTTGCTTCTCTCTGTGCCCTCCGCGGTTCTGCGGTGAAAACGTATCTCACTAATTTAAAGATAACCACAGAGGCACAGAGATCACAGAGTGGTTGAAAGTGTGGTCACTCCCCTGGCTTTCATTGCTTACTTAGCGTCTTGGCGAGATGCCTTCTATTATTCACCGCCGAGGCGCAGAGGACGCTGAGATTTCAAGGGCATAGATTGAAAGACTTCTGCATTTCTTCGTGCCCTCTGTGTCTCTGTGGTGAAAACGTATTTCACTAAATTAAAGATAACCACAGAGGCACGGAGATCACAGAGTTTTTAAGAACATCTATCAAGTAACCTCTTGTATTTTTCCGTTCCGTCTGTGGTTTGATGGTGAAAACTATCTGGCCTTAGCTAACACTCTGCAAAGGTTGCAGCAGGGCCTGCAGGCTTTCGGCGTTCAGGCCGCTGCTGTTATCGGCCAGTTCGTCGGCCAGAATGGCCCTGGCCAGGCGGCTCTTTTGTTCCTGCAATGACTGAATACGCTCTTCAATGGAGCCTTCCACAATCAGCTTATACACAAATACGGGCTTGTCCTGGCCGAAACGATGAACGCGGTCGGTGGCCTGATTTTCCACCGCCGGATTCCACCAGGGATCGTAATGGATCACAGTATCGGCTTCGGTCAGATTGAGGCCAGTACCTCCGGCTTTAAGGCTGATCAGAAACAGCGGCGCATCGCCTTGCTTAAACTGGTCGATAACCTGCTGGCGCTGGCGGGTAGCACCGGTTAGCTTCACATAGCCTATGCCTTGTTTTTGCAACTGCTGCTCAATAATTTCCAGCATTGAGGTGAACTGGGAAAACAGCAAAATGCGCCGCCCTTCACTGACCAGTTCCGGCAGCATCTCCATCAGCAGTTCCAGCTTGGCCGATTGCTTGACCTTCTGTGCTGAGGCAAGCGACAGCAACTGCGGATGACAACACACCTGACGCAGTTTCAGCATGGCATCAAGAATTTCAATCTGACTGCGGGCCAGGCCCTTATTGGCAATCACTTCGCGCAGGGTGTCATCTACTGTCAGTCGCACCGACTCATAAAGTTCAGCCTGTTTGCCTTCAATTCTGACCTTGCTGATAATCTCGGTTTTGGCCGGTAACTCCTGGGCGATTTTGTCTTTGCTGCGCCGCAGAACAAAGGGGCGGATACGTTCGCTGAGCAATTGCCGACGCGCGCCATCCTGCTGCTTTTCAATGGGGGTACGGAACAACTTGCTGAAGTGACTATGGCTACCCAGCAGGCCCGGCAGCAGTAAATTAAACTGGGCCCACAGCTCGCCCAGGTGGTTTTCCATCGGCGTGCCGGTCAGGCACAGCTTGTGGCTGGCCTTAAGACCTGAAACGGCTTCATATAACTTGGTGCCGGGGTTTTTCAGGGTCTGGGCTTCGTCCATCACCAGATAATGCCAATGCAGTTCGGCCAGAATCTGACTGTCGCGTTGTACCAGCGGATAGCTGGTGATCACTACATCGGCAGCGGCCATCTCGGCCAGGTGCTGGTGTCGGTTCGGCCCGTACAACAGTATGCTGTGCAGATGCGGAGCAAAGCGGGAAAGCTCTGCCTGCCAGTTAAAAATTACACTGGTGGGGGCCAGGATCAGGGCGGGCTGGGTAAGTCTGCCGGCCTGTTTTTCCACACATAAGTTAGCAATGCTCTGTAATGTCTTACCCAGGCCCATATCGTCGGCCAGAATACCGGCCAGGCCGTATTCACGCAGAAATTGCATCCAGTTCAGGCCCTGATGCTGGTATGGGCGCAGTTGTGCCTGCAGGGTATCCGGCACCTCTACCTGTTTGATACCGTCAAAATGGCGTAGCTTTTCCGCGGTCTGGCGCAGCAGGTCCAGACCCTTGCCGATGGCTTGGTGATTGTCCAACATGGCCAGTGTCTGATGGCTCTGAAAGCGGGACAGTTTAAGGCTGCCGTCCGGATTCAGATTGCCCGGCATAAATAGCTCAACAAACTGGTTTAACAACGGGCGGATCAGGCTTAGTGGCAACGGCAAGGCCTGCGTGTCGCTAAGCTCAATAAACAGATGGCTGTGCTCATCCTGACTGCTGTCCTGCAGGCTGGCCTTAGGCAGTTGTTGCAAAGCGCTGCGCAATATCGGGAACAGCGGCAGTTTATGCCCGCCCACATCAATCATCATAGCCAGGGAAAAGTAATCCCCTTCCTGATAGTCGATCTGAGTTTCAATATTGGCTTCGGTAGCAGCTATCTGGTATGGGAAGCCGTCTTCTATTTCGATCACCCATCCGGCTTGCTTAAGGCCGGGCAGCAGATTATGCAGCAGGGCAAACCAGGTCTGGTTGTCACCTTTTAAGTCAAACTGGGGGGCCGACCAATAATTAAAGTTGGCCTGCGCCAGTGTCAGGCCGTTTGCACGGAGCTTATCGATGGCCTGCTGTTCAAACTGCTTATCACGGGGAATCGCCTTGCCATCCGGGCTGTATAATAGGGTATCGGCGGCATAAGGGCTGATGCGCTGGCCCTGATAATCAAAGCTCAGCCGTGCTACGCAGCTTTCAGGGTGGCGGCTGAGTTTTTTAAGCAGCAGGTGCGGTAGTGGCGGCTGGATAGCAAGACTTTGCGCCACAGGTGGGGCCGGGACTTTGTTGGTTTGTTCACCCAGTAACTGCCGCATCATCGGCCAGGCCCAGGCCAGTTGCTGTTCCTGCATTGGCGGGCTGTCAATAAGTGCCAGGGTTTGTTTGGCATCCAGACCAAAATCCACTGGCACCAGTTGCTGGTGAACATCATCCAGATAACAAAGGGGATTGGTCGGCACCAGCTCCAGTGCACCAGCAGGGGCACCCGCTACAATGGGATACAAACTGTGGCTGTTGCCTTGCTGTACCCACTTCAGCTCGCCAGCAAGTGGCTCGGCCAAAGATAAGGGCAAATCACCCATATGCTGCCAGTAGCTGCGGCCGCTTGCCAGTATCGGGCGTAGCGCATCTAACTCGCTGACGATTCCCCAGGGGTCGCGATGCGCCAGCAGGCTGGCCAGCAACTCGCGGTCCGGCTCCTGCACCTGGCGCAGCAATTGCTCAGATACATAGGTATTGCGCAGGCTTTTACTCAGATTGCCGCTTTTCAGTAGCCTGGACAGTCGCACTTCAACCCGTATACCGCTGCTGTCGCGGACTCGTGCTGGTGACAGCAAATACACCGGAACATCCTGCTTGGCGGAAGGTGGGCGTGGGCTCGACGATTTCAGGCTTTCCAGCCAGTCGGCCACCACCTGATCCGGGGTATCCAGCATGGGGTTGTTGTTATCCAATACGGCATGTACCAGCGCCGCGGCATGTTTGCAGAAACGCCCCACCGGGCAACTGCAATCACAGATAACTTTTTTCAGGCCCCAGTCGATAAATGCATCATAACTGCCACGGCCCCGCTCGCTGGTGACGTCGCCGCTCAGCATTTTTTCTTCCGGGTCATAATTCAGACTGTCGATATGACCTTGCTGGTAAAGATAGCGACCTTTTTCCCAGTCGCGAGTAGAAAAAAGCTTTTCCAGCTCTTTAATCGAACGCATAAAACAGGCTGTGCTCCGCCAGGGCCCTAATCAGGGCCGTTATGATGTCACAGCCTGGCTGCTGATTGCCACAAAAAGCCACATATCAGCGCAGAGACGCCGGGAGTGCAGAATTTTTAATTGCACTATTTGCATGGCTCCTGCATTTCTCCGTTCACTCTGCGCCTTTGCGGTGAATATTTTCGAATGCGGTGTCTCTGTTTGAACTTAGTGATTAAAGGTGCTTCTGCAGCCTAAGTGCCTCACCGTCCACTTCCACCTCGGCCACAACCTGCACTTTAATTTCGCCCTGATACTCCGGCGACAGAGTAAAGCTATAACTTGTTTCCAACTGTTCATATGGAGCAAAGCTGATGGGCTGTTCGACCCGGCTTTGGTCTACGGCATGACTGGGGAAAACCTCATAAATCAGCTTGCCCTGGCTCTGCCCGGAGTACGGGCCGCTTAACTGGGCGCGAATATGCAATTGTTGCTGGCTTTGCTGTTTTTGCGCGCTTAGGTAAACACCATCAAAGGGTTGTACCGGGGCATTGATGGTCAGTGTGTTGGTCAGGTTCTGCCATTGCAGTTTCACTTCTGCACTTAACTGACGGGCATCGGCAGGGTTGTTAAGGCTAAGGTTATGCACGCCGGTGGGCAGAGATTGCTTTAGAGTTTGTGTCAGTGCGGGCTGCTGTGATTGCCCTTGCCAGGCGATTTCGCCGTTAAGGGTTACCGGGTAGGCGGACGGATTCACCACGCGTAAAAACGGCTGCCCCTGATGATAAGCAATGCTGGCCTGAATACCGCCAAGGTTGGCAATCAGATTATTATCTTTACTCGCCAGTAACTGTGCTTGCAGTGCGTCCAGCTGTGCTGCCAGGGCCGGGTGGCTGGCTGGATTGGGTAACTGGCGCAATATCGACGCCAGCCGCGGTTGGCAGTCTGTTACCAAGGCTTTCAGGTTCTGACAGCTAACAAAGGCCCGGCGCAGAGTCGGCATCTGGGCAAACTGCCAGGGATTGCTCAGATTTTGCGCTTGGTAGCTGGCAGTGGAGCGGCCGTCATTTAAATAGGGGGCCAGCTTATGACTGACATCTTTGGCCAGCAGGCTGATATCTCCCTGGCTAAGCTGTTGATACAACGCTGGATTGAGAGGGTAGCGGAGCCGCTGCACCTGCGTCTGACTACGCAGCACGATTTGCAGGTGGTCTGGCTCGGTTGCCAGGCTGATGCCCAATTGATTAGAGGCCTGCAAGGCGGCAAATACCGCCGGGGTAAGGGCGAAAGCGGCGTAGTCGGCCAGCAGATTGTGGCCCTGAATTTTCAGGTAACGACCATCAACCAGTTGCAGGCTCAGATAGCTGTCCAGGCTATTGTCGGCTTCGCCCTGAAACTGCTGTCTGAATGCCTGGTTATGGCCGGCCAATTGTAATCCCAACGCCAGTCCGACCTGACCACGTTGCAGCTGCTCCGGTACAAATTCAATCAGCAGGCCACTGGCCAGATGAGGCGACGCGCTGGTCAGTTGAATCAGTGGACTTGGCTGCGGCGCTGGAAAGTCCATCACCTGTTGGCTGTTAGCGCCACTGGGCAGGCGAATATCCAGTCTGGGTAACTGCTCGGCCTCACCGCTACGAATAAAATAGCTGCTGCCATCCTGCTCCCAGGGGCCATAGGCAATGTAAAAGCTGGGGCTTAGCTCACGCACAAACCGGGCAAACCCGGCTTCCAGCGCCGGCCAGTCGGGAAAGCTTTCCTTTAACAAACGGTTGGCGGTGGGCAGGGTGGCATCGGAGTGCGGGTTGGCGGCCATCAGGCGGTCACGGAACAGGGCAAAATACTGGGCGCGTAGCGGATCCGACAGCAAAAAATGAATAATAAAGAAGTTCAGACCGCGTTTCAGGGCCGGGTTATCGTTGATTTGCTCAATACTGGGCATGCCGCCGGCATAATATTGTTCCAGGCCCAATTGCAGATAATTCATTGGCGCCCGGTCAAACACCATCACCGTCAGCTCACGGCGCTTTGGATCGTAAACATGGGAAGCGATGGCATCAGCCAGACCTTCAGTGATCCAGTTGGGCGCCCAATTAGAATGCCCTGACAAGGCCATATGAAAAGCATGCATGGTTTCGTGAATCACAATATAGCGCTGGTGCTGCTGGCGATGACTGGGAAAGCTGTATCCGGCACGGTTGTAATACATGGTTTCGCCGCCGGCAGTGGCATGTACACCACGGCCAAAGCCGTCGTCCAGCATAGCTTCGCGCACACGCTCGCGACTTGAGCCATACACCACCGCAATACGCTGGCGCTCAATATTGGGCGGCTCGGCACCGAACAGCTCCACATACTGAGGGTAGGACAGCTCCAGTAACTCCAGATACAACCGGACCTTCTCTGCCGGTAAGTCGCTTTGAATGGCGAAGTGTTTGCTGACCCACCAGTTATAGTCAGGACTGTTGGCGATTTTCCCGGCGCTATAGGTGTAAGGGATTTGCTTACCGACAAAGGCGATATCCATAGCCAGCAATCTGGAGGTGCGACCTGCCACCTGAATATCCACTTGTTGCTGACTGGGTGCCGGTATCTGTGCCAACTGGCTGTGGGAGGGGGTGTCAGTTTGGGGCTGAGATGCGCCACAGCCCGACAGGCACAGCAATAACAGAAGTAAGGTGGTGTTTCTTTGCATGGTTTTTAATCGGTTGACTAAGTTGTATATTGCATACAATATAAAATAATTGTTAACAGAGGCCAAGCATTGATATGACACATCAACCTAAAGGCTTTCCCCTGGCATTTTATGTGGCCAATGGCATGGAGATCTTCGAGCGCCTGGCCTGGTATGGTTTTTTTGCACTGTCGTCGGTGTATATGACCACACCCGCCGAGCAGGGCGGCGCGGGGTTTTCTGAGGCGCAGCGCGGCGCACTGCAGGGCATTATTCCGTTTTTTCTGTATCTGCTACCCGTGGTCACCGGCGCGCTGGGGGATCGCTACGGCTATCGGCGCATGTTCCTGCTGTCGTTTGCCATTATGGCACCTGGTTATTACCTGATGGGGCAGGCCGAAGGCTTTGGTAGTTTCTTTTTAGCCATGCTGGCGGTGGCCTGTGGCGCGGCCTGTTTTAAACCTATAGTGGTGGGCACTATTGCTCGCACCACGGTAGCAGCCAATCGCGGACTGGGGTTTGGTATCTTTTATACCATGGTGAACATTGGCGGTTTTCTCGGCCCGCTGGTGGCCGGCTATATGCGCGCCATCAGTTGGGATGCGGTGTTTCTGATGTCCAGCCTGTGGATCTGCCTGAATTTTCTGCCAGCGCTGTTTTTATACCGGGAGCCGCAGCAAGTGCGCTCAACTAACAAATTAGGTCAGGTGCTAAGCGAGGCCCAGCAGGTGCTGGGTAATGGCCGCTTTGCCTTGTTGCTGTTTCCGGCCATTATGCTGCTGATGGCCGCCGGAGTAGGCTGGCTGGGCTATCAGCCCGCTTTTATTGCTATTGCTGTCTGGCTAGTGATTAACTTGTTGTGGAATCGGCTGTGTGCACCCAATGCCCGCCACTGGCTGGCGCAGCCCATTCGCATCAGTAACCTGCCTTTCGCCTTGTACCTGCTGATTCTGACCGGGTTCTGGACCGTCTACAATCAGCTGTTTTATACCTTGCCGCTGTTTATTCGCGACTATGTGGATACAGGCGATCTGCTCAGTTTACTGGCCTGGCTGGGGGAAGATACTCTGGCGTTTCTGGCCCATGTGGATGTCGGCGCTCTTGCCGAAAAGCTGCAAACCCTGGATGCGGCGCTGCCGCTGGAAACCCTGCGCCTGCAACTGGTACACCTTAAGGTCAATGTGCCCCATGAGGTTCTGGCCGGGGCGTTAAGCCAGTTAGGTCAGAGCGCTTCCCCGGCCGAACTGGCTGCGCATATCGCCCAGGACTGGGCCGGGCGCTATCGCCAGATCAATCCTGAGTATCTGATTAATCTGGATTTTGCCGCCATTGTATTGCTGCAAATTCTGGTCAGCTATGTTTGTCGCCGACTGCACACCTTTAAGGTGCTGGTGGCGGGGATAGTGATCATGGGCGGCGGTATCTGGCTGGCCGCCCTGAATGGGCAATTTGTGCTGGGTGGCAGTCTGATGGTGGTGGTGATCTTATCTATTGCCATGGGCGAAATGCTGACCTCACCCAAAAGCCAGGAATATGTGGCCAGTATCGCGCCTAAGCAGCAAAGCGCGATGTATATGGGCTATTACTTTGTGTCGATGGCGCTGGGTTTTCTGTTTGCCGGGCTGTTATCCGGCTGGGGCTATGAAAATCTGGCTAAACAGCAGGGCCGCCCAGAGTGGATGTGGGGCCTGTTTGCCCTGATTGCGCTGGTGAGTGCCATGGCATTATGGATATTTAACCGCTGGCAATCCCGCGCCCGACAAGACAGAGCAGACCTGAGTGTAGACACCTTATCAGAAGCAGGAGAAGCATGAAGTTTATTGATGCCGGGCAGGTGGCCGATGTCTTGCCCTTTTCGTCACTTATTGATGCGCTGGCGACGGGCTTTTCCGATCCCGGCATTGTGCCGCTGCGCCAGCACTATGATATTGCCAATCCACAAGGGGGACGGGAAACCACCCTTTTGATGATGCCGGCCTGGCAGGCCGGGAAACAGATTGGTGTCAAACTGGTTACTGTGGCCCCGGATAATGCCGAACGTGGTTTGCCGTCTATTCAGGGCATTTACTTACTGATGGATGCCGCTACCGGCTCGGTGCTGGCGACCATGGATGCCCCGGCCTTAACCGCCAAACGCACGGCTGCGGCCTCAGCACTGGCCAGCCGCTTTGTGTCCCGCCCCGACAGCACGCATTTATTAATGGTGGGCACCGGCACCCTGGCGCCGCAACTGATTCAGGCACACATGGCGGTTCGACCGATAAAGCGGGTGACCATCTGGGGGCGCGACAGACATAAAGCCGAGATCGTGGCAGATAAGCTCCGGGGCTTGCCGGTGCAATTGGATGTGGCCACTGAATTGCAGGCCGCTGTATCTCAGGCGGATATTATCTCCTGCGCTACCTTAAGCCGCACGCCGCTGATTCAGGGCGCCTGGCTGCAACCGGGGCAACATCTGGATCTGGTGGGGGCCTACCGGCCGGATATGCGCGAAGCCGATGATGATTGTATTCGCCGCAGCCGTATTGTGGTGGACAACTACCAGGGCGCCTGCAAGGAAACCGGTGACCTGCTGATCCCGATACAAAACGGCCTGCTGAATCCTTCAGCCTTGGCAGCGGATCTGTTTGAACTTTGTGGCGGTGCAAAGGTGTTTCAGCGCCAGGCACAGGATATCACCCTGTTTAAATCCGTTGGCCATGCACTGGAGGACCTGGTGGCCGCGCAATTGGTCTATCAAAGGTTAGGAGTGCATGATGTTAAGTAGTGAAAAACAGGCCCTGTATCGTTTACGTAGGGAGCAGCTATTGGCTCAGCTGGAGCCAGATGCGGTGGTGATCCTGGTGGGTAACCGTCAGCAGGTTCGCAATAAAAACATTCATTATGCGTTTCGCCAGGATCACGACTTTTACTATCTGACCGGCTACGCCGAGCCGGATGCTGTGGCGATTTTACGCCCCGAATGCGATGCACCTTTTGTGTTATTTAATCAGCCCAAAGATGCCCATCAGGAAGTGTGGTTTGCCCAGCGCACCGGGCAGGTTGGGGCGGTTGAAGGTTATGGGGCCAATCTTGCTTATGATATTGCCGAGCTGGAACAGCGCCTGCCTGAGCTGATGGGCCAACGTGCGCATCTGTATCTGGCCGATGAGCTGGGACGTTTTTCCCATCGGCTGGTGGATTGGCTGGCGCAGCAGCGTCGCAGCGTTAAATTTGACCAGCCTAAGATCTTCCGCCATTTGCACTCGGTGCTGCCCTATATTCATGCCAGCCGGGTCATCAAAGACAGCCATGAACTGGCGTTGTTACGCCAGGCCGTGCACGCCTCGGTAGCCGGACATAAACGCCTGATGCAAGTTGCCGCGCCTGGTGTAACCGAATTGCAACTGCATGGCGAATTTCTGGCTGAAATTGCCCGCCACGGCTGCAATGATGTGGGCTACGGCAATATTATCGCCACTGGCAATAACGCCTGCTGCCTGCACTATGAAGCCTATCGTTCGACCTTACAGGACGGAGAACTGTTATTGCTGGATGCCGGCGGGGATTATCAGTATTACACCGCCGATATTACCCGCACGATCCCGGTAAATGGCAAGTTTAGCGGCCCGCAGCGCGATTTGTACCAATTGGTGCTGGCGTCGCTGGATGCGGCCATTGCTATTGTCAGGCCCGGTCTTGGCTGGCAGCACATTTACCCCACCGCCATGCGGGTGTTGGCTGAGGGCATGCTGGACCTGGGCATCTTATCCGGCAGTCTGGATGAGGTACTGGAACAGCAACTGTACGCGCCTTTTACCCTGCATAAAACCGGTCACTGGTTGGGGCTGGATGTGCATGATGTGGGCCCCTACCATGACGATGCTGGCAACTGGCGGACCTTGCAGAGCAATATGCTGTTTACCATTGAACCGGGCTTGTATTTCCCCAAAGATTGCAGCGCGGTAGCGCCGCAGTGGCGTGGCATGGGGGTGCGGGTGGAAGATGATATTCTGGTCACGCCGCAAGGCTGTGAGAATTTGTCGGCCGGTGCGCCGCGCACGGTTGAGCAAATTGAAAGTCTGATGCAGAACGGTGTTTAAGGGCTTTTGCTTTCAGGTGCTTGTAGCAGATGATGCTGATGCCAGAGGGCGCGCAACTGTCCGTTGTCTTTCAGGCGGCTGAACAGGCTGTTAAGCCATTCAATTGTAATGGTGGCGTCCTCGCGTAGTAGCGCGCCATGTTGATACTGCTGGTCAAAGGTATCGGATATCAGCAGTCTGGGTTTAAGTTCGGGATGTTGATGCAGGTAGCGATTGATAAAGGAATAGGCGACCAGACCCATATCGGCGCGTTCCTGCAACAGCAGTTCCATCACCTTGTCCTGGCTGTCTACCAGTTGCATGCCAAAGTGCTGATGTAATCTGTGCGGATCGGCATCCAGATCTGCAAAACCATAGTGGTAGCCCAGCACGCCAACCAGAGTTTTACCTTGCAACTGCTTGAAGTAGCTTTGATGCCGGTCTGACGCGGCCATTGTCACCCACACTTCACCGCCGCTGAACAAGGTCTCTGATGCATGCACTGGGTAGTCCTGCCAACCCCATTGACGGTTTTCGAAAAGCAATAAATCAAATTTGCCATCCTGGAAATCCTTGTATCGGCGTCTGGCCGTGGTGGCATATAAAACAAATTCCACCTCGCTCTGTGCCTGATTCAGCAGATGCAGCACATCAGGGATCACGCCATCGGCTTCCCCCATATGGGTCTGGTAAAAAGGGGGGTAATCATACACGCCGACTGCCAGCGTTTGCCTGGCTTGCGTGGCCATCGGAATCACCAACCCAAGCAGAAAAACAACCCATAGCTTAGTTATATGCAATGCCAGCTCCGGATAAATTCAGTGCCTCGATTATTCGCCAATATCTTCATTCCACAGCTCAGGATGCTGAGTAATAAAGTCCTCCATCATAGCGATACAATCATGATCCTGCAGAACGGTCAGTTCCACTCCGCGCTCACGCAGCAGTGCCTCTTCCCCCATAAAGGTTTTGTTTTCACCAATAATCACTTTGGGAATGCCATACAGCAGAATGGCGCCGCTGCACATGGAACAGGGTGATAAGGTGGTGTAGAGCACCGATTCGCGGTAAACACTGGCCGGATGCCTGCCCGCCCGCTCCAGCGCATCCATTTCACCGTGTAAAATGGCACTGCCTTGCTGAACCCGGCGGTTATGTCCGGCACCGAGGATCTTGCCTTTGTGCACTAACACCGAGCCAATGGGAATACCGCCTTCTGCCTGCCCCAGTCTGGCCTGCTCGATAGCGGCCTGTAAAAATGCATCCATATTTTCACCTTAAATTAATACCGTCGCTGTTATGCCAGCATAAGACAGTTTTGGATTTATTGCTTGTATCTTGCCATTGTCACGTTGGCTATGAATACTGAGGTTGATTAAATTACCAACTATTCAACAGTCCCTGGTCGGTTTGCCAGTTAAGTCTGTGAAGCACCCAGCATGGGGTATATCATCTTATTTTCTGTATAGGAGTATACGGTGAGAATACTAACCAACATCTGCTCGGACAATTTGTCACAAAGTAAACAATTCTATATTGATCTTCTTGGACTTGAGGTGAAATACGACAGTGATTGGTACGTACAACTTTGTGTGCCGGATAATCCGCAAATAGAATATGGGCTTATTCAACGGCAACACGAGTTGGTACCTAAAGAGTACCAGCACCCGCCACAAGGGATGTATGTGACTTTTGTTGTCTCTGATGTCGATAGCGTATTTGACAAAGCGGTTGCATTGGGCTTGCCAATTATTCAGGCACCTAAAAACGAGTTTTACGGACAACGCAGGTTTTTGCTAAAAGATCCTGATGGATGCCTGATAGATATCTGCTCCCCTTACTGAAAGAATTGGTCAGCAATGCATAGCAGCATGTCTGGCTTGTTTACTGACAACTGAGGTCTGAAAACGGCCAACCTGAAAGTGCAGCCATCCATGGCCAGTCACGAAAACTTATGCGGTAACGGGGCGGCCCAGCCCGGCCTTATCGTCTTTAATAGTGCCCTGAACCAGTGGTTTTTTGGGTTCCTTGTAACGCATGGGAGCGAGCTTGGCCTCAATACAGTCGCGGATTTCCTGGGCGGAATAGCCTGACTTTACTTTGATACGCAAGTGGGGAATTCGGGCCGCATCCAGACTGCTGCTGACATACCAGTCACGCTGGCTTTTATATCCGTCTTTACCACCGTTATGCACTAAATCCACCGCAACCACCGGGCTCATATCTGTCTTATCACACAGCACAAAGTCCAGATGACGGGTAGCGGCTTTTTGCATGGCGCCCCGGGCGGTTTTTTTGTCGGTGCCCTGACGCAGGCTGAGAATATCGCTCAGTCGTACCCGGCAGATAATACGGTACTGATGACCCACCGCGCCCTCCAGCAGCTCCAGAAAGGTGCGTTCAACCGGGGTAAACAGGTTACTGCGTTTTTTAAACGGAAAGGCCAGTTTTTCTCCTGTCAGCTTTATGGCACCAATGGCCACCACAATCAGGATCATTAATAAAACGAGGGTTAGTTCCATGGCAGTCTCCACTGAAAAAATGCCGGGCTTTTGACGCCCGGCGACGTTGTGGGAGATTCTGCAATTTAGGTGCCAAGAACCAGGGAGGGGAGCATGTTCCTCGATTTATTGCTTAACCAAAATATCCACCTGGCTACCCTGGCCGTCGTTGGAAATCACCAGCACCCAGTGCCTGGCCGGATCCTCCAGGATCTGCTGGTCTTTGCTTTGACTAAATTGTGCGTCACTGAACTGGGCACGGTAAAACGCCAATACCTGTTGCGGCGACTGCGGCGCAAAGTAGCTCAGAGTGGCGGGCATCTTGTCATTGAACTGCTGGCAATAGCGGGCGTTAGCGGCCAGCGGCAGGTTATGAAACTGTGCCGGACAATCTGTTGTCGCCAGTGTTGTCCCTGATAAGCTTATGCTCACAAGGACGGTTAAGGCCAAAATGGATTTTGCCATCATCTCTCGCAGAGTTTGCTATGTCATATAGAATAGCTATTACTATAGAGCCCCGGCCTTGGGCCGACAAATAGCTGCTGTGATACAAAGGTATGGTATGAGTCTGGAAAAAGTCATGACCAGGCGTCTGGTGACGGTAGAACCAGATGCCAGCCTGGCGGAAGTGCAACGTATATTTGACGCTAAATTATTTCACCACTTACTGGTGGTGGAAAATCACCAATTGGTGGGCATTGTATCCGACCGTGATTTATTTAAGGCCCTGAGTCCTAACCTGGGCACCGCGGCCGAGACCCGCCGTGATACCGCTACTCTGAATAAAAAAGTGTACCAGATAATGGCGCGACACCTTTGGGTGTTGACGCCGGACAATGATATCTACGATGCCATTAATTTTAGAGCGTGTTGACCTTTTGAGTATAGATTTTGTTCAAATTCAGCCCCCTTCTGGTCACGACGCCGGGCTGCAGGCCTAGTGGGCCTAAGTCAAAGCCCGGCAACACAGAGCAGGAGGGGGCTGGGTTGAACCCTTGGGGCAGCGCTTGTGGGCCCTTTCTACGGCGTTATTACTCACTCATGTAGACTCACTACACCACGTTCGCGCTGCCTTGTATAAAGGGCCCACAAACTGCTGCAAAATCATACTCAAAAGGTCAACACGCTCTAGTCAACAGAAGATTTCCTGCCTGCCGGTTATTGATGAAAACCGTCACCCCATTGGTATTCTAAGCTGGCGGGATATTTTACGCTTGCTGTCAGAAGGCAAGGTAAAAAGACAATCCCGCGCTGTTAATCCGCCACTTTCTTATAATAAAGACAGTTAACTCTCTTATTCCAAAAATAAAAGAAATCAATAATTATGTTCTAACTTGAAGTATCTCAGATACTTTTTGCTCCTGTACCTCCATCCATGCTTATGAACCGCTACCGCGCGCATCAAAATGCAGGCTGTGTTATCTGGGTTTCCGCCATTCCATATGGCCTGTACCGATATGTTGGGACCTTCTGGGTCTTCATATTGGCTGTGCTTGGCTTCTCTATTTGTGTAATTATTACTTTACTGTGTTGTAAATATAATGTTGCCATTTGGTGCATTCTGACTAACCTGAAAGTATCAATGTGTCAAGTTAAGGTGTTGAAATATAATAGATAAAATCTTTATTCTGTTGTCTGGATAAGCATTCTGATTGTGTTGATTTAACAGATCATTAACCCATATTGCCCATTGAGATACGTTATTAGATAGTTTGCTGGCGTGTTCAGATACATGTGCCAATAAGTCTAATAACAGATGGGGTTATGCGATGCATAAAGTGCTTACAAAGACCGCGATGGCCGTCTCAATGGCGGTTTCCTTACCTTCTTTTGCTCAGGATACAATTTCAGATACACAAGATACTGTTGAGAATATCTCGGTAACAGGGTCGCGTATTATGCGTACCAGTGCGCAGATGACCACACCGACCACCGTCATCGATGCCCAGACCATCAAGGTGTCCGGGGTAAAAAATATTGGTGAGTTGCTGCACCAGATGCCAGCCCTGGTGGATGGTATCGGCAGCACCAATATTAATGACAACGATGACAATGATTTGGGTAAGGCTGGTTTGCAACTGGCAAACCTGAGAGGGTTGGGGCAAATGCGCACTTTGGTGCTGGTGGATGGCCGACGCCATGTACCCGGAGCCGCGGGGGAAGCGTCGGTTGATCTAAGCATGATCCCGGTTGAGCTGGTGGAGCGGGTCGAGATCATCACTGGTGGAGCCTCGGCAATCTATGGGGCCGATGCGGTTACCGGTGTGGTTAACTTTATCATGCGTAAAAATTATGACGGACTGGCGCTGGATGCGTCGGTGGGCCGTTCATCCCGCAGTGATGCCGACAACAGGGATGTGTCGTTATCCTTCGGACAGAACTTTGCCGACAACCGGGCTAATCTGACTTTCCATCTGAACTACTCCAAACAAGACGAAGTACCGATGACTGCAAGGGACTACGCCAATCAGCGCCCCAGCTTTCTGGCCAACCCCGAGAATACCGGTCCGGACGATGGCATCCCTAATACTGTGTTTACCCCGGACATTCGTTTCCAGGCCCTGAGCGAAGAAGGGGTGTTTTACGTACCCAACGACAATTGGGTACTGGCTGGTACGCCCTTCGATATTATCAATAATCCGCTGCCCCCCACTTTCGCTGATGATCCGTTTGGCCTGGGTTACGACACCTTTATCATTGATCGGGACAGCGGTCAGTTTCGTGATTTTATCCCGGGCAAAAATTGTGCGGTGGTGCCTTGTGACGGCGGTGACGGCTTTCGTACCGCAGAAACCAATACCCTTCGTCAGCCTACTGAACGTTATCTGGCCAATATCAGTGGTAACTACGACGTCACTGACAACCTGTCACTGTTCAGCAATCTGAAATACGGAAAGGTGGAGTCGGCGGCCTCGGGCCAGGCCAGTGTCTTCCATGACGACAACTTTGGCCCGCTAATCGCTATTCGCAGCGACAATCCGTTCAGGCCGCAAGAGCTGGTGGACGTGATGACCGCCCGCAATCTGGATGTAGTGGCGCTGGCGGTAGTGGGCCTGAACAGCCGCAATGTTAACAAGCGGGAAACCCTGCAATTCACCTTTGGTGGTGAAGGGTTCTGGCGCGACTACGGTTATAACTTCTATGTGCAGCACGGCAAAGTGGAGTCCAGTTCAACCTCTCAAGACGTGCTGAATGAGCGCTACTATGAAGCGCTGGATGCCACCACTGATGCGCAGGGTAATCCGGTCTGTCGCAGCGGTAATAGTGCCTGTGTACCGTTCAATCCAATCAATAACCAGGCCAGCCAGGCTGCCATTGATTATGTGGCGGTAACGCTACGTCAGGAAGATGAGATTAAGCAGACGCTGGCATCCTTTTCCTTAAATGGTGATCTGTTCGAGTTGCCTGCCGGTATGGTGGCCTTTGCTGCGGGCCTGGAGTATCGCAAGGAGAGTTCATCCAGCATTCCAGATCCTCTGGCTCAGGCCGTGGACGCTGATGGCGTGGGTTCCGGATTGGTGGGAAGTCGCACGGGGCCAAGCCGTGAGGAAAATAGCTATCTGAATCCGGTAAAAGGCAGCTTTGATGTTAAAGAAATATTCGGCGAAGCCATAGTGCCGTTGTTGGAAGACACGCCGGTATCAGAAAGAGTGGAGCTGGAACTGGCCGCCCGCCTGGCTAATCATAGTGAAACAGGCTCGGATGTGACCTATAAATCCGCCTTGAACTGGACCTTTAACGATATGTTCAGGTTGCGAGGCACCTATTCCAAGGCGGTTCGTGCCCCCAATATTCAGGAGCTGTTTGCGCCGAATTCTATCGCCGGCGCGCGGGTCACCGATCCTTGTCACAATACCGAACTGGACAACGGCCGCGATCCGCAAAATCGGCGTGCCAATTGTCAGGCGCTGGGTATTGACGAGAATTTTGTCTCTGAAGCTTCATTTGGTACCCGTCAGGTTGTCACGCGCGGTAATCTGGCGTTAAAACCGGAAGAAGCCGATACGCTGACTCTGGGACTAGTGGTGACGCCGACTCAAGATCTGAACATGGCCATCGATTTTTGGGATATTGAGATCACGGACGCCATCACCAGCTTCGATGCCTCTGACGTACTGGCTAATTGCGTTGACGGCGCTGGCCTGAATGAAGAATTCTGCAGCCTGATTAAACGTGATGGTGAAGGCCAGATAAACAATATCTCGGTGCAGAATATCAATGCGTCAAAGTTCGCCGCCAGAGGGACTGACCTGGATATCTCCTATCGTTATGCTCTGGGAGACGGTGAACTGGGGTTAACCTTTAAAGGTACTTACCTGGACAAGCGTGAGTTTCGCCAGAACCCTAATGATCCCGAGGACATCAGCAGCCTGGCCGGACGCTGGGACTTCCCCAGGGTCCGTGCCCAGGTGAATACGGTATACAGTACCGGCAGCCTAACCTTGGCATGGGGAGTTAACTACGTTGGTGAGTCCACCTTTAACAAAACCGCTCAGCCTGAGGAATACCCAGATTGGTTTGACAATAAAGTACCGTCCTACTTTAAACACAATCTGCATCTGGGCTATGGCCTGACCGAAAACATCAACCTGTATCTGGATATTAACAATCTAACCGACAAGCAACCGGCCTTCCTGCCTAACATTAATAGCGGCGGTACCTTGTATGATGGTCTGGGTCGTTATTACACGGCTGGGATTAATGTCAGGATGTAAATTCGATACATAACACAACAGGGAAACCCTGGATGGGTATGTCCATGGAAGGACGGTATGCCGATGTTGCAGGGAGCATTCATCGGCGATGTCCATGGAAGGACGGGCAGAAAACCGCTCCTGCGTTTTCTGCACTTCCACCCTCCATGGCGGTCGTATGCCGATGTTGCAGGGAGCACTCATCGGCGATGTCCATGGCGTTCGTATGCCGATGTAGTAGTGAGCAGCATCGGCAACATCAATGCAGTGGGCCGACAATCTTAAGCTAGTTCCCATAGCTTAAAGCAGAGCAGCTACAGCTGTTCAATAGCCTTACATAGGCTATGGTGCCCCGGTGTTTTCTGTACTGCCATTCTCCCTGGTGGTTGTACAGAAGTCACAGGGCACTATTGTCGGCCATTTTTCAGACGTTCAGATAATCCAGCATGCCTTCTGCGGCCTGGCGACCTTCGAAGATGGCAGTGACCACCAAGTCTGAGCCTCTGACCATGTCGCCACCGGAGAATACCTTGGGGTTACTGGTCTGGAACGCATATTTACCTTTGGCTGGTGCCCTGACCCGGCCCTTTTCATCCAGAATAATGCCGAAGTCTGCAAACCAACTGGCCGGACTGGGTTGAAAGCCAAAGGCGACAATAACCGCATCGGCTTCCAGGATATGCTCAGAGCCGGGCACGGCTTCCGGACTGCGACGACCCGCTGCATCCGGTGCGCCCAATTGGGTTTTCACCAGTTTGACGCCACAGGCGTGACCGGCTTCATCAACGGCGATATCCAGCGGTTGCAGGTTAAACTGAAAATCCACGCCTTCCTCACGGGCGTTTTGTACTTCACGGCGCGACCCAGGCATGTTTTCCTCGTCGCGACGATAGGCACAGATGACCTTTTCAGCACCCTGACGCACCGCCGTGCGCACACAGTCCATGGCGGTATCACCACCGCCCAGCACCACCACTTTCTTGCCTTGCATATCCACATAGTCACAAGCCGATTGTTCCAAGCCCATGAGCTTATTGGTATTGGCAATCAGATAGGGCAGGGCTTCATACACGCCGGGCGCGGATTCGTTAGCAAAACCGCCCTGCATATATTTGTAGGTGCCCATCCCCAGAAATACCGCATCGTATTCATCCAGTAACTGCTGGAACTGAATATCCTTGCCGATTTCGGTATTTAGTACGAACTCCACGCCCATTTCGGTAAAGATTTCGCGGCGCAGTTGCACCACTTCTTTTTCCAGCTTGAAGGCCGGGATACCAAAGGTCAGCAGACCGCCAATCTCGGGGTACTTGTCGAATACTACCGGGGTCACGCCATTGCGAACCAGAATATCGGCACATGCCAGACCTGCTGGGCCAGCCCCGACAATGGCGACCCGTTTATCGGTTTTGACTACCCCGGACATGTCCGGCCGCCACCCCATTTTAAAGGCGGTATCGGTAATAAATTTCTCGATAGAGCCAATGGTCACCGCGCCAAAATCGTCATTCAGGGTGCAGGCCCCTTCACATAAACGGTCTTGCGGGCACACCCGGCCACAGACTTCCGGCAGGCTGTTGGTTTTGTGTGACAGCTCGGCGGCTTCCAGAATCCGCCCTTCATTGGCCAGTTTTAACCACTGCGGAATATAGTTGTGCACCGGGCACTTCCATTCGCAGTAGGGGTTACCGCAGTCCAGACAGCGATCGGCCTGACCGGCAGCCTGACTGTCACTCATAGGTTGATAAATCTCGGCAAACTCGCTGCGACGAATAGCGGCGGGCTTTTTCGGAGGATCGATACGTTCAACATCGACAAACTGATATACGTTCTTTGCCATACTGCTTGTTCCTCCTTACTGGGCCTGCACGCGCAACTCGGCGCTGGAACGGCTGATATGTCCCAGCAGATTCTTAACGTCGCTGGTCTTTGGCTTAACCAGACGGAACTGCTTCAGGTATTTGCTAAACTGGCTGAGGATCTCAAGTGAGTGCTCGCTGCCGGTTTCTTCGTAATGTTGGTTGATAAGACCACGCAGGTGCTCGACCAGGATGGGTTTATCTTCAACCCCCATCACTTCCACCAAATCGCCGTTAACGCGACGGTCAAAGTCATTGGCCTGATCCAGTACATAGGCAAAGCCACCGGTCATACCGGCCCCGAAGTTGACCCCGGTTTGCCCCAAAATGGCGACGATGCCGCCGGTCATATATTCACAGGCGTTATCACCGGTGCCTTCCACTACGGCAATGGCCCCCGAATTGCGAACTGCGAAACGTTCACCGGCTCGGCCAGCAGCAAAAAGTTTGCCGCCCGTTGCGCCGTACAAACAGGTATTACCCATAATCGCGCTGTCGCGGGTCGCGTAGTGCACACCAACCGGTGGGTGGATGGTGATCTTGCCACCGGTCATGCCTTTACCCACATAGTCGTTGGCATCACCAATCAAATGCAGCTCCAGACCGCCTGCATTCCATACGCCAAAGCTTTGACCCGCTGTGCCGGTTAAGGTGATACGCAGCGGATAATCCGCCATCCCCTGGTTGCCATGTTTTTGGGCGATAAAGCCAGAGATGCGCGCGCCCACCGAACGGTCGGTATTACGGATACTGTAGCGCCAGTTACCGCCTGACTTGTTCTCTACGGCAGTTTTAACATCGCCGAGAATGCGCAGATTCAGCTCGCCCTTATCCATTGGTGCGTTGGTCACCTCAGAACAGAATAGTCTGGTATGTTCGCCGGCCTGGGGTTTGGCCAGAATCGGCGATAGATCCAAACGCTGCTGGCGGGCATTGATACCGTCAATCACTTCCAGCAATTCGGTACGGCCAATCAGCTCTTCCAGTTTACGTACGCCAAGGGCAGCCATCAGTTCACGCACTTCCTGGGCAATAAACTTAAAGTAGTTCATGACCATCTCGGGCAGACCGATAAAATAGTTGTCCCGCAGGTTCTTATCTTGCGTGGCCACCCCGGTGGCGCAATTATTCAAATGGCAGATACGCAGGTATTTACAACCCAGTGCCACCATCGGGCCGGTGCCAAAGCCAAAGCTTTCTGCCCCCAGGATGGCGGCTTTAATCACATCCAGGCCGGTTTTCAGACCGCCGTCGGTCTGTACGCGTACTTTATGACGCAGGCCGTTTTCCACCAGGGCTTGCTGGCTTTCTGCCAGCCCCAGTTCCCAGGGGCTGCCGGCATATTTAACCGAGGTCAGCGGGCTGGCCCCTGTACCGCCGTCATAACCTGAGATGGTAATCAGGTCGGCATAGGCTTTGGCCACACCAGTGGCAACAGTGCCGACACCTGGCTCAGATACCAGTTTGACCGAGATCAGGGCGTTGGGATTGACCTGCTTAAGATCAAAAATCAACTGCGCCAAATCCTCGATAGAATAAATATCATGGTGTGGCGGCGGTGAAATCAGGGTGACACCGGGTACCGAATAGCGCAGCTCAGCAATGTATTTGTTGACCTTATCGCCGGGTAGCTGTCCGCCTTCACCGGGCTTGGCACCCTGTGCTACTTTAATCTGCAGCACGTCGGCATTGACCAGATAGTGCGGGGTAACGCCAAAACGACCAGAGGCCACCTGTTTGATACGGGAATTTTTCTCGGTACCGAAACGGGCCGGATCTTCCCCGCCTTCGCCGGAGTTAGATTGACCGCCCAGTCGGTTCATGGCAATGGCCAAAGCCTCATGCGCCTCAGGGCTTAATGCACCGATACTCATGGCTGCCGTATCGAAACGTGGGTACAGCGTTTCTGCTGCTTCCACTTCATTGATATCAATGGCCTGGTCGCTGAATTTCAGCTTGAACAGATCGCGGATATGGGCGGCAGGACGCTGGTTAACTAACTCGGCAAAGGCCTGGTAGTCGGCATAGTTGCCACTGACTACGGCTTTTTGCAAGGTGCTGACCACGTCGGGGTTGTAGGCGTGGTATTCACCGTCGTGCACATATTTAAGCAGGCCGCCATGGCTGATGGTTTTGCGCTTAATCCAGGCAATGCGGTTAAGGTTTTGGATGTCCTGCTCAAAATCATCGAAGTTGGCACCCTGGATACGACTGGGCACACCCTGGAAGCACAGCTTCATCACGTCCTGGTGTATACCTATGGCTTCAAACAGCTTGGCGCAGCGATAGCTGGCCACGGTGCTGATGCCCATTTTCGACATAATCTTAAACAGGCCCTTATTAATGCCCTTACGGTAATTCAGCACGGCGTCCATTACCGGAATATCCAGTTCACCCTTGTCGGCCATTTGCTCAATCACTTCGTAGGCCAGGAACGGGTATACCGCAGTGGCACCCAGGCCTAGCAGCACGGCAAAGTGGTGTGGATCGCGGGCTGAAGCGGTTTCGATGACGATATTGGCGTCACAGCGCAAGGCTTTTTCCACCAGACGACGCTGTACAGCGCCGACAGCCATAGGGGCCGGAATCGGCAGACGGTTAGCCTTGATTTTGCGGTCCGACAGGATCACAAAGGCGGCCTTTTTTTGTCTGACCAGATATTCGGCCTCATCACAAACCCGCTTAATGGCGGCTTTCAGGCCTTCTTCCGGCTGATAGTTCAGATCAATGACTTCTGAGTAATAATGCTCGGAGTCAAATTCACGCAACTGTTTCAGGTCGGTGTAGAGCATAATCGGCGATTCAAACAGCACCCGATTGGCGTAACCCGAGGTTTCGCTGAATACATTCTGTTCGCGGCCAATACAGGTGGCCAGCGACATCACATGGTTTTCCCGCAGCGGGTCGATTGGCGGGTTGGTGACCTGGGCAAACTGCTGGCGGAAGTAGTCGTACAAGGTTCGATGCTTGCTAGACAACACAGCCATGGGGGTATCGTCACCCATTGAGCCTACGGCTTCCTGGCCGTCTTTGGCCAGTACCTTAATAACCTGCTGAATCTCTTCGTAGCTGTAATTAAACTGCTTGTAGTAGGTATTCATCATGTCGTCATCAAACAGCCGCACACCAATCAGACTGGCATCGCATTTCTGAATGGGCAGCAAACGACTGATATGCTTGTCCAGCCATTCCCGGTAAGGATGGCGGTTTTTCAGATCTTCATCTATTTCACTGGAGCGCAGTACTTTGCCGGTGTATGTGTCCACCGCCAGCATTTCGCCGGGACCGACCCGGCCTTTTTCCAATACGTCTTCTGGCTGGTAATCCCAGATACCAATTTCTGAGGCCAGGGTAATCAGGCCATCTTTGGTAATCACATAGCGGGCCGGACGCAGGCCGTTCCTGTCCAGGTTACAGGCTACATGACGACCATTGGTCATCACGATGCCAGCCGGGCCGTCCCAGGGCTCCATATGCATGGAGTTAAATTCATAGAACGCCTTCAGGTCCGGATCCATGGTGTGGTTATTCTGGTAAGCAGGTGGCACCAGTAAGCGCATGGCACGGAATAAATCCATACCACCGGCCAGGAACAACTCCAGCATATTGTCCAGTGACGAGGAATCAGAGCCCTCGAAGTTCACAAAAGGGGCCGCGTCATGTAAATCGGGCAACAGCGGCGTGCGGAACTTATAGGTACGGGCTTCGGCCCACTCGCGGTTACCACGAATAGTGTTGATTTCGCCATTGTGAGCCAGGAATCTGAATGGCTGGGCCAGCGGCCATCTGGGCAGCGTATTAGTAGAAAAACGCTGGTGGAAAACACAGATAGCCGATTGCATGCGTTCGTCTGCCAGATCCTGATAGAAATTAGGCAGATCTTTGGGCATCACCAGGCCTTTATAGATGGTGACCAGATTCGACAGACAGGCAATGTAAAAGTCCGGATCATGGCTCATGCGTTTTTCAGCACGGCGACGCGCCATAAACAAACGGCGTTCCACATCTTTCTTACGCCAGCCTGGCGGGGCATTGACAAACACCTGCTCAATCTGGGGCAGACCGGTTAAAGCCAGTTCACCCAACAGCGCCGGATTGGTTGGCACCACGCGCCAGCCCTGTACATCCAGAGTTTCTTTTTGCAACTCTTCATTAAGGATATCGCGAGCTTGCTGGGCCAGTACCGGATCCTGGCTGAGAAATACCATGCCGACGCCGTATTTCTTGGCCAGCTTCCAGCCATTTTCCTCGCCAATAGCGCGGAAGAATGCATCGGGTTTTTGCAGCAGTAAACCACAGCCGTCACCTGTTTTGCCGTCTGCGGCGATGCCGCCCCTGTGCTGCATACGATCCAGCGCATGGATGGCGGTCTTTACCAGACTGTGGCTGGCCTGCCCTTGTGTATGGGCGATCAGGCCGAAACCACAGTTATCCCGAGAATCGTTCGGGTTATATAGTCTCATTACTCATGACTCCTTCAACCGTTCGACTGGGCAGGGTGATGTTTTTATTCAGGGATGGCATGTGCTGGACTCTTTTTGGTCCGTTTTATCATGCGCCTGTGTCGTTAGGATGACCTATTACAGGTTCTATTTTTATTTGGGGTTACCAGTCTTTCTTTCTGAACAGAGCGGTTTATTCCTTACCGCCGCTATTCTTATCGCACCGGACGTATCCAGTATCGACGCCTCTTGGCCCAATGGCCGGTTCCGCATTCCTATTTGTATATTGGCCGACCTCAAGCCTGTCTGCACCAATAACGAATCTTTATGCACTCATAAAGTGCGGCTAATGAAAATACCACAATGCTTCGACAAATCAATTCCCCCTTAGCAATAAGCTTGGAATGGTGATGGCTATTTTTGTCTAAAGTTAGGATAAAAGTTTCAAAATGGTCGCCATCTGACCAATTTGATGTTTTGGTTTTTAGCATATAACTAAAAATCCTAGTGACACAGGCAGGCTGAAAATGGCGAAGAAGGTGGTTTGCCAAGAATACTTTGGTTGAATTTATATCCGTTAAATGTGAATAAAAATTCCGACTGGAACACTTGGTGATTTAACTGGGACCGAGATAACGGGTACAAATTCAGCTTGGGGAATCCGCCATGCTCTTGCTAGGATGCCGACAACTATTGTCAGTGGAAATTCTCTTCATGCAGCCAGCTTCCAATCAAAATGAGTCATGGGCTATTCGTTTTGCCCAGTTTGTCGGGCGCTTTGGCACCTTGCGAATCAGTATCCTGTTTGTGTTGCTGACCTTGATGTTTACCATCGCTGGCTCTTACTTTATCCGTTTATATATGACAGGTGAAGTGCATCTGGAAGACTTTGTCTCTGCCATTATGCTGACACTACTGAGTGCGCCCTGGGTGCTGTATTTTTTCAGTGAACTGGTCAGGCAACTGGAGACCAGCCGCCACAACCTCAAAGATGTGGTGGCGCAGTTAGAAAGTCTGCGCGAAGAGGATGTGCTGCTAAACCGTGAACTGCAGAATAATATCCGCCAGCTCAATATTGAGATTGAAGAGCGTCGTAAGGCGCAGGAAGACAGAGAGAAAGTCTTCGCCGAGCTGGAGCAGGAGATTCATGAGAAGTCAGAAAAAGAGCAACAGGCTCTGCGTTTATCTACCTTGTTGCGCTCTATTATTGATGCCAGTCCGGATTTAATTTACTACCGCAATGAAGAAGGGCGCTTTGCTGGTTGTAATACCGTGGCAGAGCAAATGACGGGTAAGACCGAAGCGCAGCTGATTGGCCTGACTCCCCATGAAGTGTATGACGAAGATCTGGCCCGGCAGGTGGTGGAAAGTGACCATGAAGTGCTGGAGAACAATATGGGCATCACCGAAGAGCTGTGGCTGCGCTTTGCTGATGGCAGCAAGCGATACTACGAAATGCGCAAGGTGCCGTTTTTTGACAAAGAGGGTAATCGCCTGGGTCTGCTGGCCTTTGGCCGGGATATTACCGAGCGTAAACATTCGCAGGTGGCATTGGAAAAAGCCAGCCGGGATAAGACCGCCTTTATTGCCACGATCAGCCACGAACTGCGTACCCCTTTAAACGGCATTGTCGGCTTAAGCCGCATGCTGCGTGACACAAAGCTAACCGATGAGCAGTACAGTTGGGTCAGCACCATCTACGCCAGTGCCATTACTCTGGGCAATATCTTTAACGACATTATTGATCTGGACAAGCTGGGCCGGGACAAGCTGGAACTGGCATTAAAAACCGTCAGCCTGAAAGATTTCTTCGGTGAATTGTCCAGTATTATTCAACTGCTGGTGGCCGATAAGAACCTGAATTTTCAGACCCAGATGCTCGAGCCGTTGCCGGATTTTGTCGAAGCGGACGGCACCAGATTGCGCCAGGTACTATGGAATCTGCTGTTTAATGCGGTGAAGTTTACCCAGCAGGGCTCGGTCAGTTTTACCCTGTCGGCAGAAACGCCTAAAAACGGTATCTGTAACGTGCTGTTCAAGGTGGCAGATACCGGGGTGGGGATCCCGGAGGAAGAGCTGCAT
Source organism: Bowmanella denitrificans (assembly GCF_039522935.1). Lineage (NCBI taxonomy): Bacteria > Pseudomonadati > Pseudomonadota > Gammaproteobacteria > Alteromonadales > Alteromonadaceae > Bowmanella > Bowmanella denitrificans. The sequence goes on along the minus strand of NZ_BAAAEI010000008.1, from coordinate 105,212 downwards.
AAAATCTTCGCCATGTATTATCAGGTCAAACATCCAGATCACCAAAGCGCAACCGGCACCGGGATTGGCCTGGCTATCTGTAAAAAGATGGTTGAACTGATGCACGGCGATATCCGGGTCAGCAGCGAAGTCGGCAAGGGCACTTGCTTTACCGTTGAGTTACCCCTGGCTATCAGCACCCGTCCGGCCCAGTTGGCTGAAATCAGGGTGACGGGTCTTAAAATCCTGCTGGTGGAAGATATTGAACTGAACGTGATGGTGGCCAAAGCGCTGCTGGAAAAACTCGGTCAGAGCGTGGAAGTGGCCATGACCGGCCGACAGGCACTGGAAATGGCGCGGGCCAATGAGTACGACCTGATTTTGCTGGATATTCAACTACCTGATATGACTGGTTTTGACGTGGTTGGCAAAATGCACGAGGAAGAACTGGTTACCGGCACGCCGGTCGTGGCACTGACGGCCAATGTGATTAAGACCCGCCAGGAATATCTGGATCAGGGTATGGATGACGTGATTTCCAAACCAATCAAGAAGAGCAGGGTGGTTGAAGTCTTTAATCAGCTGTTCTGTGATGCCTCTGAGCTGCCTCGTTTACCTGAAAACAACCAGAGTAAGAGCGAATCCGTGCTGGATCTGGAGATGTTGCAGATGCTGGTGGACACCATCGGCGCGGAAATGCTCAGCACCAGCGTTAATGTGTTTAACCAGAGTATTCCTCAGTATATGGAGATTCTGCTTACCAATCTAAGCGCCAAAGACAAGGACGAGGTCTGTGCCCAGGCCCATAAGATTAAAGGCGCGGCAGGCTCGGTGGGGCTTTCCAGGGTGCAGAAAATTGCCAATCAGATTCAGCAGGGCGACCACCCAGCCTGGTGGCAGAATGTGTATGACTGGGTAGAAGAGCTGCAGGAAGCCCTGAAACTGGATATGCAATCTCTGCATAACTGGTTGTCTGATCAGACCATTGACGACTAGCCAGCAACATCCCGATTAGCCTTCGTGGTTGAAAACTCTTGCACCACGAAGGTTGCCAAAGCAACACTTTGCAGCCATTGACTCTGTTTACTCCTAAGCTCCCAATACTTAATGCAATCGTTTCCATTCTGGTGAAGCAATTCTTGCTGCTGAAACGGCCTGTTAGACGATACTCTTGCCAAGTCTTGTAACTAATTTGTAACTGCAACAGTAGTGGAAACCTTAAATTAACATTTTTTACACAAAATCCGGCCTTGATTATTGCAATCGATTGCAATTCGATCTACTTTTAAGCTATCTCAGCTCACACAGTGGCTGACAAGGTGGCTACAAACTCCCTGTCAGACCAGATAAAAGCTAACTAAGTCAAAAAGATAACTGGGGACCAGCAATGAAAAGCAATAAACTCATCCTGGCTTTGGCCGTTTCCACCGCCCTGAGCGGTCATGCCTGGGGGCAAGAAACACCTGATAATAAAGAACAGGCCAAGGATTTTGAGCAAATCGTGGTAACAGGTACACCCACCGGCACCGCTGTGCGTAAAGTAGATGCCGGCTTTGCCATAACCAACCTGTCGGCCGAAGCCATTAAGAAGCTGGCCCCTAAGAGTACCGCAGACTTATTTAAGGCTGTGCCCGGCGTCTGGTCTGAGAGTTCCGGCGGGGTATCCGGGGCCAATGTGTTTGTGCGCGGTTTCCCTGGTACCGGAGATGCCCCGTTTCTGACCGTGCAAATGGAAGGGGCGCCCTTGTATCAGCCGCCAACTCTGTCATTCCTGGAAAACTCCACGCTGTTTCGTATGGATGAAACTGTGGCTTATATGGAAGGCCTGCGTGGTGGTACTAACCCGGTGATCTCAAACGGCCAGCCCGGCCTGACCACCAACTTCCTGCTGAAAGAAGGTTCGGATATTACCGAAGGGGTATTTAAATACAGCACCTCAGATTATGACCTGCAACGCGTGGATGCCATGGTCAGCGGCGCCATCTCGGACGGTCTTTACTATATGGTGGGCGGTTATGTTTCCAGCTCGCCGGGCATTCGCGATGCCGGATTCAATTCCGAGAAGGGTCATCAGTTCACTATCAATATCACCAAAGAACTGGATAACGGCAAAATGAACTTCTACACCCGGGTCACAGATGACCATGGTGTCTGGTATTTGCCTACCCCGCTGGTGGATGGGGTAGACAACCAATATACCCAAATCGGTACCCTTAACCGGCAGGCCAGCATTCAATATGGCCCGAATGGCAGTAGCACCCAGGCCTTTGACTTTGGTAATGGTCGCGGCTGGGACGGTTCGGTGTCCGGTGGTAAAATCCAACTGGAATTTGCTGACGGCTGGCAGTTCTCGGACCGCTTTAATTTTACCAAGGGCGATGCGAATACTTATGGTTTAGTACCGGAAGGTGCACCCACTACTTTGGCTGCGGTAGCGGATAACGGTGAAAGTGCTACCGGTGCGGTGACAGGCAAAACCTATGCAGGCAACACCTTGGTGCAACAGATTGGCCGTTGGGTGGTGTTGAAAGAGATTGAGTCTTTTACCAACGACTTGTCGCTGACCAAACAAATCGACGCCCTGAAGGTGACATTCGGCCTGTATACCTCCAACTTTGAAGCCAAAGACTGGTGGTCAATTGGTAATCAGTCATATCATGTGGTGGCGCCGGGCGGCGAGAATCTGACCGGCATAGATTGTAACGATAATGATGACAGCTGCACTTGGAATTACGATATTAATGCCACGGGTGACGGCTCCACCCGGGCGTTTTATACCGCCTTTGAATATAAGGCCACTGATGATCTGACCCTGGATTTGGGTATTCGCCGTGAAAATCACAAGATTGACTATTCGGTGGATGAAGATCTGGACGGCACTATCAACAAGCCAGTGCAATACGATGAGGACACCACGTCCTGGACGGCTGGGGCCAATTACATGCTCACTGACAATTCCGGCATTTTTGCCCGGGTCAATGACGGCAGTAAAATGCCTTATTTCGATGATTTTCGTGATAACTATGGACAGTATGAAATCGGTAATGACCTGATTTTCGATGTCACCCAGTATGAGCTGGGTTATAAGCTGGCCGCTGATAATTACAGCCTGTATGCCACGGCTTTCTTTAACGAAGTGGAAAGCAGCACGGTAACCCGTCCGGGTGAACCGGCCACCTTGTCGGTAAACGAAGCAAAAGGTATTGAGCTGGACGGTAATTACACCTTTGATTTTGGCCTGAACCTGAATCTAAACGCTACGATTCAAAGCACGGAAATTACCAAAAGCGCTGATATGGATTTGGTGGGTAACGAGTCGCAGCGTCAGCCTGGCTGGCAGTTGCGTCTGACCCCAAGCTATGATGTTGAACTGGCTGGCGGCAATTTTGTGACGCTGTATGGTACTCTGACGTCAGTAGATGACCGCTGGATCAGTAACGAGAATCTGGGCGAGCTTGACGGTTATACCAAGATTGATCTGGGCGCATACTGGGAGGTGACAGACCAATTGAATGTGCGCCTGTCGGTGGACAACCTGACCGATAAAGACGGGCTGACCGAGGGGGATCCCCGCAACCCCACGGCACCTAATGGCCGTTACATTATGCCAAGGTCAATGAACCTGAGCATCGGCTACAACTTCTGAAGTCGTTGATAGAAATAACAAAAGGTGGCAGCTCGCAGCCACCTTTCGCTTTTCCACCGGTGGGGCAATTTGATAACCTTGCCCCAACACCCATCTGAATAAGCTGATCCATGACGCGCGCCAAAAGCATTGCCGATATTGCCAAACTCCTTGGCGTTTCCGAGTCCACCGTTTCCCGCGCGCTGAATGACAACCCGCTGATTGCCGAAAAAACCCGGCATAAGATTCAGCAAGTGGCCCGTGAACATAATTTTAAGATCAATGCTAAAGCCCGGGCATTGCGTACCCAGAAAACCATGGTGATTGCCGTGGTGGTGTTGTTCAAAGAGCGCACCGAACAGGGTATTTCTGATCCCTGGCTGTTGGATATGCTGGGTGCCATTGCCGATGAACTGACTCGTCATGGTTACGACATGTTGCTGTCTAATACCCGCACCGCCTCAGACGATTGGCGCGACTACTACTTCGATTCCAAACGTGCCGACGGCCTGATTGTCATCGGGCAGGGGGAGCATGATGCGCGCATTGATCGTTTGGCCGAACAGGATTGTCCTTTTGTGGTGTGGGGGGCAATGTTACCGGACAGTCAGTATTGTACCGTTGGTAGCGACAATAAGATGGGCGCCTTTCTGGCCGTTAACCATTTACTTAACCAGGGCTGCCAGCGTATTGCCTTTCTGGGCGACACCAGTCACAGCGAAATGGAGCAGCGCTGGCAGGGCTATTGTCTGGCCCTGCAGCAAGCCGGTATCCAGGTGGATGAATCGCTCAGACTGGAAACCGATTTTACCAGCGAAGCGGGTTATCGCAGTGCAACCCGCCTGTTGGAAAATGGCGCAGGGGACGTGGATGGTATTTTTGCGGTTAGCGATGTGATTGCGCTGGGCGCAATGAAAAAGCTGATTGAAGCGGGCAGACACATCCCTGCAGATATCGCCATGGTTGGGTTTGACGATGTGGCCTTGTCGATGTTCTGCCATCCTTCACTCACCACTATCCGGCAGCAGACACTGGAAGGGGGCAAATTGCTGGTGCGTAAATTGTTAGACAAACTGGCCGGTAAAACCGTGCGTTCACAAGTCATGGATGTGCAGCTTGTGGTGCGTGAATCCAGCCGCAAAGCACTTTGATCTGTATTGGCGCAAAACCAGTTGGAGTTATGCTTACCGTTGCGAATCTTTCTCTTTCATCGGGCATAGCTTACAGAGGGCTGGCTTGAAAAGGTTGTGCCATACACTTTGTCGTAATAGCGGGTAAGCTCTGCATGCAAGGAAACATCAAACCAATTCAGATGGCTTTGCAGATACGCAGAAGTCTGAGACAAAACGGCAATACGCTTGGACAGGACGCCCGCAGCATAGCGCCCGGTTTCACTGTTGGAGCACAAGATAAAACCAATATTATAAGCCGGCGTTTCCTTCAGGCTGAAACTTTGGCTTGTTGTCTGGCCTGATTGCCCGGCATAGAGTTGATATATATTGGGGAATTCCAGTAAAGCATCAATACGCTCTGACCTAAGCATGGCAATGACACCGGCGCCCATGTCTGTGCCCGCCCGCCGATAGAGTAAATCAGATGTCAGAAACGGCCGCAGTGCCTGGTCTACCGCTCCACCATAGGAACGACCTTCCACAATACCCAGTTTAAAAGCGGCTCCTTGTTCAGTCAGCAGATCAACAATGGATAGCCCTTGGGTTGTGGCTTTGTGCAGAATTTGGGGAAATCGTGCGGCAGTATCGCGCACATATAAGCGCAGCCCCAGCACCACCGCCTGAGGAAGCTGGGTTGCCACGCTGAATTCCTGGCGGGCCGGCGTGTAAATTCTGTCACCCACACAAATATCATCGCGTTGCGCCAGAAGCTTTATGGCCCGTTGTGGATTGCTGACTTCGATGCGCACTTGCAAATCCGGCAAGTCCTGTAAAATCAGATCGCGGGTTTGCTCATCCAGTCGCACTTGCTTGTCAAAACCCGGTGCGGCATCCGCCAACCAGGTAATGCTTTGCCCCCAGCCCGAAAAAGACACCAACAGAAATAGCCACCACAACTTCAACGCGTTATTCCCGGTTAACAAATGGCCGCGGATTCTACGTTATGTAGTCTGGTAGAACAATATTTGTGCAGATATAGTGCTGAAATTGACCCTGACCAATTATCCTTAGCCTGTAGTCGGAGCTTTACGCCCAAGCATCAACACCTCATCGAGATCCAGTTGGCCTATCTGTGCATAGACCAGATTGGCGTCTGTAAGCAGCTGTTTTTCACCTATGCCCACAGCGTACATACCGGCATCGAGAATGCTTTGCAGGCCAGCCAGCGAATCTTCCACCCCGACACAATGTTGCGCTGGTATACCAAGCGCCTTAGCCACGGTCAGAAAGATTTCCGGATGGGGTTTGCCTTGCCTTATGGCGGCGGCATCGGCTACGTAGTCAAATGCTGCGCTGATTCCCAGCTTATTCAGCACCATGGCAGCATTCTTACTGGCTGACGCCAGGCCTATGGCGATTCCCGCCTGTTTCAAGCGGTTGAACAGCGGGTGAACACCTTCAAATAAATCGGCATCGCTGATATTTTCAATCAGTTGCTGGTAATGTGTGTTCTTTGCTTTTGCCAGCATGTCCTTTTCATCGCTGGGGAGCTGCAGGCCACCTTTATCCAGAATAAACTGCAATGACCCCATACGGTCGACGCCTTTGAGTTGTTCGTTGTCTTGCCGGTCAAAGGGCACACCAAGCTTGTGTGCCAGGGCTGACCAGGCCTGGAAATGGTACTCTGCGGTATCGGTTAACACCCCGTCCAGGTCAAAAATCACGGCTTTGATACTCATGACTGCACCTTTGCGATATGCAGCGTTTGGTTGCTGCTTAGGGTGAGTTCCTGCTGGTGATGGCGGATGCTGAGCGTTGCACCTCGCTTGAGGAGATAACGCACGCCGTCTTTGGCCACAGAGACCTGTAAGTGCCGCCCCTGATATTGCAGATTGAAGCTGTAACTGTCCCAGTGGGCAGGTAAATGCGGTGTGAAGACCAGCTCATCCGGGCGTATCCTCAGCCCGGCAAAGCCCTGCACAATGCTCATCCAGGAACCCGCCATACAAGCAGTGTGAATACCATACTCGGTGTTCCCATGGCGGTTATCTATGTCCATACGCACGCTGTCATGAAAAAACTCATAGGCGCGCTGATACTGGCCAGTTTCAGCAAACTCAATGCTGTGAATGCAACTGGACAGGGTGGAATCATGGGTAGTGAGCGGCTCATAGTAAGCCAGATTCCTGGCTTTTTGCTGCTGGTCAAAGGCGTCATCCAGTAAAAACATGGCCAGCACCACATCGGCTTGTTTTAACACCTGGTGGCGATAAATCACCAGGGGATGGTAATGCAGCAGCAAAGGGTATTTGTCTGCGGGAGTGTTGGCAAAGTCCCACGGCTTTTTATCCAGAAAGCTGTCATCCTGGGCATGGATGCCGAGCTTTGCATCATAAGGCAGATACATCTTGTCTGCCGCTTTTGCCCAGCTTGAGATCTCTGCGTCATTCAAACCAATACTTTTGCATAACAATTGGTAAGCAGGACGATTTTTGTCCTGGAGTTTAGCGGCAATTTGTACCGCAAAGCGCAGATGCGCCTGGGCCATGGCATTGGTGTAGAAGTTGTTGCTGACAATGGCTGTGTATTCATCCGGCCCGGTTACTCCGTCGATACAGAAGCGATCTTGTTTTTGCGGGTTAAAATGCCCCAGACTGAGCCACAACCTGGCGGTTTCAAACAACATCTCAGCGCCCATGTCCTGCATAAAGGTCCAGTCTGCTGTGGCGGTAAAATAGCTGCGAATGGCATGGGCAATGGCGGCGTTAATGTGATACTGCGCGGTGCCTGCCGGGAAAAAGGCCGAACATTCGTCGCCGCCAATGGTGCGCCAGGGATAAAGTGCACCACGGGAATGGGACATTTGCCGGGCACGCTGACGGGCTCCATCCAAAGTGCGATAGCGGAATGTCAGGCACTGTTTGGTTAGCTCCGGGTTAGTGGCGGTCATCACCGACAGAATATAAATTTCGGTGTCCCAGAAATAATGACCATCATAACCGTGTCCGGTCAGCCCTTTTGCCCCCATATTGCAGTGGCCGTTCTTGCCAATGGACATAAATAAATGCAGTAGATTAAAACGCATGCCTTGCTGCAGTGCCGGGTCACCATTGATCTGCACATCGCTATTTTGCCAGAACTCGGCCACCTGATGCTTATGCTCTGCCAGCATCTGGTCCCAGCCCATGGTTTTGGCCTGTTGCAACTTATCCTGGCAAGATAGGAGTAGCTCGCCGAACTCCATTTGTTGGTCATGTTGATAGCTGATAAATTTATCCACGATCAGCTTAACCCCTTGCACCAGTCTAAACCGCCACTGCTGGCCAACTTGTTTATCGCTGTTGATGTGCGAAATATTGTCCGCTGGCTGTGATGCACTGACAGCAGTGGCCGAAGCAATGCGGAACGGGCCGTCTTTTACCTGATGCAGCATCCAGGCTTGTTCATCGGTGCTCTGTTGCTGGTGTAGCATCAGACTGTCATCCAGACTGAGCACACCTACTCTGGGATCATCTTTATTGGGGCTGAACTGATAAGCGGCATCCAGCAGGGTGCTGAGATCAATGTCACCACTGAAATTCTGCGCCACAATTTCCATGCGCTGACAGATCAAATTCGGCTGGCTGAGTGACGCGAAACGGCTGGTGGTCAGCAGAATTTGTTTGCCTGTCGGACTTTGCCAATGCATTTGCCGGTGTAAACTGGCAGAGCGAAAATCCAGCCAGCGTTTACCTGCTGAGGCATCAGACAGATTGACCAGCTGATTGTCCAACCTTAACTGCATTATCTTGCCATTGGGGACCAGCTGCATTTTCTGGTTGTGGCTGGCATAGCCATAGGCCACCTCACCATAGGTGATTTTCTCGCTATGGTAGACGCCGTTTAAATAGGTGCCTTCGCAGCTTTGCTGGCCTGGTTGTGAGCCTTCTTCCATGGTACCCCTGGTACCCAGATAACCATTGGCCAATGCAAACAAGGTTTCTTCCAACATTGCTTGTTCAGGTATCAACCGGTCAATTTCAAGTTGCCAGGGCTGAGGGGTGAAAAGCAGGTGTTTGGGTGAAACGTTCATAGCAGCGATAAACCTTGGAATGAAGAGCAATAGTGACAAGGTTAGCTGTTTTTGCAATCGATTGCAATTGTGTTAAATTTAGGTAAACTCAAATAGGTCGGGGCAATACTGCCTGTATTTATCAGCACGGAGATACAGATGATTAGCAACAGTGTCAGAGTAAAATATTCCCTCATGCTGACCTACTTTCTGTTTGCTATTTTGCTCAACAGTGTGGGCACTGTGATATTGCAGGTGATCAACGGTTATGGGGTCAGTAAAGAGGCTGCCAGTGTGCTGGAAGGCTTTAAGGATCTGCCAATTGCACTGGTGTCTTTTATGCTGGCGGCTTACCTGCCCAGGTTTGGCTATCGCAACGCCATGATGCTGGGCACCCTGCTGGTCACCGGGGTTAGCCTGTTAATGCCTCTGCTGCCGGTATTCTGGATGACCAAAGTGCTGTTTTTCTGTGTCGGCAGTGCCTTTGGGTTGGTCAAAGTGTCGTTGTATTCCACCGTGGGGCTTATCAGTGACGATAAGCAGCAGCACGCATCCATTATGAACACCATTGAAGGGATTTTTATGGTGGGGGTGTTGTCTGGTTATTGGTTGTTTGGTGCTTTTATCGATGGTGATGATCCTGCTTCAAGCAACTGGCTGAACGTTTATTGGTGTCTGGCCTTGTTGGGCGGGCTGAATTTCTTGTTGCTGTGGCGCACACCATTTGCCAACCCTGTCCCTCAGCAGAGCAGCCGGCCCATGGAGGATTTTCTGGCCATGCTGAAATTAGCCCTTAAACCTCTGGTGTTGGTATTTGTACTATCTGCTTTTCTATATGTATTGATTGAGCAGGGGCTGGGCACCTGGCTTCCCACCTTTAATAACCAGGTTCTGCACTTACCCGCCGATATGAGCGTGCAGGCGACCAGTATTTTTGCCGCCTGTTTGGCCATTGGCAGACTGGGCGCCGGGGTATTGATGACCCGAATCAGCTGGTATGTGCTGCTGAATATTTGTCTGCTGGCGATGGCGGCATTAGTGCTGGTTTCCATGCCTCTGGCCAATCTGGCCATGCCGCAGGCACAGATGAGTTGGGGTAATGCGCCGCTGGCGGCCTTTGTTTTTCCATTGATTGGCTTGTTTATGGCACCCATCTACCCGGCTATCAATTCTATTATGTTGTCGTCTCTGCCCAAAACCCAACATGCCGCGATGACTGGGTTGATAGTGATTTTCTCGGCGCTGGGCGGCACCACAGGTTCAATGATTACCGGACTGGTGTTTGGCAGCTTTAGTGGACAAACGGCATTTTATTTGTCGCTTATCCCCATCGCTGCCATCTTAATAACTCTGTTCTATTTCCGCCAGGGTACTCTGCAGCAGGGCCCTGCGGCCCCCATCAGGGATGGCTCAGCTCATACAGGCGGGTAGACAAGGCGGTCGACGAGCGACTCAACTCGCTTAGCGCCGTGGCATCGCGGGAGTTCATCTCATTACTCTCGCGAATGCCCTCGGCCAGGCGGTGAATTTCATTCGCCACTTTGGCCTGCTCGCTGGCGGCGGTAGCGATCTGCGAGGTGCTGTCGCTGATGCCACCAAACGCTTCGACAATCTCATTAAAGCCGGCGATCACCTTATTGGAACGCTCAACAGTTTGTTCCGACAGGGATTGTGAGCTGAGAATAATATCCACGCCTTGCTTGGCTGAACTTTGTAGCTGGGCAATCATATTCTCTATTTCATTGGCAGAGGATTGCGAGCGTCCTGCCAGGGTACGTACCTCGTCGGCTACCACAGCAAAACCGCGCCCTTGTTCCCCGGCCCTGGCCGCTTCAATGGCAGCATTTAACGCCAGCAGGTTGGTTTGCTCTGATATGCCTTTGATTACATCCAGCACCGCGCCCATTTGCTGGGCATCACCGGACAGGCGGTTAATGATGTCAGCGGTTTGCTGTAACACACCGGCCAGTTCCTGATTGGCCTGGTTGTTGGCCACCACATCCTGCAAACGCCGTTTTACCAAGCCTTGTGAGTCATCCACCGTGTCGGAGGTGGTACGGGTATTATTGGCCACTTCTGCTGCACTACTGGCCATCTGATTAATGGCGGCGGCCAGCATATTGTTTTCACTAAGTTGATGTTCTGCACGGTCTTTGAGATCGTGAGCCATGCTGCTTAGTTCTTCGGCTCGTTGCTTGGATTCTGCCGCCTCAGCGGCGATTTGGCGCAGCAAACCATTAAGGTGCTCGCCATAATTATTCACCGCCTGTTTCAACAGGCCTATTTCGTCCAGCTTATCAATACTCAGAGTGGCCGACGCACCGCCCCGTATCAGCCGTTGTATCTGTTCGGTGGTTTCATTAACCCACCCCAGCACCTTGTTAGCATAGAAAATCAGTAAACCAACAAACAAGGCGATGAGTGGCAAAAGGGTGCCATACAGGCTGAAACTCAGGTGACTAACCGGCTCCTGTACCACCTGACTGGGTAATACCAGGCCCATCTTCATGCCTTCCTGCGGCAATGACTGTAGGGCCAGCAGGCTGGTGTCGCCCTGAACCACGCCTTCAGGCAAAGAACTGATGCTTTTCCCCTGACTAATAGCCTCCAGCAATGGGCGCAAACTTTTGTCCTGACCGGCAACCTGTTGAAGATTTTGCATATCCAGGCGCTGGTCGCGAATATCCGGGAAACTGATGATCTGATCATTGGCACCCAGCAAGAATATATAGCCGCCGGATGCTTTGTTTTGGGTGCGGAACAAGTCAGCTAAACCGGATAGCACCAGATCGACCGTGGCTACCCCCCAGAATTTGCCCTGGCGTTTAATGGCAACCGTGCAGGTTACCATAGCCACACCGCTGGCCGCATCCTCATAGGCTTCAGACCAGCCACACTGGCCGGAATTTAATTGTTTTCCGGCCTGATACCAGCTTTCATTGTGGTAGCCGTTGCCACTGGGGTCGTTGTAATCATCGGATTTGACCAGACGGCCATTATTGTCGCGGGCCCAGAAAAAGGAGTATCGGGACTGACCGGCATTAAAGGCATTGGGTTCTGGCCAGATACCGCCGCCGGCAATATTAGTGTTGCCGAATTGGTTGATCAGAACCGGCATCAGGCTGTTGAACTGAGCGTCATCCAGCGGCAGATGTTGCGCCAAAGCGGCCATATTCTGGGTGAGAATAGCACCCTGATTCAGTTCATTTCGCAGCTGCGCCGCGCTGTCTGACACCCTGACCAGGGCTTCTTGTTCAACTTCCTGTTGAATAATGGGCAGCGCCAGCCATTGCATTACCAGGTAGATTACTACTAAGGCGGCACCCAGTAAGCCGGCCCCCAGATAACTGGCCTTGGTCTTTATCATCAGATCTTTTGCCATGCGTCTATCTCACTGTTATTGGTAAGGAAGTTCAGCCTCCTTAGGATAGACCAAGATAACGACAAAAAGCCTTTAACCGCAAAAAAATTATGGCTTTTCAGATGCTTCCGTTACAGCATCAGGGCATCATCAACAACGTGGCGGTGCCTAAAAAGGCAAAAATACCAACCACGTCCGTGATGGTGGTGAGAATAACCGAACCGGCCAGCGCCGGATCGATTTTCAGGCGTTTCATCAATAGTGGCAGCGTTGCGCCAGCAAGTCCTGCCGCCAGCATATTGATCATCATGGCAAAGGCGATAATGCCACCCAGGGTCAGATCCTGTTTCCAGATGGCCACTACACCGGCAATCAGTACAGCCCAGATAATGCCGTTCAGTGCACCAATGGCCAGTTCCTTACTCACCAGCCAGCGGCTGTTACTGGGACTGACATGGCCCAGCGCCATGCCCCGAATAACCAGCGTTAATGTCTGGTTACCGGCCACGCCACCCATACTGGGCACAATGGTATTGAGAATAGCCAGCACGGCCAGTTGACTCAGGGTGGCTTCGAATAAATCGCTGACCATTGCCGCCAGTAATGCCGTGACCAGATTAACCCCCAGCCAGATAGAGCGTCGGCCGGTACTTTTCATTACCGGTGCGAAGGTATCTTCCTCGTCATCCAAACCGGCCATGCTCATCATGCTGTGTTCGGCTTCTTCACGGATGATATCCACCACATCGTCGATGGTGATTCTGCCCAGTAGCCTGTCTTCGCCATCCACCACAGGAGCAGAAATCCAGTTGTAGCGCTCGAACAGTTTAGCTACTTCACCTTCGGGCATGTCTACGGGGATGGTTTCGGCGTCTTCATCCATCAATTCCTCCACCGTCATATCTGAGGTGGCGGTCAGCAGGCGGATCACCGGCACAATCCCAATAAGCTTGTCGTGACGGTTCACCACATAGAAGGCGTCGGTGTCTTCCGGCACTTCCCCTTTTAAACGCAGATAGCGCAGGATCACATCGACGGTCACTTCCGGGCGCAGGGTGATGGTGTCGGTATTCATAATAAAACCGGCGGTACCCTCACCGAAGGAAAGCGCCTGCTCGGCCCTGACCCTGTCCTGTTCATCCATGGAGTGCAGTACCTGCTGGAAGATGGTATCCGGCAGACCGCGCAAAAGCTCGGCCAAATCATCGGTGTCCATATCTTCCAGGGCGTCGGCGAGTTTTTCCGGTACCATCTGGCGGATGATGCCGTTGCGCACATCTTCGGACAGCTCTTCCAGCACATCACCGTGGAATTCAGGGTCTATAAGTTGCCAGAGCACGGCGCGGCTCTTGGCTGGCGTGGACTCCAGCATAAAAGCCACATCCGGCGCCGGCATATGATGGAGCATCTTGCGCACGTGCACATACATGCCGCTGGACAGGGCGTCATTAATAGCCTGTAGCTGCTGGTATGAGGATTGTGATTCGAATGCCGGTTCCAACTTAGCTCGGGCCCTTGTGCAACTTATTGATTTTCTGTTGTTAGTTTAGTGGAAGACGAACAGCAGGTCAGCAGGAATCTTATCGCAAGATGAAGTTAAGTGTTCTTACCGGACAAACTGTTGGTAAGATAAAATGATCATCAAATCTGCTATTAACATTTAATGCAAGGACGCGCTTGTGAACGCTACTCGCTTTAGAACCTCTCTGCTCATTTTGCTATTGGTGTGTTGGGCGTTCTCATCCTATGCATCACCGAACGATGAATACCGGATTGCTGCGCAGCCTGACTGGGTGGTTCCAGCTTCCATTCCTGCCTTAGGGTCTGTTGAAATAATGAATAATTTCAATGGTATAGCTCATTTGCTGGTAGACAGACAATGGAAAATTCAAGAGACACAACAGAGTCGTTTTGAACACTTCGCCGAGCAGGCCCTGAATGCCGAGGGACTGGGATATATTTCCAATATCGAAATCGATTTTGACCCCAGCTATGAGCAGGTTATTTTGCATGATGTCGAGGTGATTCGCAGCGGCGTATCTGAACCTCGTCTGCCTCGCGCCAGAATTAGCCTGTTGCAATTAGAAACGCAACGAGAGTATCAAATTTACAATGGGCGCAAGACCTTAAGCTTGGTACTGGATGATATTCGGGTTGGCGACGTGGTTCACTACAGTTACAGCGTGGTCGGTGTTAACCCGGTGTATGCCGGACATTTTTCCAATCAGCTTGCGCTGGGCTGGCGGGTACCTGCGGCGTTAGTCAATTACAGATTGGTGTGGCAAGAAAACAAGCCTTTATATATTCAGAATCACCTCACTGATATCGAACCCAACATTGAGACGCACAACGGCACCAGCGTTTATCATTGGCAACAAGCCATGCTGGAAGAAATAGAATGGGAAGACAACATCCCTGGCTGGTATGACCCTTTTCCGTTTGTCCAGGTGAGTGACTATGCCAGTTGGCAGGATGTGGTGGCGTGGGCGATACCTTTGTTTCAATCCAGACCACAAGAAATGGCGACGGTGATTGATGAGATTCGCAGCACACACCACTCGGTTGAAGAGCAGTTGTTGTCTGCGCTGAGATTTTCTCAGGAGAGCATTCGCTATTTGGGAATCGAGATGGGTATTCACTCCCATCAACCTCATAGTCCGGCACAGGTGCTGTTGCAACGATATGGTGATTGCAAGGACAAAGCCTTACTGCTGGTGAGTATTCTCAATGGTTTAGGTATTGAAGCAAACGTCGCCCTGGTGAATACCCAGAGTGGTCTGGCCCTGCCTGACAGCCTGCCAACGCCATTGAGATTCAATCATGCCATTGTAAGAGCAAAGCTGCATAACCAAACCTACTGGTTAGATGCCACTCGAACTTACCAAAGTGGCAATCTGGCTCATTTGTATCAGGCTGACTTTGACTATGCCTTGGTTATTGCAAAAGACACGGCGAATTTACAAAACATGTCGGCAGATATCCTGCAGGTGCATCGTAAGAAAGTCGTTGAATATGTTGACTTGCGCACATCTCATGATGAGGCCACTTATGAAGTGACCACCAGTTATGACGGCTTTTATGCTGATCAGTTCAGAGAGCAACTGGCCGGGTCTAATCTTAAAACCATGCAGCAGAACTATCTTGAGTACACGCAAAAGTACTTTGAAAATGCCAAGGTTTCCGCTGATCTGACGGTATATGATGACGATGGCTTAAATCGTATTACCGTTACTGAAAACTATGTTGTGTCCCCCATATGGCAGGCCGAGGCCGGTTCTGACTTTGTAAGTGTCAATTTTGAGCCTTTTCTGATGGATGACCATTTGCACAAAGTTGAAAAAAAAGCCCGCCGCTATCCCATGTCTTTCTCTCATCCGGTTGAATTTACGCATATAACCCGAATCAAAATGCCGGCAGACTCCAATTTCGCTGATGAGCAGGTGAGTATAAAAGACCAGGCCTTTGACTACAGCAAGGTGGTGCAATTTGATGGTGAAACGTTGGAACTGACGTATTCATATGGTTCGAAAAAGTCGGTGATAGAGCCCGAGTATTACTCGGACTACGCGAAGAATATTGGGGCCGCTCAGGAAGAGGGCTTTTATCTGATTCAGAAAGTCGACCCGGCTTTGAACTTTGGTACCTACCAATTTGCCATGAAAGACATTAACTGGCCGGTAATATTATTACTACTCGTTAGTTTGCTGGTTTGTGTGTGGCTGAGTATCAAAGTTATCCGTTATGATCCCCCCGTGAAGCCATACCAACCCGAGGTATTCTGCTCATCTGGCATTGGTGGTTGGCTGATTCTGCCGATGTTGGGTCTGTTAATTACCCCGCTTGCGTTGGTTATTCAAAGCCGGGATCTTTGGTACCTGGCGTCAGCGAAACAGTGGGCAGTCATATCTCAGCACTACGATTTTCCGATGATGACACTGCTATGTGTCGAGTTGTTTACCAATGTTATGTTGCTGGTCGGGACAATAACCGTTTTATGGTTGTTTTTTAAACGCAGGCAAACTCTGCCCAAAGTTTATGTAATATATAAAGTCGCTATGTTGCTGATTATCGGGATAGATCTCTACCTGACCTCTGTCCTTGGCGGGCCAGATTTCGCAGTGGAGGCTGCAGAGATCACTGAATGGTTGTCAATGCTGGTCACCAGCCTAATCTGGATTAGCTATTTCCTGGTATCTAAACGTGTCAAAGCCACGTTTATTCGCAGGTACAATTCTGCACAGACTGAAGCGTCCACGCCTGAGGTGGCTGCTGAGGGGGCGAACTAGCGGCATCCAGATGCAATGCCGCAAGCTGAATAATGATTACTGTGGTATGCGATGTCGACAGGCTTTGCGACTGGACCTGCATAATGGGTCACCCTGATTTGGTGATTGCGTCAGCAATACCGCACGCATTTGGTTGTTGACCAGTGCGGTGGCGGCAATCTGGCCATAATTGTTGATATCTTCAGCACTGATCAGTGGCCATTGGCTACTAACCAGCGTATTGAGGTCAATCAGCTTACCCTGTAATACGATAATCGCCCTGGCATGGCCGTCTTCATCCCAGGCCTGTCCGACTGCCACGCCTTGATCATTAATCCCGCGTAGCGATGAGGCGCTGTAATTTTTCAGGGTACCCAGCTCAAGGGTCTGCATTTCACCGCCCAGCAGAGGAAGCCACAGAGCTGCCAGGGGCGGACGATGTGGCCCGGAGGCTAACTCACCCGCTACCATACCCAGGTTGTTAATATCTTTGGCTTCGGACCATACTTCACTTTGGTCCGATAACTGGCTGACGACATGATGCTGATAGAGCAGCGCAGAATTTGGCCGAAAACTGTAGGGCCTGTATTGATATCCCACCAGATTGCCACTGTCGTTTATGCCTAAACCTCGGCGGTAGTATTCCTTGTCCATTGCATGCAATTGCATTTCCTTGCCATGCCAGACGGTCAGATTCTGCTGGCCCTGCTCATCATAGCTCCAACCCACAATTTCGCCCTGGCGGTTAATATCTTCCGCCTGACCTCCACCGTTTTCATGTGCTACTGCCAGCAAAGTCAGGCCTTGTTTGTCGCCTTTAATGGGGCGGGTGATCGAACCGCTTAGTGGGTAGTAGTCGGTTTCATAGCCGACCATAATGCCGTCGTCATTGATCTCTACCACATAGGTCCTTTCAGCGTCGGGATGTGCATGCCCTAAGTCTTGCATCTGACCTTGCTGCCAGACAAAACCATAGCGACACGGCGCGTTCTGCTCACTGGCAAGACATTCCGGCCGGTTGTTGCGGGTTGACCAACCCACCACCTGGCCCAGATCGTTCAGGCCCATGGCTTGAGACTCTGCACCACCCAGGGTGCCTAAATCCGTTAACTGGTAAGCTGGCAACGGTGCGGCCTGGCTTAAATCTGCCAGCAACAGACAAAGTCCGGCAATCAGCTTGGCTGTTTTCATAAGCTTACTTCCTGTAATGGTGCTAAGGGGGAGTGATTGCCGCCAAATTATCGCCAGTTCTTTCCAAGCACAACCCGTGATTACAAATTAATACTTAATTTTCAAATATTTAACTATTTTGAAAAACAGGGCATTTTGGCGGTCATTCTTGCTATTCGCCTAAAGTCGGTTGGCCTCAGCACTAAAAGCGGGCTAGAGTCGCCTCATGTTGGCTTGATATATATGCTTTGCATGGAAAGTTTTGCCCTGGTCTTGATTTACCTGTTAATCGGCAGTCAGCTTCGCCGTCTGCCGCAGTTTCCTGCCGACACAGGTATGGTGCTGAACCAGTACGTACTTTACGTGGCCTTGCCTGCTCTGGTGTTGCAAAAAATCCCATTGATGACGTTTTCTGCCCAGTTGTGGATGCCGGCAGTACTGCCCTGGATCATTTTGTTAATAGTGGCCACACTGGTGTTGTTGGTGGGTAAGATAATGAAATGGGACCGGCATTTAATCGCTGCGCTATTGGTGGTATTGCCGCTGGGGAATACGTCCTTTCTGGGCTTTCCCATGGTCGAGGCCTTTTTTGGCGAGCAGGCTATGCCCTATGCGATTATTTACGATCAGCTTGGTTCGTTTCTGGCCCTGGCCACTTATGCCACCCTGCTCTGTGCCTGGTACAACCCGCAGGCCAGCGCGCCTTCTGCCGGTCAGATGGCCAGACGGGTGCTACTGTTTCCCTCCTTTATTGCCTTATTGCTGGCGTTGCTGCTCAAAGACTGGCCTTATCCTGAATTTATGCAGCGCCTGCTGGATAGTCTGGCTGCTACTCTGGTGCCTGTGATCATGGTGGCGGTGGGCTTTCAGTTTCGCCTCAAACTGGATGGCAAAGAAGCCCTGCCGCTGGGATTTGCGTTGATGGTTAAATTAGTGCTGATGCCCGCCATTGCCCTGATCCTGCTCTTGCCGTTGCAGCCTGATGGTCTGTTGTTGCAGGTCGGTGTATTTCAGGCGGCAATGCCACCTATGGTATCGGCTGGCGCGCTGGCCATAGGCGCCGCATTAGCCCCCAGATTGGTGGCCGCGTTGGTGGGGTTGGGTTTGGTGCTTAGCTTTATCACTCTGCCGTCCTGGTATTGGCTGTTGCAGCAGGTGGTATCCTGATGTCATTTGTGCTCAGAGCCGCCAAAGTCGAAGAGGCGCAGTCGCTGTCTGTTTTAGCACTGCGCTCTAAAGCCTATTGGGCCTATTCTGCAGATTTTATGGCCGCTGTGGCCGATGAATTAACGCTATCCTGCCAGCAATTACTGAGTGAGCAGTGGGCCTGCCAGGTTGCTGAAGGCAAAGATATTGTGCTGGGCTATGCCCTGATTGATAAAACCCATGCCGGGCAATGGCAATTGGACGCCTTATTTGTCGAGCCGCAAGCAATAGGGCAGGGGGTAGGGCGGGCGCTGATGGACTGGGTGAAACAACACATGGCGGAACACAATATAACCAGCTTAATCATTCAGAGTGATCCGCACGCCGAAATGTTCTATCTGGCGATGGGGGCTAAACGGATAGGCGAGTTACCCTCGGCCAGTATCGCAGGGCGAATGTTGCCTTTGCTTGAGTTGGCTGTTTAACCTTTTATCCAGGCATCTGAGCTTAGCAGTGCCACATTGTCTTGCCTCCGTCACATAAGCGTTGGAGACTCGACCTTTTTTAGATGGAGACACACCTTGCGTAATCTGATTCTGGCAATCGCTTTGTTCAGCGCGCATACACTGGCAGGACCCAGTTTTATTCTGCTGCAGGACCTACCTTACACAGACACACAGGAATATGTGTATAAGAAGCTGATCCGGCCGGCCATTATGGCCTCGGATGCTGCTTTTGTTATTCACGGCGGGGATATGCAGGGGAGTAAGGCACCTTGTAGCCAGGCAGGATTGACGGCGATTCGCGATGATTTATATGCCTTAAAGCCGGACCGGGTTTTTGTGACGCCAGGGGATAATGATTGGACCGATTGCGACAGGCCCAGTAATCCCCATCCCGTCAGCGAGTACCAGGTGCTGAACCAGTTACGCGAGATTTTTTACCATCCCGCCCCGTCAGGGCTGGCCGAATGGCAATTAAGCCGGCAGGAGGAATACCCTGAGAATGCCCGCTGGCTGGTGGAAGAGACGGTTTTTGTTACCCTGCATATATTGGGAACGGTCAATGGCCGCGCACAGATATATCTGGATGATGCTGACTTTGCGCTACAGCAGGTAGAAATGCGTGACCAGGCAAATCAAATCTGGCTTGAGCAGGCCCTGGCTTTTGCCAAGCTCAAGCAAGCCAAAGCCATGGTGATTGCCACCCATGCCGATATCACTGTGGGGGAAGGCAAGCCTGTTTGTCGCGCTGACAGCACCCATCAATGTGATCCTTACCTGCAATATCGCCGTCAATTACGCGACGTGGCAAAAGCCTTTGGTAAACCAGTGTTGTTCGCACATGGTGATACGGAGCCCATGTGTTTGGATAAACACTTTGGAGGCCCTGATACTGTGAATTTGTGGCGATTAAACGGTGCCGGGGATTACAACCTTATCGACGCGTTGACGGTGAAAGTCACAGAAGACCCTGAGCAGCCTTTTAAAGTAACGGCTCTGACTCAGGAATTAACACCACCTTCCTGTACCGAGGAGTAGAAGATGCAAGTGATTCGGGCTAGAGAGTTTACCGCCGAGCGCCCATGGGGGGCCAAAGACATTGCCTGTATGCAGGGGATAAGCACCCGATTGCACTGGACGGATCAACCCTATCACTGGCATGTCAATGATGGCGATGAGGTCTTTGTGGTGCTGGATGGCGAAGTGGAGATGCGTTATCGGGATAAAGGCAAGGAGCATAAGGCACTGCTTGGTTGTGGTGATATTTTCTATGCTGGTGTCGGCACCGCCCATTGCGCCTTTCCTGTGGGACCAGCGCGCATTCTGGTGGTGGAAAAACAGGGCAGTATCTGATGCTGGAGCTGCGACCCAACTGTGAGTGCTGCAATTGCCCGCTGCCGCCCGATTCAGAGCAGGCCTGGATATGCAGCTATGAGTGCACCTTCTGTCAGCACTGTGTGGAACATATTCTGCAAAATGTCTGTCCTAATTGCGGCGGGGGTTTTACTGCGCGCCCCATTCGGCCAAAGCAAGCATACCGACCCGGAGTCAGCCTGTTGCATCAACCGGCCTCAAACAAAGCCGTACACAGCCGTTACAGCCCTGAAGATATGCAGACCTTCAGTCAGTCACTCAAAGCTATCCGTCCATCCCAACGTTAAGGCGCAACCAGTCTGCCTTTGCTGAGAAATACGCAAAGGCATCGGCATAAACCAGTTTTACCGTGATCTGCACCGCTGCATGGATTAAAATTCCCCGGCGCAAAGGCGCTGGAGGATATATGAGCGAAAACGGCGCCATCAGGCTTAATAAATTTATCAGCGATTCAGGCTACTGTTCCCGTCGCGAAGCAGACAAGCTGATTGAACAAAAACGGGTTAGCATTAACGGCAAAGTGCCAGAGCTTGGTACTAAGGTGATGCCCGGCGATCAGGTCAGTGTGGATGGCAAGCCGGTTGGTGCCAGTGCCGAAGACAAATCTGATCGTGTCTATATTGCCTATAACAAGCCGGTTGGCATTATCTGTACCACAGAGCGCGATGTGCAGGGCAATATTGTTGATGCCATCGGCCATCGCCAGCGTATTTTTCCTATCGGGCGGCTGGATAAAGATTCAGAGGGACTGATCTTTCTGACCACAGACGGGGATATCGTTAACAAGATCCTGCGCGCCGGTAATGAGCATGAAAAAGAATATCTGGTGACTGTCAATCAGCCGGTGAGTGAACGTTTTGTGCGTCAGATGAGCCAGGGGGTACCTATTCTGGGCACCATAACCAAACCTTGTCAGGTAAAAGCAACCGGGCGCTTTTCTTTTCGGATTATTCTGACACAAGGACTGAACAGACAAATTCGCCGCATGTGTGAGTTTCTTGGTTATCAGGTGGTGCGTCTCAAACGTGAGCGTATTATGCAGGTGCAACTGGGCAATCTTAAGCCTGGCCAGTGGCGAAATTTAACTGAAGCAGAGATGGGGCAAATTAATCAGGCGGTGCGCTACTCCAGTAAGACCGTCTAGATAGGCTAATGACAAACTGCGAAGGTGATTTGCTTAGTACAGTATTAAATACCAGAGGTTACTGAAATTTACTCTGCCTCATTAAATTTCTGTTGAATTAATTGTTCCACTGCCAGCAGTGCGGCTTTGGCATCCTGCCCTTCGCTGATCACCAGTACTTCCTTGCCCATGCTGCTTTCCAGCATCATCAAACCTAATACACTGGTGGCTGAAGCTGACTTGTCGCCCTGTACCAGCGTTACCTGGGCATCGAATTGATTGGCCAGTTTCGCTAATTGGGTGGCTGCTCTGGCATGTAATCCCAATTTGTTCTGGATTAACAGGACCTTTTCCAGTCTCATTTTCGTGACAACTCCCTGTGCCTTATTTGTACATCCGGATGTACCGCCTTGAATGTGCGCGCCAGGCTTTCTGCCACGTAAACGGAGCGATGCTGACCACCAGTACAACCAATGGCTATGGTGACATAGCTGCGGTTATTGCGCTCCAGATGAGGTAACCAGGTTGATATCAGGTTCTGTATTTGCCAGATAAACTTGGTAACAATGGCCTGGGAGCCTAAAAATGCTTCCACTTGCGGATCCAGACCGGTCAGGCTCTTCAGCTCAGGCTCCCAGTGCGGGTTAGGCAAAAATCGCGCATCGAATACGTAGTCGGCATCCTTGGGAATGCCATGTTTAAAACCAAATGATTCGAAAACCAATACCAGGCGTGAGCTCTTTTTTCCCAGGATGCGTTCACGCACCAGTTCGGCCAACTGATGCACCGATAACTCACCGGTGTCGATGTATAAGTCGGCCCGCTCGATAATCGGGGCAAGCAATAAGGCTTCTGACTGAATAGCGTCGGTCAGCGACTTACTGTGTTTGGATAACGGGTGCAGACGACGGGTTTCGCTGAAACGTTTGATTAGCACGTCGTCACTGGCATCCAGATAAAGTATGGTCAGTTCCCAGTTAGAGGGCAGGTAGTCAAGAATTTCTACCAACTCTTCAGGGTCTTTGGGTAGGTTACGCACATCAATGCTGACGGCAACCTGATCATACTCATCGACAACCGTGTGGGTCAGAGTCGGTAGCAAATTAACCGGAATATTGTCCACACAGTAATAACCCAGATCTTCCAATGCCCTTAAGACAATAGACTTACCCGAGCCGGAGCGCCCGCTGATAATAATGAGTTTCACACTATGGCCTCAAATAGTTCCTGATCTGATTGGGCATGACGTAGCTTTTTCACCGTTTCCTTGTCATTCAGTTTGGCTGCTATAGTGGCCAGGGTTTGCAGATGTCCCTGTGCCTGATCTTCTGGTACAAGAATAGCGAAGAAGATGTCCACAGGCTGATTATCAATGGCTTCAAACGCGACGGCTGGCTGGCTGGTTAACAATATTGCCGTGACTTTCTCCAGTCCGGCCAAACGGCCATGGGGAATGGCAATGCCACAACCAATGCCGGTACTACCCATTTTTTCACGGTTCAGCAGACTGGTGAGGATCGCATCCTGACCAATTTCTGGCAGATGCCTGGCCGCGATATCACTGATAGATTCCAGAATGCGTTTTTTACTGGTCCCCTGAATGGCACAGGAAGTGCAATCAAGGGAGAGGATGTCTTTGATTTCCATGCTGAGTTTTGTGTTGTGGCCATAAACAGGCGGGGCCTGTTTATGGCTTTGTTTGAGCCTAATGGCGTTTTATTTTTTCCTTATGCTTGAGCACCTGGCGATCAAGCTTATCTATAAGGCTGTCAATGGCGGCATACATATCGGTATGCTCGGAGGTGGCAAAAACCTCGGCACCATTGAGGTGCAGAGTGGCTTCCGCCTTCTGATTAAGTTTCTCCACATTCAGGATAACATGGACATTGTTAATATGATCGAAATGTCGCTCCAACTTGGTAAATTTGCTGTCAACATAGGCGCGAAGAGAATCGGTGATTTCAACGTGATGACCAGTAAGGTTGATTTGCATAATGCCTCTTCCTTTTGTTGGTAAGTCTTAAAGCAGACTCTTGCGTTGGTTGGATGGGGGAATCGATAAGGATTCCCGGTATTTGGCGATTGTCCGCCGGGCAACCATAATGCCTTGCTCGGCCAACAACTGCGCAATCTTGCTGTCACTCAGCGGTTTGGCGGGTTTTTCTGCCGCCACCAGTTTTTTAATCAGAGCGCGGATAGCAGTAGACGAGCACTCGCCACCACTTTCCGTTGCCACATGGCTGGAGAAGAAGTATTTCAGCTCAAAAATGCCACGTGGTGTATGCATATACTTCTGGGTCGTAACCCGGGAAATAGTGGATTCATGCATATCCACCATTTCTGCGACATCATTCAGCACCATTGGTTTCATGGCCTCAGGGCCATATTCAAAAAATCCCTGTTGCTGCTGTACTATGCAATTAGCCACTTTAAGTAGCGTTTCATTCCGGCTTTCCAGACTCTTGATAAACCATTTGGCTTCCTGCATATGAGAGCGGATAAACTGGCTGTCGCTGGAATTTCTGGCATTGCGGCTCATGGCCGCATACTGCTGATTGATACTCAACTTGGGCAGGCTATCAGGGTTTAGTTCTACCACCCAGCGGCCATTTTTCTTAGTCACTGACACGTCTGGAATAACGTACTCTGGTTCACTGGTGACGATGGCGCTGCCTGGCCTGGGATTCAGGGTTTGCAGTAACCGCAGTGCTTCACGCAGTTCGTCTTCTTTCAAACGTGCCTTGCGCATCAGGGTACGGTAGTCTTTGCTGGCCAGCAGTTCGCTATGCTCCAGAATCAACGCCTTGGCTTCTTCCAGCCAGGGGGTTTCAGCGCCAAACTGACGAAGTTGCACCAATAGGCATTCTTGCACTGAACGCGAGCCTACCCCCACAGGATCAAACATCTGGATACGTTTTAACACGCATTCCACCTCATCCAGTTCCACTTCTTCGTCTTCGATATCCAGACTCTGCAGAATGTCTTCGGTGCTGACCGTAAGATAACCTGACTCATCAATGCTATCGATAATAGCGATAGCAATAGCGGTGTCAGTTTCACTGAAAGGGGTCAGACGCATTTGCCACAGCAAGTGATCCTGAATGCTGTCGGATGTTTCACCCTGGTAAATATTGTCCTCATCTGAGCTGGCGGCTGAGGAGGAGGGGCCTGAAGAAGCGCTGTAATACTCATCCCAGGTAGTATCTACCGGTAAGTCGTCTGGTAATTCCTGTTTTTCCAGCGCTTCGCCGGTTTCCATGCGGTCGTTGTCTTCGCTATTGGCAGAAGCACTGTCGTTGCTGACATTGTTGAGGTCCTGATCGTCGCCGGTGGAAAAATCCTGGCCGTCATCCGCTTCCAACAAAGGGTTGGATTCCAGGGCTTCCTGGATTTCCTGTTGCAGATCCAGGGTCGACAGTTGCAACAGACGAATGGCCTGTTGCAGTTGCGGCGTCATGGTGAGCTGCTGGCTGAATTTTAGCTGTAATGCGGGCTTCATCTACTTCTTATTATCTTCCAATGGCCTTCAGGGTATTGATATGGTCGTTCATGGCAAGTTCAATGCCTGTTTGGCTTAACTATAGCTTGAATTGCTCACCCAGGTATACATCTCTGACCTGCTTGTCGTTAAGTACCTGTTCGGCTGAGCCTTCCGCAATTAATTCACCATGACTGACAATATAAGCTTTTTCACATACATCCAGGGTTTCACGGACATTATGGTCGGTAATCAGAACGCCGATGCCTCTGTCTTTCAGATGATGGATAATCTTTTTTATATCGCTGACCGAAATGGGATCGACACCGGCAAAGGGCTCATCCAGCAATATAAATCTGGGGTTGGCTGACAAGGCCCGGGCGATTTCCACCCGGCGTCTTTCTCCTCCGGACAGACTCATGCCGGTGCTATGACGGATATGGTTGATGTTAAATTCATCCAACAATGCATCCGCCTCCTGCTCCCGTTGCTCCTGGTTGAGATCCTTGCGGGTTTCCAGAATCGCCATCAGATTTTGATAAACGCTTAGTTTCCGGAAGATGGATGACTCCTGGGGCAGATAGCCAATGCCCAGTCTGGCCCGCACATGCATTGGTTGGTGGCTGAGTTCCTGGTCATCAATAAATATCTGGCCTTTGTCCATGGGAACCAGGCCAACAATCATATAGAAGGAAGTGGTTTTTCCTGCGCCATTGGGGCCGAGCAAACCCACAATCTGTCCGGTACTGACTTGCAGGCTCACGTCACGCACCACCTGGCGATTTTTGTAGCTTTTCGCCAGATGCGAGGCCTTAAGTGTTGGCATGAATTTACTTCTCCTGGACCGGTTTCTTCTTGGGCTCTGGCTGGAAAATTGTTTCTACCCGGCCATCACCGTCGTCCGAGCCTTGTGCGACTAACTGTTCCTTCTCCATATTGAACTCAATGTTATCACCGCTAACACTGCTGCTGTTTTGATGTAGCTCAGCATTTCCCTTTAAGGTCAGAGTTCGTTTATCCACCTGATATTCGATATGATTGGCCAACGCCCGAATACGACTGCCGTCGGCCATGGTTTGTTGGTACTCGGCCGGTTCGCCTTTGGCAATAAAAATTTCCCGTCCTTTACCTTGTTCGGCATTCACTTCCACTTCATCGGCATCAATACTCAGGGTGCCTTGGGTGATTTTCACATTTTCGCGAAAAATGGACACTTTATTGATACCGTCACCGGACTGGTATTTGGAGGCCACCTTAATAGGTTCGTTAAAATCCTTATTGATTGCTGCAGCGGAAGCACTCAGAAGAACGGCCGCCGTCAGCACATGCAGTTTAATTTTATTTACCATAGATGGTCTCTACGTGATCCAGTAGTTCAAATTGTTTGGTGTTCAAATCTGCGCTAAAACCATTGCCTCTGATGACATAATTGACACCGCTGATGGTAACAGGCTGGTCAGAATGCATGGTTTTGCTGTTCAGGTCTATCTCGATAAAGCTGGTGCTGATGGTTTGCAGCAATCCTTCGTTGCTAAGACTGCGTATCTCTACATTGGTTTCCAACTGAATGCGGTTGTCTTCGTATAGTGTGCCCTCGTCGGCGGTAATTTCCCAAGGGGGCTCGTTCGTGTCAACAAAGATACTGTATTGAGGTTGCTGGAACAGGGTAAAACCCAGCATGTCGTAATGCTCCATTACCTTAGCGTGGATACTATGAGTCAGAACACCATCGTCATTATACAAACTGGTTTGCATATTGCGGGCCAGGTAATTTGGCTGCCAGACTTCTTCACCTTGCTTGCTGGTTTGTGGCTGTTCACTGTCCAGCCACCAGTTGTAGTTGGTAGCCAGTATCAGCACAAACAGCAGCAGAATACTTAAGGTCAGGCGATTCATAGGCTAATGCCGTGTATTTGGGTTAGTTGATGATTGGCTTGCAATATCATATCGCAAACCTCTCTGACGGCACCAAATCCACCTTGGCAACGGGTAATAAAATCGGCCTGTTGTATCACCACTGGATGACCATCGGGTACCGAAATCTTGATACCTGCTTGTCTGAACATGCCCAGATCGGGCATATCATCACCCATGGCAGCTATCTGCTCTGTATTGAGTTTCATCTGCCCAGCTATGTCCTGCAAGGCCTGTTGTTTATCTTCCTGCCCCTGGATGATATAGCGCAGGCCTAGTGCGCGCATCCTGTCTTCCACTATTTGAGATTTGCGTCCAGTGATGACAGCCACTTCTACCCCTATTTTCATCAGCGCTTTGACGCCGTAACCGTCGCGGGTGTGAAAGGCTTTTAATTCTGCACCATCATTTCCCAGATAGATTCGGCCGTCGGAAAAAATACCGTCCACGTCACAGGCTAACAAGCGGATATTGGCAAAGCGCTTAAAGATAGAAGTGTCTAACGTGCCGTAGGGGGTCTGGGTATGGCTCATGTGGCCTCTAATTCCGGTTAATGTTGAAACAAACTGGCCTGGTAAGCCAGGTAGCAAGCCAATAACAGTCCGCCTTGCCAACGCTGTATCTGCCGCCGTCCGCGAATAGCGATGCAAAAAAATACCAACAGCATGGTCAAAGCCAGCATGGCTGGCAAATCCCGTTGTACCGCCAGGGAATCTATGGCTCCCGGAGCCAACAGCCCCGGCATGGACAGTACTGCCAAAATATTAAAAATATTGGAGCCTAATATATTGCCCAAAGCCAGATCGTCTTCACCTTTCATGACGCCTGCTATGCTGGCGGCCAGCTCAGGTAAACTAGTACCGATTGCGATGACGGTCAGGCCAATCACCAAGTCACTAATGCCAAAATGCCGGGCAATATCAGCTGCCGAAGCCACCATCACATGGGCGCTGAGTGGTAATAAAAGCAAACCAGCCAATATCCACAACACGGCTTTAGCGGAAGCCATTTTGGATATTTCCCCGGCTATTTCCTGATTAAGAGGATCCTGTTTGTCGCTGCGTAGTGATAGCCAGGCAAGCAGGCCAATCACCAGGAAAAATAATAATAACAACAGCAACCCTTCACGGTAGCCCAGACGGCCGTCCCACAATAAATAGGTGGCCAGTAAAGACACCGCCAGTACTATGGGTAATTCCCGCCACAACGTGCCAGAGGATACCAGCAGCGGCCTGAACAGGGCCGTGATGCCTAACACCAGGCCGATATTTGCAATATTTGAGCCGATGGCGTTACCAACTGCGGTATTGCTGTTGCCCGCTAGTGAGGCACTTGCACTGACCATAATCTCCGGCGCAGATGACCCCATGGCTACAATAGTCAGACCAATGAGCATGGGGGGCAGTCCAAAATTTCCCGCCAGCGCAGAAGCACCGCGGATGAATCCATCGGCACTCCAACTTAATACTGCCAGACCGGCCAGGAAAATCAGGGATTCTGTAATCACTAGCTGCTGAAAGATGTCCATATCGTTGACCTTGTGGCGATTGTCGCAAAATCCAAGCCTTTTGCCTATCAGTGCGCATCATGGATTTGCGAAAGTAAACTGTACCGTTTACAATTCGACAGATCCAGGCCAGATAGGGGTTAACCAGGCCTGGTCAGACAAAATTCGAACATTTAGAACACAACTTATTACTTTTTAACTTTGTTGCAGTTTCTTGAAAAACATTACAATACCCCCACTCTGGTGCGCCCAAGAGTGGTATTTTGTTAGATGGATGTGGAAATGGAAGACTTGGTAAGTGTAGATAACCTGACGTTCTCCCGCGGTGATCGGTTGATTTACCAGGATATTTCCCTTCGTCTGAGAAAGGGTAAAACCACCGCCATTATGGGCCCCAGCGGTATAGGTAAAACCACACTGCTTAAGCTAATTGGTGGTCAGCTGCGTCCGGATAGCGGTGATATTCGCTTTAAAGGTGAATCGATTCCCGGTATGGGACGTAAACGCTTGTTTGAGGTACGCCGACAAATGAGCATGTTGTTTCAAAGTGGTGCCCTGTTTACTGATATCTCAGTGTTTGACAATGTTGCCTACCCACTTCGTGAGCATACAAACCTTTCTGAACAATTAATTCGTTTACTGGTACTGATGAAATTGCAGGCAGTTGGGTTACGCGGTGCCGCCGCAATGATGCCCAGCGAGCTTTCCGGCGGCATGGCGAGGCGTGCTGCACTGGCCAGGGCTATTGCTTTAGACCCTGAACTGATTATGTATGACGAGCCATTCGCTGGTCAGGATCCTATTTCTATGGGCGTGTTGGTGAAGTTAATTAAAGAACTGAATGACGCCCTGAGTCTGACGAGCGTGGTGGTTACTCATGATGTCACGGAAGTGATGTCTATTGCTGACTATGTCTACATTCTGGCGGACAAACAGATTATTGGTGAAGGTACGCCAGAACAAATCCGTTCCCATCAGTCACCTCTGGTTCAGCAGTTCCTGCTTGGACGTGCCGATGGACCCGTGCCTTTTCATTATCCTGCCGAGAACATTGCGCAGCAGTTGTTGGAGAATTATTGATGGAATGGTTTGCACGCCTTGGCAGGTCTACTTTGCAGGGCTTAGCAGGGTTAGGTCGGGCAGCTTATTTGTTAGTGGGCGCGCTGGTTGCCAGGCCGCAGCTTAAAAATATCCCACTGACTATCAGGCAAATGTATGTAGTTGGTGTGCAGTCGCTGCTGATCATTATCGTGTCTGGCGCCTTTATCGGTATGGTACTGGCACTGCAGGCGTATACCGTGTTGGTAGATTACGGTGCAGAGGAAAGCCTGGGGCCGATGGTGGCGTTGTCATTGTTGCGCGAGTTGGGGCCCGTGGTAACGGCGTTGCTATTCGCTGGGCGGGCCGGATCCGCCCTGACCGCTGAAATTGGCTTAATGAAAGCCACCGAACAACTAAGCAGCCTGGAAATGATGGCGGTAGATCCGCTCAGACGCATTATCGCGCCCAGATTGTGGGCGGGTGTGATTTCTATGCCCATGTTGGCCATTATCTTCAGTGCCGTGGGGATACTGGGGGGCCAGGTCGTGGGTGTTGACTGGTTAGGGGTGGATTCCGGTAGTTACTGGTCAGTGATGCAGGCGGCGGTAGAATTTGACGAAGATATTATGAATGGCGTGATAAAGAGCCTGGTGTTTGCCTTTGTGGTGACCTGGATAGCAGTGTTTAGAGGTTATGACTCTGTGCCTACGTCCGAAGGCATTAGCCAGGCGACCACCCAGACAGTGGTGTATTCATCACTGGCGGTACTGGGATTGGATTTTGTTTTGACAGCATTAATGTTTGGTACGCATTGACAGGGGGTTGGCAATGAATTCGAGAAAGATTGAAGTACTTGTTGGGTTGTTTGTGGCATTGGCTGCCGCTGCGCTCATCATGCTGGCCCTGAAAGTGGCGGACCGAGGCCTGAGTGGCAATGGTGAAACCTATATACTCAAGGCCAAGTTTGACAATATCGGTGGGTTGAAAGTGCGCTCACCGGTAAAAGTCGGTGGGGTGGTCATTGGCAGGGTAGGTAATATCAGCCTGGATGATGATGATTTTACTCCTGTTGTGACATTGATCATAGGTAAGGAATTCGACAAGTTTCCGCAGACCAGTTCAGTGTCTATTCTTACTTCTGGGCTGCTTGGAGAGCAGTATGTAGGGCTACAGCCAGGTTTTATGCTGGATGAGAACGATGTCCTGAAACCGGGCCAGTATATTGAAGACACTAAGTCGGCTCTGGTTCTTGAAGATTTGATCGGCCAGTTCCTGTTCAGTCGCAATAATGACTGAGGCCAAGAATTCTAGTTTGCGTGGAGAGAAATATGTTAGTTAAGAAACTACTGTCCTGGTTCGCCGTTGCGGCAATGGTAGTATCCTGTCAGGTCGTGGCCCAGGAGTCGGATGATCCCTATCAATTGTTGTCTACTGTGGCGACTAAGACGTTTGATCGTATAAAAGGGGAAAGAGGGGACATTCAGGCTAACCCTGAACTGCTGCGCCAGATTATGGAGCAGGAGCTGTTGCCTTATATCGATTATAAGTTTGCTGCCCTTAAAGTCTTAGGTAAGCATTTTAAATCGGTGCCTCGTGAGCGCATTCCTGAGTATGTACAAGTGTTTCGTGATTATCTGGTCACAACTTATGCACTGGCACTAGCACAATATGACAACCAGACGGTGGAGTTTGAGCCAAACCGTGGTGAACTGGACGAAGACCGGGTGGTAACAGTACGGGCATTGATCAAAGAGCCTGGCAGACCTGACATCAAGCTGGCCTTTAAAGTGCGTAAGAGTAACAACACCGAGCAATGGAAAGCCTATGACATGGTGGCAGAAGGCATCAGTATGTTGTCCAGTAAGCAAAGTGAACTGGAAGGCATTATTCGTCAGGATGGCATTGATGCGGTGATTAAACTGATGAAAGAGAAAAATGCTCAGCCGATTAACCTGCAAAAAGTGGCCAAGGATAACGCATGAGCGGGCTGAGCCTCAGGGCCCAATCACAGCCGGGTCAGTTTGATTTGAGCGGCAGTCTCACCCGTGACCATGTGATGGGCCTGGCATCTGCGTGTCAGCAGCTATGGAAACATAACAGTCTGGTGCTGGATTTGGCCGGGATTCAGCAGTCAGACATGGCTGGCCTGGCCTGGTTGGTGCAACTGGTGGGAGAGGCACATAAACAGAAAGTCGAGGTGCAGTTGCATAACTTGCCAGTTACTTTACGCAAGTTAGCAAAAATCAGCGACGTGGAATCACTTTTGCCGTTACAATAACCAGCCTGTGTCACAGGCTGGAAGTTCTCGTCATGCCAATCAATCAAATCGAACAATTACTCAGAGATGCCCTGGAACTGAGTGAATTGTATGTAAAGGGAGAAGGCTCCCATTTCCAGGTAATTGCGGTATCCACTGTGTTTGACGGCGTCAGCCGGGTCAAGAAACAACAGATGGTCTACGGCCCCCTTTCTGCCCTGATTGCCGATGGCACAGTTCACGCCCTTTCCATTAAAGCTTTTACGCCCGAAGAGTGGCAGCGTGAACGCAAATTTATTATGCCGGAGTAATTAGTGGATAAATTACTAATCAAAGGAAATGGACCGCTAAGCGGTTCGGTGCGCATTTCAGGTGCGAAAAATGCCGCTTTACCCCTGTTGATGGCTGGCTTGTTAACTGACCAGCCCTGTATTTTTACCAATGTGCCTGCGCTACGTGATATCAAAACGACGCTGGCCTTGTTGGAACAATTAGGTGCCAGGGTAAGCCATACAGAAGACACTGTCAGCATTGATGCCAGTGAAATTACCAATCTTATTGCGCCTTATGAACTGGTTAAAACCATGCGCGCTTCGATTTTGGTGCTGGGGCCGCTATTGGCAAAATTTGGACGGGCGCAGGTGTCCTTACCCGGTGGATGTGCCATTGGCGCCAGGCCGGTGAATCTGCATCTTAGCGGCCTTGAGCAAATGGGCGCCAAAATTGAAGTGGATGCCGGATACATAACCGCTGAGGTGGAAGGTCGTCTGCAAGGCGCTAACATTTTTATGGATATGGTCAGTGTCGGCGCAACAGAGAATCTGATGATGGCGGCCGTGCTTGCCGAAGGCACCACTATTCTGGAAAACGCCGCACGTGAACCTGAAATTGTTGACCTGGCTAACTGCCTGAACAGTATGGGGGCCAATGTCAGCGGTGCAGGAACCGATAAAATCCAAATCCAGGGCGTGGCGTCACTCAATGGTTGCCATCATAGGGTATTACCGGACCGC
Organism: Bowmanella denitrificans; assembly: GCF_039522935.1. Lineage (NCBI taxonomy): Bacteria > Pseudomonadati > Pseudomonadota > Gammaproteobacteria > Alteromonadales > Alteromonadaceae > Bowmanella > Bowmanella denitrificans. The sequence continues at coordinate 72,293 of NZ_BAAAEI010000008.1, read as the reverse complement.
ATCGAGACAGGCACCTTCTTGGTTGCTGCGGCAGCAACTGGTGGACAGATTCGTTGTGAACAGGCTGCGCCAGATACCCTGGAAGCCGTACTGAGTAAATTAAAGGAAGCCGGCGCCACTATCACTGTAGGTGATGATTGGATTGAACTGGATATGCAAGGCAAGTCACCTAAGAGCGTTAATATAAAAACCGCTCCGCATCCTGGGTTTCCTACCGACATGCAGGCTCAGTTTGTGGCGCTTAACTGTGTCGCCAGTGGCACTGGCGTGGTAACTGAGACTATTTTTGAAAACCGCTTTATGCATGTTCCTGAACTGCAACGCATGGGCGCTAAGATTGATTTGGAAGCCAACAGCGCAGTGTGTCGCGGTGGTTCAAAACTCAAGGGGGCGCAGGTGATGGCCACCGATCTACGTGCTTCTGCCAGCCTGGTGATTGCCGGCCTGGTGGCCAAGGGCGAAACTCTGGTTGACCGGATTTATCATTTGGATCGTGGTTACGAGAAAATTGAAGTTAAGCTGGGTGGTGTGGGCGCTAAAATTGAACGGGTTAAGTGACCCCACATAACCTGACTAGAAAGGCCGCATTGCGGCCTTTTTTGTTTGGGTCTAACTACTGGTTAATTCAGATACTTTCACGGTAACGCTGACGGTGGTGCGCTTTTTGTCTTCGTCCTCTCGCAGAAGTTCAAAGGTTAACTCGGAGCCAGGGGCGGTTTCTGCAACCTGATCCAGGGTTTTAAAGGTACTTTCGATGGGCTTGCCGTCAATTTTTACCAGAATGTCGCCAGTACGGATACCGTAGCGCGCCGCCGGACCTAAAGGGTCCACACCGGTGACCAGAATGCCGGCGTCACTGATAATTTCCGCACCGCTAATGCCCAGATAGCCTCTGATCACCCGGCCATGGGCAATAATATCGTCCATAACCCGTTTGGCCAGTGCATAAGGCACAGCAAAGAATATGCCGGCCACATCCTTTATGCGGCGGTTGCGATCCAGGGTTTTGAAATTGGCATTATTGATGCCCACTAATGTGCCGTTGCTGTCCACCAGTGCGCCACCGGAGTTGCCTTCATTCAGTACCGCATCCATCTGGATAAAATCGGCGTAGTTGGCGTTACTGACATAGTTACTCAGTCCACCACGGCCAGTGGCGCTGATAATGCCCTGGGTAATGGTTTGACCAAGGTTGTAGGGATTACCAATAGCTAATACCAAGTCACCAACCCGGGTGTTGTACTGTTCGCTCTGGGGGATAACCGGCAGATTTTCGTCTGTTACTTTCAGTACTGCCAAATCTGTGTGGGGGTCCTGTCCCACTAAGGAGGCTTCAAGTATACGGCCATCCTGTAACATCACATTAATGCGTTCAGCATCTTTAATTACGTGGTAGCAGGTCAGGATATGGCCGTTAAACGTCATAATCACACCTGAGCCCAAACTGGTGCGTTCAATAGGCTGGCGGCGATAATACAGTGGCCTGGTGTCGTAGCTGGTGCTGTAAATATTTACTACGGCAGGCGCGGCTTTGCCTATGGCCTCGGCAAAACTCAATGGCGGGGGCTTACTTCCTGCACTTTGAAACAGGTTGAAGCTTAGGCCTGCATTGTTGCGTAACTCTGGCATAGCCAGCAGCAGAATGCCTGCAACAAAAATGCCCAGCAATATGGACTTAATCAAGAAAACGAGCCAACTTGAATTTTTCACGGGCGCTGATGATGATTCAAAACTGCCCAGAGGATAGCATTGTCATGCAGTGGATGACAGTATCAAGGCGCAGCACTGAGTAATAAGCAAGATACTGTTATGACAGAAAAAAGGCTGCCGGGAGGCAGCCTTTTGGTGGCAATCTGGTGCGAATTAACGAATCACCAGATAGAGCGAGCTCTTACCTCGCTTGATATTCAGGGCTACCACGCCTTCATTGTCACGCAGGTAACTGCGCAACTCACTGACATTCTGAATACGTTGGCGGTTGATGCCTACTATTACATCGCCATTCTGTAATCCCAGCCTTTCAGCAGGCGAACGACTGGCGATATCTGAGACTAACACACCATTGATACCGTCTTCCGTTTTACCATCGGACAGATTCGCACCTTCAAGGAAGGGGTGAATTTCACTGGCGGCGACATTAGCAGAGGTGTAATCACCCAGGGTGACTTCCACATTCTTGCGTTTACCATCGCGCAGCAGCCCTAGTTTCACCTTGCTTCCAGCGCCTAATGTGCCTATTTTAGCGCGCAGTTCGGTGAAGCTGCGGATATCCTTGCCATCAATGGACAAAATAATATCACCCGGTTCAATACCGCCTTTTTCCGCCGCTGAACCGGCATTCACTTCGCGTACAAATGCACCTTGGTGTACATCCAGGTCCATGGCCTTGGCTAGTTCGGAATCCAGGTCGCCACCAAGAATGCCCAGCAGACCGCGGCGAATTTCACCAAATTCAATTAACTGATCAGACAGGTTCTTCATCATATTGGAAGGAATGGCAAAACCAATCCCGACGTTGCCGCCGTTGGGGCCGTAAATGGCGGTATTGATCCCCACCAGTTCGCCGCGCAGGTTAACCAGGGCGCCACCTGAATTACCACGGTTGATGGCCGCATCGGTTTGAATAAAGTCTTCATAACCTTCGATATTAAGACCACTGCGGCCCAGCGCACTGACAATCCCGGAGGTAACTGTTTGGGTCAGGCCAAAGGGGTTACCTATGGCCACCACAAAATCACCAACCCGAAGCTGGTCTGAATCGGCCACTTTAACTGCATGCAGGTTGTCGGCCTTGACCTGCAGTAAGGCAATATCGCTTTGCTCGTCAGAGCCTAGTTTTTTGGCTTCCAGCTCCCGGCCGTCAACCAGTGTGACGGTGATTTTATCGGCCTGATCCACCACATGGTTGTTGGTGATGATATAGCCTTTGTCTGCGTCAATAATGACGCCGGAACCCAGGCCGCGGAACGGACGTTCCTGCACTTGCTCATCTGGTGCGTTGGGGCCAAAAAAGAAGCGGAACATTTCCGGCACTCTTTGTCTGGACACCTGCGTGCCAGCCACCGAGATGCTGACGACTGCGGGTTTCACTTCCTCCAGCATCGGAGCCAATGATGGCACCTTATCGTCGTCGCCGAAAAACGGAATGGCGGCGCTGGTAGTGAATGACGCACTGGCCATGGCCAGTGCACTGATGGCAAATACCTTGGTGATGTTTCGTCCAAAGGCTGTTTTCATTGCTGCTATTTCTCCAGGCTGATTCAAGGACAAAAGTATTCAACAGACACAGTGGGCGGGTAGAAAGTTCAATGCAAATTTAGTCCGCAGACGATGACGTGCTTTTACCGGTACCTTTAAACAAACCCGTCCCGGCATTGGCATAATCCCTGGGTTGATAGTCTGTGGTCTGGCTGACCGGTTGTTGTTTTTTACTTTGATTGCGCAAATAGGCTGACGCCTGCTCGCCAAAATAATTGAGCTGAGGCTTGTCCTGTTCAGTGTCCACCTGAGTCAGCAGAGACTCATAGTTCTCCATCTGGCTCTTAAGCATCTCGCTTTGTTGGTCGATAGTAGCCAGCATCTGACGACATTCACTGATATGGATAGCGGCCTGCTCTGACATCAAGCGTTTGATGTCCTGCTCTATCGCCATACCGGATTGCTTGTCACCCGATTTGTTCAGGCTGTATCTGGCCGCAAAAAAGCCGATGACAGCCCCGCACACCAGCAGCAAGAGTCCTACTATCCAGTCCATAACCTCTCCCCCAAATAAACAACAAAAAGCACGCGGCGTGCAAACATGGTGGCAGTGGAAAACGGCATTTGCCGCTATCAAGCGATCAAAGTGCAGATTTTACCGCCGACACCCTTTACTTAATAATACCCGCTACGCAAACTATGCGGCCAGTTTATTTTTATTCAAGCATTCGGCCGTCCGTTGGGACATATTTGAGTCGATTGGCATCATCAGTGGATCGCGACACATGTTATCTATGACCCCGTGGCAAAAATACCAGCAGGATCTGCAATCGCCGGACTTTTTTGCCGATTCTGCGCAGGAGAATGCGGTTCGGCATCTGCAGGAACTGTATGAAAAGTTGTTGGTGGAAAAGCCCAAGAAGGGCGTGACGGGGCGTTTGAAAGGGCTATTCAGCAGAGGTCAACCTGCCCCGGTTCAAGGTCTGTATTTTTGGGGCGGGGTAGGACGGGGTAAAACCTATCTGGTGGATACCTTCTTTGAATGCTTACCGTTCGAGCACAAGATGCGCATTCACTTTCATCGTTTTATGCATAAGGTGCATCATGAACTTAAGGCCCTGGCTGGCCAGTCTGATCCCCTGAAAACCGTAGCGAGACGCTTTGCTAAAGAAGCCAGAGTGATCTGTTTTGACGAGTTTTTTGTGTCGGACATCACCGATGCGATGATTTTAGGTACCTTGATGGAGGAACTGTTCAGTCATGGTATCGTGCTGGTTGCCACCTCCAATATTGTGCCGGATGAGTTGTACCGAAATGGTTTGCAGCGGGCCAGGTTCCTGCCTGCCATTCATTTGATTAAGCAGCACTGCGCTGTGGTGAATGTCGACAGCGGTACTGATTACCGGCTTCGGGCTCTCGAACAAGCAGAAATTTATCATCATCCACTGGACACAGATGCCACGGAAAATTTGCACAGATACTTTATCCAGTTGGCACCGGAAGAAGGTACTCAACACCAACCAATAGAAGTGGAAGGACGTAAAATTCAGAGTCTGCGTGAGGCTGATGGGGTGCTGATGATTGACTTTCGCGCTATCTGTGATGGTCCCCGCAGCCAGGCTGACTATATGGAGCTGAGTCGTTGCTACCACACTGTGCTGGTGGCCAATGTGGAACAAATGGGGCAGCAAGTGGACGATATTGCCCGGCGTTTTATTGCCATGGTGGACGAGTTTTATGAGCGGAATGTCAAATTGATTATGTCGGCGGCGGTGCCGTTAGAGGCACTTTATACCGAGGGGCGTCTGAACTTTGAGTTTAAGCGCTGCCTGAGTCGCCTGAAAGAAATGCAGTCTCACGATTATCTCGCTTTACAGCACCTGCCTTAAATCAAGTTAACCAGGACAGGCAACACCTCTGTTGAAGCCTGTCTTTTGCTAAGACTATTGCTTATTTCATCTGCATTGTACTGTGGGGTAAGCATCGCATTCCTGCGGGTTGCCCAGGCTAGGGTATAAGAACTTATACATAGGTACTGGCGCTACTCTGTCACCTTTGCCAATCCTCTTATAAGCTTATCTCCGTCAAGACCCGAATGTGTAAATTTGTTTAGAGGCAACACCCATGAAAAAGTCAGCTATTGCAGTTATCGCCAGCCTGGTAGGTTTCGTTTTCACTCCTGTGAGCCAAGCCGATATCAACGAAGATTTGCAGAATATCTGCACCATCGTAAAAAACGATGATAAATCTGAACTGCGTAAGAAAGTCAAAAAAGTGCAGGATGACTACAACCTGCGTTTGGGTGACTACTACACAGGGATCAGCTGTGGTGGCAATAGCCTGATTCGCTATGCGATGGAAAATGGCGCCAACGAAGTCGGCACCTTTATGATCAAAAAAATGAGCAAATCTGACCTGACTCAGGCCGAAGCCGATGGGCAACTGCTGCAACAGTGGGCAGAAAGTAATGGCCATATCGCCAGCCCCATAGGTCAGGAATTGTTGGCCAGGATCAACTGATAGAATTTTATCCGGCGTCTCAGATTCAGACTTTCGAACATAAATTAGCTGATTAAACGGATTAAGGCGGCTGGCATCGTCCAGCTTCCACAGGATTGGGCAGCACTCTCTTGAAGGTCTTGACGCCTCTTAATTTGAGAGAGTGCTTTAGCCCAACTTATGCAAAACCCCGCAACTCCGCGGGGTTTTTTATGTCCAGGGATGGACGGTATGCCGGTGTAGCAGGAGCATTCACCGGCGATGTCCAGGGATGGACGGGCAGAAAAACTGCTCCTGCGTTTTCTGCACTATCACCATCCTTGGCGGGCGTATGCCGGTGTAGCAGGAGCATTCACCGGCGATGTCCAGGGATGAGCGGGCAGATAACCGCTCCTGCGTAATCTGCACTTCCGCCATCCCTGGCGGGCGAAGCCAGGCTTATGGCATTTGAAAAACAATAGTTTGAACCCTTGACCACCTTCTTAGGGTCAGTTCAATCTGCCATCTCAACGCCACAACTTCAGCAACTTATCTTTTCTGAAACTTAACAGTAGTAACAACATCCCGATATACACAAGCGGCTGCGTGATATCGGACTTTACCGACCAGATATAGTGCAGGGCAATGAGTCCGGCGGCCAGATAAACCCAGTTATGTAATTTTTGCCAGTTGCGGCCAAGACGGCGCTGGGCGGCTTTGTTTGAGGTCAGTGTCAGGGCCAGCAGAATTATCCAGGCACTGAAACCTACAGTGATATAAGGCCGTTTGACAATTTCACTGAGCAGCAACTGCCATTCCAATTGCAACTCGAACAGAATGTAACTGGCCAGGTGCAGCAGTGCATAGAAGAAAGCATACAACCCCAGTAACCGGCGCACCTGCATAAACTGGCTGATACGAGACCACCTGACCAGTGGCGAAATAATCAGACATAACAACAGCAGGTTAAATGCCCCGATGCCGGTAAAGTGCAAAATGCCCTCTACAGGATCGCCGCCTAGCTGATCCGTACCGGCCCGGTAATAGGTAAGCGAGGCCCAGCCCAGACTGAGTAAGTGAATCAGAGCCTTGAGCCAGAAGATGTTCCTGCGACTCAGTCCTCTAACCATCAGTAATGTTGCCTTAAATCCATACCAGAATAGAGGCTGGCCACTTCGTCATAGCCGTTGAACAGCTGTGTGTCGATTCGGTTACTGGAAAACAGGCCACCTGTGGTGATACGTCTCTCTCTGGCCTGACTCCAGCGTGGGTGATCCACTTTGGGATTAACATTGGCGTAAAAGCCATATTCCTGTGCCGCCAACAGATTCCACGTAGTGGGTGGCTGCTTATCAACCACGCTGATTCGTACAATGGATTTAATGCTTTTAAAGCCATATTTCCAGGGCACCACCAGGCGGATAGGGGCGCCATTCTGTGCCGGCAGGCTTTTACCATAAAGACCTACCGCCAGAAAACTCAGCGGATGTGCAGCTTCGTCTATACGCAGGCCTTCTACATAGGGGTAATCAATACCGCCGCCGCGAAAAGGGTTGCTTTGACCTGGCATCTGCTTAGGGTCGTACAGCGTTTCAAAGGCAACATATTTACCGCTGCTAAGAGGCCGGGCTTTGTTCAACAAGGCATTCAGCGAGAAGCCAACCCAGGGGATCACCATAGACCAGGCTTCGACACAGCGAAGGCGGTAAATGCGTTCTTGCAGTGGAGCAAATTTGAATAGTTCATCAAACGACAGGGTAAAAGGGGTTTCCACCAGGCCATCCACTCTGAGCTGCCAGGGATCGACCTGAAATGCCTGGGCATTAGCCTTGGGATCGCTTTTATCGGTGCCAAATTCATAAAAATTGTTATGGCCGATAACCTTGGCTTCAGGTGTCAGAATCTGGCTTTGCTGTTGCGCCTCAGCATAATCCAGCGCATGAGTTTGAAATCTGGGCTCATCATCGCCAAATAAGCTGATGCCGCTGGCCTGATGCGAGGCCAGCAGCGCTCCGGCACCGATAAAGCCCATTTGCTTTAACAGATGCCGCCTTTGCTGGTAGATTTTTTCGTCTGTTACCTGATTGTCTTTAAGTGTCCAGGATGTGGGGCGCTTAATCAGCATAATGTTTCTGGTTCCGTTAACAGGGATACCAGAGATGACAGGCAAAACGGTTATTTTGTTTCAGCAGCGCCATGCTCAGCTCTTTAACATTTGTTGTAAAGCTTGCTGATTCGGGCTGCAGTCGCCAATATTTTGCGCCACCCAATCCTTGTTGTAGTAGGTTTCAAGATAACGTTCACCGCTGTCGCACAACAGGGTGACAATGGAGCCACCCTTACCCTGTCGGCGCATTTCATCTGCTTTGATCAGCGCCCCCCACATATTGGTGCCGGTTGACGGCCCGACCTTGCGGCCCAACAGGTTTTCCAGCCATAGCATGGTGGCAATACTGGCACCGTCCGCCACCTGCAGCATATCGTCTACCACGCTGGGGACAAACGAGGGTTCAACCCTTGGTCGACCAATACCTTCTATTTTACTGCCACAGGAAGTCAGATTGGCATTGCCGGAGAGAAAGTAGGGGTAGAACACCGAATGGTCTGGATCTACCACCAATAAGCGGGTGTCATAGCATTTATATCTGATATAACGGCCAATAGTGGCACTGGTGCCACCGGTGCCTGCACTCATAACAATCCAAGCCGGGATGGGATGGCGTTCATAATGCATCTGCTCAAAAATACTGCAGGCGATGTTGTTGTTGCCTCGCCAGTCAGTCGCTCGTTCTGCATAAGTAAACTGATCCATATAGTGACCCTTGAGTTCTTTGGCCAGGCGCATGGACTCCGCGTAGATCTGGTCACTTTTTTCAACGAAATGGCATTGTCCGCCATAAAACTCAATTTGCTGAATCTTTCGCTGCGCCGTATGCCTGGGCATGACTGCAATAAAAGGTAAGCCAAGTAGTCGGGCAAAGTAAGCTTCAGATACCGCCGTGCTGCCAGAGGATGACTCGATGATGGTGGTTTGTTGATTAATCCAGCCATTGGTCAGGGCATACAGGTATAACGAACGTGCCAACCGATGTTTCAGACTGCCGGTAGGGTGTGTGCTTTCATCTTTTAAGTAGAAATCAATTTGTTCAAAACCCGGTACTTCGAGTTTGATCAAATGAGTGTCGGAAGAGCGTTGGAAATCCGCCTGAATACTTTCAATGGCCTTGTGAGCCCATTCTCTGCACATATGAAGTATTGCCTTTGTATATGGGGTGGCACTAACCTTTAGCAAAGATGAGTGCGCCAATGTTAAGAATGGGTATAACTTATATCAAAAGGTAGTATTAAATTCGACAACAGCGTAATCAAATTGGGTTATTGCATCGGCACTACACGCGGAGCCGGACGTGTTGTGGTCGGGTTCTGTTGTTCGGTAAAACTGGTTAGTGCCAGCATCGCAACACAAAGCCAAAACAGCCTGAAGAAGAGCTTGTAACGCACTATATAAACTCATGGTTCTGTTACTAGAGCTACAAAGTGTTGCGAGTCACTCAATCCTCCCAGCTAATTTTTTATATTTGAGTTGCCGCGTTTTTCTGCTGGTAAATTAAGATGTTAAGTTTTCGGTGCAGTAGCACATATTGAATAAAATGCAAGCAGTTGCGCCCGGCGGATGACATTTGCCTTGAAATAGCGGACACTTGGCGCCACTTAGTCATTCACATTCATATAAAAAGAGAACTGAAACATGGCTCGCAACTACGTTATTTTGGATAAGGAAGCTCACAAGAAGCTGAAGGTTAAGCAGGATCCCACTCTGGCTCATGGTAAAGCCTCGCACCTGGTTGGTGTGTCTATTCGTGAATTCGCGCGCGCGTCCAGCGCCGTTCCGCTGGTATTGATTAAAGACGAATCTGCCAATCGTTATCATGTGGCCGGTCTGTATGGTTTGAACGAAGGTGTGAACCTGTATTTCTCTGAAGAAGGCTGGCAGAGCCATTTCGCCCCATTAAATCTGCAGCGTTATCCTTTTGATGTGCGTCCCAATGGTGAACAGCTGTCTATCTTTATTGACAAAGACAGTGAGCTGGTGGGCGAAGATGACGGTTTTGAGCTGTTTAAAGAAGATGGTTCAGTATCCGAGTACCTGGAAAGCCGCCAGCGTATGTTGTCTGATCTGGTTAACAGCGAAAACGTAACCCAGGAATTTGTTAAGCAACTGGTGGATCTGGATCTGGTTGATGAAGTGCGCCTGGGCATTCGTTATGCCAATGGCGAGCAACGCCAATTGGTGGGTTTATACAACGTCAGCGAAGAGAAACTGCTGAAGTTGGACGACGAGCAGGTACTGAAATTGCACCGCAACGGTTTCCTTGGTGCTATCTATGCCATGCTGGGTTCTATGGGCCAACTGAACCGCCTGGTGCAGTTTTCGCAAAAATCTGAACAGCCTATTGCCTCTATCCAGATTCTGCCTAAAGAACAGGCCGAAGCTCAGCCTGCTGAAGCAGAAAAAGCTAACTAATAAAAATGGGGCGGTATCGCTAGTCCGCCCCACTTGTCCTCTCCTGTCTATAGTAAAAATTCTTAAATCAGTACATCGATACTCACCAGCTACCACTTTTCTCCACCTTATCAATTACTTCCACAAAACCCTTGATATATCTGGCTTACAGCCCGGAAAAGCGCAGATTTTTATTCCTTGACACTCTGTACTGGGGATACCTAAACTGTCATTTGTGGGTAAAAGTGGCAGAAAGTGGAAAAAATAACTTTAAAAGGCATGGGGAATGTTCCGCGGCGCTAACGCAATCAGTCTGGATAACAAAGGACGTGTAACGATTCCAACTCGTTACCGGCAGTCTTTGCTGGATGATTGTCAGGGACAGCTGGTGTGTACCATAGATAGTCAGCAACCCTGTCTGCTGCTTTACCCACTTACCGAATGGGAAGAAATTGAGCAAAAGCTGGCTCGCCTGTCCAGTATGAACCCCCATGAACGCCGGTTGCAACGCCTGCTTTTGGGTTATGCGCTGGAAGGCAATATGGATAACAGCGGGCGTTTTTTGTTGTCAGGGCCTCTGCGCCAGCATGCCAGGCTGGATAAACAGGTCATGTTGGTTGGCCAGCTCAATAAATTTGAGATTTGGGACGCAGAAATCTGGCAACAGCAAATTCATGCTGATATTGAAACCGAACAGCAGGGCGGTTTCGAATTAACCGAGAGACTTCAGGACTTTTCATTCTAATGTCCACCGATTTTGTTCATCAGTCGGTGTTACTGCAGGAATCCGTTGAGGCGTTAGCAGTAAAACCAGACGGCATCTACCTCGACGCGACTTTTGGCCGCGGCGGGCATTCGCGTGCCATTTTGGCTAACCTGGGCGAAACTGGCCGTCTTATCGGGCTGGACCGCGATCCTCAGGCTATACAGGCCGCTCAGGCACTTGCTGATGACAAGCGTTTTCAGATTTTCCATTGCGCTTTTTCCAATCTATTGAATGTGGTTGAAGAGCTGGGCTTGGTGGGCAAAGTTGACGGTATCTTGATGGATCTGGGGGTCTCTTCACCACAACTGGATGACCCCGAACGTGGCTTTAGTTTTATGCGTGACGGTCCACTGGATATGCGCATGGACACCACCCGGGGGATCAGTGCCGCCCAATGGCTGGCACAGGCGGATCTGGAAGAAATCGTACCGGTACTCAAAGAATACGGAGAAGAGCGCTTCGCAAGGCGTATTGCACATGCCATTGTGACCACCCGTGACGAGCAGCCCCTGACCCGCACCAGACAATTGGCGGAGCTTATCGATCAGGCGGTGCCATTTAAAGACAAACATAAGCACCCGGCCACTCGCAGTTTCCAGGCTATCCGTATTTTTATTAACCGCGAGCTGGATGAAGTCACAGACACGTTAAAACATGCTCTGACCGCATTAAATTCCGGTGGTCGCCTGGCCGTTATCAGCTTCCATTCACTGGAAGATCGGCTGGTGAAGCGCTTTATGCGTGAGCAGAGCCGGGGGCGTCAGGTGCCACACGGCTTGCCATTGACCGAGGCAGAGTTGAACGCCAGCAAAGCCATGAAGCTGGTGGGCAAGGCTATTATGCCGTCCGAAGCTGAGCTGTCGGTTAACAACCGGGCTCGAAGTTCGGTGCTCAGGGTGGCGGAAAAGCTATGAAAGATGGCCAAACCCAATTCAGCTTGGTTGGGCTGATATGGACTGACCTGACTCGCCACCCCGGGCGGGTTTTGTTGTATTTAATGGTACTGGGAAGTGCAGCTGCGGTGATTCTCAGTTCTCACCACAACCGTCAACTGACCATTGTGCATGAACAGCTTATGCAACAGCGTGATCAACTGGATGTGGAATGGCGGCATCTGTTGCTTGAGCAAAGCGCACTGACCGAACACAACCGGGTGGAAACGCTGGTGCGCAAGCAACTGAATATGCGTCGGCCGCAACCTGAAGACGAAGTAGTGGTGAGAATAAAATGAGCACCGCCGGTCAAGCCAAGAAAAACCAAAAGCCACGCCTGGTGGAATGGCGTTTTATGCTGGTGGCCTTCGTGGTGGTCTGCGTGTTTGCGACTTTGGTCGCCAGGGCGGCCTATATTCAGGTTATCGAGCCGGATTCACTGATTCAGCAGGGTGATAATCGAACCAAACGTACCCGCTATACCCAGGCTCACCGAGGCAATATTACCGATCGTAACGGTGAAGAGCTGGCGGTCAGTGTGCCGGTGCGGGCTATTTATGCCGACCCTAAGCTGGTTCATGATAACGGCGGATTTGCCGATTTGCGCCGTTGGCAAGCCTTGGCAGAAGTGTTGGGACAAGATTTAAAAGATATTCGTGCCAAGCTTGGCGACCCTAAAAAGCGTTTTGTTTATATTCAGCGCCAGGTCTCTCCCGCCATGGCCGATTATGTTGAACAACTGGATTTACCCGGAATCTACCTACGCAACGAATCGCGCCGCTATTACCCTGTGGGGGAAGTATCCGCGCAGTTAATCGGTTTTACCGATGTGGATGACAGGGGCATTGAAGGCATCGAGCGGCTTTACAACGACTGGTTAACCGGCACACCGGGTGAACGTAAAATTCGCCGCGATGCCAAAGGGCGTCAGGTTGAAATTCTTGATGAAACACAAAGTGAACCCGGCAAGGATTTACAACTCACCATAGATCAGCGCATTCAGGCGCTTGCATATAAAGAGCTGAAACAGGCAGTGGGTACTTACAAAGCGGCTTCTGGTTCCGTGGTGGTAGTGGATATCCACAGTGGTGAAATTCTGGCGATGGTGAATAGCCCATCGTTCAACCCCAATAACCGGGTCGGCGTGTCGCCGCATCGGATCCGCAATCGCGCCATTACCGACACCTTTGAACCAGGTTCTACGGCCAAGCCATTAGCGGTATTGGCGGCGTTGGAATTTGGCAGTGTCAAACTGGATGAAGTCATTGATACATCGCCAGGATGGATGCGCCTGGGGGGCAGCCTGGTACAGGATGCACGCAATTACGGCGAGATGGATTTGACCGGTATTATCCGTAAGTCCAGCAACATGGGCACGTCTAAACTGGCGTTGTCTGTACCTAAAGAACACTTTATCGAACTCTATTACCAGATGGGACTGATTGGCGATACCGGCACGCATCTGGTCGGTGAAAGCGGCGGGATTTTTCACGACAGATCCCGTTGGTCTCAGCATGAACTGGCAGCCTTGTCCTTCGGTTACAACATCGCTGTGACGTCAATGCAACTGGCGCGCATGTATTCCGTGATAGGTTCAGGCGGGATTAAGCGCCCATTGTCCATTATCAAGTCCAATCAGACTGTGCCATCAGAGCGAGTGCTCAGCAAAGGCAATGCGCAGGCCATGGTGCAAATGCTGGAAACTGTAGTACTGGACGGTGGAACGGCAACTAAGGCCAGAGTGCCGGGCTATCGGGTCGCAGGCAAAACCGGTACCAGCCGCAAGGCGGTGGCGGGTGGTTATGGGGAAGAATACGTGAATAACTTTGCCGGTATTGCGCCGGTCTCTGATCCCCAGCTTGTGGTCGTAGTGATGATAAATGAGCCAGGCGGCGATCTTTACCATGGTGGGGATACTGCCGCGCCAACTTTTGCCCGCATAATGGCCGGTGCCCTGCAGCTTCTGAATGTGCCACCAGACGACAAGACGGTGAATTCCCTGGCGTCAGCAGTCAAAGGGGGACGACATGATTCATGATATGACCCTGCGCCAGTTGTTGCTGCCATTTGGTATTGATGCACCCGCCATTGAACTGACAGATATGGTGCTGGACAGCCGTGATGTCGCCATTCATAAACTCTTTGTGGCGCTGATTGGCCACAAACTGGATGGTCGGGATTTTATTCCCCAGGCAATCAGTTTGGGCGCTAAAGCCATCCTGGCTGAAACCACCGAGGCCAGCGCGCACGGTGTCATGGAAATGCGCGAGCAATCGCTGATTGTGCAGTTTTACGGCCTGGCAGAGAAGCTGTCTGCCCTGGCCGCACAATTTTATGCTTATCCGGCCGAGCAACTGCAAGTGGCAGCCGTGACAGGAACAAACGGCAAAACCAGCACAGTGCAGCTTATTGCCCAATTGAGTCAGGCCATGGGCCAGACCGCTGGCACCATAGGCACGTTGGGAGCGGGACTGCTTGGACAAGTGCAAGAAGGTACCAATACCACACCGGATGCCATCAGCATGCATAGGTTGTTGCGCCAGATGCAGGAGAAAGGCGCCGGATTGGTGGCGCTGGAGGCATCGTCTCATGCCCTGGTTCAGCATCGTATCGCCAGTGTCAAAACCGATGTGGCGGTCTTTACCAACCTAACTCGTGACCATCTGGACTATCACGGTGATATGAGTCGCTATGCGGCGGCCAAGCGCCTGTTACTTGAGCAAAAAGGCTTGAAAACCGCAGTGCTGAACCAGCACGAAGGCGAAAGTGAAAACTGGCTGGCGCAGGCCCGCGGACGCATGGATATTGTGTTCTACGGCATGCAGCAAGCCATCTATCCAGAGCAGCCGTATCTGCTGGCAAGCGCTGTAAATTATCAGCCTGATGGTTGCCAAATCAGCATCATCAGCAGCTGGGGTGAGGTACAAATACAGTCCCCTTTGTTAGGGCAATTTAATGTATTGAACCTGCTGGCTGCCATGGCTGTCCAACTCAGCTTTGGTCATTCGTTGCAAAAGGTCGCGAATGCCGTTCAGCACATCAGTACCGTACCAGGTCGGCTTGAGGTCTTTCATCAGCCAAACCTGCCCACATTGGTGGTGGATTATGCCCATACGCCGGATGCTCTAGAGCAGGCCCTGAAAGCCTTGCGGCTGCATACCCAAGGGCGTCTGTTATGCGTGTTTGGTTGTGGTGGTGACAGGGATAAAGGCAAACGACCACTGATGGGAAAAATAGCCGAGCAACTGGCTGATCTGGCCATTATCACCAATGACAACAGCCGTTCTGAACAGCCATTGGCTATTGCCAGGGATATTCAGGCCGGTATGCAGCACCAGGAATCGGCTCTGATTGAACTGGATCGTCAGGCTGCCATCCGCCTGGCGATGAGTGAATGCCAGGCCGGAGATGTGATTCTGCTGGCCGGTAAGGGCCATGAAAACTATCAGATTATTGGCAATAACAAGATCAACTATGACGAGCGGGCCTTCGCATCGGCATTAATAAAGGGGACAAGCGCGTGATCTCTGTAACACTTGAATGGATTGCTGAGCAACTGCAGTCCGAGCTGCAAGGTGAAAACAAGGATATCAGCGGGGTCAGTACCGATACCCGCACTTTGCAAACGGGTGACCTGTTTGTCGCTCTGTCCGGTCCAAATTTTGATGGGCATGGTTTTGTCGAAATGGCAGAACAAAAAGGCGCTGCCGCTTTGATTGTCAGTCAGCCGGTGAAAAGCTGCTTGCCCTTTATTCTGGTGCCGGATACCAAACTGGCGCTGGGTAAACTGGCTGGTGCGGTCAGGCAACTGGTGCCGGTTAAAACCGTTGCCATTACCGGCAGCAGCGGCAAAACCACAGTAAAAGAAATGGTGGCGGCTATTTTGTCTCGCAAGGGCAAAGTGCTGGCCACTCAGGGCAATTTCAATAACGACATTGGTGTGCCCCTGACGCTGCTGCGACTGGAAGCCGATCATCAGTATGCGGTGATAGAGCTGGGGGCAAACCATCTGGGTGAAATTGCCTACACCACGGCATTGACCAGGCCTGATGTGGCCACCATTGTCAATGCCGCCGCCGCTCATTTGGAAGGCTTTGGCAGCCTGTTCGGTGTGGCCAGGGCTAAAAGCGAGATATTCAAAGGCTTACCTGACAATGGCCTGGCGGTGCTGAATGCCGATAGCCAGTTTCTGGCCTTCTGGAAAGGTAAACTGAATCACCTGCGCATTCAGGAATTCGGAGAAGCGGCCGGTGATTTTCATGCTTCTGATGTGGCATTGGGTATGGATGGTTGTGCACAGTTCCAGATGCACACACCCAAAGGTAATTTGGATCTGACCTTGGCCGTTCCGGGTATGCATAATGTTTCCAATGCCTTGTGTGCTGCGGCCCTTGCCATGGAAGTGGGCGCCAGCCTGGAAGACATCAAGATGGGACTGCAGGAGATGGGCCAGGTACGTGGTCGCCTGAATATTAAGGCGCTGACCAATCAGGTCAGGCTGATTGACGATAGCTATAACGCCAACGTCTCCTCTACACAGGCAGCTATTGACTTACTGGCCAGTTTTCCAGGTCGTCGGGTTTTAGTCTTGGGTGACATGGCCGAACTGGGTGAAAAAGCCCGTTTTTACCATGAAGAAATGGGCCAGTATGCGCTATCCAGAGGGGTGGATAACCTTTTCAGTTTGGGCGTATTGAGTCAACAGGCCAGTGACCAGTTTGGTGCAGCGGGGCGACATTTCAGCGAGGTGGACGCCCTGATTGCCTACCTGCAAGGCGAACTGCAAAGCGAACAACGTGATATCAGCATTTTAATTAAGGGCTCGCGTAGCGCACGTATGGAAAGAGTGGTTAAAGCCATCGAGGAGTCTCCCGTGGGAAAGTTTGAACGGGCCAGGGAGCGTATCGCATGCTGATTTGGCTGGCCGAGTGGTTACGGCAGTTCGATACAGGCTTTAACGTATTTTCTTACCTGACGATGCGGGCGATTTTAAGCACCCTGACCGCCCTGGTGATTTCCGTTGTACTGGGTCCACGCATGATACGCTGGTTACAGCATATGCAAATCGGGCAGACGGTCAGAACCGACGGTCCTCAGTCGCATTTGTCCAAATCCGGTACCCCAACCATGGGCGGGGTGCTGATTCTGGCTGCGATCATCAGCAGCACGTTACTTTGGGCCGACCTGACCAACAGGTATGTACTGGTCACCCTGTTTGTGGTGGCCAGTTATGGGGTGATTGGCTTTGTCGACGATTACCGCAAAGTGATTCGCAAGGATGCCAAAGGGTTAATTGCCCGCTGGAAGTATTTCTGGCTGTCTGTGGTGGCTATCCTGGTGGCGTTTTACTTGTACAGCAGCAGCCAGCAGGCCGCAGAAACTGCCTTGTTGGTGCCTTTCTTTAAAGAAGTCATGCCACAACTTGGGTTGATGTATCTGGTGCTGACCTACTTTGTGCTGGTTGGCACCAGCAACGCGGTGAACCTCACCGACGGCCTGGATGGTTTGGCTATTGTGCCGACGATTCTGGTGGCGGGGGCTTTCGCCATCTTTGCCTATGTAACGGGCAATGTGAATTTCTCTGCCTATCTGAATATTCCACATATTCCTCTGACCAGTGAACTGGTGATTGTTTGTACCGCCATTGTCGGCGCCGGGCTGGGCTTTTTGTGGTTCAACACCTATCCGGCCATGGTGTTTATGGGCGATGTCGGTTCGCTGGCATTGGGGGGCGCATTGGGAATTCTGGCGGTGTTGGTTCGCCAGGAACTGGTGTTAGTGATTATGGGGGGGGTGTTTGTAATGGAAGCCCTATCGGTGATTCTGCAGGTGGGCTCGTACAAGCTTCGTGGGCAGCGGATATTTCGTATGGCACCGATTCATCACCACTACGAGCTGAAAGGCTGGCCGGAGCCGAGGGTGATCGTACGTTTTTGGATTATTTCTTTAATTCTGGTGTTGGTGGGTCTGGCCACCCTTAAACTCAGGTAGCAGGACGAATAGTGAACTATAAGCTGGTCGACAAACAAGTAGCAGTAGTAGGGCTGGGCCTGACCGGGCAGTCTTGCGTGCGCTTTTTGTTGGCACAAGGCGCTAAAGTCACGGCTTATGACAGTCGTCCACACCTGGATGTTCAGCTACCCGAGGATGTGGAAGTGCATCTTGGGCCCTTTGATGCCAACGAACTTAGCCAGGCGCAACTGATTTTGCTTAGCCCCGGGTTGCCATTGGCTGCCCCTGCTATACAGGCTGTCAAAGCCGCAGGTGTCGAGGTGATCGGTGATATAGAGCTGTTTGCCCGTTTTAACTGCAAACCTGTGCTGGCGATCACCGGTTCCAACGGCAAAAGTACGGTGACCACGCTGGTACGTGACATGCTGCAAGCCAGCGGTATTAAAACCGCCATGGGCGGTAATATCGGCACACCGGCGCTGGATTTACTCGCTCAGGATTATGATGTGGCTGTGCTGGAGCTGTCCAGTTTCCAACTTGAGACCACATATAGTCTGGCACCCACGGCTGCCACCATCCTGAATATCAGCCCTGATCATCTTGACCGCTATGCTGACCTTGCCGCCTACCGGCAAGCAAAACTGCGTATTTATGCTCAGGCCGCACTTTGTGTTTACAGTCGTCTGGATGCCCTAACTCGTCCCGAGCACAGTGCAAATCTCATCAGTTTTGGTCTTGACTCACAAGCTGATGGGTTGGGTTATCAATCTGACAGCGGCTGGATCTTAAATCAGGGGGAAGCACTGCTGAATGTGCATCAGTGCAGCCTGGTAGGCGAACATAATCTGCTGAATATACAGGCCGCCGCAGCATTGGCGCTGGCAGGTGGTGCCACAACTGAAGGTATTCGTACCGCCTGTGGCAGTTTTAAAAGTCTGCCACATCGCTGCGAGCTGGTGCGTGAGCACCGTGGTGTGCGTTGGGTGGACGATTCCAAAGGCACTAATATTGGCGCTACCGAGGCGGCTATTAACGGCTTGCGCGGGCAAGTGCCGGGTAAGCTGCTGTTGATTGCTGGTGGGGATGGTAAAGGGGCGGACTTTAACGAATTGCTTCCCAGTCTGGCCAAGGTGGACAAACTTATCTGTCTGGGTAAAGACGGTCCGGCTATAGCGGCATTAAAATCCGGTGCTGAGCTGGTAGACAGTATGGCCAAGGCCGTTGCTCTGGCCGATAGCCTGGCTGACAGCGGTGATATGGTGCTGCTGTCCCCGGCTTGTGCCAGTCTGGATATGTTTGATAACTACCATCACCGTGGTCAGGTGTTTGCCCAGGCTGTGGAGGCATTGCCATGAATATGCCGCAAAGCCTGATGGGGGAAAATCTGCAGCGTTTGTTCCAGTTACGTCACGATGTGCGTGGCATGCGCCCTTATGATTTGGGTTTGTTGCTGATCGCTCTGGCGCTGATGTCGGTGGGTATGATCGTCGTTACATCGGCATCCATGCCCGCAGCGGCGCGCATTTATGACAATCCTTTTCACTTTGCTATCCGACACGGTATTTATATGGGTATAGCCATGGTGGCGGCACTGGTCACCATGCAACTGCCCATGCGCTGGTGGCGTACCTTCAATGGTTGGCTGCTGTTATTGGCTATTCTGTTGTTGTTGGCGGTGTTGCTGGTGGGGCGGAATGTTAATGGCAGTACTCGTTGGCTGGCACTGGGGCCAATTACCATCCAGGCTGCTGAACCGGCCAAGCTATTTTTCTTCTGTTACCTGGCTGGCTATTTGGTGCGCCGTTATGAAGAAGTGACTGAAAACCTCAAAGGCTTTATCAAGCCATTGGGGGTGTTGTTTATTCTGGCCTTGCTGCTTTTGATGCAGCCGGATCTGGGTACCGTAGTGGTGATGTTCGCCACCACTATAGGTCTGTTGTTTCTGGCCGGGGCCAAGCTTTGGCAGTTTTTTGGTTTGCTGCTCAGTGGGCTGTGCGCCGTGGTTGCACTGATTGTATTTGAAGAGTACCGCCTTAAACGTATTACCGCTTTTCTGGATCCCTGGGCGGATCCCTTTGGCAGTGGCTACCAATTGACTCAGTCACTGATGGCCTATGGGCGGGGGGATATATTTGGCCAGGGTCTGGGTAACAGTCTGCAGAAACTGGAATATCTGCCTGAAGCCCATACCGATTTTATTGCCGCCATTTTGGCAGAAGAACTGGGCTTTGTC
Source organism: Bowmanella denitrificans (assembly GCF_039522935.1). NCBI lineage: Bacteria > Pseudomonadati > Pseudomonadota > Gammaproteobacteria > Alteromonadales > Alteromonadaceae > Bowmanella > Bowmanella denitrificans. Next base: position 52,230 of record NZ_BAAAEI010000008.1, on the reverse strand, counting down.
GGTATCTGCGCGGTACTGGCATTGTTGCTGATGTTGGTATTGAAGGCCTTGCGGCTGGGTAACCTGGCGTTACAGCAGGGGCGGCCATTTGAAGGCTATCTGGCCCATGCCATTGGTATCTGGTTCAGTTTCCAGACAGCCGTTAATGTCGGGGCCAGTGCAGGCATTCTGCCCACCAAAGGGCTGACCTTGCCATTGGTCAGCTATGGTGGTAACAGCCTGATTCTGATGGCCATGGCGGTCGCCCTGCTACTCAGAATTGATTTTGAATTGCGTATGGACGGTGTCCAGGCCCTGAGTGACCGTAAACGGGGTAAAGTGTCATGAGTGGCAGGATTATGATTATGGCCGGTGGCACTGGTGGGCATGTTTTCCCGGGGCTGGCGGTGGCTGATTGGTTAGCGGCACAAGGCTGGCAAATCCACTGGCTGGGCACTGCACAGAAGATGGAGGCCAAGGTTGTTCCCGCCGCAGGTTATCCTATTAGTTTTCTGAGCATCAGTGGAGTGCGGGGTAATGGATTGCTGAGACTGCTCAAAGCGCCATTTAGTATTGTCCACGCCATCTGGCAGGCAAGACGCGCAATCAAGGTCTTTAAACCGGATGTGGTATTGGGCATGGGCGGTTTTGCCAGCGGCCCCGGGGGCATGGCTGCCTGGTTGTGCGGAATACCTTTGCTTGTTCATGAACAAAATGCCGTGCCAGGTATGACCAACAAATTACTCAGCCGCCTGGCGAGAAAAGTGCTGAGCGGTTTTGATCAGACCTTTAAGCCCGGCGCGAAAGTGGCATGGGTGGGTAATCCAGTACGTCGCAATATTATGCCAAAGCCATATCGCCAAATCGAAGGCAAAGTGCATGTGCTGGTGGTGGGAGGCAGTTTGGGGGCTAGAGCCCTGAATGAACAGTTACCCGCACATTTTGCCGGCCTGCAGAATATTGAGATTCGTCATCAATGCGGTGGCGGACGACTGGCAGAAGCCACTGATGCTTACCGTCAGCATATGGGCCAGCAGAATAACTGGCAGGTTGAAGAATTTATTCAGGATATGGGGCAGGCCTATGCCTGGGCAGATTTGGTGATCTGCCGTTCTGGTGCACTTACCGTATCGGAAATCGCCAGCAGTGGTTTGGCGGCAATTTTCGTTCCTTTACCCCATGCTGTGGATGACCATCAGACCTGTAATGCACAGGTGTTGGTGCGTGCCAACGCAGCTATTTTAGCCCCTCAGCCAAGTCTGACCGGGGAACAGTTTAAACAGACCTTGATGCAGTTACTGCATGATCCGGCAAAACTGGTGGAGATGGGCCAGAGAGCCCTGAGTCAGGCTAAGCCGGATGCCACTGAAAAGGTGGCGCAGTATTGCAAACAACTAGCGGAGCAACAGGCATGAGCAGTACCGCCAATTACACCGTTCCGGAGATGCGCCGAATTAAACGCATTCATTTTATCGGCATTGGTGGTGCCGGAATGGGTGGCATTGCCGAAGTGTTACTGAACGAAGGTTATCAGGTATCCGGCTCCGATCTGGGTACAAATAGTATGACCGCCAGGTTGGAAGGATTGGGGGCCAGGATTTTTATCGGCCACCAGGCAGACAACGTGCGTGATGTGGACGTGGTCGTGGTGTCCAGTGCCATCGACAAACAGAATCCGGAGATTCAACTGGCCAGAGAAAACCGCATTCCGGTGATTCGCCGTGCCGAAATGCTGGCAGAACTAATGCGTTTTCGTCATGGTATCGCCGTTGCTGGCACCCATGGTAAAACCACTACCACCAGTCTTATTGCTACCATCTTCGCCCATGGCGGGCAGGATCCCACGTTCGTGATCGGCGGCTTACTCAACAGTGCCGGCACCAATGCCAGGCTGGGCAGCAGCCGTTATCTGATTGCCGAAGCGGATGAAAGCGATGCGTCCTTCTTGCATCTGCAGCCGATGGTATCCGTGGTGACCAATATCGAGGCAGATCATATGGATACCTATCAGGGTGACTTTCAGAAGATGGAAGACACCTACGTAGATTTCCTGCACAACCTGCCTTTTTACGGCCTGGCGGTCGTTTGTGGTGACGATCCGGTTATTCGCAACCTGCTGCCAAGAATTGGTCGTCAGTACCTCACTTACGGTTTTGAGGATGGTGTGGATTACCGGGCAGTGGATCTAACCCAGGGCTTTAATCACAGTTGTTTTACGGTGGAGAAAAAGTCTGGTGAACGCTTTGATGTGAAACTCGGTTTGCCTGGGCGACATAATGTGCTGAATGCGCTGGCAGCAATTGCCGTGGCACTGGAAGAAGGGCTTGAACAAAACAAAGTGGTGGAAGCATTGGCTTCTTTCCAGGGCATCGGGCGGCGCTTTGAATATCTGGGCGAATTTGACAGCGGTAACGGTCAGGTGGTGTTGGTGGACGATTATGGTCACCATCCTACTGAGGTGGAAGCCACCATCGCTACCGCCAGAAGCAACTGGCCTGACAAACGTCTGGTGATGGCCTACCAGCCACATCGATATTCCCGTACCCGCGATTTATACGAAGATTTTGTCCGGGTCCTGTCGCAGGTGGATTTGTTGCTACTGCTGGAGGTGTATTCGGCTGGCGAAGCGCCCATCGAAGGAGTGGACAGTAAAGCCTTGTGCCGCTCTATTCGCCAGCGTGGCCAAATAGAACCCGTATATGTCAGCAGTCCACAGGAATTACCGGCCATTCTGGCGCCATTGCTACAGGATAACGATCTGCTGATGACGCAGGGTGCTGGCAACATAGGTAAGCTGGCGAAGGACCTGCAAAAAATGCAACTGAATGTAACGCAGATGGCTAAGGAGAACCTTGCATGAAGGTTGCTGAGTTCGGCAAAGTCGCGGTGCTGTTTGGTGGCACCTCGGCGGAGCGTGAAGTGTCGCTAAAATCCGGTCAGGCAGTGCTGAACGCGCTTAAAAGCCAGGGCGTGGACGCTTATGCATTTGACACGGCCAGCCAGCCTCTCACCGAGCTGGTGAACCAGCACTTCGACCGGGTGTTGATCATGCTGCACGGCCGGGGTGGTGAAGACGGAACCCTGCAGGGGGCACTGCAACAGTTGGCTATCCCTTATACCGGTTCCGGCGTACTTGGCTCTGCTTTGTCCATGGACAAAGTACGCAGTAAGTGGATATGGCAGGCCTTGAATTTACCTACTGCCGAATACCAAGTTATTGATAAATCCAGCTTTAATGCTGAACACTGCGCAGATATAATGGTCCGTTTAGGCGGCATTGTAATGGTCAAGCCAGCGAATGAAGGCTCCAGTATCGGCATGACCAAGGTCAGTGATGCAGGACAATTATCCGCAGCCATAGAGCAAGCCTTTCAATATGACCACCAAGTGTTGGTGGAAAGATTTATTGTTGGTCAGGAATTTACCGTCAGCCTGCTGGGCGAAAGGGCGCTACCGTCTATCCGCATGCAAACTCCCAGGACGTTTTATGATTATGAAGCCAAATATCAGGCTTCCAGTACGGAGTATTTTTGTCCCAGTGGTTTGGATGTAGAAACCGAAAGCGGTCTGGCTGAGTTGGCCCGCCGGGCCTTCACTGCAGTAAATGGCAGTGGTTGGGGACGAATCGATTTTATGCAGGACCAGGCCGGGCAGTTTTATTTGCTGGAAGCCAATACGGTTCCTGGTATGACTGAGAAAAGTCTGGTGCCTATGGCCGCCAAACAAGCTGGGATGAGCTTTGCAGAGCTGACCCTGGAAATTCTGGCAACCTCGGAGGTTAGCCGGTGAATGAGTTACAGGTCCTGCCTGAACCGGCCCGTGGGCCGCAGTTGTGGTGGGGCATGGTGTTTCTGTTAGTGGTACTGGTGGGGATGGGGTATGCGGCATACCGCCTGAATGTGTGGCTGGATGATGAACAGCAATTACCGGTGCGGGATATAAAAGTATCAGGTGAACTTAAATACCTGGTGAAGCAAGACGTTGAAAACGCGATTAGGAAGAATCAGCCAGGCAGCTTCTTTGAGCTGGATATTGAGCGCGCCCTGCTGGATATCGAGGCCCTGCCTTGGGTGTACCGGGCCTCAATTCGTAAGGACTGGCCAAATAATCTGCATGTTCACGTGGTGGAACAGCAGGTAGTGGCCAACTGGAATGATGATATGTTGCTGAACAGCCAGGGCGGCACCTTTAATGCCGCGCAACCAGAAGGGTTGGTATTACCCAAATTGTATGGACCACAAGGTAGCGAGCAGACAGCATTACAGGGCTTTCGGGCGATGCAGGCTTTATTGGCTCGCTCTGGGGTGTCGGTAAGTGAATTGGTGCTGACAGAGCGATTTGCCTGGAATCTGCGTTTAGACAATGGGCTGGGTTTAAACCTGGGCAGGGATGAGTTTATCGACCGCCTTCAGCGCTTTGTGGATATCTATCCGCTGCTGAAGAAGGATGAGCGCCGGGCCGAATACGTGGACCTTCGCTATGACACAGGCCTGGCCGTGGGATGGCAGAAAACAACGGCCGAGATCAGCAAAGGCTGACTGGCAGATAAGATTAACCGTAAACAGACAATACAGCAGACAGCGTAGTGAGAATGAACATGCCGGTGGCAAAGGTAACAGATCGGAATTTGATCGTAGGTCTGGATATAGGTACCAGCACTGTAAAAGCAGTGGTGGGCGAAGTGCTGGACGACGGCGGTATTAGTATTGTCGGCGTTGGGACGCATATGGCCCGTGGCATGGACAAGGGCGGGGTGAATGATCTGAACCTGGTGGTGCAGTCGGTGCAGAGCGCTATTAATGAAATGGAATTGATGGCTGATTGTCGGGTGTCGTCAGTATTTATGGCAATTTCCGGCCGCCACGTACAGTGTCAGAATGAAAGCGGCATGGTGCCCATTAATAACAAAGAAGTGACTCAGGAAGATGTCGACAATGTTATTCACGCCGCTCGCAGTGTGCCTATCGCCGCTGAGCGACGCCTGCTACACGTGTTGCCGCAGGAATTTACTATTGATGTGCAGGAAGGGATTAAAAATCCAGTGGGGATGTCCGGTGTGCGTATGGAAGCTGAGGCGCACATTATTACCTGCGCAGATGATATGGCGAAGAATCTGGTCAAGTGTGTGGAACGCTGTGGATTGCACTCGGATCAACTGATTTTTTCTGCCCTGGCGTCAAGCTATGCGGTACTGACCGACGACGAAAAAGAATTGGGCGTGTGTGTGGTGGATATTGGTGGTGGCACTATTGATATCGTGATTTACACCGACGGCGCTATTCGTCATACCGCGGTGATTCCGGTGGCTGGCAATCAGATAACCAGCGATATCGCCAAGATTTTCCGTACCCCCATCAGCCATGCTGAAGAAATTAAAATTAACTATGCCTGTGCCTTGAAAAACATGGTCAGCATGGAAGAAAGCATTGAAGTGCCCAGTGTTGGCGGCAGGCCGTCACGGGCTATGTCCAGGCATACCCTGGCTGAAGTGATTGAGCCTAGGTACCAGGAATTGTTTGAATTAGTGCACGACCAGATCCGTTCCAGCGGTCTGGAAGAGCAGATTGCTGCCGGTATTGTGCTGACCGGCGGAACGGCCAAGATGGAAGGCGCAGTGGAATTTGCCGAAGAGCTGTTCCAGATGCCGGTAAGAGTGGGGCGACCACTGAATGCCAAGGGCCTGTCGGAATATGTAGAGGATTCAACCTTCGCCACAGTGGTGGGGCTGTTGCAATATGCCAAAGATCATATGCGTGCCAAGCAATTGGCCCGACAGAAGTCATCAGATGGCCTATGGCACAGGATACAGAGTTGGTTTAAGGGCGAATTTTAAGCCCTGAATTGAAAAAGATGTCTAGCGGGGTGCGGTTAACGCCAAGGACCGCACGTTGTGAAGCAAAAACCGGAGAGAAAACATGTTTGAATTAATGGATAGCCACGGTGATGAAGCCGTAATCAAAGTCATAGGTGTAGGTGGCGGTGGCGGTAACGCTGTAGACCACATGGTTTCGCACAACATTGAAGGCGTGGAGTTTATCGCCGTCAATACCGATGCCCAGGTGCTGCGCAGTTCCAAGGCCAATGTCACCCTGCAAATCGGTTCTGGTGTAACCAAAGGCCTGGGGGCCGGTGCCAACCCTATGGTTGGGCGTCAGGCCGCCGAAGAAGATGGCGAGACCATCCGTCAGAGCCTGGAAGGAGCCGACATGGTATTTATCACCGCCGGTATGGGCGGTGGTACAGGAACCGGCGCCGCGCCAGAAGTCGCCCGTATTGCCAAGGAAATGGGGGTACTGACAGTGGCAGTGGTCACTAAGCCTTTCCCATTCGAAGGACGTAAGCGTATCGAATATGCGGAGCAGGGCATTCAGGAGTTGTCCAAATATGTGGACTCACTGATCACTATCCCCAACGAAAAGCTGCTGAAAGTGATGGGGCGGGGCACGCCGCTGTTGAAAGCCTTCAGTGCTGCAAATGACGTACTTCGCGGTGCAGTACAGGGGATTGCCGAACTGATTACCCGTCCTGGTCTGATTAACGTCGACTTTGCTGACGTGCGTACAGTAATGTCTGAAATGGGCAAAGCCATGATGGGCAGCGGCACCGCAACAGGTGAAGACCGTGCCGAAGAAGCAGCAGAAGCGGCCATTGCCAGTCCGCTGTTGGAAGATATCGATTTGTCGGGTGCCCGCGGCATTCTGGTCAATATCACCGCGGGTCCGGACTTTGCTATTGACGAGTTTGAAACAGTCGGTAATGCAGTGAAAGCCTTTGCCTCTGAAAATGCTACTGTGGTGGTGGGAACTGTTATCGATATGGAGATGTCTGATGAACTGCGCGTGACTGTGGTAGCCACCGGTATCGGCGCAGAACGCAAACCGGAAATCTCTTTGGTCAGCAACCGCCAAACCAGCACAGGTGGTCGCTACATGCCTGAACCGAGCGAGTTTAAGCTGAGTCAGGAAGGGACTGGTGAGCGGGTCAGCAGCATGCGTGAGCCTGCTGTACGCAGCAACCACAATGTGGAAGAAAAGGCCGAGTCTAACAACGATTTGGAATATCTGGATATTCCTGCGTTTCTGCGTAAGCAGGCGGACTAACAGGCAAAAATATTGGGATGGCTGTAGCAAAACTGTCATAAGTGGCAAGAACTCGTTGCATTTCTTGAACTTGCCTCAATATGATGTTTTGACATTGCGTGGTCTAACCACTAAAATGCCTGCCCTTTTGTGTTTTGGTTAATTATTGAGCTAAGGCGAGATGATCAAACAACGTACCCTGAAACAGCCAGTGCAAGTGACAGGAATTGGTCTGCACAAAGGTGACAAGGTCACCATGACTCTCCGGCCCGCGCCCGTGAACACAGGGATCCTGTTCCGTCGCGTTGACCTTGAGCCTTATGTGGACATTCCTGCCCGCGCCGATGCGGTAGGGGATACCATGTTATGTACATGCCTTAGTAACCAGGAAGGTGCCAGCATTTCCACGGTGGAACATCTGGCGTCAGCTCTGGCCGGTATGGGCATTGATAATATTATTGTTGAAGTCGATGCCAATGAACTACCCATTATGGATGGCAGTGCCAGTCCTTTTATATTTCTGCTGCAGTCGGCAGGAATAGAGGAACAAAAAGCGGCCAAGAAGTTTATCCGGGTAACCAAAACCGTGCGCGTGGAAGACGGTGATAAGTGGGCAGAACTGCGCCCTTATGATGGTTTTCGCGTTGATTTTCGCATTGATTTCGAGCACCCGGTGATTAGCCAAACCCGCCAGCATTTGGTGATGGACTTTGATACTGCGTCTTACATCGACGAAGTCAGCCGGGCCAGAACCTTTGGCTTTATGAAAGACCTGGAATATATGCATGCCCACAACTTGGCGTTGGGTGGCAGTATGGAAAACGCCGTAGCATTGGACGAATACCGGGTACTCAACCACGAAGGCTTGCGTTATGAGGATGAATTCCTTAAGCATAAGATTCTGGATGCCATCGGTGATTTGTATCTCGGTGGTCACAGCATTATCGGCGAGCTTTGCGCATACAAAACCGGCCATGGTCTGAACAATAAGTTGTTGAACAAGTTGCTGGCCATGCAGGATTGCTGGGAATTTGTCAGCTACGAGTCAGACGAGAAAATGCCTATCCGATTTGGTGCGCCATTACTGGCAAATTAAACCTCAGAAATTAAAAAATGCCGCCATCGCGGCATTTTTTCTTTTGATTTAAATAAATTCTTTTGTAAACAATTGGTTATACTTTGTTGGCAAGTTCAATGCATGGCCAAGAGTAGCAAGTGGAAAAATTGACGTTTTGCATATTATCCCTGGTTATTATCCTGAATGCGTCTCCTGGCTTTTTTTTGGCGTAGAGTCGGTTTAGAATCGACCCGAGCCGTAACGAGAATAACATCCGATGAGTCTGACCCTGGTAATCAGAAGTAAAAAGATACGCCTTCGATATAATCTGTCAAAACGGCAGCTTATTGCCGCTGTTGTCGTGACGCTGGGGCTAACTCTGATTGCTGGCCGCTCCACACAGGATCCTGCCGATGCACAGGCCAGGGTAAGTTTTGCCCAAACAGGTCTGATCAAGCAAAAAGAAGAAGTGGAACTGTTGAAAGAAACCACTCAGCAGCAATTAACCGGCATGTTAATGAAACTGGGTGAAATGCAGGGGCAACTGCACCGTTTGAATGCCCTGGGAGAGCGTTTAGCCAGTGAATCTGGGCTTAACAGCGAAGAATTTAACTTTTCCGAGTTGCCTGCTATGGGGGGGCCATCCCACGACATGCTGGATACGGAAGTGCAGGCTGCCAGTGATGTTATGTTACAAATAGAAAAAATGCTGGCACAACTGGATAGCAAAACTAAGCAACTTCAGGCCCTTGAATCCATTCTGTTGAATCACCATATTGAAGCGCAGAGCTATTTGGCTGGCAGGCCGATAAATAGTGGCTGGCTATCTTCGTACTATGGTGTTCGCAAAGATCCTTTTACTGGTATGCCAGCTATGCATAAAGGGCTGGATTTTGCTGGTCAGGAAGGCGACGCGGTGGTGGCCACCGGTGCCGGACTGGTAACCTGGGCTGGAGAGCGGTATGGTTACGGCAATTTGGTCGAAATTGAGCATGGAAACGGTCTGGTAACACGTTACGGCCATAATAAGGAATTGGAAGTCAAGGTAGGGGATGTGGTGACCAAAGGTCAGGCTATTGCTGTGATGGGCAGTACCGGACGTTCCACCGGCGCGCATGTGCATTATGAAGTGATGCAACATGGCCGACAGATAGACCCTTTGCCATTCGTCTATCGTAAATCCCAGGGGTGACCCACGGGTAATGCGGGTTGCAACCTGCTGCAAATGGGATTTTCCTGATCCTTAATGCGCAATCGGCTTAAAGCCGATTGTTTTGTTTGGAATTAGATTAAAAAGAATTGGAAGCCGTTTACGCATGTTTTCTAGTATTCTCACAAAGATTTTTGGTAGCCGAAACGAACGCACACTAAAGAAACTGGGTAAGGTCGTTGAGCAAATTAACCAGTTGGAACCCGAATATGAAGGTTTCAGTGATGAGCAGTTAAAGCAGAAAACCAGCGAGTTCAAAGAGCGACTGGAAAAAGGCGAAACCACTAACGATATTCTGCCCGAAGCTTTTGCGCTGGTGCGCGAAGCCAGCAAGCGTGTATTTGGTATGCGCCATTTTGATGTGCAGATGATTGGCGGTATGGTGCTGCAGGAAGGGCAGATTGCTGAAATGCGCACAGGTGAAGGTAAAACCCTGACCGGTACCTTGAGTTCCTATCTGAACGCAGTTACCGGCAAAGGGGTACATGTTATTACCGTGAATGATTACCTGGCCCGCCGTGACGCTGAGTGGAGCCGCCCATTGTTTGAATTTCTTGGTCTTACCGTAGGCTGCAATGTACCCGGTATGAACCATGAGCAGAAAAAAGAAGCCTACGCTGCCGACATTACTTACGGTACCAACAACGAATTCGGCTTCGACTACCTGCGTGACAACATGGCGTTTCGCCCCGAAGACAGAGTGCAACGCCCGCTGCATTACGCGGTAGTGGATGAAGTTGACTCTATCCTTATCGATGAAGCCCGTACCCCGCTGATTATCTCTGGTCAGGCAGAAGACAGTTCAGAGCTGTACAAGCGCATCAATGCCATTATTCCTGAGCTGAAATTGCAGGAAAAGGAAGATGAGGAAGGCCAGGAAGGTGATGGCGATTTCACCATAGATGAAAAAGCCAAACAGATTCACCTGACCGAACGTGGCCAAGTACGTATTGAAGAGATTATGCATAAATACGGTCTGTTGCCTGAGGGCGAGTCCTTGTATGCGGCCGGCAATATCTCGCTGATGCACCATGTTAACGCGGCATTGCGCGCGCACAAGCTGTTTAGCCGCGATGTGGATTACATAGTTAAAGATGACGAGATCGTTATCGTTGACGAGCATACTGGTCGTACTATGGAGGGCCGTCGTTGGTCTGAAGGTTTGCATCAGGCGGTGGAAGCAAAAGAAGGGGTGCGCATTCAGCACGAAAACCAGACCCTGGCGTCTATTACCTTCCAGAACTATTTCCGTTTGTACGACAAACTGGCCGGTATGACCGGTACGGCAGACACCGAAGCCGCCGAGTTCCAGCAAATTTATGGCCTGGATACCGTGGTTATTCCCACCAACAAACCCATGATTCGTGATGATCGGGCTGACCTGATTTACCTGACAGCGGAAGAGAAATACGAAGCCATTATCGCTGATATCAAGGAGTGCGTGGAAAAAGGCCGACCGGTATTGGTGGGTACAGTGTCTATCGAAAACTCCGAATTGCTGTCCAATGTACTGAAAAAAGGCAAAATCCCGCACAAGGTACTGAACGCCAAGTTCCATGCCCAGGAAGCGGATATTATTGCCCAGGCTGGTCGTCCGGGGGCCGTGACAATTGCCACCAATATGGCCGGTCGAGGTACCGATATCGTATTAGGGGGCAACTGGCAGGCTGAAATCGATAAGATTAACGACCCCAAGCCGGGCACTGTGGACAAAATCAAAGCTGAATGGCAGGAGAACCATGACAAGGTGATTGCTGCCGGAGGCCTGCATATTATCGGTACCGAGCGCCATGAATCGCGTCGTATCGACAACCAATTACGTGGTCGAGCAGGTCGTCAGGGTGACCCAGGTTCCTCGCGCTTCTATCTGTCGCTGGAAGATTCGTTAATGCGTATCTTTGCGTCTGAGCGTATGGCCAATATGATGAAACGCTTGGGCATGGAACGTGGCGAAGCCATTGAACATCCTTGGGTAACTAAAGCCATTGAAAACGCCCAGCGTAAAGTTGAGCAACGTAACTTCGATATTCGTAAGCAGTTACTGGAGTTTGATGATGTGGCCAATGACCAGCGTAAGGTCATATACGAGCAGCGCAACAGCCTGCTGGACGAAGGTGACATTAGCGAAACCATCAAGGCCATACGTACCGATGTGGTGGATGACACCATCAGCCAGTTTATTCCTCCGCAGTCTCTGGCGGAAATGTGGGATGTTCCGGGCTTGCAGGAACGTATCAAATCTGACTATTTGCTGGATCTGCCAATTCAGAAATGGCTGGACGAAGACGACAAACTGTTTGAAGAAACGCTGCGTGAACGTATTCATGAGCAGATCGACGCTGCTTATCAGGCCAAAGAAGAAATGGTAGGGGCACCGGTACTGCGCCAGTTTGAAAAAGCCATTATGCTGCAAACGCTCGACAGCCATTGGAAAGAGCATTTGGCGGCCATGGATCACCTGCGCCAGGGCATTCATTTGCGCGGTTATGCACAGAAGAACCCTAAGCAGGAATATAAGCGCGAGTCTTTTGAACTGTTTGGCCAGATGCTGGAAAACCTTAAAACTGAAGTGGTTAACGTACTGAGTAAAGTGCAGGTACGTGCCGAGTCCGATGTACAAGCCGTGGAAGAGCAGCGCCGTCGTGAAGAAGAAGCCATGCGTCTGCGCATGAAGGAACAACACGAATCTGCCAGTCAGCCGCAGGCTGCCGAGGTGCGTGAAGGCCCTAAAGTTGGGCGTAACGACCCATGTCCATGCGGATCGGGTAAAAAGTATAAACAATGCCATGGCAAGCTGTCTTAAGCTTACTGGTTTGCCAAGCGCTAACGCATAAATAAGGCCGGGATATCCCGGCCTTTGTCTTTGGAGAATTGAATATGAAAGTGGTCCAAGTGGCGGTGGGTGTGATCCTGCGTCAACAACAGGTGTTTATTACCCTGCGCGACCCAAGCCTGCACCAGGGCGGCAAATGGGAATTTCCAGGGGGTAAAGTCGAAGCCGGTGAAACTGTGACCCAGGCGCTTATCCGCGAGTTGCAGGAAGAGGTGGGCATTGAAGTGAGCAGCTCACAACCCTTTATGCTGATAGAGCATGACTATGGCGACAAACAGGTGAAACTGGATATCCACCTGGTCAGCGACTTTCGCGGCGAACCCCATGGCCGTGAGGGGCAGCAAGGTCGTTGGGTGGATGTGTCGGAATTGGACACTTACCAGTTTCCTGAGGCTAATATGCCTATTCTTAGTAAGTTGGCAGAAATAAGTCGTCAGTAGGCAGGGGAAAAGAGCGCTTTAACACGCTCTATTATTGCTTAAAAAATTCATCGCCCTGTTGGGCCAGCATGGCCTCAATATCTTCAATATCCGGTAACTGAGTTTCGGCATCGTTGCTGGGGCCGCAGGGGATAGTCTTTTGTTCCTCGGCCCATTCGCCTAAATCAATTAACTGACAGCGTTTTGAGCAGAAGGGGCGGTAAGGGCTTTGGGGACCCCATTCCAGTTCGGTCTGGCAGGTAGGGCAGGTAACTTTCATAGCAAACTTGGCCTTTTTGTCTTGTGGGTCGGGATTTATCCCGACAATTAACATAGCTGTTTCTGAGAAGGGGACTCAAGCAATCTGATTGTTTGTCGGGATAAATCCCGACCTACCTAACAGCAGGCCAGCTTAAACTGCACCATACTTTCCATGGCGACCTGGCCTGCCTCTTCGGGGTTAAACATCATAAAGCGGATGGCATAGCGGTATTTGTTGCCACTCAGGGTCGGGAAATAACCCTGATCGGTGCGGCAGTATACCCGGATCACTTCATTTTTGTCGTCGGCCACACCCTGATAGAAGCCTTTCTCCGCGTTGATGGCTTCAAAGCGGCCGCGTTCACGTAAAAAGGTCAGGGTCATATCTATGGCATTTTGCATCAGCGCAAATTCACTGAACCAGCCTTTGAGGGCCTGAAGTTTAATGTCGTTGTCCTGGCGTAACCAATAATGCAGGTTCGGCAAATCAAAGCTACAAGTGCCGCCGGGGATACTGAAGCGCTGGCGGATGGACATCAGAAATTTTTCTTCACGCAGTGCTGAACCAAATTTTCTGGCATTTTTCAGTTCATCACGCAGTGCCAAGACCTTTTGCTGAGCCTGACGCAGGGCATCCAGATCAATGTTGGGGTGCTGGGCCCAAAACTGCAGATTTTTTTCATGCAGCTCCACGTCTTTTAACAGATCGGTACGCACATCCACCCGTTCTGACAGGTCCAGCAGGGTAAACAAAGACTCGATAAAACGCACATACTGCCAGTCTTCCGTGGCACTGATGCTCTGGCCAAGCTGTTTGAATAACTGCTCCAGGCGCAAATAGGTGCGCACCTTTTCATTGAGCGGAAATTCATACACTGCCTGGTTCATTGCCTTACCTCGTCGTATTGACCTGCCTGTCTCACCTCAATTGCCTATGACAAAATCACAGACCTGAGCATAATACTAGCACTACAACGTAAATGCCGATTTATTTCAAGCTTTTAGCTTGGTAATCCGGCTGAGGTAATAGGCGTGGAGCTTGTCTACCTGCTCTATCAGGTTATTTATCGTGCCGTTGTTATCGATAATGTCATCGGCAGCAGCCAGACGTTGGCTGCGGCTTGCCTGCGAAGCCAGTATCGCATCTACTTGATCAGCACTGACATTGTCTCTGCTGATAACCCTGGTACGTTGCACCGATTCCTCCACATCCACCACCAGAATTCTATCCACCAGACTTTGCAGTTGGTTCTCCACCAGAAGTGGTATGGCCAGGATACAGTATGGGGAACGTGCTGCCGCCGTGCGCTCTTGCATTAATTGTCTGATCAGGGGATGCAGTAATTCGTTGAGCCAGGTTTTATCTTGAGGATGGGAAAAGATACGCTCGCGCAACGCCTTTCTGTTTAACTGACCGTCGGCTTGAAGCATATCTTTGCCAAAGTGCTGTGCAATTTTAGCCAGCGCCGGTGCGCCGGGTTCAACCACTTCCCTGGCCAGGATATCCGCGTCTATGATCTCAATACCTTTAGCGGCGAACAGATCCGAGACTTTGCTTTTGCCGCTGCCTATACCGCCAGTCAGCCCAATTATCATAGGGCGCTGTCTGGTCATGACAAAATCCACTGCCAATAGATGTCGGCAATAGGTTCACCATATAAAAGGGTTAACAAGCCGGCAATGGCCAGGTATGGACCAAATGGAATAGCCTGACCCTTGTCCTTACCTTGGATACTTAGCACCAGGATGCCGATAATGGCCCCAACAAAAGACGACGCCAGAATTACCATTGGTAGATACTGCCAGCCCAACCAGGCCCCCAGGGCAGCCAGCAGCTTAAAATCCCCGTGCCCCATGCCTTCCTTGCCGGTTAGCAGCTTAAAGCCCCAATACACTGACCACAAACTGAGGTAACCGGCCACCGCACCGATAATAGCATCCATCGGGCCCACAAATAGTGACTGGGTGCTGGCTAACAGTCCCAGCCATAATAACGGCAGGGTAAGCTGATCTGGCAACAGCATTTTATCCAGGTCGATAAAGGTCATTGCAACCAACAGCCAGGTAAATAGTAAAGCCGCTAACAATGGCCAGCCAAACCCCCAGTGCCAGGCCATCCAGGCCGACAACAGGCCGGTGAGCAGTTCCACCATGGGGTAGCGGGCAGAGATGGGCGTGCCACACTGACTGCACTTGCCCCGTAATAGCAGCCAGCTTAGCAACGGGATATTTTCCCAGGCGCGAATTTTATGCCCGCATTTAGGGCACTGCGAGTCGGGCTTGACCAGATTATAGGGCGCTGTGGCCTGGGCCTGCTCCGGATGGAAATAGCTTTGGTATTCATATTGCCAGCTACGTTCCAGCATAATCGGCAGGCGATGGATCACCACATTCAGAAAACTGCCCACCATCAACCCGATAATCAGCACAAAGATAATTAATGCGGTTGGGGAGCTTTGCAGTAACAGAAAAATATCGGGCATGATTAGTTGTCAGTTGTCAGTTGTCAGTTGTCAGTTGTCAGTTGTCAGTTGTCGGTTGGTTTTCTACTTAGTGCTTATATCAGCGGCTTTTCCACCACCAGCAAAAGTCTGTTGATTTATATAAGTTAAGTCAACAGACTTCTGCCTCACGCCTCACGCCTCACGCCTCACGCCTCACGCCTCACGCCTCACGCCTCACGCCTCACGCCTCACGCCTCACGCCTCACGCCTCACGCCTCACACCACATTACCCATCTGGAAGATTGGCAGATACATGGCCACAATCAGGCCGCCAATGACCACGCCCAATACCGCCATAATCATAGGTTCCAGCAGGCTGGTCAGACCGTCTACCATATCGTCTACTTCACGCTCGTAGATGGTGGCAATTTTACTGAGCATTTCATCCACAGCACCGGACTCTTCACCTATGGCAATCATTTGAGTCACCATATCCGGAAATACATTGGTAGCTCGCATTGCAACATGCATTGGCATACCACCAGCCACTTCCTTGCGGATATAGAGAATGGCATCACGAAACACGGCATTGCCTGCCGCTCCTGCTGCGGATTCCAATGCACCAATCAAAGGCACCCCAGCGGCAAATGTTGTAGCCAAAGTGCGGGTAAAACGGGCGATGGAGGCTTTTTTAAGGATCTCGCCAATCACTGGCACCTTTAGAATTTTCTTGTCCAACGCATCTCTTAGATCCTTGGATTTTTTATAGCTACGCTGAAACAACACTGCGGCAACAAACCCTGCGGCGGCCAAATATAAGCCAAAATCCTGTACAAATCTGGAGATACCCAGCACAAACTGCGTAAATGCAGGTAGCTCGGCACCAAAACTGGAAAATATTTCTTCAAACTGCGGTACTACAAAAACTAAGAGTATGGTTGTGACGATGAAAGCTACAACAATTACTGCAACTGGGTAAAACATGGCCTTTTTAATTTTGGATTTTAGCGCTTCGGCCTTTTCTTTGTATGTGGCTATGCGGTCGTAAATGGTTTCCAGTGCCCCGGATTGTTCACCGGTTTCCACCAAGTCGCAGTAAAGATCTTCGAAATGGTCTGGATGTTTTCGCAGTGCTCTGGAAAGCGGATTACCGGCTTTTACTTCATTGCCTATTTCGGTTAGCATTTTGCGCATACTGGCCTTGGCATGACCTTGGGCAATCATATCTATTGTTTGAATTAGGGTAACACCTGCACTCAGCATGGTGGCCATTTGTCTTGATATAACACAGATGTCTGCGGCATTTATTTTCTCCGAACCTCTACCAAATAGTGGCTTGGCAAATTTCTTAACTCGTGTCGCAGAAACACCCTGACGTCTGAGCAAATTTCTAGCTTCCGTAATAGAAGCCGCCGTTATCTCTCCTTTTATTTGCTGGCCTTTTCTGTTTTTTCCTTGCCATACAAAGGTATCAAGTGTCTTTTCTCGTGCCATGATAAAATTACCTAACAACCCTAAATTAAAAAAGCCCAGTTTAGGACTGGGCTTTTGTTTAACTATTAAGTCTCAAACTTAGCACATAGTGGCAGGAGTACAGGTAGCGTCCCACTCAACCTTACCGTTATTAAGTGTGCCATCCAGTTTGAAGGTTGCTCCACTCAATGAACCCGTTGCGTCGGTAGGTGCAGAAATCGTGATATCTCCGTCTGTCACACTGATACCAACAATACCTGCTGCCGCATCAATCTTGGCTGGGACACCGTTAGTGCCTTCGTCACAGTTACCAATATCTCCGGTAGTTTGCGCACATACTTCAACGGCAGTTTTGGCCGCGGCTGACGCATTGGTTAGTTCAGTAAAACGCGCCTTCTCAGTGTAGTTCTGATAAGCAGGCAGAGCGATAGCAGCCAAAATACCGATAATGGCCACTACGATCATCAATTCAATCAGGGTGAAACCCTTTTGGTTAGTTTGCTGTACTTTCATGGTTTGTCTCCAATGCATTCCCGGAATGCTTAACGTTGCTGACTAAACAAGTTCGCCATTCACAGAAATCTGCAATCTGGCTTGTGTTTCCGAGTTTCAGTATAGGCCTGATTGATAAGTGGACAAGTATCGCCATTAATACTCAAGTCTTGAACCTGGATGACAATTCCATGACAGAGGCCAGCCTACCCCTGGTTAGCGAATAACCTTAAAGACAGGTCAATGGCCTGTACGTTTTTGGTTAATGCCCCGCTGGAGATATAGTCCACGCCGGTTTCAGCCAGTTCAGCCAGTCTGTCCAGCGTGACATTCCCCGACACTTCTAATTTTGCTTTGCCCTGATTCAACACGACCGCTTTACGTATAGATTCAAGATCGAAGTTATCCAGCATAATAATATCGGCACTTGCATCCAGCGCTTGTTGCAGTTCCTGCAGGTTTTCCACTTCCACCTCTACGGGCTTGTCTGGATGCTGGTGCCGCGCGGTCGCCACCGCCTGCTGAATAGAGCCGCAGGCCAGAATATGGTTCTCTTTAATCAGAAAAGCATCGAATAAACCGATACGATGATTTTTACCGCCGCCGCATTCAACCGCATATTTTTGTGCCGCCCGCAAACCCGGCAGCGTCTTGCGTGTATCCAGAATACGGGTCTGGGTATGCTTCAGGGCATCGGCATAGTGGGCGGTTTGCGTCGCTGTCGCCGATAGGGTTTGCAGGAAGTTCAGGGCACTGCGTTCACCGGTCAGAATGGCGCGGGCAGGGCCTTGCAGCTCGAATAGACAAGTATCTGCGTCAACCTGGTCGCCGTCCTTAACATGCCAATGTATTGTGACTTCCCCGCCTAACTGATGGAAAACCTCGTCTACCCAGGGTTTACCCGCCACGACACAGGGCTCACGGCAAATAACCCGGCCACTGGCTTGCTGCGAGGCAGGGATCAGCCCGGCGGTGATATCTCCATTATCCGCATCCTGATAAGCCAGATCTTCGTTAAGAGCCGCTGTAACGGCACGTACAATTTCTTGTTGCAGGTTTAGCATGTCATCGTCTCGTCAGTTGACATAGGTCAGGGTCAATGTGTCCCCCGACTGTGTGAATTCAAGTTGTTTAAGGGCGCTCATACCCAGCAGAATATCGTCTGATTGCATACCAGGGTTGAGGTTGGCGCTGATATTTCTAAGCTCAATATCACCAATTCGCAGGCTATCCAGAAGGGTTGATGCCACCTCAATTCTGCCGTTGGCGGTATTCACCAGATGGCGTCGGCCCGGCTGTAAATCTAAATAAGCGGCCAGGTGCTGTGGTACCGATACTTGTGTGGCACCGGTATCCAGTAAGAAAATCACCGGTTGGCCGTTAATCAGGCCACTGGTCACATAATGGCCCTGGCGATTGCGTTTCAGCTCCACCGTCACTCTATTGCCCTGCACCAGGCTGTCAGGGTTGTCATTGGGGTTAAACTGGCGAGCCAGTTGCTTGTCGAACAGCAAGGTTAACAACCCCAGACCACTGACCCAGGCCAGTATCCACATCCAACGCGCCACACTGTCTCCTGTTCCAAGGCGTGCTCAGTGGCGCTATAGTACCTAAAACCCTTGTGGAATTTCACCTATGTTTGACGCACAAGGCTGGTATCAGCAAGCCCGCCGCTGCCCGTCGCCGCATTTTAATCAGCGCCCCGCTCATTTGCCGATTAGCTTGCTGGTCATCCACAACATCTCATTGCCGGCAGGGGAATTTGGTCAACCCTATATTGAAGCGTTATTCAGCGGTACATTGGATTGCACGTGTCACCCAAGTTTTGACAGCTTGCGTGGGTTGCAGGTATCCAGTCATTTTGTCATTTACCGGGATGGCCACATAGTGCAGCATGTACCTGTTTACGAGCGTGCATGGCATGCGGGACAATCTGTGTTTCAGGGGCAGAGCAATTGCAATGACTTCAGCCTGGGTATAGAGCTGGAAGGCACGGATAATCAGCCGTATGAACAACAACAATATCAAAGCCTGGTCAATCTGAGCCGGGCGATATTGCAGATTTGTCCGGCTATCAATCTTAGCCGTATTGTCGGGCATTGTGATATTGCACCGGGGCGTAAGACCGATCCGGGGCCTGCCTTTGATTGGCCGAAGTTTCGTGGTGCGTTAAGGGAATTGTTATGACATTAATTAGCTTGTTGTTGGTGCTGGCCCTGGAGCGGGCCACACAAAAAAGTCAGTACTGGCAATGGGAGTTTTATGTTGCCCGTTATCAGCACTTTTTACAGGCCAGAGGATTACTGAAGGAAGACGCGTCTTTTATCCAATTGTTGGCCACGGTATTGCTACCTTCCTTACTGGTTTTTGTGCTTCTGCAGCAATTGGACGCGTTTTTGCTTGAACTGATCCTGGATTGTGCATTGCTGATGGTTTGTATTGGCTGTGTGGAATTTCGCCAGAGTTACCGGGGGTATTTACAGGCCGCCAGCCGTGGTGATATCGAAGCCAGCCACTTGTACGCGGAGCAGTTGGGTTACCCCTGTGACAGTGGTAATAGTTTTGGTCAGTGTCTGGTCTGGATCAACTATCGGCATTATATGGCTGTCAGTATCTGGTTTATTGTTTTTGGTGGCGCCGGTGCCATGTTTTATGTGCTTAGCCGCGCTATGCTGGGCTATCTGAAGCAACAGCAGTGGTCGCAATTGACTGGCTGGCAGAAACTGATGGAAGGACTGGACTGGTTACCGGCCAGATTGGGCACACTGGGACTGCTGGTGGTGGGGCATTTTTCCCGTGCTTTACCAGTGTGGCTTGGACATCTGTTTAACCCCAGCAGTCAGGCCCGCACTCTGACTACTGAGGTTGCAAAAGCGGCGGAGTATATTGAACCGGATACACTCACCTGCTCTGATGAGCCATGCACTATGGTCAGGTTGGTGAAGCGCAATATGATGCTATTGTTAGTAATAGTGGCTGTGCTGACGCTGGCTGGTATTGTAGGGTAGACAATTCAGGACACAGCCGAGGGCTGTGTCCATTATCCCAAGGTCGTATTTCACACTGATCCGATCAGTTGTGCGTTGTTCAGGTGCGTCGCTTATTTTCCTTGATTAAATTGGTCTTACCATTGCTTCTGGGCCAGTCTTTTCGCCCATTTAACGTAACTCTATTGATTAAATGATGACAGCTGCCAGGCTGTGGATCTTTTGTTTTACCTGTTTGGGCTTTTGCACTATGCTAATAGGTTAATTGGTATTACCATTTGTTTGTGAGATTAATGCAACGAATTCGCGCCAGAAAATTATCTGAAGTGATTATGGAACAGCTTGAGTCCATGATCCTCGACGGCAAGCTTGCCGCTGGCGAGCGTTTGCCTTCTGAGCGCGAATTAGCCGAGCGTTTTGCCGTGTCACGTCCTTCGTTACGCGAAGCGATTCAAAAGCTCGAAGTGAAAGGGCTGGTGGTGCGTAAGCAGGGTGGTGGCACTTTTGTGCAGACCAAACTGGCGTTGCTTGAAAATGCCCCGCTGCTGGAGCTGATTGCGTCCCGGCCGGAATCCCAGTTTGATTTACTGGAGTTCCGCTTAGCGCTGGAAGGTATGGCGGCATATTACGCGGCACTGCGCGGCGATGAGCGGCAGATTGCGGCTATTCGCCAGGCTTATGCGGCCGTTAAGCAGGTGCAGGAGCAAAGCGTTCGGGATATTGAGGCCGAGGCATCGGCGCTGGCCAGTTTTTATCTGGAAATGATCCAGGCCTCACACAATATGGTCATGCTGCATATTTTCAGGGGATTACAGCCCCTGCTGAAGGATAACATCAGGCGAAACCTTGAAGTGCTGTCGGCTTACCCTGATGTAAGCGAACAGATAGACAGACAAAGGGTAAGAATACTGGATGCGATTGTGGCCAGTGACCCTGACCAGGCCAGGCTGGCCAGCAATGAGCATTTGGCGTTTATTGAAGAGACCCTGCTCAATATAAACCGGCAGAATACCAATATGCAGCGCACTCTGCGTCGCATTGAAATGCCAGAATAAAACAACAGAATGTCGGCGGATAAAGCGGCGTTTTACACTATCTTTATCCACTGGCCCTCATTCACCAATTAAAGGAAAGCGCTATGGCAGAACTGATTAAGCCAGACGTGGATCCCCAGGAAACACAAGAATGGCTTGAAGCACTCGAGGCGGTATTGGAAAACGAAGGTACCGAACGAGCCCATTTCCTGCTTGAATCACTGATCGAGAAGGCCCGTCGTAGTGGCGCCTATCTTCCCTATACGGCGACCACCGCCTATGTCAATACCATCCCGGCGGGTCAGGAACCTACCATGCCTGGCGATCAGACCATGGAAGCGAGAATTCGTAGCGCGATCCGCTGGAATGCGCTGATGATGGTGGTGCGGGCTTCCAAGAAAGATTTGGAATTGGGCGGCCATATCTCCAGTTTTGCGTCCTCTGCCATGCTTTATGATGTGGGCTTTAACCACTTCTTCCGCGCCCCCAATGCCAAAGACGGCGGTGATTTCCTGTTTATTCAAGGGCACGTTTCACCCGGCATCTATTCCCGCGCCTTTATTGAGGGTCGCCTGAGCGAAGATAAGCTGGATTTATTCCGCCAGGAAGCCGATGGTCAGGGGCTGTCTTCTTATCCGCATCCTAAGTTGATGCCTGATTTCTGGCAGTTCCCCACCGTTTCTATGGGCCTGGGGCCCATGCAGGCGATATACACTGCACGCTTCCTTAAGTATCTGACCGATCGCGGCCTGAAGGATTGTTCAGATCAGCGCGTCTGGTGCTTCCTCGGCGATGGTGAATGTGACGAGCCGGAAAGTCTGGGTGCTATCGGCCTGGCTGCCCGTGAAGGGCTGGACAACCTGACCTTTGTGATCAACTGCAACCTGCAACGTCTGGATGGCCCGGTGCGTGGCAACGGTAAGATTGTGCAGGAACTGGAAGGCACCTTCCGTGGCGCCGGCTGGGAAGTCTTCAAGGTACTGTGGGGCCGTTACTGGGATCCGCTGTTTGCTCGTGATACCACCGGCAAGCTGATTGACCTGATGAACGAAACCGTGGACGGCGAATATCAGAACTACAAGGCCAAGGGTGGCGCTTACACCCGTGAGAAGTTCTTCGGCAAATATCCTGAGCTGAAAGAAATGGTGGCTAATATGTCTGATGAGGACATCTGGCGTCTGAACCGTGGTGGTCACGATCCAGTCAAGGTGTATGCCGCTTATAAACGTGCAACCGAAACCAAAGGTCGCCCACAGGTGATTCTGGCCAAAACCGTCAAAGGCTATGGGATGGGCGCGGCCGGTGAAGGCAAGAACATTGCCCACCAGGTTAAGAAAATGGATATGGATGCCATCAAGCATTTCCGTGACCGTTTCAATATTCCGGTTGCGGATGACAAGCTGGCGGACCTGCCATACTTCCGTTTTGCCGACGACAGCCCGGAAATGAAATATCTGCGTGAGCGTCGTGAGGCCTTGCATGGTTTTATGCCGGTGCGTAAACCGCAAAGTGCCGAAAATCTACCTGCGCCAGCATTAAGCGCCTTTGATGCCATTACCAAAGGCTCCGGTGACCGTGAAATCTCCACCACCATGGCCTTTGTCCGGGTACTGACCGCGATGCTGAAAGACAAGCAGGTTGGTCAGCGGGTTGTGCCTATTATTCCGGACGAAGCCCGTACCTTTGGTATGGAAGGCTTGTTCCGTCAGGTGGGTATTTATTCCAGCCAGGGGCAGAAATACGAACCGCAGGATGCCGATCAGGTGGCCTACTACCGTGAGGATAAGAAAGGCCAGGTGCTGCAGGAAGGCATTAACGAGCTGGGAGCCATGGCATCCTGGCTGGCGGCGGGTACCTCGTATTCCACCAACGACCTGCCAATGATTCCGGTCTACATCTACTACTCCATGTTTGGTTTCCAGCGGGTTGGCGATCTGGCCTGGGCTGCTGGTGACAGCCAATGTCGTGGCTTCCTGGTCGGCGGAACGGCTGGCCGTACCACGCTAAATGGTGAAGGCTTGCAGCACCAGGACGGCCACAGCCATATTCAGGCAGGTTGTATTCCTAACTGTATCACCTATGACCCGACCTATGGTTATGAAGTGGCGGTGATCGTGCAGGACGGTATGCGCCGTATGTTCGAGCAGCAGGAAAATGTTTTCTATTACCTGACGGTAATGAACGAAAACTACGCGCAGCCAGCCATGCCTGAAGGTGTGGAAGAAGGCATTATCAAAGGTATTTATAAACTGGAAAGCCAGCAGGCTGACAAGGCTAAGCACAGCGTCAAACTGCTGGGCTCAGGTACTATTTTACTGCAGGTACAGGAAGCCGCGCGCATCCTGAGTGCCGACTACGGTATCAGTGCCGAGGTTTACAGTGTGCCGTCCTTTAACGAACTGGCCCGCGATGGTCTGGACTGTGAGCGTTTCAATATGCTGCATCCGCAGGCTGACGAAAAAGTGCCCTATATTACCCAGGTGCTGAATGCCGGTGTGGATGGCCCGACCATTGCTGCAACGGACTATATGAAGTCATACGCCGATCAGGTACGTGCTTTTGTACCGGGGCAGTTTAAAGTGCTGGGCACTGACGGATTTGGGCGTTCAGACAGCCGCGCCAATCTGCGTCGTCATTTCGAGGTGGATGCTGCCTATATCGTGGTAGCCAGCCTGCACGAACTGGCTAAGGCCGGTAAAATTGAGCGCAAGGCGGTCAGCGATGCCATTGCCAAGTTCGGTATCGATGCCGAGAAGATTAACCCGCTGTACGCCTGATAGGGAGGAAGAGCATGTCTAATTTGAAAGATGTACTGGTTCCCGATGTCGGCGGGGATGAAGTAGAAGTGATTGAGATCTGTGTCGCCGTTGGCGATCAGATCGAGGCCGAACAGGCGCTGATTACCGTAGAAAGCGACAAGGCCAGCATGGACATTCCGGCACCATTTGCCGGTACGGTTAAAGACATTCTGGTGAAAGTCGGCGACAAGGTTGGTCAGGATAAGCTGATTCTGAAGGTGGAAGCAGGCGAAGCTGCGGCCTCTGCGGATGAGGCTCCGGCTAAGCAGGAAGCCCCTGCTGAACCCGCGCCAAAAGAAGCGGCTCCTGCCGCGCCAGCCAATGGCAGCAGCCAGGTTATTGAAGTGAAGGTGCCGGATATCGGCGATGCCGCTGATGTGGATGTTATCGACGTCTTAGTGGCTGTGGGTGACAAGGTGGAAGCCGAAACCGGTCTGATCACCCTGGAAACCGATAAGGCCACCATGGATGTGCCAGCGCCACAGGCAGGTACAATCAAAGAGCTGAAAGTCAAAACCGGAGACAAAGTCTCTGAAGGATCTTTGATTCTGTTATTGGAAGTGGGTGCGAGTACAGGGGGGGAGGCAACATCTGCTGATTCCGCTGCACCTGCTGCAAATTCCGAGCAAGCCGCAGCGCCTGCTGGTGAGCCGGAAGTGAAAGAAGTCGTGGTACCGGATATCGGCGATGCCTCAGATGTGGATGTTATCGAGGTCCTGGTCGCGGTAGGGGATAAGGTGGAAGCCGAAGCCGGTCTGATTACTCTGGAAACCGACAAGGCGACCATGGATGTGCCAGCACCTTTTGCCGGTACCATCAAAGAGTTGAAGATTAAAACCGGCGACAAGGTCAGTCAGGGGAGTTTGATTGCGCTGATTGAAACCACAGGTTCAACGTCTGCGCCATCGGCAGCGCCTAAGCCACAAACGGCAGAAGCGCCTGCAGCCAGTGCTGCTCCTGCCAGTGCATCACGTCCGCCACCAGTGCCGCATCACCCCAGTGCTGGCGAAATCAAGCCAAGTGGTAAAGTTCATGCATCACCAGCGGTGCGTCGCCTGGCTCGTGAGTTTGGTGTGGATTTGTCACAGGTCAGTGGCAGTGGTCCGAAAAGCCGTATTCTTAAAGAAGATGTGCAGTCTTATGTGAAATACGAGCTGTCCAGACCCAAAGCCAGTGCCGGCTCAGCGGTATCTTCTGGTGCTGGTGGCTTGCAGGTTATCGCCCCACCCAAAGTGGACTTCAGCAAGTTTGGTGAAGTGGAAGAAGTGGCGCTGACCCGAATCCAGAAGTTGTCTGGACCCAATTTGCATCGCAACTGGGTCACTATCCCGCATGTGACGCAGTTTGAAGAAGCCGATATTACTGAGCTGGAAGCGTTCCGTAAGGAACAGAATCAACTGGCTGAGAAGAAGAAGCTTGGTGTCAAAATCACCCCGCTGGTGTTTATTATGAAAGCGGTGGCCGATGCATTGAAGGCCTACCCGGTTTTCAACAGCTCGCTGTCGGAGTCAGGTGAAAGCCTGATTATGAAGAAATACATCCATATCGGCATTGCCGTAGACACGCCCAATGGTCTGGTGGTGCCCGTGGTACGTGATGTCAACAAAAAAGGCATTATGGAGCTGTCTGAAGAGCTGATGGAGATCAGCGCCAAGGCGCGCGAAGGCAAGCTTAAGGCTGCCGATATGCAGGGTAGCTGCTTTACCATCTCCAGTCTCGGTGGTGTTGGCGGAACGGCCTTTACGCCTATCGTTAACGCCCCGGACGTGGCCATTCTGGGTGTGTCGAAGAGCGACATCAAACCGAAATGGAATGGTAAGGAATTTGAACCTCGGCTGATGCTGCCGTTGTCGCTGTCTTATGATCACCGGGTTATTGACGGTGTTTTGGCAGCGCGCTTTGCGGTGCATCTGAGCAGCGTGATGGGCGATATTCGCCAGATGCTGCTGTAAAAAAGCTAATCCGCAGAGGCACACAAAGCACTGAACTTCTTCGTTCGTATTTCTGTGCCCATTGTGTCTCTGCGGTGAATGTCAGATTTTTAAGGTCTGTTTTTGCTTATAGCGGGCTGGCTGGTTAAAATCCGCCAGTCTGAAACGGATAGAACAATATTTATCTTTTACCCCTGAACGATTGAGGTCACTAATGAGCGAGATTAAAACGCAACTGGTTGTGCTGGGAGCAGGACCAGGTGGTTACTCCGCCGCGTTCCGTGCGGCTGACTTAGGCATTGAAACTGTTATCGTCGACGCCCGTGATACCCTGGGTGGTGTGTGTTTGAACGTGGGCTGTATTCCTTCCAAAGCCCTGCTGCACGTGGCCAAAGTGATCGATGATGCCCGCGATATGGCCGCCCATGGCGTCAGCTTCGGTGAGCCTCAGATTGATCTGGACAAGGTTCGCGCCTGGAAAGACAGCGTGGTAGGACAGTTGACTAAAGGTCTGTCCGGCATGTCCAAAATGCGTAAAGTTAAGCACGTTCAGGGTTATGGTAAATTCACCGGCAGCAATACGCTGGTGGTTGAAGGTAAAGAGGGTAAAACCACCATCCAGTTCGATAATGCCATTATTGCGGCTGGCTCTGAGCCTGTCTCGCTGCCATTTATTCCGAAGGACGATGCGCGCGTGATTGATTCCACCGGCGCCCTGGAAATGAAAGATATTCCAGAGAAGATGCTGGTGTTGGGCGGCGGTATTATCGGTCTGGAAATGGGCACAGTCTATAAAGCGCTGGGTTCACAGATTGACGTGGTTGAGTTCCTGGACCAGTTGGTACCTGCGGCTGACAAAGACATCATCAAAGTGTATCAGAAGTACGTTAAAGACAAATTTAACGTGATGCTGGAAACCAAAGTGACCGGCGTTGAAGCGAAAGACGATGGCCTGTATGTCAGCTTTGAGGGTAAACAAGCCCCAGCCGAAGCAGTACGTTACGACAAAGTTCTGGTAGCCGTTGGGCGTCGTCCGAATGGTGGCCTGCTGGATGCCGACAAAGCTGGCGTGAAAGTGGATGAGCGCGGCTTTATCAGCGTTGATAAGCAGATGAAGACCAACGTTAACCACATTTATGCCATTGGCGATTTGGTTGGTCAGCCGATGCTGGCGCATAAAGCCGTGCATGAAGGCCATGTGGCAGCGGAAGTGATTGCCGGTAAGAAGCACTACTTTGACCCGCGCTGTATTCCTTCTGTGGCTTACACCGATCCGGAAATTGCCTGGGTTGGCCTGACCGAGAAAGAAGCCAAAGAGAAAGGTATCAGTGTTGAAACTGCCACCTTCCCATGGGCAGCGTCTGGCCGTGCAATCGCTTCTGGCCGTACCGAAGGCATGACCAAGATGATCTTCGAAAAAGACAGTGGTCGCGTAGTAGGTGGGGCTATTGTGGGTATCAACGCCGGTGAAATGCTGGGCGAAATTGGCCTGGCCATCGAAATGGGCGCGGATGCCGAAGATGTGGCCCTGACTATTCACGCCCACCCGACCCTGAATGAATCAATCGGTCTGGCGTCTGAAATCTTTGAAGGCAGCATTACCGATCTGCCTAATCCCAAGGCCAAGAAAAAGTAAGCGTCAGCATTGCTTTACCTTGTGAAGGCACCTTTTTGGTGCCTTTTTGCTTTTTATGGCTTTTAAAACCTTTCAATCAAGGTAAATTAAGGCCCACAAAACTACAACAACAGGGAATCTTAATGAAACAGCTTCTTCCGGCCTTACTGGCCACCTCTATGCTGGCTGGTTGTTCACAGCCACCCAGCGAAACAGCAGAGAAACCTATGCAGGCCACGCAGCCGACAATCAACTATGTCCAAACCCGTCAGTCAACTCAGGTAGATGAATACTTTGGTGAGCAGGTAGCCGACCCTTACCGCTGGCTTGAGGATGACCGCAGTGACGAAACAGCCGAATGGGTAAAGGCACAAAATCAGGTGACTTTTGCTTATCTGGACAACATCCCATACAGGGATGAGGCCAAACAGCGCATTACCAAGCTTTGGAACTACGAGCGGGTTGGTGCCCCATTTAAAGAAGGCGATTATACCTATTTCTTTAAAAATGATGGTCTGCAAAATCAGTCGGTGTTGTATCGAACCGATAAAGACGGCAATACAGAAGTGTTTCTGGACCCGAATCAGTTCAGCGAGGATGGCACGACCTCGCTGGCGGGGCTGAGTTTTTCCAAGGACGGCAGTAAGCTGGCCTATTCCATCTCTGAAGGTGGTAGTGACTGGCGTAAAGTCATTGTTATCGATACTCAAAACAAAGCACAGCTGGAAGCGCCACTGGTGGATATCAAGTTCAGCGGTATCGCCTGGTATGGCAATGAAGGCTTCTATTATTCAAGTTATGACAAGCCTGAAGGCAGTGAGCTGTCGGCCAAAACAGATCAACATAAACTCTACTATCATAAACTTGGGCAGCCGCAGACTAATGATGAATTGGTGTATGGTGGCACAGAGGCTGAAAAGCATCGCTATGTTGGCGCTTACGTAACCGAAGATGACAGATATCTGGTGGTGGAAGCCGCTGTATCCACCTCGGGCAACAAACTCTATATCCGAGATTTGCAAAAACCAGACAGTGAGCTGGTCACCGTGCTTGATCACACCGATTCAGACACCTCGGTGGTAGAAAGTCTGGGTGAGGAGCTGCTGCTGGTGACCAACCTCAATGCGCCGAACAAAAAAATTGTTAAGGTCAGCGCGACAAGCCCTGGGGTGGAAAACTGGCAGGACTTTATTCCTGAAACCGAAAATGTTCTGACCATCAATACCGGCGCGGGATATCTGTACGCTGAGTACATGGTGGATGCCATTTCCAAGGTTATTCAGTATGACTATCAGGGCAAACAGGTGCGTACCGTAGAACTGCCGGGTGTCGGCAGTGTCGGCGGCTTTGGGGCCAAGAAAGAAGATAAACTGGTGTACTACTATTTCGGCAACTACACCATGCCAAACACCATCTTTGCCTTTGATCCCCAGACTGGCGTATCTGATGTGTACTATCGGCCTAAGGTTGCCTTTGACAGTGAGGCTTATGAATCCAAACAGGTATTCTACCATTCCAAGGATGGTACCAAGGTACCTATGATTATCACCTACAAAAAAGGCACTAAGCTGGATGGCACCAATCCTACCCAACTTTATGGTTACGGTGGTTTTAATGCCAGTATTACCCCGGGTTTCTCGCCAGCCTGGGCGGGGTGGCTGGATCTGGGCGGCGTGCTGGCCGTGGCTAACCTGCGTGGTGGCGGCGAATATGGCAAAGCATGGCATAAAGCCGGCACACAAATGCAAAAGCAAAATGTGTTTGATGATTTTATTGCCGCCGCTGAATACCTGATTGACAACAAGTACACCGACGCCAGCCACCTGATGGTAAGAGGCGGTTCGAACGGTGGTTTGCTGGTGGGGGCGGTAATGACTCAGCGTCCTGAGCTGTTTAAGGTTGCCATTCCACAGGTGGGAGTGCTGGATATGTTGCGTTATCACACCTTTACCGCCGGGGCGGGCTGGGCTTATGACTATGGCACGGCAGAAGACAGCAAAGAGATGTTTAGCTACCTTAAGGGCTACTCACCGGTGCACAATGTGAAGGCGGGGGTGCAGTATCCTGCCACGTTAGTCACCACCGGAGATCATGATGATCGTGTGGTGCCAGCGCATTCCTTTAAGTTTGCGGCCGAATTGCAGGCCAAACAGGCCGGTACTAACCCGACCCTGATCCGCATTGAAACCAATGCCGGGCATGGAGCGGGTACCCCTACCACCAAGCAAATTGAGCTGTACGCCGATATGTACTCCTTTGCTTTGTACAATATGGGTATTAAGTCACTGTAAACGCGGGCAGCAGGATTTGCATAATCCTGCCGTTAAACTGTAAGCAGTTTCTGATGGCGGGCCAAACGGCCCGCCTTTTTGTTTGTTGTAATTTAGTTAATTCTGACACAGACTCACAACAGGCAGGTTTGAAAGGTTTAGCTGTTCAATGCGTTTTGTTGGTTTTTTCCTGTATTTGGCCATGTTCTCGCTGAGCAGCCTGATAGGTAAGGACGCCAGAGCTCAGGATGTGGACGCGCTGTTTAATCTCACCTTCGATGAACTGCTGGAACAGCAGATCAGTATTTCCGCCAAAGAATCCGTTGCACTGCAAGCTTCACCGTCCACTGTTACTCTGTTTACCCGGCAAATGCTGGACCGGCTGGCAGTCGACAATCTGTACGACCTTCTTAATTATGTGCCGG
Source organism: Bowmanella denitrificans (assembly GCF_039522935.1). Classification (NCBI taxonomy): domain Bacteria; kingdom Pseudomonadati; phylum Pseudomonadota; class Gammaproteobacteria; order Alteromonadales; family Alteromonadaceae; genus Bowmanella; species Bowmanella denitrificans. The sequence goes on along the minus strand of NZ_BAAAEI010000008.1, from coordinate 21,923 downwards.
GTTTTCAGGTCACCAGAGGCGACTGGGTGGGCGCGGTGCCAAAAGAACACGCCCGCGGGGTCTACCTCGACAACGGCTATGTGCTGTTTATGGTGGACGGCCAGCGTATCAACGAAATTTCCTTTGGTAAGGCGTCAGTATATAGCCCCTATATTCCTCTAAGCCTGGCTGAGCGGGTGGAAGTGATTCGTGGGCCGGGTTCGGCGTTGTATGGCAGTAATGCTTTTATGGGGGTAGTGAATCTCATCACCCGTCAGGACGATAATCTGCTTTCAGCCCGCCTTGGCAGCAATGCCAGCCGCGGCGCCACCCTGACATTACATCCACAGTGGGCCGGCCTGAATTGGCAACTATTGCTGGATGTGCAGCGCCATGGGGGGGCCGCACACAACTTTAACGATCTGACTATCAATGACCCACGCCAGAGCCTGTTTGTACAACTTGGTGTGCAGGGGCAGCGCTGGCACCTGCGTAGTCGTTACAATAAAACCAGTATGAACGGTTATATCAATCTGGGCGGTGCCAGCGACAACAACAGGTATGAGTCGGAAAATCTGGGCCTGGAGGCAGGCTTACACTGGTGGCAGGATGACAGCGGCGCTTTGAGTTCCAGCTTGGATATTAGCGAACATCGCATTGCCAGTGCCGGGCTGCTGGTGGAAGCGCAACCTGGTTTGCTGGCAGCGGATTTCTTTAACGGACCCAATTGGGTGACCCGTAACCTGCAACTTAGTACAGATTGGTTAAAGCCATTGATGCCAGGCTGGGAGTTAAATGCCGGGGTGATTCTGTTAAACGCCGAACAGCATCAGGCAGGCGCACTGACCACCCATCTGCAGGGCGGAGAGTTTGTTCTTTCTGACAGTGCTTATCTTGGCGGTATTAGTGCATTCAGGCAGGTAGATGCATTTGACAGTTTGCTGGCCAGTCAGAACAGTCGCAGCGCTTATTTGCAACTACAGTGGCAGGCTGCGGATGACTGGCTGCTGTATCTGGGCAGTCGTTATGACAAAGTACAGAGGCTGGCAGCCAACTGGTCACCACGTTTTGCCCTGATTCATCAGCTTAACGATACGCACAGTTTACGTCTGCAATATGGCGAAGCCTTTCGCACCCCCACCACCAATGAGCTTTTTTCCAGTGACAATGTCACCCAAGGCAATCCTCTGTTACAACAAGAGAAGATTGCCACACTGGAGGCCATCTGGCGCTGGCAGGGCAGCAATACGCAATGGGAAACCGTGCTGTTTCGCAACAAAATGCAGGACTTTGTTAATAAAGTGGCCGTGGAAGGAGGCAGTCGCTTTACCTTTGCCAATACCGATGAGCATGAAATACGGGGTGTGGAAACCAGCCTGAACTGGAAACTGAACGAGCATTGGGAAGGGCAGCTTAACTACACGCTTTTATTCGATAACCCGTTTAATGCCAGCTTCAAACACTATGGTCAGCTTCGCCTCGGCTATCAGCAGGAATCCCTGAGTTTGAACCTGGATGCCCTGTGGCGGTCGGCGGTGGGTGAACAGGGATTTCATCAGTCGGCCTATAGCCTAATCAATTTTCAGGGGCGCTGGCAATGGCAAGAAAAACAGGTGTTGACGCTATCGTTGACCAACTTGTTTGATAAACAATATCAGGTCTATGAGCCCAGGCTAAGCAACCTGGCAATGCCGGGGGAACGCAGGCAACTTATTCTGGGCTATCAGTTGAGCTTTTAGTGTTATTCCTTATCCACCATTACCGACAGTCTTGGCAAGCCAGCCCTGGATGCCTGGTCTAGTACCCTGACTACCACACCATGTTTGGTTTCTTTGTCCGCCTGAATCACCGCATTTTCGGTAATATTTTCCGCCAGAAAACTCTGAATATTGGCTTCGACCCGTTCAATATCGATCTGCCGACCATTCATATAAACAAAGCCATTAGCGTCAATTTTGATAGAAACGTTCTTGCTGGGTTTATTGCTTTTCTGGGCATCATCAGGACGATTCACGATTAGCCCTTTTTCTTTAACGAATGACGTGGTTACGATAAAGAAGATCAACATGATAAAGACGATATCCAGCATCGGCGTCATATCAATATTGGCATCTTCAGACTCTCTATTGTGTTTCTTCTTCATGATTATCCTCGTTGTTGGTCGATCGTTATCCCTGTTGCCGACCATATGCACAACAGTCCTGTTTCTATATTCAATGAAAACCCTGCTTTGTGCAATTGTTAACCAGAGTGAATTTTGCTGGCCTGCTATGCATATATGATTTTTTTTCGCAAAGTACTTGAGCCTGACATAGTGGCAAGCTTTAGGCTGGTGGGCTGATACCTTGCGATAGATTCACAAAGTCCCTGGTTATTGCTATGTTGCATGCAATGTTCAAACAGGGCTTGGTATGTAATTTTGGCGGTTGTTTGATTTTTCTGGATGTTACATATTCTGGACTTTAAAGACCGACAGGATTTTAATAACCCTTTGTTAATCAATTTGACCATAGGCGCCTGGCTTTTTACCTTGAGTGGCTTTGTTATGCTTTACCATAGCCTGTTTAAACCCCATTGGCGTAAGTGGCAATACAAGAAGGGCATGTGAAACTTTTTACCCGTTTTATGCTGATAGTGATGCTTGCCACGGCTTGGCCTGTGGCGGCCGACGTCACCTCAATGCCGATATCGCAAAGTGCTGATGTGGCTATGTCCCATGACTGCTGCGATGGAAGTGCCGATGCAGAAGAGGCGGATGCTGAATGCTGCGAAGGTTGCGATCAGGCCAGTTGCGCAAGCCACTGCGTCAGCCCGGCCCTACCCCTTGGCCATCTCTGTGGTTTATTTCCCGCTATGCAGGGGGAAAGGAGCCGTTTTATTCAAACCATCCATTGGATTCAATCGGACCCGCTTTTTCGCCCTCCCAAAAACACTGAATAAGCTCGTCACTATTTTTTTGCTTATTCAGGAGTATTTATGAAATCAATTATTTTCGCTGGTTTGCTTGGCAGCTTACTGGTCATTGGTCCCACTGTGGCAGCGCAGCATCACAACCATGCAAGTCAGCATGACAGTCCCACATCGCAGGTCGATGCGGTCTTTGGGCAGGTACGTTATGTTTGTCCTATGCACAGCCATATCGTTAAGGATCATCCGGGCAACTGCCCCATCTGTGGTATGGCATTGGAGCCAGTAACCTTGAGCAGCAGTGCCGAGGATGATGGACCCTCTATCCGGGTCAGCGGACAAATTCAACAGGCCATGTCAGTGAAAACTGCAATGGTTGAACGCGACGATTTGTGGAAATACATCAAGACACTGGGAACAGTTAGTTTTGATCAATCGTCTATTCATCATGTGCACCCGCGGGCATCAGGGTGGCTGGAACAACTGACCGCCCATGCCGTAGGTGAGCGGGTCGAGCAGGGGGAACTGCTGTTTACCCTGTACTCGCCGGAACTGGTGGTAGCCCAGGATGATTATCTGCAGGTATTACACAACGCCTCTGGTGCATCCCGGGCCAGTTTGCTGCAGCAGGCCAGATTGCGGCTCAGTTTGCTGGGCATTGATGAAAAGGTCATAAGCGGAATCGAGAAGTCGGGTCGTGCACTTTACACTGTGCCTTTTTATGCCCAGCAATCCGGTGTTATTACCGCGTTGAACGTTCGACACGGTATGTATGTGACCCCGGATGTGGAGATGCTGGCCATTTCCGATTTGCAAAAGCTTTGGGTGATAGCCGACGTATTTGAAAGTCAGTTTGACTGGCTTAAGCTCGGCAAACCTGCCGAGATCAGTTTGGCGGCATTGGGTGTACATGCCCTGGAAGCCAATATTGATTATATCTACCCCCAACTGGACCCGGTCACGCGCAGCCTCAAAGTGCGGCTCAGTGTCAATAATCCTCTTGAGCGCATTAAACCCGGCATGACAGCAGATGTTGCCATTTTTGGTGGCCCTTTACGCGATGTGTTAGTGATTGATAAGCAAGCAGTGATTCAAACCGGCGAAGGGCAGCGTGTGGTGGTTAAAAGTAGCGACGACAGTTTCACGGTGCGAAAAGTACAAACCGGCATGCAGGCCAGAGGACGGGTTGAGATTTTGTCTGGTCTGGCAGAAGGTGAAGAAGTGGTAGTGTCAGGTCAGTTTTTGCTTGATTCCGAGGCCAGCCTGGCCGCAGGTATGCAGCGCCTGGAAGGCGCTGGCCATAACCACTAGGAGCCTGACATGCTGAGCAAATTAATTGAGCTGGCCATTCGTCAGCGTCTGCTGGTGTTATTAATCAGCGCTTTACTGGCTATGGCTGGCTGGCAGGCCATGCGTGGCCTGAATGTTGATGCCATTCCTGACTTATCCGACGTACAGGTGATTATTAAAACCCCATATGCCGGGCAAAGCCCGGAACTGGTGGAACAGCAGATAACCTATCCGCTTGCCAATATTATGATGGCAGTACCCGGTGCCACGTCGGTGCGGGGTTTTTCATTTTATGGCGATTCCTATCTTTATGTTCTGTTTGAAGATGGTACCGACATTTACTGGGCCCGCTCGCGGGTACTGGAATACTTAAACCAGGCAGCCAGCCAGTTACCTGAGGGTGTACAGCCGCAACTGGGGCCGGATGCCTCTGGCGTTGGCTGGGTTTATCAATATGCCCTGGTGGACAACAGCGGCAACTGGGATCTTGCTGATTTGAAGAGCCTGCAGGACTGGTTTCTGAAACAGGAACTGCAATCCGTGTCTGGAGTGGCAGAAGTCGCCACCGTGGGGGGCATGACCCGTACCTATCAGATCGTGTTAGACCCTCTGAAGCTGGCCAACTATCAAATGTCGGTGCAGCAGGTTATTGAGGCTTTACAAAGTCATAATGGTGAAACCGGTGGCGCATCGGTGGAAATGGCTGAAGCCGAATATATGATTCGGGTACGGGGGTATCTTGAATCCATTGCGGACATTCAGGCCATTCCGTTGGGCAAACGAAACGCCGCCAATATCCCACTGCAGATCAAGGACGTGGCTGAGGTCAGGCTGGGGCCACAATTACGCCGTGGTATTGCCGAGCTGAATGGGCAGGGCGAAGTGGTTGGCGGCATTATAGTGATGCGCAGTGGTGAGAACGCCCGGCAGGTGATTGACAGAGTCAAAGCCAGATTGAATGAATTGAAAGCCAGCCTGCCCGATGGGGTGGATATTGTCCCCACCTACGACCGCTCTGCCTTTATTCAGCGCTCGGTAGATAATTTGTCGGATAAATTGCTGATGGAAATCCTGTTGGTGTCGGTGGTGTTGATGCTGTTCCTCTGGCATCTGGGCTCCATTATGGTGGCGGTGCTGGTGTTACCTTTGGCGCTGCTGTCTGCCTTTATTCTGATGCGGGTATTGGGCATCAGCGCCAATATTATGAGTCTGGGAGGCATTGCCATTGCCATTGGCGCCTTGGTGGATGCCGCTATCGTTATGATCGAAAACCTGCACAAGCATCTTGAGCAGTTTGACGCCAAACATGGCCGCCGTCCTAATCGCGCTGAACATTGGCAGCAAGTCAGTCAGGCCTGTCGACAGGTTGGCCCGGCCCTATTTATGTCGTTGCTCATTATCACCCTGAGCTTTTTCCCGGTCTTTGTATTGGAAGGGCAGGAAGGGCGCTTATTTACTCCGTTAGCCCTGACCAAATCTTTTGCCATGGCGGCAGCGGCCCTGCTGGCGGTTACTCTGGTGCCGGTGTTGATGGGCTATTGGGTGCGGGGCAAGATTGTGCCGGAACATAAGAATCTGCTGTCGCGCGGTCTGATTGCCCTGTACCGGCCGCTGCTGAACAAAGCCCTGGCCTGGCCGAAAACCTGCCTGTTACTGGCCGTATTGTTGCTGGCAAGTGGTTACTATCCCTGGCAACAGCTGGGCAAGGAGTTTATGCCGCAAATCGATGAAGGAGATTTACTGTATATGCCGACCACCTTACCGGGTATCAGCGCGGGTAAGGCGGCACAGCTGCTGCAACAGACCGACAGATTGATTGCCCAGATACCGGAGGTTAAAAGCGTATTTGGTAAGATTGGGCGTGCCGAAACGGCCACCGATCCCGCCCCCCTGACCATGTTGGAAACCACTATTCAACTGAAACCACAGGCACAGTGGCGGCCAGGTATGACCTTGGATAAGGTGATTGCCCAGTTGCAGGCAACCGTTAAGTTTCCTGGCCTCACTAATGCCTGGGTGCAGCCGATCAAAACCCGTATTGATATGTTGTCGACGGGCATTAAAACGCCGTTGGGGCTGAAAATCGCCGGACCTGATCTGGCCCAGATTGAGCAGATTGGTGTGCAGGTTGAGCAATTGCTCCGACAACTCCCTGCCACCCGCTCGGTGTACTCAGAGCGCGTGGCAGCCGGGCGCTATCTGGATATTCAACCTAATCTGCAAGCCCTGGGTGAACATGGCATCAGCCTGGCAGAGTTGCAGGCATTGATTCGCACTGCCGTGGGGGGAGCGAAAGTGTCTGAAATGGTTAAAGGTAATGAGCGATATCCGGTGAATGTCAGGGTTGAAGCCCAGTATCGTCAGGATCTGGATGCGCTGGCCAGCTTGCCCATCAGCACAGCCCAAGGGATTTTCGTGCCACTGTCGGCGCTGGCCAGCTTACAGATTCAGGATGGTCCGGCCATGATAAAAAGCGAAAACGCCCGGCAAGTTGGCTGGACCTTTGTGGATATTCAGGATCTTTCGGTCGGCGAATACCTGACTCAGGCTAAGGCGCTGCTCGACAATCAGTTGGTACTGCCAGCCAGATACTCTGTGCAGTGGTCGGGGCAATACGAATCCATTAAGCGGGTGGAAGGCAAGCTGGTACAGTTGGTGCCACTTACCCTGCTGCTATCCTTGGTTTTACTTTATCTTACCCTGTCCAGCTGGCAGCAGAGCCTGGTGGTGATGTTAACCCTGCCTATTGCTCTGTGCGGTAGTTTATGGCTTATCTGGTGGCTGGGCTTTAACCTGTCCATCGCCGTGGTTGTGGGAATGATCGCATTGGCAGGGGTGGCGGCTGAGTTTGGTGTGGTAATGTATCTGTACCTGAATCAGGCTTGGCAGGATTCTGCACTGCGCTGCCAACGTGGTTTATATCAGGCTGTGGTGGCAGGTGCTGTGCAACGTATCAGACCCAAAGCTATGACGGTTATTACCATATTGGCCAGTCTGTTGCCGATTATGCTGACGCAGGGCACCGGGCATGAGGTAATGCAGCGTATTGCCGCACCTATGCTAGGTGGTATGATACTGGCCCCTCTGGTTTCTCTGTTTGTGATTCCGGTAATTTTTTATATGCTGGAACGCAGACAAAGCGATTTGGTCCGGACAAGTGCAACAACTTGAGTTTTTTGCTATTCCCAGTCCCTGCATCGGTGTATGCCAAAGCGGGGACAAGGGCTATTGTCTGGGATGCTTTCGAACCAGGGAGGAGCGTCTTTATTGGCATCAAATCGACGACGGGGTAAAACGCAAGATAATCCGGGCCTGCCAAATGCGAAAAAGGCGGGCTAATGCAGCAAAACAACCAGCCAGGGGAGGCGACATGTTGGAACAACAGCAATTGGGATTTGATGAGGACCAGTCATAATGCAAGCCACTGAATTAGCCAAATATGCCAGCCAGTCATTTGCACTGCCGGATACCTGCAGCCGGATTCGTGCCCTGCTGGATGATGTCAGTGCGGATTCGGCGGATATCGCTGAGGTGATTGCTGTGGATCCATCCCTCAGCTCTAAGCTGCTGAAACTGGCCAACAGTGCGTTGTTTCGGTTTCCTGCGCAGATAAATTCTATCCCCAAAGCGGTTGGTGTCATTGGTGGTGAAGCGCTGTATAACCTGGCACTGGCCGAAACCGCGACCACCGCCTTTAAGCATTTCTCATCTGAAGTCATTGATCTGCGACGTTTCTGGCAGCAAAGTGTTTATTGCGGACTGTTAGCCAAGCATCTGGCCAAAACAGCTAAAATCCGCGCCAGTGAGCAGTATTTTGTGATGGGCTTATTGCATCAGTATGCTGAGCTGGTGGTGGCCAGCAAAGATGCCGCCTTGGCACACGAATGCGAAAAATATCAGAAAGACAAACTACCCTGGCATCATCAACAAGCGCTATTGGGATTTACCTATGCCCAGTGCTCGGGCCTGATTTTAGAATCCTGGCATTTGCCGGAGCAGTTTTGCTACGTGATTAATCATGTGCACAGTGAAATCAAGGCCAAAGACGGTAAAGATGTGGCCATCGGTCATTTAGCCGTGCGATTGGCACTGCATATGGTCGACAGCCGTTACAAACTGGACAGTCTGGTATCACCGGCCGCACTGAAAAAACTTAAACTGGAAGCCGAAGATATTCAGGATGTCATCAAGTTTACCCAAATGGATGCGCATAAGCTTCTGGCGATTATGAATCCTGAATTGTTCTGAATTGTATTGCTAAAACAGGGACAGATGGGTGAGAAAAGCGCGGGTTGTTAATATTATTGTTGTCGTTGTTACATGGTTGGGCATGACAGCTTGTCAGAGTATTTCCAAACCAACCCCTGGCCTAGCATACCAGTTGCATCTGCCAACAAACTGGCCAGATGCAACACAACCATCTGAACCGATACCCGCAGCACGGCTTTTCCAACTCAGCCAACAGCAACAGCAGGACTTTGTGCATTACTTTAATGCGCCAGTCAACCAGTCACGAGCACCCAACTGGCGGCTGTATGATTACCTTGAAGGCCGATTAGCCGGTTTTGACTATAAAGGCGATACCTACACCGCTCAGCAGGCATTAGAAAAAAACGCTGGGAACTGTTTATCGCTGGCATTGGTAACAGGTGCCCTGGCGAAACTGGTCGGCCTCGAACTTGATTATCAGCAAGTGGATTCTGCACCGGTTTATCGTATGCAAAACAACCTGTTGATGTTATCCAGTCACGTTCGTACCAAGGTATACGATCCCAGTTTCAAACCTGAAAAAGACATCCTTTATCTTAGCCGCCCCGGTGTCGTAATCGACTATTTGCCAGCGCGAGGTGATCGTTATGGCGCTAAACGCACCGAGCAAGACGTAATCGCGATGTTTTACCAGAATCAGGCTGCGGAGGCGCTGGTGAATAATCAATTAACGCTGGCTTACCAACTGAGTCGGCGAGCCCTGCAACATGGACAGCTTAATCCCGGCAGTCTCAATAGCCTGGCATTAGCATATTCGCGAGCAGGCTTAATTGATGAATCCGCGCAGACCTATGCCTATGCGCGCGAGCGCGGTGCCACTTCGCTGGAATTGCTGGACAATTATCGTAAGTTATTGCTCCGGCAGGGCAAGCTCGCAGAGGCCGCTGAAATAGCCGCGCAACTGGGCAATGTGGATGATGCTAACCCCTATAATTGGTTGAGTCTTGCCGAGGGCTTTTTTGCTGAAGGCAAAGTACACTACGCCCTGGAAAATTACCTAAAAGCACAACAACTGGCCCCTTATCTGGAAGAAAGCTATTTGGGACTGGCCAAGTCATATCACGCGATGGGAAAACTGGTGAAAGCATCAGAAGCACTGGAGAAAGCCATTGCGTTAAGTTATCAAACCAGGCAAAGGCAACTTTATGAAGCGAAATTGAGTACTTTGCGTGCCAGTGCCCACAGTGGCGAGGAAGTATCCAGATGAGAATTATTCCTATCTTATTCACGGGATTTATTAATTTTTAATCAACATCACTGAAATTTATTCTGGCTATAAGTGAACTAAAGGCTGGGCAAATTCAAATCTTCATACTAAACCCTTATACTTGTCGGGTTTATCGTTCTTGCTGCCAACTGGGCGACCAGTGACAAGGCGGCTAACTCATCGAAGAGGACCAAACTGTGTTAGAAGCATATCGTCAACACGTTGCAGAACGTGCCGCTGAAGGTGTCCCACCAAAACCTCTGAGCGCCGAACAGGTCGCCGAACTGGTTGAATTGTTGAAGAATCCCCCCGCCGGTGAAGAATCCTTCCTGGTGGAACTTATTTCTGAGCGTGTCCCGCCTGGTGTGGATGAAGCCGCTTATGTTAAAGCGGGCTTTTTAACCGCCATTGTTAAAGGTGAAGCGGTATCTCCTTTGGTTAGCAAAGATGCAGCAGTGCAGTTGCTGGGTAATATGCATGGTGGTTACAACATTGCCACCCTGGTCGAATTGCTGGATGATAACGAGCTGGCAGAGCAGGCCGCAGAAGAGCTGAAGCATACCCTGCTGATGTTCGATGCTTTCCATGATGTGGAAGAGAAAGCCAAAGCCGGCAATGCTTTTGCTAAAGATGTTATGCAATCCTGGGCGGAAGCCGAGTGGTTTACCAGCCGCCCTGAGCTGGCAGAAAAGATCACTGTGACGGTATTTAAAGTCACCGGCGAAACCAACACCGATGACCTGTCGCCTGCGCCTGATGCCTGGTCACGTCCGGATATTCCGCTGCATGCCCGTGCCATGTACAAAATGACTCGTGACGGTTTAACCCCAGAACAGCATGGTGAAGTAGGCCCGCTGAAACAAATCGAAGAAATTAAAGCCAAAGGCCATCCGGTTGCCTTTATCGGTGACGTGGTAGGAACTGGCTCTTCACGTAAGTCTGCTACCAACTCGGTATTGTGGTATTTCGGTGAAGATATGCCTGGCGTGCCGAACAAACGTAGCGGTGGAATCTGTTTTGGCTCCAAAGTGGCACCTATCTTCTTCAACACCATGGAAGATGCCGGTGCGCTGGTATTCGAAGCCGATGTAGACAAAATGGAAATGGGCGATGTGATCGACATTTATCCATTTGAAGGCAAAATCAAAAACGCCGAAACTGGCGAGTTACTGGCTGAGTACAGCTACAACTCTAAAGTCATCCTGGATGAAGTGCGTGTTGGTGGCCGTATCAATATGATCATCGGTCGTGGTTTGACCGAGAAGGCGCGTGAGTCACTGGGTCTGCCGCCAGCTGATTTCTTCCGTGTGCCGGAGCAACCAGCTGATACCGGTAAAGGCTTCACCCTGGCGCAGAAGATGGTTGGCCGTGCTTGTGGTGTGGAAGGTATCCGCCCAGGTACTTACTGCGAACCTAAGATGACCACGGTAGGCTCTCAGGATACCACAGGTCCCATGACCCGTGATGAGCTGAAAGACCTGGCTTGTCTGGGTTTCTCTGCCGATTTAACTATGCAGTCATTCTGTCACACGGCGGCCTACCCTAAGCCGGTAGATATTGACACCCAGCATACCCTGCCGGACTTTATTATGAACCGAGGTGGTGTGAGCCTGCGCCCTGGCGACGGTATTATCCACAGCTGGCTGAACCGCATGTTGTTGCCCGATACCGTGGGTACAGGTGGTGACTCGCATACCCGTTTCCCAATCGGCATTTCCTTCCCAGCCGGTTCCGGCCTGGTGGCTTTCGCGGCCGCCACAGGTGTGATGCCTTTGGATATGCCTGAGTCTGTGCTGGTGCGTTTTAAAGGTAAGATGCAGCCGGGTATCACCCTGCGTGATCTGGTACATGCCATTCCACTTTACGGTATCAAGCAAGGTCTGCTGACTGTTGCCAAAAAAGGTAAAGTGAATGCGTTCTCTGGCCGTATTCTGGAAATCGAAGGTCTGGAAGACCTGACCGTTGAACAGGCCTTTGAGCTGTCTGATGCTTCTGCCGAACGCTCCGCGGCCGGCTGTACCATCAAGCTGTCTCAGGAGTCCATTGCCGAGTACCTGAACTCCAATATCACTATGCTGCGTTGGATGATCAGCCATGGTTACGGTGATCCTCGTACCCTTGAGCGTCGTGCTCGTAAGATGGAAGAGTGGCTGGCTAAGCCTGAACTGATGCAAGCTGACGCCGATGCGGAATATGCTGAAATCATCGAAATCGATCTGGCTGATATCAAAGAGCCTATCGTTTGCTGCCCCAATGACCCGGATGATGCTAAGACCCTGTCTGAAGTTGCCGGTGACAAGGTAGACGAAGTGTTTATCGGTTCCTGTATGACTAACATCGGCCACTTCCGTGCCGCCGGTAAGTTACTGGAGCAGAACAAAGAAGCCCTGACCACACGTCTGTGGATGTCACCACCGACCAAGATGGATCAGGCGCAGCTGATGGAAGAAGGTTACTACAACATCTATGGCCGTGCTGGTGTGCGTACTGAGATGCCAGGATGTTCACTGTGTATGGGTAACCAGGCACGTGTAGCCGCTGGCAGCACTGTGTTGTCTACTTCTACCCGTAACTTCCCCAACCGTCTGGGCGACGGTGCCAACGTATACCTGACATCAGCAGAACTGGCCGCTGTCGGTGCTATTCTGGGTCGTATTCCGACCACCGAAGAGTATCTGCAATACGCCAGTAAGATTGACTCTATGGCCGGTGATATCTATCGCTATCTGAACTTCGACCGTATGGATGAGTTCAAAAAGGCCGAGCAAAAAGCTAAGGCAGACATCATTCCTACTCTGAATGTAGCCTGATAGCTAGCTAAGCGTTGAAAAGCCGGGACTTGTCCCGGCTTTTTTATGTCCATGGATGGACGGTATGGCGCGGTGGCATGGATGCCAAAGAGCGCCGATTTCCATGGATGGGCGGGCAGATAACCGCTCCTGCGTAATCTGCACTTCCGCCATCCTTGGCGGTCGTATGCCGGTGTTGCAAGGAGCTTTCACCGGCGATGTCCATGGAGTCGTGTGTAATCTGCACCAAATTGATGCATCTTCCTGATGCAAGTGCTGACTATCAGATAGCGGTTAGCCAGTCCAAGGGACTGGATCTTGTCATGTTTTTGCCATCTGCTGGCGTTTAAATGGAAACTGGCCTGGATAATGCTAAAAAATATACTGAAGTAGTGACAAAATCGCCCTAATCAGGCCGTTATTTATCTTTTGTACCCAAATCAACAAGGACACAGCATGAATCTAGATGACCGCATACCCAGGGACAGACGCAATGATTACAGCCGGGAAATGGCCGATAAACGTCGTGAATTTCTGGCTGATAAAACCGGTGAACAAATGGAATACACTGGCCAGTTCAGCATTGACCCTGCAGTACTGCCGGGCAATATTGAAAACTTTATTGGCATAGTGCAAATGCCGGTTGGTATTGCCGGGCCGGTGCAAATTGATGGTGAGTATGCCCAAGGCCAGTTTTATGTGCCTTTGGCCACCACCGAAGGGACGCTGGTGGCAAGTTACAGCCGCGGCATGCGGGTTATCAATGAATGTGGCGGCGTGACCACTACGGTGGTTGAACAGTTTATGCAGCGCGCTCCAGCCTTTTTGTTTGAAAATGCCCGCCAGGCGCGGGATTTTGGTCAGTGGGTAAGCGCGCATTTTGCGCAAATTGCTGAAGTGGCAGAGAGCACCAGCAGCATTGCCAAACTACAACATATTGAACAATGGTCTGTGGCTAAAATGCGTTATCTGCGTTTTAACTACACCACAGGCGATGCAGCCGGACAAAACATGGTCAGTAAAGCCACTTTAGCGGCCAGTGAATGGATCAAGCAGAATTCGCCCATTCCCTGTGACTATTTGTTGTCAGGCAATATGGATACCGATAAAAAGCATTCGCAACTGAATATGATTCATTCCCGTGGCCGACGGGTGATTGCCGAGATTGTGCTGAAAAAAGAAGTACTGCGCAAAATCATGCATGTGGACAGCCGTATGATGGCCAAGGCGGCCGTGCTGTCCAATGTCGGTGCGCGTATCGCCGGCGCTGCCTATAACGGTCCGCATTCGGCCAATGGTATTGCTTCCCTTTTTATAGCCACAGGTCAGGATGAAGCGAACGTGGTGGAATCTCACGCTGGCCATTTGTCCCATGAATTGCTGGAAAATGATGACCTCTATTTGTCCGTCACTTTGCCTTCTTTGATTGTTGCCACCTATGGCGGCGGCACTGGGTTGCCTACTCAAAAAGAATGCCTGAATTTGCTGGGCTGCTATGGAAAGGGCAAAGCGAACAAATTTGCCGAGATAGTCGCTGCTACTGTGCTGGCTGGTGATATCTCCCTGGCTTGTGCAGTTATTGCCGGGCATTGGGTAAGCAGCCATGATCGTTTAGGGCGCAATCGTCCCTGACCGTTCAATTCCAGTATCTGAAACGCTGAGTGTTGGAGATTTGACCATTCAGCGTCTTATGCTCTTCTATACTTGCTGTCATAACGATCATCTGGTTATCCCAATGCTGGAACACGGCACTTTTGAACTGAAACTGCATGGGCGTGTTTTACATAGTTTTCCCCGGGGGAGTTTTAATCGCCCCGGGCTGCTGCGCTATCGACAAGCGCTATTGTTGGCTGCTGCTAAGTTATCCGGATGGATCTTGTATGAGCATGCCGGTAACGAAGCGGCGCTGACCAGCGAGGCTTTACCAGAGCTTATTGAAACGTACCGACAGGCAGAGGAAAACGGCTGTATTGGCATTGCCTGCGATGTTGGTCCATTGTTTCGTGATCTAATTCAGGCCCAAGCACTGGGAAAGTTGCAGATTCCTCTGTTGTTGTCTGACAAGGCGAGTGAAATAGAGTCCTTTATCAGTGGCTTATAACTATGCTGCATGTTGCGTCGGCTTCGCTGTAGCGATACCTTAACGCTCAGGATCCTCAAGGTAGAAAAACAATGCGCTTACTAGTGGTTTTATTGGGTTTGGCGGTTTCAGGCTTGGCTGCAGCTAGCCTGTTTGGCAAAGTGCAGGTGTCAGTAGGTGAAAAACAACTACAGCTTGAACTTGCACAAAGTTATGAGGCGCGAGCCATGGGGTTGATGCACCGTGAATCACTTTGCAGCGATTGCGGCATGCTGTTTGAGTACCAACAGCCCAGAGTGATCAGTATGTGGATGAAAAATACCCTGATACCGCTGGACGTAGCATTTTTGAATGCCGAGGGTGAAATACTGGTGATTAAACCTATGCAGCCCCATGATCTGACCCCAGTGGACTCGGAATTGCCCGCAAGCTATGCCTGGGAAATGAATCAGGGCTGGTTTGCTGCTAACCATATTAAGTCTGGCGATAAGGTGACAATACGAGCCGCGATGTAGTTTAAGCATCTGGTCGTAGTAGTGCGATGTGCTTTTCTCTTGTAGAGTCGATTTTTAAACCAGTTTCCTACAACAGAAAATAAGGATAATTGTATGTCAGACTCACTTCCAACCGAATCAGGCGTCATCAGTCAGGATTCTAAAAACCTGGCGCTGCTTCTGTGGATAGGGACCATTTTCTTCGGCTTTATTCCCGGATTGGTGTTTTATCTGGTGAAAAAGGATGATGCGTATGTATTGGACCAATCCAAAGAAGCCTTGAACTGGTCTATCACTGCCATATTTGCCTACATCGCAGCCATGATCTTAACCGTGATTCTGATAGGTGCGTTGCTCATTCCAATTATTGGTTTGGTACACCTGATTTTTTGTATTTTAGGGGCCGTTGCCGTGTCCAGTGGTAAGGACTTTCGCGTACCTTTTGCTGTACGTTTAATTAAATAGCCTATGCCTACCCGCCTCAGCGCGCAGAATAGTGCCCTGGTATTAGTGGACGTCCAGGGCAAACTGGCGCGTATGATGCCGGACGCAGAAAGTTTAATTCACCGCATCTGCGTCTTGTTACAAGGTGCAGTGCAATTGGATATTCCTATCCTTTGGCTGGAACAGAATCCTGCTGGGTTAGGGCCGACTGTTCCTGAAATAAGCGCTCTGCTTAGGGCGCGGCGTCCTATTGCCAAACAGCATTTTGACGCTTGTTCAGAGCCGGATTTTGCCCGTCAGATAGCCGCACTTAATCGACGATATTTAATACTTTGTGGGATTGAAGCCCATATATGTGTGTTGCAGACGGCGTTAGGCTTGCTAACGCAAAAACATGCTGTGTATATTGTTGCCGATGCGGTGGCGTCAAAGCAGGAAGCACATAAGCAACTGGCGCTGCAAAGACTCACACAGGAAGGCTGTAGACTTTGTAATGTGGAGATGTTGTTGTTTGAGTGGCTGGCCAGTGCCCAGCATCCCGCCTTTAAGCCCCTGTTACCCCTGATTAAATCTTTGCCCCGCTTGTAGTGTGCTAAAAACTATTGGGCAGTTTAGGCCGGTTGGCAATAGTGTTATTCTATGCACCCTTTTTATCATGACCCAATCTGGAGAAGCCGATGCCATTGCTAGACAGCTTTACCGTTGACCATACCCGTATGCATGCGCCAGCAGTGCGCGTGGCTAAAACCATGAGTACCCCAAAAGGGGATACCATAACTGTGTTTGACCTGCGCTTTTGTGTTCCTAATCAGAACATTCTGAGCGAAAAGGGAATTCACACACTGGAGCATTTATTTGCCGGCTTTATGCGTGACCATTTAAACGGTAATGGTGTGGAGATCATCGATATTTCCCCTATGGGATGCCGCACCGGTTTTTATATGAGTTTGATTGGTGAGCCCTCCGAACAGCGCGTAGCAGATGCTTGGCTGGCGGCTATGCAGGATGTTATCAGGGTGGCCAATCAGTCTGAGATTCCCGAGCTAAACGAATACCAATGTGGTACCTATGCCATGCACTCCTTGCTGGAAGCCCAGGATATCGCCCGTGATGTCATCGGGGCGGGTGTCGCTGTGAATAAGAACGATGATCTGAAATTAAGCGACGAAATTTTGGGTAAGCTATAGCAAATCCAAAGGTTAAACCCGGCTTATGCCGGGTTTTTAATAAATGCAAAGAATCACCTTTTGCCTAAAATTTACCCTCGCCTTTTATTCTAAATTCTGTATAATGCGCGCCCTGCCCAGTTACAACTGCCGCCTTGGGAAGGCGGGACAACCGGCTTGCTCGAAGGGGCAAATACACCGGTTTAGCAGCTGACTGGCAGCATGGCTGCAAGTTAGCGCAAGTAACTATTTGAATCTTTTGGGTAAGTCAAAATGAAAACTTTTGTTGCTAAGCCAGAGACGGTAAAACGTGACTGGTTCGTGGTTGACGCCACAGACAAGACTCTTGGACGCCTGGCGACCGAAATCGCCCGTCGTCTGCGCGGTAAACACAAGCCTGAGTACACGCCTCACGTGGACACAGGTGACTACATTGTGGTTATCAACGCTGAAAAAGTACGTGTAACTGGTAATAAGACCAAGGACAAGATGTACTATTCCTACACTGGCTACGTTGGTGGTCTGAAGGAAACCACTTTCGAGAAGCTGCAAGCCCACAAGCCTGAGCTGATCATCGAAAGAGCGGTTAAAGGTATGTTGCCTAAAGGTCCTCTGGGCCGTGCGATGTTCCGCAAAATGAAGGTCTACGCTGGTTCTGAGCATGCCCATGCCGCTCAGCAGCCACAGGTTCTGGATATTTAAGGAGCATTGAGTTATGGCAGATAATCAATATTACGGTACTGGCCGTCGTAAAAGCTCCACTGCTCGCGTATTCATTCGCCCAGGCAGTGGTAAAATCACTATCAACAAGCGCACTATCGAAGAGTTCTTCGGTCGTGAAACTGCTCGCATGGTAGTACGTCAGCCTTTGGAACTGTTGGAAATGACTGACAAGTTTGACCTGTACATCACTGTAACTGGTGGTGGTATCAGCGGTCAGGCTGGCGCTATCCGTCACGGTATCACTCGTGCCCTGATGGAATATGACGAAGCACTGCGTCCGGCTCTGCGTAAAGCAGGTTTCGTGACTCGTGATGCTCGTGAAGTTGAACGTAAAAAGGTCGGTTTGCACAAAGCCCGCAGACGTCCTCAGTTCTCCAAGCGTTAAGATTACGCAGCATGTTGCAAAAACCCGGCCATGGCCGGGTTTTTCTTTTTTGTTGCCCTTGCCTGCCAGTATTAAGTCAACTAATACCTTGTTTTACCCATCATTTCCTTGTGTTTTGCAGGGGTTTTCTTTTATCATTTCCCGCTAAAATATAACCCCCAAGATTTCCTGTAACATTTGCAAATCCCAGAAGACGAATGGTCAGGAAATACACTAAATCCAACCTTTGGAGAAAAGTGGATGAGCAATGCGCCAGTAGATAACAGCAGGCGCCGATTCCTGACGATAGCCACCTCTGTGGTGGGCGGCGTCGGAGTGGCGGGCGTGGCTGTGCCATTTATTGCTTCCTGGAACCCCAGTGCCAAAGCCAAAGCTGCCGGTGCTGATGTGGAAGTAGATATCAGCAAAGTCGAACCAGGTCAGTTGTTACGCATTGAATGGCGAAGCAAACCGGTTTGGATTGTACGTCGTACTCCAGAGTTGCTTGCAGAACTGGCGAACCATGAAGATCAGCTCAAAGACCCCAACTCAGATGAGCCACAGCAGCCCGAGTTTGCTCACAACAGATACCGTTCTTTGAAAGAAGAATATCTTGTGTTGGTGGGCATTTGTACTCACCTTGGTTGCTCTCCGCAGCATCTGAAAGGCGGTGCCTTCGAGGAACAAGTTGAAGGTGTGCCAGACGGTTTCTTCTGTCCGTGCCATGGTTCTAAGTTTGATATGGCTGGTCGTGTATTCCAGGGCGTACCTGCGCCACTGAACCTGGTTGTACCGCCCTACATGTATATCGACGACAACACCATTCTTATCGGTTCACAAGAGGGGGCGGCATAACATGTGGCAGAATCTGCTCGACTGGATTGAATATCGTATTCCCATGATGCGTGTGGCCAAGATGCACGCCATGGAGTACCCCGCACCTAAAAATATGAATTTCTGGTACGTATTTGGCTTTTTGGCCACCATCGTACTGGTTAACCAAATTGTCACCGGCATCTGGCTGACCATGAGCTTTGAGCCGTCCGCTGAGCGCGCTTTTGCCTCAGTTGAATATATTATGCGTGAAGTGGATTACGGTTATATTATCCGCTACATGCACAGCACCGGCGCCTCTGCGTTCTTTATCGTTGTGTATCTGCACATGTTCCGCGGCATGATCTACGGTTCTTATCAAAAACCACGGGAATTGCTGTGGCTGTTCGGCATGTTTATTTATCTGGCGCTGATGGCTGAAGCCTTTATGGGCTATGTATTGCCTTGGGGACAGATGTCTTATTGGGGTGCTCAGGTTATCGTGTCACTGTTCGGCGCTATTCCTGTCATCGGCGAAGACTTAACCGTTTGGATTCAGGGCGATTATGTTATCTCCGGTGCCACACTGAACCGCTTCTTTGCCTTGCATGTCATTGCATTGCCCCTGGTTATCGTGATTTTGGTGTTCCTGCATATCGTTGCGCTGCACGAAGTGGGTTCCAACAACCCAGACGGTGTAGAAGTTAAGCGTAAAAAAGGTTCCTTGAAAGAAGAAGAAAAAACCAAGTTCAAGATGCATGAGTACTACACCAACAAGTACGACATCATTGATGACGTGGTGCCTTTCTTCCCACATATTGTGCTGAAAGATTTAGTGGCATTCAGTGTTTTCCTGCTGGCCTTCTGTTACATCATGTTCTTTAAGCCGGAAATGGGTGGCTATTTCCTTGAAGCGCCTAACTTTGAAATTGCTAACCCGCTGAAAACTCCTGAGCACATCTTCCCGGTATGGTATTTCACGCCTTTCTACGCCATTTTGAAGGCAGTACCGGATAAACTGTTTGGTGTTATTGCGATGTTTGCTGCGATTATTATGCTGGCCTTGTTGCCCTGGATTGACCGCGGCAAAGTGAAATCCTGGCGCTACCGCAGCGGTATTCACAAGTACAACCTGATCGTGTTTGCCATTGTATTTGTGTTCCTGGGCTATCTTGGCGGTACGCCACAAGAGCCATGGAAAGTCACGGCGTCTCAGATTGCGACAATCATGTACTTCGCCTTCTTTGGTTTGCTGTGGTTGTACAGTAAGAATGAAAAAACCAAGCCACTGCCAGAGAGGATCGGTTAATGAAGAAGCTCGTTGTTCTAATTGGCCTGTTATTGCCGTCTCTGGCCATGGCAGCCGGTGGTCATAGTGTGCATCTGGATAAAGCTCATATTGACCGTACTGACCAGCCGTCACTGCAGCGCGGTGCGCAGATCTTTATGAACTACTGCATGGGCTGCCACCAGACACAATATCAGCGCTATCAGCGCACCTTTGAAGATCTGGGCGTTCCTCTGGACCTGGGGCAGGAAAACCTGCAGGTAACAGGTGAGAAAGTCGGTGACTATATGAAGAGCGCGATTCCAAAAGAGTCTGCTGCTAAATGGTTTGGCGCACCGCCACCGGATTTGACGCTGGTCGCTAGGGTGCGTGGCGCAGACTGGCTGTACACTTACTTCAGAAGTTTCTATGTCGACGAAAGTCGCCCGTTTGGTGTGAACAATAAGGTTTTCCCTGAAGTGGGTATGCCACATGTTCTGCAGGAGCTGCAAGGTGTGCCTTATGATCAGCACGAAGAGCGTATGATCGATGGTGAAATGCAGTCTGTGTACGTGGGCATTAAGTCTGATGGCACCGGTATGCTAAGCCCCGACGAATATGATGCTGCAGTTTTAGATTTGGTGAACTACCTGGTTTATCTGGGAGAGCCATCCAGATTGGAAGCCGAAAGCATCGGTCGTTGGGTTATAGTCTTTATTCTGGTTCTGTTTGTATTTGTTTACCTGCTGAAGAAAGAATATTGGCGTGATGTGCACTAATTAGGCACAAATTCCTGTATAATCGCAAAAGGGCAGTGTGGTGATTCACACTGCCCTTTTTTAACGTTTTAGATGATGCCAATTTTATTAGCTAAATCATACGGTTGTGATTTGACTAATAAAATTGGCGTTGGATATTTGGTTTTTGGAGGAGTGTGAATGGCCTTAGCCGCGAACAAACGTTCGATCATGACATTATTCTCGGACACGCTGGACATATACAGCCATCAAGTACGTATTGTACTGGCTGAGAAAGGTGTGGGTGTTGAAATCTGCTACGTGGATCCGGCTAATCAGCCAGAGGATCTGATTGATTTGAATCCATACGGCACACTGCCCACCCTGGTTGATCGCGAGTTGGTATTGTATCGTTCGCATATCATCATGGAATATCTGGATGAGCGTTTCCCGCACCCACCCTTGATGCCTGTATATCCGGTTTCCCGTGGGCAGAGCCGTCTGATGATGCATCGCATCGAGCAGGACTGGTATAGCCTGGCAGAAAAGATTCTGAAAGGTGCTGGTGATGTTGCCGCAGCCCGTCAGGAACTGCGCGAGAACATTCTGGCTCTGGCACCGCTGTTTGCCGACAATCCATTCTTTATGAGCGAAGAGTTCAGTCTGGTTGATTGCTACCTGGCTCCACTGTTGTGGCGCTTACCCGCCCTGGGAATTGAAATTTCAGGTGCAGGGGCTAAGGAAGTCAAAGCCTATATGAACCGGATCTTTGATCGCAGCTCCTTTAAAGCATCACTGACCGATCAGGAACGTGAAATCCACAACCCGCTCTGATGATGGACAGTACTATCAAGATGACGTCCAACAAGCCCTATTTGCTTAGGGCTTTTTATGAGTGGATAGTGGATAACGATCTGACTCCCCATTTGGTGGTGGATGCCAGAGTGCCTGGCACACAAGTACCGCAGGAGCATGTCAGGGACGGGCAGATTGTACTGAATATCGCTCCCAGCGCTTGTGGCAAGCTGCAGATGGGGAATCTGGAAGTCACTTTTGACGCACGCTTTGGCGGTGTTGCCAGGCGTCTGGAAGTGCCTATACAAGCTGTGCTGGCTATTTATGCCAGAGAGAACGGTGCTGGGACTATCTTCGAGGAAGAACCTGAAACCTCTCCTCCTGAGCCTACCCCGCCCCCTGAACCACCAAAAGGGCGACCACAGCTGAAAGTGGTTAAGTAATAAAAAAGGCCATGAAACTCATGGCCTTTTTTTATTTTTAATGGGCGACTATTCCCTTACCCACACTTATGCTCAAGCCAGTTAAGCAGTTCGCTGTAGAACAAGGTTTTATGATGGTAGTAAAGGGTATTGGAGAAGTGGTCAGCCCCTTCCAGC
>NZ_BAAAEI010000007.1:47218-158667 GCF_039522935.1 Bowmanella denitrificans | reverse complement strand
AAACGAGTCAGAACGAAGATACTGGCGTAACTATAAACCTGTGGCCAATATGACTTGACCACTACATACATTGTCACCACAGCGGCACGAAGAACACGGAGATTCACAGAGATTTCAGGGCTTTCTCTCGGCGTACTCCGCGGCTCTGCGAGAATGGCTTTAGCTGAAAGCGGAATGCTTCTCGCAGTGACGCGGTGGCGCAGAGAAAGGCACGCAGAGTATTCAACGCTTTCAATTCCTCTGTGTTCTCTGTGTCTCCGTGGTTTTTCTGCTTTTACGCAAATACATTGTCACCACAGAGGCACGAAGAGCACGGAGATTCACAGAGGTTTCAGGGCATTGTCTCGGCGAACTCCGCGGCTTGGCGTGATACCGGAATCTTCACACAGAGACGCTGAGGGCGCTGAGAAAAGCTCGCAGAGTTATAAAGCCTTTAATTCCTCTGTGTTCTCTGTGCCTCTGTGGTTTTTCTCATCTTTCTTAAAAAGCTGGTTCAGGCTTGGTAGCCGTTAGGATTTTGCGACTGCCAGCGCCAGGTGTCCTGACACATTTCCTCGATGCCTTTTTCTGCTTTCCAATTGAGCTCACGTTCTGCCAGACTGGCATCGGCATAACAGGACGCCACGTCACCAGCGCGGCGCGGGGCAATTTTATAGGGCACCGTTTTACCGCTGGCCTGTTCAAAGGCTTTTACCATATCCAGTACGCTATAGCCCTGACCGGTCCCCAAATTGTAGACTTTAAGGCCCGCTCCAGGCAGTTTATCCAGCGCTTTTAAGTGGCCAGCCGCCAGATCCTGCACATGAATATAATCGCGCACGCCGGTACCGTCCGGCGTCGGATAGTCATCGCCAAATACGGCCAGTTGTTCACGACGTCCGGTCGCCACCTGGGCAACAAAGGGCATCAGGTTATTGGGAATACCATTAGGGTCTTCACCAATTTGCCCTGAAGGGTGGGCACCGACCGGGTTAAAGTAACGCAGCAGGGTAATATTCCAGCTTGGGTCGGCTTTATGCAGATCCTGCAGGATCAGTTCCACCATCAGTTTGGATTGGCCATAAGGGTTGGTCGGACGGCCGGTTGGCATGGATTCCAGCAATGGCAGGCTGACCGGGTCGCCGTACACAGTGGCAGAAGAGCTAAACACCAGGTTTTTTACGCCATTGGCCTGCATGGCTTCACATAAGGTCAAAGTGCCATAGACGTTGTTCTGATAGTAACGCAGGGGCTGTTCAACCGACTCGCCCACGGCCTTGAGGCCAGCAAAATGCACAACCGCGTCAATCTGCTGCTGTGCGAACAAGGTGTTCAGCAGGTCGGCGTCGCGAATATCACCTTCAACAAAGCTAAGGGGTTTGCCACACAGTTCTTGTACCCGCTGCAGGGACGCTTTTGAGGCATTACTCAGATTATCCAGCACGGTGACTTGATGATTTGCTTCAAGAAGTTGCAGCACCGTATGGCTGCCAATATAGCCAGCGCCGCCGGTCACCAGAATATGAGACATAAAGACCTTCCTTATTGGTTGCGATCCAAACTGATATATTTCTCGCACAGGCCATATTGTAAAGGCCTGAGCAGTAAGGGATAAGCCAACAATACCAATGCCACCCAAATAATTGCCGTCCAGTCGTCGGACAAACGTAAAATCAGTACAAAGGGTGGCAGCAATACCAGCAGTTTGACCAGGTTAAGCAGCATCTTCTCGGGGCCGGTAAGCTTGCTACTGGCTTCTCTTAGTTTGTGTAGCCGCTGCTGCAAAGGCAGTTGGGCCAGGGCCGGAATGTGACGAGAAGAAAAATACAATTTCATGGCATAGTTGCTTGTTTGGCAATGGCGGCAAGCTTACCCGAAATTGTCCGGTGATGCAGTGTTTGGCGGGGTTTAGAGCGAGAAAAATAAAAACGCCCGGCGAACCGGGCGTTAGGGGCTGGATTTGAACAAAATCTATACTCGAAAGACAAACAGCCCCTT
Organism: Bowmanella denitrificans; assembly: GCF_039522935.1. Lineage (NCBI taxonomy): Bacteria > Pseudomonadati > Pseudomonadota > Gammaproteobacteria > Alteromonadales > Alteromonadaceae > Bowmanella > Bowmanella denitrificans. Next base: position 156,690 of record NZ_BAAAEI010000007.1, on the reverse strand, counting down.
GATATCTTATCCGTGGCTGGCTTGTGCCTGGCCAACCGGTGTGGCCGGACCACTTTGTGCGTCAGGCTTGTCTGCCAGTTTTTCCCAGTGGCGGGTTTTTAATGCCAGCAGGAAAATCACGATGCCAACCGCAATGCTGAACAGGGTGATTTGCATAAACAGATCCGGCATTTCGGCTGGTTTCTCCGGGTCGAAGTTACCGGCCAACAGGCCTGCTACTACATTGCCTATGGAGTAAGTCAGTACAAACACACCCATCATCTGGCCAGCCATGCGCTTAGGCGACAACTTGCTGACTGCGCTAAGCGCGACAGGGCTTAAGCACAGTTCACCAACGGTATGCAGGAAGTAGGTGGCAATTAGCCAGAAAGGTGCCACTTTCAGGCCACTGGCGGCCAACTGAGCGGCAAAGAACATAGTGATAAAACCGGTGGCCATAATTACCAGGCCTAAGGCGCTCTTAAAGCCATAGGAAGGGTTGATCATACGTTTGCTCAGGTTGATCCACAGCGCCGCGAAGAAGGGCGACATAATCACCAGAAAAATAGAGTTGGCAGACTGGAACCAGGCGGTGGGAATTTCAAAGGTGCCAATCATGCGGTCGGTTAAATCGCGGCCAAATAAGTTCAGCGAAGAACCGGCTTGCTCAAAACCGGCCCAGAAGCAAGTAGATGCCACGCAGACCAGGAACAGTGCCAGCAAACGACGGGTTTCATCGCCGCTCAGTTTGCCAAACATAAAAATAGCCAGGTAGTACAGCAGGAACACCGCAGTGATGGCAATGGCTACATACTGAGCCATGCTAACCGGATTGATGCTGATTTGGCCATTCATGGTTAAAACAGTAATCAGGGCCAATGCGATCAGAAAGCCGACGATAATTGTCCAGCTTAACCTTGCGGCACCAGGTGACAGTGGCTCAGTCGGACCATTACCAATATTGGCCAGTTTGGGTAAGGTCATTCGATACTGAATCAGACCCAGGCCCATACCCACTGCTGCGGCACCAAAAGCCCAGTGCCAGCCCATATTGGTTTGCAGGTAACCACAGACAAAATAACCAATAATGGAGCCCATATTAATACCCATATAATACAGGGTATAACCGGCATCGCGGCGGTCGTCATTGTCGCTGTACAGCTGGCCAACCAAGGCACCAATATTTGGTTTCAGCAGACCGGTGCCCAGTACCACCAGAATCAAACCGATAAAGAAGGTGTGGTCTGAAGGGATAGCCAGCACAATATGGCCGGACATAATAATGATACCGCCGTACCACACGGCTTTTTGCCCGCCGATTAAGCGGTCTGCCATCCAGCCGCCGGGCAGGCCCATAAAATATACCGCACCAGTGTACAAACCATAGATCGCCGTGGCCGAGGCCACCGTGATGGCCAGGCCTTGCTCTTGCAAGCTGGCGGTCATAAACAATACCAGCAGGGCGCGCATGCCGTAGTAACTCATACGCTCCCACATTTCGGTGAAAAACAGGGTGGATAAGCCGCCGGGATGGCCAAAAAAGGCCTTATCTAATTGACTGTTATTTGAAGGCGTTGTCATAGACCAAGCCCCCCCTCAATGCGGCGCAGGGCCGGCAAACTCATGTCGGATGGTTTCATTGATCCTTCCTTATTTAGTAATAATTATCAGGAAACAAAGGCTTAGCCGGTTGAGCTGCAGTGTGGGTACAAAAAACCAGCAAACACGCCTGTTGCAAGCGCCCGGTTATACAGCCGCAGCCGGTTAAATGCAAGCGATGCAGATTGCCTGCAAGCAGTAGGGAACCTTCCTGTAAATGATGAATCAGACAATGTTTGGCATAAAACAGTCACTTACAAATGTCTGGCCCGGCCGACCCCTATTCGGTCAACAATAGATTGTTAGTTGCTGTTATCTTTCGTTAGAATACCGCGGTTTGGAAGACCGCCATATAACCAGATGTTGGACTGATTTGATGAACTTTTTACGGATTACCGCGCTTTTAACTTTCTTGCTGATGCTGATTACGCAGTCTGCAACGGCAGTGACACTTAGCCAGGATCAAATCAACAGGTTGAAAAATATGTCGCCTCAGGAGCGGCAAATGCTGGCCACGCAAATGGGCATTGACCTGTCCAGCCTGGAACAAATGGGGCTAAGTCGCGGGACTGATGGCGCCACTAATAATCAAAATCGTCAGGGCAACCAGATTTACCCCAGAGGCACGCAGTTTGACGAATTCGGCAACCCTATTTCCCCTGAGCAGGAGATGCTCAACGACAAGCTAAGGAAAGAAGAGGACAAAGAGCTCAAACTCTATGGTCTGGATATTTTTGCCAATGCACCTTCCACCTTCACACCAGTAAATAATGTGCCAGTGCCAGCCAATTACCTTATTGGCCCGGGCGATCAATTGCTGGTGCAATTTTATGGCAAGGAAAATCAGGAATTTCAGCTGGTGGTCAATCGGGATGGCACCTTGGTGATCCCAAAACTGGGGCCTGTCAGTGCTGCCGGTAAAACCTTTTCAGAATTGAAAGGTTATCTGACCGACGTGGTTAAACGGCAGATTATTGGTGTAGAGATTGCCGTTTCCATGGGCGAACTTCGCACAATACAAGTGTTGGTCATGGGCGAAGCATTTAAACCGGGTTCCTATAACATCAGTTCATTGTCCACTATCACCCATGCATTGTTTGCCAGTGGCGGGGTGACGGACATTGCCTCGTTACGTAATATCCAGTTAAAACGCGGTGGCAAGTTGGTTGAAACGCTGGACTTGTATGACCTGCTTAACGCAGGTGATTCGTCAAAGGATGCCTTGTTGCAGTCTGGCGATGTGGTGTTTGTACCAGCAGTGGACAAAACCGTGCGGGTTGATGGCTTGGTACGTCGCCCGGCGATTTATGAACTTAAGCACGAAGAAAGTCTGTCTGACGTGATTAAGCTGGCTGGTGGCCGGTTGCCCGAAGGCTATGCCAAGGCGGTTGGGGTAAAACGTTATCAGCAAGGTGTTCAGGTGCAACTCACTGTGGACCTGACTCAGGACGACATTAAAGTTCAATCTGGCGATGAGATTAGGGTTGCCAAAGTGGCGCCGCACGTGGCTGACGCAGTCACTCTGATTGGCGCGGTGGCCAGGCCAGGTAAGTATCAATGGCAAGACGGTATGCGGGTCTCTGCTTTGTTGGGTAATAAGCGTTCCGCACTGCTTGAAACCGCGGATATGAGCTATGTGCTGATTCTGCGCGACAAAAATGACAATGGCGATCTCAGTATTCTGCAAGCTGACTTAACCTTATTACATAGGGGCAGTAACTACGACCCGCAACTTATGCCCAACGACAGATTGCTGGTATTTTCCCGCATAGAAAGCGAGTCCATTGGTGATATCAAGTTAGAAGACCTGGCCTATACCGATGAAGAATTGACGGAGCAGGAAAAGGAAAAGTGGGAAAAGCGCATTGAGGACAAGCTGTTCTGGCAGCAGTTGGGGCTAAACGAAAACCCAACTCAGCAGGACAGTTTTGACGATGATATGCAAATGTTGTCTGCACAGACGCTGGTGGAACTAAGTGAATCTGAGCGTGAGAAAATACTGGAGTTTAAAGATACCACCTATTTCTCCCGCAAACGCATGTTGGCGCCGGTGATCGCCAAGTTGCGTGAGCAGGCCAAGCTTGGCGAACCATTGCAGTTGGTTGAGATTGTCGGTGAAGTTAAAGTACCGGGAGTCTACCCCCTTTCCAACAACGCTGAGATATTGGACCTGATTAAGGCCGCTGGTGGTTTGACCGAATCCTCTTATGGGCATAATTCCGAAATTACCCGCACCCAGATCAATGCCAAAGGTATTGCGGAAGTAAGTCATATTAACTTCAGTCCCATGGCGGTGCTGGAAGATGCTGCGACAGCAAATATCAAACTACAGAGCAAAGACAGGGTAAATATATTTACCATCCCATCTTGGCAAGAGAATCTGCGTGTTACGGTAAAAGGTGAAGTGGAGTTTCCCGGTGAATACACCATTCGCCGTGGTGAGCGTTTGTCAGATCTTCTGACGCGGGTCGGAGGGTTAACTAACTATGGTGAGGCATCAGCTGCCATCTTTACCCGCGAATCCTTGAAAGAAAGAGAAAGAGAAAACCTGGTCAGACTGGCTGAAGAGCTGCGTAAGCAGATTGCGTCTGAGAGCTTGAGAAGACAGTCAGGAGCCGGCGCTATGGTGAGTTACGACCAGGCTAAGAACCTTCTGCGTGACTTGACTAAAGTGGCACCTGTCGGTCGCCTGGTTATCGATCTGAAAGGCGTGATTGAAGGTCAGGATGTCACTGATGTGGTACTGGAAGATGGTGATACCTTGTATATTCCCGGCCGAACGCAGGCTGTTAATGTGATTGGTGAGGTATATGTTCCTACCTCACACTTATATACCGCGGGCCTGACATATGAAGAATATATATCCAGAAGTGGTGGATACAAAGATTTGGCAGCTAAGAGCAAGACCTATGTGATCCACGCTGATGGTTCGGTAACAGTTCCGGGGCGCAATGACAATTTTTGGTTTTCAAGCAGCCAGGAAAAAGCCGGCATTATTCCTGGTGACACCATTGTCGTTCCCTTTGACTCTGACTACATAGACAACATGACACTTTGGACTAACGCTACGCAAATTGTTTATCAATTGGCGGTATCGATTGCCGCGATTAGTAGCTTGTAATTAGGGTTTATTCAGAATTTCGTGAGCATACCAGGAGTTTAGTATTTATGAATAGATTGAGGTTAAAGGTTAATGGTTTCACCATGATGGAGCTGTTGATCGTCATTATGATTATTGGTTTGCTAGCATCACTTGTGGCACCCAAGATGTTTTCCAAAGTAGATTCGACTCAAAGGAAAACTGCCGCTGCGCAAATGCAAATGTTTGAAACCGCTTTGGACACTTACCGCCTTGATTTAGGGAGCTATCCAAAAAGCCTGGATGAGCTGGTGCAATCATCAAGTTCTGGATGGGATGGCCCCTATTTGCCTAAAGCTGTGCCAATGGACCCCTGGGGAACGCCCTATGCTTATCAGTCGCCAGGCCCGGCAGGTGAGCCTTATAGCCTGATGTCATATGGTAAAGATAAGATACCTGGGGGCGAAGGCGATAATGCCGATATCATACACCGTTGAGCAATTTGAATCTGTATTACTAGATGCTGGGGTCAGTCAGCAAGATCTGGAAAAAGCGAAAACCTATCAGAGAAAATTCGGGGGAGAGATTGAGCAATTATTGCTTAATCTGGGGGCGCTTGCTGAAGAGCAACTGACAGATATTTATGCCTCTTTGCTGTCTACACCAGTTCTAGACAATCTGGATGGGTTGGAGAAGCAAAACGAAATTGGGCTAAATGAAACCTTTCTCTTAAGTAGAAAGTGGCTTGCGCTTAATAGACAAGCAAATGTCGTCCGTTTTATTACCAGTCAGCCACTCAATTGGGATGTACAGCAGTATCTTGAACTTACTGAAGTTGAACCTGAGATCCTGCTTTGTAATGACGCTTTGTTTGAACAGGCGCGTTCTTTATGGTTTGAAAGTGTTGACGGAATTGCCAGAAACAAGGACGAAGTTGAAGGACTATCGGATACTGAGGAAGACAGACTTAGAGAACTAGCCAGTGAAGCCCCTACTGTTAATTTGCTTAATTCTTTGATCTCTAAAGGATTGAAGCTTGGCGCTTCGGATATGCATATAGAGCCGGTTGAATCGCGTGCCCGGGTCAGGTACCGCATTGACGGGGTATTGCACGATCTGGATACCATTCCCCGCCGATTACAATTGCCTGTTGTGTCCCGATTGAAGATCCTATCTGGGATGGATATAGCAGAAAAACGTCGTCCTCAGGATGGCAAAATTGAATTGAAAATCGCCAACACTGAACTGGACATACGGGTTTCTGCCCTGCCATTAAATGATGGCGAAAGTGTTGTGTTGCGTTTTTTGCGCAAAGATTCGGTGCGTTATGATATGGAAGTGCTTGGGTTGGCACCGGATATCCAGCAATGGCTGGATGAAGATCTAACACACACCGCAGGCGTGATTTTGCTCACAGGCCCGACCGGATCAGGTAAAACCACGACGCTTTATACTTTCCTTAATAAGCTTAATTCTGATCAAGTTAAGATCATTACTTTGGAGGATCCTGTTGAGTATCAACTGGATGGCGTAAACCAAGTGCAGGTTAACGCAGATATCGGTTTTACCTTCGCAGCCGGCTTACGCAGTATTGTACGTCAAGACCCTGATGTCATTATGGTGGGGGAAATCCGCGATAAGGAATCAGCACAAATTGCTATGCAGTCTGCGTTAACTGGACACTTGGTATTTTCCACCGTGCATACCAATGACGCACCCAGTGCTTATACCCGACTGATTGATTTAGGTGTGGAAGAGTTCCTTCTTAATGCTGCTATTGTTTCTATTGTTGCGCAGCGTCTGGCCAGAAAATTGTGTCCACATTGTGCGAAGAAGCATCCAGAAGCATTGGAACTGATTGATAAATACGGGCTTACCAACTTTGCTTCTAAAGATGAAATTTCTCTTTTGGCGCCAGTGGGGTGTGATAGATGTGATAACACCGGGTACAAAGGGCGGACGGCCATTGTTGAATACCTGAGATGTGACGATAAACTGCGTGCTTTGGACAAAGGGTCAGGGTTTGTGCAGGCTGCCAAAGCGTTGAACAAAGATCTTGGGCGTAGAACCTTACTTGAAGATGGCTTGTTAAAAGCCGTCCGCGGTATTACCAGTATTGAAGAAGTTATAAGAGTTGCCGGATGAGCCAGTTCCAATACACCGCCTATGACAGCATGGGCGCTAAGGTTTCAGGCGAGATCACCTCCGATTCTGAGCAGACCGCAAGAACGGAACTGCAGCGTAAAAATCTTATTGTGACCGAGTTGAAGCTAAAAGCTGCAGATAGGACTTGGTTTTCATTGAGTATGGGCAGAAACCGGGTCTCGCTCAAACAGCTTGAGTTTATCACCTCGGAGTTGGCAATATTGCTACGCAGTGGTGTTCGATTTGACCGCGGACTAACCATATTGCTAAAAGGAGCAAAAGAACCAGGTCTTGCAAGGCTGCTCACCGATATCGCCAAGGAGATAAAATCTGGCAAAGGTATTGCGGAAACATTTTCGCAATTTCCCAATGTATTTGATCCTTTGTATATCAGCATGATCAAGTTGGGTGAAGCGTCAGGAGAGTTGGATGAAGTCTTCCTTCGGTTAGCAAAAGACCTTAAATTCAGGCGCTCGTTACAGCAAAAGATACTGCAAGCAGTGACCTACCCGACGGTTATCCTGTTTGTCTGTATAGCGTCAATACTCTTTGTCCTGAACTACATTGTTCCGCAAATGTCCAGCTTGTTTGAGGGCAATGATGCGTTACCGGTTTATACGGAAATATTGCTTTTTACCAGTCAGTGGTTCAGAGACTATCAGATCTATCTGGGGGGCGGATTATTGCTTTTGGTGATGTTGTTCATCAAGGGGCGTGAGTCCCCGCAAGTGAAATCACGAATGGATGACTGGTTACTAGGACTACCTGTATTGGGTAAAGCCGTGTTGCTGATTGAACGAATTCGCTTCAATTCGTCTATGGCGATGATGTTGTCTAGCGGTGTTTCTTTGATTCAGGCCTTGAACCTTTCTGCTGGAACTATAAAAAATAAGCAAATTGCTAAACATGCTGAAACGTCGGTAAATCATGTCAAGCAGGGAGGGAGTCTGACCAATGCCCTGGGAATGACGCCTTTGTTCAGTGACTTTAATCTGTCTCTTGTTGAAGTTGGCGAAGAGAGTGGTGAACTGGCTCCGGTGTTTGATGAAATTGCCGAGCGTTCACGCAGTGATTTTGAAGGATGGGTGCAAACTTTGACATCAATGATCGAGCCAATGTTGATTTTAGTGATGGGCGCCATAGTTGGCTCGGTCGTTGTGGTGATGCTGCTTAGTATCGTGTCAGCCAACGATGTTGCATTTTAAGCTAGAGTGTCGATGAAGCGCCTCTCCGGATTTACCTTGCTTGAGCTCATAGTGGTGTTGTCCATTGTCGGGTTACTCATGTCTTTAGTCGGCCCGGCCTTATTTACGACACTAGACAAAGTAAGAGTACAATCTGAAGTCAGAAAGCTCGAGGGGGTGATTTTTAAACTTAGCAATCAGGCTTTCTTGTATGGGCGTGAAATTGATGTTGTTTTGGAAGGCCAGCATTGTCAGTTTTTTTTTCAGGGAGAGGAGAAAAAACAAAGCCTCCTGCAATTTGAGCATATTCACTTTCCCAGACAGACATTCAGTGTTAACAGCCACGGATTCCTTAGTGTTTCAGAAGTGAATTATTCTGTGGACGATGTCTTGTGGGCAATGGATTTGAATAAGGTCCTATCCAAGTGAAATCAATGCGTATCGCTTCAGGATTCACACTAATGGAGGTGCTGATTGCGTCCTTCATCTTGTTTATCAGCCTTGGTACCGCAACAATGGTGTTAAATGGCGCTGTCATTGCAAATGATAAAGCCGCACAGGCCGTTGTCGAATCAAGCTCCGTAATACTCTTGCTGGATCGTATTAACCATGAGCTTAAGTCACAACATAAGCAGTCCGAAGCACAGGGAAACGGAAAATTTCGTGAATTGGATTTCAGCTGGAACGCAAGGGTTATTCAGGAAATAGCGCCCCCCGCAGCGGTATCTGATGCTGACGATAAAGTTGCCGCTGCAGCTGTGGTTAAAACCTGGCAGGTTGATTTGAATGTTAGGCTGGGAAACAGGCAGCAGAGCTTTGAATACAAGGAAATAAGTTGGTGAGGTCAATTCGAGGCTTTTCACTGATTGAGTTGTTGGTTGCTACTGCAATTCTATCTTCGGTTCTGCTGATATCTTCAATGGGCTACTCATTTTTTGTTAACAGATGGCAAAAGGAATCCAGCCGGTTTGAACATGTTGTTGAACAGTCAAAGCACTGGCTGTTGGTGAAGGAGGCCATCAGCGCATGTAGCACATACATGTTGAGGGGGGCTGAAAATAAGCCAATCCTGTATTTTGAGGGAAATCGCGACAGTTTTGTGGGTATTACCTCCCGGCCAATTTTTTACAAAGGAAATCCTGCTGCTATCAGGTTGTTTGTTGAACAGAATGATGATTTTTCCTATCGCCTCTGGTATCAGGAGCGTAGCCTGGCAGACATGCCTCTGACAGCCCTGGACTCAGATTTTGATTATCAGGAAAGTCTGCTGCTTTTGGATGGGGTAGGGCAGGTGGAATTATCATATTTTGGTGCAAAGGATTTGAATGCCTATACAAGTCACTTACCTTTCACATGGTGGCAAAGTTTTAATTCATTAAATCGCGGGATTCTGCCTGAGTTGATCCGGATTTCCTATTCCGGTCATCAGGGAACAGACAATTTTGTTTTCCCGCTGGCTGGCACAGATTTACGCAGCAGAAGATTGTTCGATGATACACCGCAAATCTGAGGGTATTGCACTTATCCAAGCATTACTGGTGACCATGCTGATTGCCGTGATGGCATTGAGCTTGAGTTATGGCGCCAGAGAGCGAGTTGCAGTTGCCGGGGCATTTCAGGACAGACTGCAGGCAGAGCTTCTATGGCGTACTACGCAAACTCAAGTATTGGAAGGCTTTTTCAGACATGACCTGACAAGACTCTCTGGTATGCAACTTTATGGAGCGCGTTGGAATTTCTGGGGGCAACCTTTTGTACTGGAATCCGGTGCGCAAGTGACCATTCAAGCGGTGACTGGCTTGGTGTCGCTTAACGGTGGGTCAGATGATTTACTTCAGTCTGTTCTGACTGGTGCAGGAGCGTCCAATGCACAAGCAGAAACCGTGATTAAGAGTCTTGCCGACTGGGTAGACAGCGATGATGTCCAACGCTTTAATGGCGCTGAAGCTTCATTGTATCAACAGTACAATTTTAAAAAGCCGCGTAATGGTGCGATTCAGGATGTCAGTGAATTTCGGGTTATTAACGGGATGAATGACGAGCTCTTTACGCAAATAAAGGATCTTTTGACCATTTATCCTACCTATGAGGTTAATCCGCTTTATGCTCCCCGAGCTGTAATCAATCACATCATTGCAGCTGATGTTGTGGACGAAGTGCTACGTCGTCGGCAAAGTGGTTTATCTGAGTCTGATTGGAGGCAACTACTGGGGCAAAAACAGGCCGTATCAGTAAGCCTGTATCCGGGCAATACGTTTGAGGTAAGTATTCAGGTGACATTAGGAGATGTGATATTGCGTAAGGGGTTTGTGCTGGAACTGCAAAAAAACAACCCGTCGCATCCAATGTTGGTATTGAGTAAATATTAGTTCTTTTGTTGTGACTTGATCAGCTGTTGGGGATAATGCGCTGGTTGGGGAAGGTCATTGGAGACTGGGTTGAGGAAAATATTTAAAGCCAAGCTGTTAGGGTGGATTACCCATGTTGGGGATAAGTGGCAAAGTCTGGGTAAGTATGAGCATGTATCTGAGCATACAGCTGCACGCCTGGTACTAGTCGGTAAAGAACATTGCTACGAGACCACCAAAGAGCTTCCCATCGCCTCAGTATCTGAGGCCGTCAAAGCGGCTAAACAAATGTCGGCGGATGCACCTTTTGCGGGCAAAACATATTACTTAGTTGAGTCTTTGGATCAGAACCGGTGTCTGGTGACTTTCAGTGTCATTAAAGCTGAGGTGTTTGACGCAATCGCGACCCGTGCTTGGATGGTATTGCCAGAATCGTTGCTGATAAAAGTGGCTATGGCCTTGCCCGAAAACCTGGATACCGAACAGTTCAGATTGGATATGTCCGAACGGGTTTTGTCTGTAATGAGACAAGGTGGGCACTTTCGCAGTCAGGTTATATCGGCAAGTCAAAGCGAGCAAACCTCCTCTGGCTACGCTCTTGATTATTCAGCATTTGTTTATTCAGCATTCGGCAAAGTCCCGGGACATTTGTTTACGCAGGCCTTTAACATTCAGCGACTGTCCACAAGCCTGGCGAAAGTCAACTGGCGCTTGAGCCTGCTTGGGGCCAGTATGGTTTTTATCTGCTATTTGGCGGCAAGCAGTCTTTGGCTAAATCACAGATCGGACTCGATTCGCCAGCAAGTTGCTTTGCAGCAAAAGGAACTGGATTATGTATTTAATCTTCAGCACCAAGTCGAGGTGCTGGAGAAAGAGTTGCAAGCCTGGAAAAACGAAACGCAGGCAACTCAGCTGAAGAGTGTTTTGTTGCCATTGCTACTGGACGCGGTTGAACAGAATATCGAGCTCCTTTCTTTTGTGGTCAACCAGGAAGGGATAACCGTCAGGGGCAGAGCGCCAAAGGCGACAGATGCCATTGCTTTTTTTGCCTCCCGGGATGAAATCTCCATGCCGGAATCTGTGGCGCCGGTGGTAAACAGCAGTGGCAGAGAAATTTTTTCTGTCAGATTTAATGCCCTGGGAGCCGCCGGTGAGTAAGCTAAAAAAACAAATTCTTATTGGCTTCTTGCTTGTATTGGCTGTGCTCAAATTTGTGATAGTACCTGTATTGGAATGGCAGGACGAAAAGGTAGCGCAAATTAATACGTTGGGACAGCAGTTGAGCAAAGGCACAAAGTTGCTGGCGGTCCAAAAAGAGCTGGAGCTGAAGTTACAAGCGCTGCAGGCACAAAAAGGCGATGTTCTACCCATGCTGACCACCGATGAACCCTCTGCAACACAATTCCAGTTACAGGTTCAACGAAAAATTGACGAATTGATGGCCAAACATGAATTGAATGTTCAGAACGTTAATTGGCTCACACCCAGACCGAAAGGAATGGCGGTGGAACATCGGCTTGAAATAAGAATGACGGGGGGGCTAAAGGAGTATCTTGCCCTTATGATAGATATAGAACAACAGAAACCTAAATTGGCCATTGTGGAAGTGAACAGCCTTATTTCCAATATGCGCCCGGCAGGGTATACCTTAGGCAGAGTGAACGGCAGACTAGTGATTTCGGCTTGGCAGCAGGGAGAAGCAAGATAATGCAGAAGATACCTATTGCTGTTATTGTCCTGAGTGCGTTGGCCGCAGGGGCAGACTTTTACGGGCGGCTATTAAGTGCACAACAAGAAAGCGGAACCTATGAACTGACAGAAAACACCTTTGAAATACCGCTTGGCGTATTGTCTTCAGAACAAGCGGAAAGTATCAAACAGGCTCTGGATAAGTTTGACAAAAAAGCCCCGCCAAAAGAGAGCAAACCCGCTGCCGAGCAGCCTAAGAAGTTGTATGTCATGTCAAAGGAAGAGCAACTGGCGCAAGCCGGTGCTCTGGATACTCTTTATGACGGTAACAACAAGTACAGGCTGCGCGGCACATTTGACGAAAAGAAAAGCCGCTTTGCGGTATTGGAAGTGCAGGATCTGGAATCTGGTAAGGTTGAACAGATGCAAGTGAGTGTGGGCCAATATTTGTCAGGTTACAAACTTACCGATATGACCGGCCAATCGGTAACGTTGGAGCAGAATAACAGGGTTATCAACCTCTATCTGTTCATCACTAAAAACGGATGATGTCTAAAAATATTATGAAAAATAAAGCAGTGTTTCTTCTTCTGGCGCCATTGTTAACCGCTGTACTGACAGGGTGTGCCACTTCACAACAAACGGGCACTCCCAGTGACGACAAAGGTGATTCGAAATACAGAGTGAACAATATTGGTGATTCCTTTCTGAAAGGAGGGCAGCTACCAGCAGAGCTTAGCGATGAAGCTGGGGGCGATGGACAGCAACAGCCTCAAGGCGGCTTTTCTACACTCGAAAGCATGCAAAAGCAGGAAGTGGTTTTTTCTGACCGCAATTTGGCGGATGCTTTTGCTGACAAAGCTAAGTATCAGGTGTCGGCAAACCAGATGGAAGTGCGCGACTTTTTGCATTACAGCTTCGGACAATTGCTGGGTGTAAATTATCTGCTGGGCCCCGATTTACCGGGTGGGTCACCTGTTACCCTTAATATCAGTGAGCGAATCAGTGCCAGGCGACTCTTCTCACTGGTTGAAGAGGTACTGAACAAACGCAATATGGCCATTCAGTACGACGGTAGCGTTTACCTGATTGTAGCAAAGGATCCAAAAAGCAAAGTGGCAACCAAAGTTGGGGTTGGCAGAGAACTGGCTGATATTCCTAAAAGCAGTGGCAAGGTCGTTCAGGTTGTGCCGCTCTTGTATGGTATTAAAACCACAATTAAACACACCATTGAGCAACTGACAGACGCTAGCGTGACGATTGACGCCATACAGAGCGCCTTGTTTGTTAACGGAGATGTGGAATCGGTCAGGCGCGCTCTTGAACTGGTACAACTGTTGGATTCGCCAGCGACACGTGGCAAATTTATAGGAATGGTGGAGCTAGCCTACATCGACCCGGCGCTGTATTTGGAACAAATGTCCACGTTGTTGGAGAATGAAGGCATTCCCAACAGTATTAATGCACCGCAGAGCAATAATTTGGTTTTTGTACCGTTATATCAAATTGGCGCGGTCGCGATATTTTCAGCCACACAAGACTTGCTGAATCGGGTTAAATTCTGGACCCAAACCCTGGATCAGCCGCCCAAGGGCGATGTGAAGCAGTATTTTGTGTTTAACCCCAGGTATGCCAGGGCCAAAGACATTGGTGAAAGCCTGCGACCACTGTTGGATGCGTCCTATCAGCAAGCGGCAAGAGACAAGCCGACAGCGGCTGCTAATGCGGCAGATGCCAAAGGGCAAAGTACCGGACAGCTGAAAACCGCATCCCGCAATCTTGGCGTAAGTAACGACAGGATGACCTTTGTGGTAGATGAGCGCTCCAATGCGCTGATCTTTTACAGTACCGGTACTGAGTATAAAAATGTGGTGCCGCTGGTCAGAAAGCTGGATGTGTTACCCAAACAGGTGCTGATGGAAGTGGTGATTGCCGAGGTGAATCTTTCCGACTCATTTAAGTTTGGCGTTGAGTGGGCGCTAACCCAAGGGGATGTGAAGCTGAGTACCGACGGCGCGTTTGAAGCTTCAGGTATTGGTGGGTTGGGGCTGTTTGCCGGCGATCTGACTAAAGATTTTGCCCGGGCCAACCTGTTTGCCAGTAACTCAAACATCAATGTGCTGTCCCGGCCAAGTATTCTGGTACGTGATGGGGTAACCGCCAATATCAATATTGGCGAGGAAGTGTCCATCAAAGGCTCTACCACTAATCTTGATGGCGGCGGCGCGGTGGAGTCCAGCGAATTTCGCAGTACCGGTATTACCCTGAATATCACCCCGACTGTGAATGCCCAGGGAGTAGTGATTATGGCGTTAAATCAGTCTTTCAGTAACCAGGTGCCAGATAGCAGCGGCGCGGGTGGTAACCCCAACTTTTTTGAGCGCAGTATCAGCACCGAGGTAGTGGCAGAAAGCGGTCAGACCATTATGCTGGCGGGCCTGATAGATCATAGGTACAACGACAGTACGTCTAAGGTTCCAGGCTTTGGTGACTTGCCGCTTTTGGGCAAATTATTCAAGACTGAAGGGGATACCGGCGAGAAAAAAGAACTGGTTTTAATGATTACTCCTAAAGTAATTACCAATATGGACCAATGGAGTGATATTATAGCCAGATTCAGAGAACAGCTTAGCGGGATCCAACTCCCCGAGTAATTGGTTTGTCAAGTGTTGTATTTTATACCCTGTATGCTGTTCATATGGTTGTATAATGTACATTTTTATTAATAAGTTAGTTGACAGGCAATGGTAGTTCCTTAAGAATTAGTGGCGGACTTCGACGTGTTCAAGAAGAGCATGTTGGAAAATCCTAAGATCTTAGATTAGGAATCTGAAAAAAAAAGGAGTCAAAGATGCGCAGGCAACTTGAGACTCCCAATTTCATGAAATTGGAGATAAGTATGTTTAAGAAGAGTTTAATCGCTGCGTCCATGGCATTGGCGACAGTCTCTACTGCTGCTCTGGCTGCCTCTAGCCTGACCGTGACAGGTTCTACAGAGGGCGTGATTTATTCTAAAGCTGTTGGTCAGGTAGATGTTCCTACAGTGACCTTCACTACAGGCCGTGAATACAGCGCCAGCAACGTAATCACTCTGACTGTTACCGGTGCAGATGTTGCCACAACAAACAGCTCTAACGCAGCCATCGTTCCTACCGTAGTTGTTGCTAATAACACTGCTGCAAGCCCTGGTGCCCTGCAATTCCTTTCCTACGAAGGTAACGTAGTCAAGTTCCTGGTAAACGGTGGTGACCTGTCTACCGGTACTACCGTTACTGTAAGTGGTTTAAAAGTTAATGCCTCTGGTGCTGCTGATAAAGGTACTGTTAAAGTATCTGGTGGCGGTATCGTAGTAGCTGCTGGCACGCCTGTTAACGTTGACGCGACCAAAGCTGAAACTGCAATTACTTTTGCTGCTGAGCTGGCTACCAAAGTAGACACCAAGTTTGACGCTATTGTTGACGTAAACGCTGCCCGTAAAGATTTTACTGGCGCTGGCGCGGACAGCAAGCGTGCTGACACTCTGGTTATTAGCAATACCCTGGCAGCTACTGCTAACCCTCTGACTACCAGTGCAGTTAGCTACACTGTTTACGGTGATTTCGGCTTCCTGGATCAAGACGGCAACGGCAAGCTGGGCGATGCTAAAGACGGTAACGTGACTTCTGCCGCAGGTACTGTTACTTTTGCAGCAGACATGATGTCTGTGTCAATCGCTTCTGCTGCGGCTTATGCAACTGGTACTGTAGGTGTTACTGTTAACACTCCTGCTGGTGTTGTAATTCCTGACCAAGCTTTCAAAGTTAGCCAGGCTGTTACTTATACTAACCCAGCCGGTGCCAACAACCTGACTGCTGCCACCCTGACTATGGCTGATGCCGGTGCCTGGACCCTGAACGGTGCGAAAGTACATGTTCCTGTAATGTACTATGGTCCTTCGTACGCTCAGGCGGTAACTATCTCTAATACCTCAACTCAGGCAGGTAGCGTGGATGTAGTATTCTACATCGGCGAAGATACCTATGAAGTTGAAGGTATTGCAATGGCAGTAGCTGAAGGTGTAACTAACGTTTCTGCTGCTATTCGTGATGCTGCTGCTGCCGCCGGTGTAACAAGTGGTGCAGTATCTTTCGACGTTATCGTAAATGCACCTAACGATGCAGTGTCAGTAGATGCTATCTACTATGCGCGTCATGATGGTGACCGCGTTAAAGTTAAATAATTAATCAATTCGTGTATTGATTTAAAGTGGGGCTTGCCCCACTTTTTTTTTGGCGACATATGCTTAAGATAATTGAGGAACAATGGCTGCGCGACTCTCCGGGATGGGTGCTTTGTTAACCAGAAAATACGTATTCATTGGTGCCTGGATTGCACTATTTGTGGTTACCTTGGTTTGCTACCGAAACATTTTAGCTATACCATTTTACTTGGATGACTATTCCTCAATCGTTAACAACCCACTAATTCACCCGCCATTATCCTTACCAGACTTGTTCAACGCTTACGGTATGCGCACACTGAGCTATCTTGTGTTGGGTACCCAATATCATTTTTTTGGTGCGGAGCCATCTGGCTATCATATGGTCAGTATGCTTTTGCATATGGCGGTATCTGTAGGAGTCGGTGTTTTTGCCTGCTCGCTTTTTAATGGTGCTAAAGGAAAGCTTGTTGGCATATCTTCAGCATCGGTATTCGCCTTGCTGGCACTAAATAGCCAGGCGGTGGTTTACAGTGTTCAGCAACTAACGCTAATGGCGACGTTCTGTTATGTCTGGGCGTTGGTCTGTTACATTCAAGCGCGACGGGCGAAGAATGCGTTAAATACCTTGTTGTGGGTCGCGCTCTGTTCTGGATTGTTTATTGCGGGTCTGTTAATCAAGCAGAATATTGTGACTCTGCCTTTAGCAATATTGCTGGCAGAGCTTTGCTTTTTTGGCAGTTGGAGTCGACGACTTATTGGGTTATATGGCGGCATTTGTATTGTTTTTCTGAGCCTACTGCTCTGGGTTAGTGAATTTAATCTGATGCGCTCACTGGTTTTATTGGACAGTACACTGCGGGAAAGCACAGATATTGCGCGCCTGGACTATTTGCGTACCCAAATGCTGGTACTTTGGGATTATATAGCTAAGTTTTTTTATCCTGTTGCTTTACAACTCGAACATGAATTTCAGTTACAAACTGCCTGGCAAACTAAAAACCTTGTTGGCCTGGCAGCAATGACCGCTTTTGTGTTGCTGGCCTGGTGGCAGAGAAGGCGTTTACCCCTGGTGAGCTTTGGGGTGTTGTTTTATTTTGTTGCACATTTGGTGGAGTCCAGTGTTCTTCCTATCAGAGATCTGGCATTTGAGCATCGGACTTACCTGCCTAATATTGGCCTGACACTGGCCGTGGTTGGTGTGCTGCAGGCCATCTGTCAGAAATTTCAATCGCGGCTTATATTTGGCGCCTCCTTTATATTGTTTGGTGGCTGGGTCGCAGCTTCTGCATTGGCTCTTGAAAAGCGAGTAACACTTTGGACAGATCCAATCGCATTCTACAAAAATGAAGTGGCGTTGGTTAAAGGTAATCCCAGAGTGTATGCCAACTTAGGTGCCAAACTAGTAGAGGGCGGACATTGTTTGGAAGCAATGGGATATTTTACTCACGCCATGTCTCTGTATGAAAAGCAGCACCAGGCCAATATTGGCCTGCAGCCTGAACTTATACAGAATTATATTGAATGTTTGCGAGAGTTTGGTATTGATGATAAAGCTAATGCATACGAGCTGTGGCTGCTTGAGCAGGTGCGAGCCCCTCTGAGACGTGCCCAAATCCTGGTGCAGCGCAGTGTATATTTAATGGATAAGAAGGCCTTTGAGGATGCTTTGCCACTGCTGGAAGAAGCCGTTTCTCTGGACAGCAAAAACTATCCAGCAGTAATGAATCTAGCTATATCAAAAGCTAATTTGGGCCAGTTGGACAGCGCTGAACAGCTTTTTCAGCAAGCTATTGAAATAAAACCTGGCGATCCTTTGGCACTGGATATGTTAAGACAACTGCAAAAAATGCCATCCCAACAAAATTTGTGAGTATTATCTGATAGGTTGTTAATGTGCAATACGTATGTTGCTTAAAAACTCGTCTTATGCAGTATGAGTTTGTATTGGAAAATGTAAATTGCCATCGGTATGAGCTTGGCAGTGATGCTAAACCTCATTGGAACATATCTGTATCTCAATTGCGTAATTTAGTGTTGATTGAACGGTGATATAGCGGATGCCGTATTATTCTGAAGATGAATTGCAACATTTAGGCTTTGCCAGTGTCGGCAGCAACGTATTGGTGTCTAAGCTGGCCAGTATTTATGGACACGCTCGTATTCACTTGGGTTGCAATATCAGAATTGATGATTTCTGTGTGCTCTCTGCAGGTGACGGAGGGATATGGCTAGGAAACTATATCCATATCGCTGTACATTGTTCTTTGATTGGGGGCGGGCGTATCACGCTGAGGGACTTTTGCAACTTATCCTCCCGGGTGGCCATATATAGTAGCAGTGACGACTATTCTGGAAACAGCATGACAAACCCAATGGTCGGAGCGCCTTATACCGATGTTACCCATGCGCCTGTTATATTAAACAAACATGTTATTGTTGGTTGTGGCTCCGTTGTTTTACCAGGCGTTACTTTGGGCGAAGGAGTCGCACTCGGTGCCTTGAGTCTGGCGAATCGCTCACTGCAAAGTTGGGGAGTTTATGCTGGCCAGCCAGCACGCTATCTGAAGCCCAGAAGCCAACGACTGCTGGAACAGGAACGGTGTTTTTTGTCATCAGGCAAGCCTTGTTGAAATGAAGGTGCTTCACTTAGGCAAGTATTTCCCACCTTTTTTCGGCGGTATTGAAAGCTTTATGGCGCAATTGATGCGCCAGCAGCAGCGCCAGGGAATGGACGTAAGTGCCATAGTGCACCAGCAGGTTAAAGATTTTACTGCAAAAACAGCTACCTGGCATGGTTGCAAGGTGCATTATGTCAAGAGTTATGGGCAGCTGATTTATGCTCCTGTCGCCCCCGCTTTTGGTGTTCGACTGCTGCGGTTGCTAAGGTCGGACCGGCCAGATATTGTGCATGTTCATATGCCTAATTTGTCGGCATTCTGGCTACTGTTTCTGGCTCCGTTTACTTATAAATCCAGATGGATAGTTCACTGGCATGCCGACGTGATTGGCTCGGTGCCAGATAAAAAGGTTAAGTTGCTATATCCCCTGTACCGCATTTTTGAGCGCTGGTTGCTGAGTAAAGCCTGCAAAGTTATTTGTACTTCACTAAATTATCTGGATAGCAGTGAGGCACTTAAACCTTATCGGCAAATATGCGAGGTGGTCCCGTTGGGGATAAAGGATGAGGTACAAACTGTAGCGCATGCTAAGCAGGCAGTGGCAAAGGAGCAGATACAAAACAGCTGCACCGACCGACCGTTGCGTCTGATTTGCATTGGGCGCTTGACCTATTATAAAGGTCACTGCTATCTGCTGGATGCGCTTAAACAACTGCGCTTGCAGGGTATTCCTGTACAGCTGGATATCGTGGGCAGCGGCGAACTCGAACAGATGCTTAAACAGCAGGCTGAGCACTATCAATTGTCTGAACAGGTGACCTTTCACGGTTCAGTATCAGAGCAGCGTAAACAGCAGTTGCTGACCGGCGCCGATTTGCTATGTCTGCCGTCCATTGAGCGCACCGAAGCATTCGGCGTGGTAATACTGGAAGCAGCCGCATTGGCCATTCCCGCGCTGGTTACCGATGTGCCAGGTTCGGGCATGAGTTATGTGGTCGAGGATAATAAAACCGGACTGCTTGTTAAAGCCGGAAATACGCAAAGTCTGGTGGACAAGCTCATCTGGGCCAGCTTGAGTAAATCAGCTTTAGCCGTGATGGGTAAGCAAGCCAGGTTACGTCAGCAGCACCGGTTCTCAATCGAATCAGTCGCTAAGCAGATCTCGTCACTGTATCTGCACGGGAAATAACCTGCAGTCCATCCGAAACTGACATTAGTTGTCCTGAACTCTAACAGTTGCTAATGGCATCAGCGAAATATTGGCAGACGTCGGCTGACACCATTCAATGATTAGTTAACCTATAAAAACTAAGCTCTTTTTAAAGGCTTGATGCCAATGGCAAATATACGCGATGCAAAAATATTGCCTCAGCTTGCTGATAAGGTGGAGATGGAACCCAGCCAATATCCCCTTAGGCTAAACCCTCTGCCGCCCATTCACAAAACCCCTCTAGTAGACTATTGATTAACAAGGCTGAATATGCAGGCTTCTTGTCTATCTATTATTCTGACGAAAATCAGGATCACCAAGAAGGTAGTACAAAAAACCAAGACCACTATTGAAATACCAGGCTGAAGCATTACCATCCGTGCTCAGTTTCAAACCACAATCAGTACCGCAAAATGCAGAAAGCCAAAGCCGCTATTCTCTATGATTTTTTACAGGTAAAAGGCGGCGCTGAAGCCGTGACGCTGGATCTTTGCCGACATTTCTCTCACCTGGATTTAGTCACAGCCTTTGTTAACCGTAAGGTATTTACCGAGTCTCCTTTAAGTGCTGAAAGACTGCATACATTGACATCGCAAACTGAGCTGCAAGGCTGGCAAACATTGAAAAGTTGCCTGGCTTTCCAACACAGAACCGGCTTTTTGAAAGAGTATGATACCCTGATATTTTCCGGTTCCAATGCACCCCTGGCGGTGGTTAACAGTCAGGCCAGACAGAATATCTACTACTGCCATACGCCCCCGCGATTTGTATACGATTTGAAGGCGCATTATCTGAATAGCATCCCCGCTTGGCAGCGGCCAATGCTGAAGAGCCTAATCCACTATCTGCAACCAAGATATGAAGTTGCGCTTGGCAGGATGGATAAGATCTTCGCTAACTCAAAGAATGTACAACAAAGGCTGAAGCACCATTTGGGGGTGGAATCTGAAGTGCTGTATCCACTTTGCAGAATCGACAGATTCCGATGGATAGGGCAGGGGGATTATTTTCTGTCCACTGCAAGATTGGAAGAATACAAGCGTGTTGAGCTAATCGTACGTGCTTTTATGCAGATGCCGGATAAGAAGCTAATTGTTACCTCAGGTGGCAGCCAATTGAATAAGCTCAAAGCGCTGGCGCAGAATGCGGCCAATATTCAGTTCACCGGCTGGGTCAGCGAAGCGCAGCTGGCAGGGTTGGTGGGTAACTGCCTGGCGACCATCTATATTCCCATGGATGAGGACTTTGGCATGAGCCCAGTAGAATCCATGGGAGCTGAGAAACCTGTGATTGGAGTGAATGAAGGGGGGGTGAAAGAAACCGTGATTGACGGAGAAACAGGATGGTTACTGCCCGCCAATCCTACGAATACACAGTTAATCGACTGTATTAGCTCGGTTCAATATTACCGGCTTGGCCAGATGCGCGAGCACTGCCAAAAACAAGCCGCAAGTTTTTCTTCGGGGCGTTTTTTTTCTGCTTTCGATCGCTACTTATAAAGCCAAGGCAGTTCAAACTAAATCCTCGTCCAACAAACGGGTTTTAACGGCATGCGGCATGGGCTACAATCGCCGCTTGATCTTTGCAGTATAACTACAAACCACATGGACAGACACAACACTCATTTAGAACTTGCTCAGCCGATACAAGACGACGAAATTGATCTGGGGCAATTATTGATTGATATCGGTAAGCGTTGGAAGACGGTGGTTGCTATTACTTTGGTTGGCACTCTGCTAGCTGTAGCCATTGCATTAGCTATTCCAAAGGAATACCGCTCCAGTGCTCGTATTGCCTTACCCAACGATGTGGACGTAGAACGTTTTAACAACGAAGGCTTGATTAAAATGAATCGTGAGGAGTTGTTCAAACGCTACTTCCAGGAAATACGCTCAGAGTCGAACCTGCGTAAATATTTGGGAGATCATAAGGTACTTGAAACGCTTTACGGTGAGTCGCAGACTGCAAGCAACGGGCAAAGGCTGCTTGCGGACCTGATAAGCAATTACCAGGTTACTGTGCTTGAGCCCTCTGCCCCTAGAGGGGAAATTGTTGAATTTCCGAGCCTGATTGAGATCAGTCTTCAGCATGCAAACGAGCAAAAAACCAGTGAATTACTCAACAACTATGTGCAGGATGCAAACGACAAGTTAGTGAGCGATTTTATCCAGCAGTTTACGCAAATTAAGCAGCAAAGGCTGGAGCAGCTAAATAAGCAAGTTGCCTTGTTGCGACAAGCTGCTAAATATCAGCGCGAGCGCGATATAGTGAAGCTAGAGGCACAAAATAGTTTGAAGATAGTGCAACTGGAACAGGAAAAAGCCCTGCTGGTGGAGCTGGCAAAAAACAACAAGCAAACCCAACTGGCCGAAGTTAAGGAAGCATCGCAGATTGCCAATACCCTGAAGATTGAAAATCCAACCCCTATTGACGAATTCAGTGCCAGTAACCGGGAAGCTGCGACCAATATCAAATTAACTTCAAGCCAAAGCTTACCCCTTTATTTAATGGGGACGCGCTACTTAAAAGCCCTGACCGAGACATTAAGCAACCGCAAAGACGATGCAATCTTTATCAGTAAACTGAACGAACTGGACAAACAAATTCAGACCGTAGCAGATGACCCGTTGTTGGCGCAGTTAAAAGCCAGAGAATCAGACGATGCCTATATCGAAGAGCTGCCAATGTTGATGAAGGAATTGCGGGAATTGCATGCTAAGAGCATCGATATTGCCAACGTTCAGTTTTACAGACTAGATAAAGCCGCAACTGTGACGGGCAAGGCTGTTAAGCCCAATCGACCTTTGATTGTAATTCTAGGTCTGATGCTTAGCGGAATGTTTGCCCTGATAGTGGTATTGATTTCGGCCAGTATGGCTAGAAGAAATGAGCGATTCGCCTGATGAAAAGAGGCTTAGCCGTATCTAGGAATCGCCTTAACGCGATTAAATAGCACCTTTGGTGCAAGTGCTGAAAGAAAACGTCAGATTCTACGTTAGTGTCTGACTGGCACTGTGACCCAGACAATGACCGAAAGGTTTATTATTAATAACGGAGTATGTAGTCAATTATGCTTGATTTGCTTAATCTGGTTGGACGAAGCGAAGCCCTGTTCACTAAAGACATAGCCAGTTTTGAACAGGCATTGAAAGATAAAGTATCGAGTGCTTCATTTCTCGTCCTCGGTGGAGCGGGCTCTATCGGACAGGCTGTCACCAGGGAGATATTCAAGCGGAACCCGTTGAAGTTACACGTAGTCGACCTTAGCGAAAATAATCTGGTTGAGCTAGTTCGTGATATTCGCAGTTCTTTTGGCTATATAAAGGGTGATTTCCAAACATTTGCTTTGGATATAGGCTCTATCGAATATGATGCTTTTATCGCAGCTGACGGAAAATATGATTATGTGCTTAATCTGTCAGCCCTCAAGCATGTGAGGAGTGAGAAAGATCCCTACACACTGATGCGCATGGTCGAGGTAAATATTTTCAATACGGAAAAGACCATCATTCAGGCAATTGAGAAGGGGACGGAAAAGTATTTCTGTGTTTCCACAGATAAGGCGGCTAATCCTGTCAATATGATGGGTGCTTCAAAGCGTGTTATGGAAATGTTCCTGATGCGCCGTAGTAAAGAAATCAATATTTCTACAGCCAGATTTGCCAATGTCGCTTTTTCAGATGGTTCGCTACTGCATGGTTTTAATCAGCGTCTTCAGAAGCAGCAGCCAATTGTGGCGCCCAATGACATCAAGCGTTATTTTGTTACTCCTCAGGAGTCCGGCGAATTGTGTCTGATGTCCTGCTTGTTTGGTGAGAATCGGGATATCTTTTTCCCCAAGCTGAGCGAAGCACTTCACCTGGTCACCTTTGCCAATATTGCCGAACGTTATCTGAAGAAGCGAGGTTTTGAGCCTTATCTTTGTCATACCGAGGATGAAGCCCGCGAATTGGTAACAACCTTGCCCCTATATGGCCAATGGCCGTGCCTGTTCACCTCAAGTGATACCACCGGCGAGAAAGATTTTGAAGAGTTTTTCACCGACCAGGAAGCGCTGGATATGGACCGATTTGACAGTTTGGGGATAATCAAGAATCCAGCTGAATATGAACAAGCATTGCTGGCTCATTTTGAGTCCAGTATCGCCGAGATGAGAGCCCGAAGAGCCTGGACAAAGGAACAACTAGTGACTCTTTTTCACGAAATGATACCGGGATTTGGTCACAAAGAAACGGGTAAATATCTTGACGGCAAAATGTAAGGTAAAAATATGCAAAGTTCAGAGTTAGTTGGCTTTATTCGCGATCTCTATCGCACTAAAGACTTTATACCTTTGCATGCACCAACCTTTTCAGGTAACGAGTTGCGTTACGTTACAGAGACAATAGAAAGCACCTTCGTGTCTAGCGTAGGTAAGTATGTCGATGAGTTTGAGCGCAAGATGGAGCAATTCACTGGTGCTGCCAAAGCGGTAGCAACGGTGAATGGCACGGCTGCATTGCATACCGCCCTGTATATGGCAGGGGTGTTACCTGGTGATTTCGTTATCACTCAGGCATTGACCTTTGTGGCGACTTGCAATGCGCTGCATCACATGGGAGCTGAACCCATCTTTGTTGATGTATCTGAAGTCAGCTTGTCACTTTGCCCCATGGCGCTAGAAAACTATTTGGATGAAAACGCCGAGATCCGCGAAGAGGGATGTTTTCACAAGAAAACAGGAAGGCGTATCAAGGCTGTGGTGCCCATGCATTCTTTTGGGCATCCGGCTCAACTGGACGAGTTGTTCGCCGTTTGTATCAAGTGGAATGTGACTCTGGTGGAAGATGCCGCAGAAAGCCTTGGCTCTTACTACAAAGGTAAACACACTGGTACAATTGGGGAGTTTGCAGCGCTTAGCTTTAATGGCAACAAAATTATTACCACCGGCGGTGGCGGTATGGTGTTATGCAAAAGTTTTGAACTGGGCAAGCGTACAAAACATGTGACCACAACAGCCAAAGTGCCTCACCCCTATGAGTTTTACCACGACGAGCCTGGATTTAACTATCGTCTGCCGAATATCAATGCAGCGCTTGGCTGTGCACAGATGGAGATGCTCGATGCTTTCCTGTTGAATAAGCGAGAAATAGCCAGCAGATATGAGACGTTTTTTGCTGGCACAGGATTCCAGTTTGTTAAAGAGCCTGATTATGCGTGTTCTAACTACTGGCTCAACGCCGTCATATGTCCCGATGAAAAAGTCCGAGATGACTTGTTAAAGGCGACAAATGAAGCAGGTGTAATGACCAGACCAATTTGGAAGCTGATGAACCGGTTGCCAATGTTTGAGGATTGTCTCAGAGGTGAACTTGATAATTCCATTACTATCGAACAAAGATTATGCAACCTACCGAGTTCGTCTTCACTTACTTTTTTAAGCCATAAGTATGAATAAAATATTAAAAATCGGATACTTTGCAGATGGTCCTTGGTCTCACGAAGCCTTCAACCGAATCCATAGTGATCAATCCTTTGATATTAGGTTTATTTGTGTACGTTACGATACACAAGACGATACGCTCAAAAATTTATGTAAAAAAAATAAAATAACCTACTTAAAGAACAAGAATATTAACTCTGAGTCTTTTCTTTCTCAATTGGCTGAATTTGACTGTGACTTATTTGTGTCTATGTCATTTAATCAGATTTTTAAGAAAAATATTCTGAACATACCGCCATTGGGTATAATTAATTGCCATGCGGGAAAACTACCATTCTACCGTGGAAGGAATGTTTTAAATTGGGCGCTGATTAATAATGAGAGTGAATTTGGTGTAACAGTGCATTTTGTTGATGACGGAATTGATACTGGTGATATTATTTTACAGAGTACCTATCCCATAATCGATAGTGATGACTATCACTCTTTATTGCAGAAAGCCTATGTTGGTTGTGCAGAAACTTTATATGCAGCGCTGAAAATGTTTATCTCCGAAGAAAAAGTGATAGGAGTTAAACAGAAAAAAATTCATCCGGTTGGTTTTTACTGTACAGTGCGGAAACCAGGAGATGAAATCATTGACTGGAATCAGACTACGCGAGATGTGTTCAATTTTATTAGAGCAATTAGTTCACCAGGACCCAATGCTATAACATATCTTGGTGAACATGAAATTCAGATTGTTAAAGCTGAACAGATAAAAGATGCCCCTTATTATAAAGGTATTGTTGGTGCTGTGGTAGGTATCGGGAAAGATTACTTTGAAATAAAGACTCAGGATAGTTTTATTCGAGTGATCCAATATATTTCTCCTGTAAAAATAATGATGGGTGACAGGTTTAAAATGACCCCAACACCCTCTTGTCATAGAGCAGATTGAATAAGGGAATAAAAGTGAGTTCAAACCGACCTGCTGTTGCTGTACTAACCACTGCATTCCCTGTTTCCACCAATATCTACTTTGACTACTTCGATAGTTTGGCTAAACAGTCTTTTCAGAATTTCGACATCGTATTAGTCAACGATGGTTTTCAGTTTCTTGGAGATGTTGAAAAGAAGTACGGAAATTTGAATATTGTTGAGGTTGCCGGGACAGGGAATATAGCCAAGAATCGTGAGCTTTTAATTAACTTTTCACGAAGTCGGTATAAAGTAGGTGTTTTCGCTGACTTTGATGATTGTTTCGCTGAGAATAGAGTAGCCTGTTCTCTAGAACTGCTTGCTGAAACAGATATAGTCGTTAATGATGTTGATCTTTTTAATGAATCAGGTATCTATAGTAAAAATCATTTTGATGAGTTAAATGAATTTGGCTCAAAGAGTTATTTGAAATTTGATGCGGTGAAGCAGAAGAATTATTTTGGCATGTCAAATACTGCTATTGACTTGAGCGTTGTTGATTCTGTTATTTTTCCAGAGAATTTGAAAGCTGTTGATTGGTATTTTTTTTCTAGACTCATGATTCTAGGAAAAAAGGCGTTGTTCACTAATGATACAAAAACCTATTACAGACAGCATGATAATAATGTGGCAAATATTGGTGAAAAAACGTTGGAGCAAGCAAGGAGAGAGCTGGAAGTTAAAAGGCTGCACTACAAACTGATGATGAGTGATAATCCTGAGTTTTCCAGTTTATACAGTATGACATGTACTTTGCTTGAAAGTAGTGATTATATTTTACAGGATGTAGTCGAAAAGTCTGTTAAATTGTGTCCGACCAGAGCTTGGTGGTCATTAATTAATTTTGAGGAAATTGA
The DNA here is from genome assembly GCF_039522935.1 of Bowmanella denitrificans. Taxonomy (NCBI): domain Bacteria; kingdom Pseudomonadati; phylum Pseudomonadota; class Gammaproteobacteria; order Alteromonadales; family Alteromonadaceae; genus Bowmanella; species Bowmanella denitrificans. The sequence continues at coordinate 129,399 of NZ_BAAAEI010000007.1, read as the reverse complement.
AGATGCTTAAGTTAACTGAATCTGTAAAAATTGGTAATTATCGACGCCCTTATGTTATCGCTGAACTAGGTTCAAACCATAATGGTGATATGGATTTGGCTAGAAAGCTTATTTTAGAAGCAAAAGAGGCTGGAGCAGATTGTGTTAAATTTCAAAGCTGGAGTAAAGAAACTATCTTCTCGAGGAAAAAGTACGAGGATAATTATTTTATCGCAGACGATTATCGTAACAGAACAGATTACACACTAGAGGAAATAGTTGAGGAGTATGCTATATCGGAAACTGAGCTCCTCGAGATGAAAAAGTTTGCTGACGAGGTCGGCATCGATTGTACATCAACTCCATTTAGTAAACGTGAAGCAGACTTTCTTGTAGATGTATTGCAAACACCCTTTATCAAAGTTGCATCGATGGATTTGAATAATCTCCCTTTTCTTGACTATTTAGCCAGGAAGGGAAAGCCAATGGTAATTTCAACAGGATTGAGTGATCTGAGCGAAATCGACAGAGCCGTTAAAACTATAGAGGAAGCAGGCAATAAGGAGATATGTATCCTGCACTGTGTGGCAACCTATCCTCCGGTTGATGCAGATGTAAACCTTAACAACATTATTACCCTGCGACAGTGTTATCCTGATTACCCTATTGGCTTTTCAGATCACACCATAGGTGTTCAGATTCCGCTTGCATCCATCGCGCTAGGTGCTGCATTGATTGAAAAACACTTTACTCTGGATAAGAACATGGTGGGTTGGGATCATAAAGTTTCTGCCACCAAGGATGAGATGCATGGAATCGTAGAAGGCGCTAAGAGAATATGTGATGCCTTGGGTAGCTTCAGGGTTGTAGCGACAGAATCGGCTGAAAGAAAGGCTGAGTTCAGAAGAAGTATCGTATTGAGCCGTGCGATGAAAGCGGGTGAGACCTTGACGTTAGAAGATATTGACTATAAGCGCCCAGGAACGGGAATTTCACCAAGTATGACCGAGCATGTAATTGGCTTTAAGGTAAACAAGGACTTACCTTACGATTATATTTTGAACAAGGAAGATTTGGTTTAAATGCTGGCACTAATTCCAGCAAGGGGAGGCTCAAAAGGACTTCCCCAGAAAAATATCTTGGATTTTTGTGGAAAGCCACTGATTGCCCATACTATAGAGGCTGCGCTCAAGGCTAAGTCGGTGTCTGAAGTGTTTGTGTCTACAGATTGCGAGAAGATTGCCGGTGCAGCAAAAAATGCTGGAGCACTGGTGCCATTTTTGAGACACCCAGCCCTGGCTACCGATACAGCAAAAGCGATTGATGTTTATCTGGAGTTTCTTGAAAAGCTGGCAGTGATGAGGGGGCGGTCTGTAGAGGCCTTTATGGTACTTTTGCCAACTTGTCCCTTGAGGAATGCAGATGATATTGATGCTGCTCACGAGCTCTTTCTACGAACTAATGCTGATTCAGTAGTGAGCTATACACAAGAAGCTCATCCTGTGAGGTGGCATAAGTATCTGACCGCAGATGGAAGGTTTGAGAACATTTTTGAAGACACCATAGAGAATAGGCAAGCGGAGCGGACGTCCTACTATCCCAATGGTGCGATTTATATTTTTAAGTCCAAACTGTTAAAGCAAGGTAAATACTACAGCGACAATAGTTTTTGCTATCTGATGCCTAGAGATCGTTCCGTAGATATCGATACTATAGACGACTTTGAGTTAGCTGAATTTTTATCGAGTAAATAAGATGGAACATGTATTTGTATTGAAGGAAGATAGCACATTACTTGATGCTATTGAGGCTTTGGATAAAGGGGGAATTGGTTTTCTCGCTTTTGTAGATGATTATGGGAAATTAGTAGGAATAATAACAGATGGCGATATCAGGAGAGCTATATTAAAAAATAAAAGCTCAATACAAGATGCAATCAATAATGATCCAGTTACGATGCCGAGCAACTCAAGTAGGGAATCAATTGTTGCAAAACTGAAGCAATTACATAGACGACATATGCCTTTAGTTAGTAGCGATGGTAAATTAAATGCCTTGTTCACACTAGATGATATAGAGTTTATTTCGAGACCCAATCCTGTTGTTATTATGGCCGGAGGCTTAGGGGCTAGATTAGGTGAGTTAACAAAGGACAAGCCCAAGCCAATGCTGAAAGTTGGTGATAGACCTATGTTGCAGCACCTTATTGAACATTTTCGAGACCAAGGGTTTTATAAATTTATCTTGTGTGTGAATTATAAAAAAGAAGTAATAATGAATTACTTTTCCGACGGTACTCAATATGGTGTGTCAATAAGTTATATTGAGGAAAAAAAGCGGTTGGGTACGGCAGGTGCCTTAGGGTTGATTCCAAAACACCAAATTCAAGAACGTTTTTTTGTTGTTAATGCCGATGTTTTAGCCAATGTTGATTTTGGTAGCGTTCTTAATGATCACATCGAGAGTGGTGGGTTGGCTACTATGTGCGTTAGAAATCATGAATTTAAAGTGCCCTATGGTGTTGTAAATGCAAATAAAACGAATATTATAACCTCAATTGAGGAAAAGCCATCCTTTTCTGTAAACATTAATGCTGGTGTCTACATCCTTGAGCCAAGTTTACTATATGACATTCCTGAAAATGAATTCTTTGATATGCCTACGCTATTTGAGCAGGTTTTAATTCCAAAGAGCGCTGCCCAGATATACAAGTTAAATGATTACTGGGTAGATATAGGTCAGGTTAGTGATTACGTACAGGCCAATAATGATTTGGACTTTTTTAAGAAATAGTCAGAGAAATCTGTTTTGTTAGTTGAAAAAAATTTAACTAAATCAGAGTCACAAGTGCTCGACTTTCTAAGAGGAAGTGGAGCATTTTTAGTTTTATGGGCCCATTGCCAGCAGATTTTGGTAAACCCTTATTGGTTTCCACATAAGGATCTTAATGTTGAATTTGTGTGGGTTTTCTACAGGCACATAGGCTCATTTGGGGTTATGCTTTTCTTTGTCTTAAGTGGTTTCTTAATTTTTTTATCTATTGTAAATAATTGGAGAAATAGTTCAACAGGCCAATTCAATATAAAAAAATTTTTAGTATCACGCATGGTGAGGCTGTATCCACCTCTTTTAGTTGCAACAGTGATATCATTATTCGGCTACTTTTTGCTGTGGTATTTCGATTTAACCAACTCTACTCAGTACGGAAACAGGCAAGAAATATACTTTGCCAGAGAAGAAATAGTGATTAAGTGGAGGGATATATTTGGAAGTTTGTTTTTTATTAACAACATAATTGATTCTTTTAAAAGCCCGACAATAAATGGTCCACTATGGTCTTTAGCTGCAGAATTTTGGTACTATATAGTCGCCGCGTTAATTACATTGTTATTAGGAAATCGCAAAAATGTTTTTGCTCTGGTCATTGTGTTCGCATTTTTGGCATACAATGTTAATGAGTTTTGGTGGTACGGGCTGGTCGTGTGGGGGGCGGGCGCTTTTTCTGCTGCGGCTTGGAATCAATGGGAAAAAGCTTGGGTGAGATTTGCTTGCTACATTCTAGTGGCCACATTTTTTTTATTGTGGTTTTACATGTTATTAGAGTCTTCATCTAGTTACTATTATAATAATCGGAATAAGTTTATGTTCGGACTATTTGTTGCGCCATTATTACCAATTCTATTATCACTAAGGCGGGGAAAGGCCTATTCTTCCAATATCAGTATTTTGGCTGTTGCTGAGGGATCGAGATATGCTTATACGTTGTACTTGATTCATTTTCCCATTTTGTTATTGGTTTTTGCCTTCACTAATCGAAATGTGGCTGGTGATTGGGTGTTCATGGCCCTTCAAATAATGCTTTCAATTGCTATTATCATTGCTCTATCTAAAATTGTTGCAGGGCTTGTAGAAAACAAGATGTTTTTGAAAAGATTAGCAGGTTTTATTGTCCGCCAAAGTAAAGGTTTTTGACTTGTTTAAATTGTTGCTTGGTCGCTACATTATATTTTCTCTAATTGGAGTTGAAACGCTCGTTTTACCCTATTTTTTGAATAAGGGTGTTTATGCTCAGGTGGAGTTCCTAAAATTTACATTCATACTATTTAACTTTGTTGCTTTAGGCGCGGGTACTGGTTACATTACTGATACCATCAATTCCAGTAATCGAACAGACTTGAATGCGATGGTGTTGATTGTAGGCGGAGGGTTATATGCGTTTTGTGTATCAGCCATTTTGCTATTTTTAAAGCTAGATGTTCTGGCTGTACTGGTATGGTTTTCTGTGTTGACGATTTTAATAGAATCGATATTGAAGACCAGAGAAAAATATTTGGCTGCCATGTCGTTTAAGCCTATTTTGGCAGTTACATTGATTGCTGGTGCTGTTGCTTTTCAGGTTTCTGATTCATCTGTTAGTTACTACGTATTGTTTTCTGTTGCATTAAGCTTTGTGCTATTTGCAATTTTGGCATGTTCTTTCCTTATAGATAAGGGATATATCAAGTCTCAATTACAAAAGATTAATTTTTTGGCAAGTATTAAAGGGTTCTGGTTCTGCGTGAAAGCGGGTGTTTTGATGAATTCGGCAACGGCAATTTTGTTTATAATGCTTTATATGGATAGATTATTTATCAAAAATCACTTTAATGACTTTCTTGCGGACTATTCACTGGCATTCGCAATAACACAATTAACGATGGTTGCTGTGACAACATTTTCATACACAAATATAGTTGCGCTTGGAAAAGAAGGAAAAAATAGGCTTCACTCGAAAGTCACTGAACAGATGAAAAAATGTTTTTCGCTGTTTGTTCCGTTGGCAATAGCTACATTAGCTTTTGCATATGTGGCTGAGAAATTTTATGGATATAAATATCTATTTGAGATTTGTCTAATTATGGTCATGCTGCTAGGATTGGCAAATGTTTTTATGTCTGTAAATTCTGTTTATATTTACTTAGGAAAAATGAAATTTCTGGTGATTTTATCTTTGATATCATGCGCTATATCACTGCTATTATATCCTCTAATGTTAGTGGCAGGGATCCATGGGTTGTACTTGGTACTTATAAAAACATATTCGGTGTTTTTAATATTATCAATAATTTTGTATGGCTATGCCAGAAAATGTACATCGCATTTACTGTATGAATAGTTTGGAGAAAAATGTGCCAGTACTTGTATACATCCGACGCAGCAAAGAGTTTGATAAAGCGGTTTTAAATTTTGCCAGACATGAACTTAATGCAGAAGATATTCTAACGATCTCTGAGTATTTTAATGGTGACTATCGAATAGATATGAACGATAGCACTTTAGATGATTCGCCCAAGGCCGAGGCGTTTATTAAAACAAATTTGAGTCTGGACAAAATTATTTTTCGTGACAGAGTGCTGCGAAACACTCCTTTAAAGGACTGCTTGATTCTTATCAGGCGTGCTACGGCGGGCCTTTTAGATATTTTTGAGAAAAATGCTTTTGAATCTCTCGTTATTTATCCTGTAGATAATTACATCATGGATATCATGGTGCAAGTTGCAAGATCGTATGGCGTTAAAGTCTATGGTGTTTCAAATTTCTTTATTAGCAATTATAAAAGAATAACGACATATGGTGAGCATAACCAAATTCGAGAACCCTCTCCGAATGAAGTAGGCGAGGTTGTTGAAACGCTTAAAGGACGTTTCCGTTCTCATATGGCACCTAAACGAAGCAAAGCCCTAAAAGCTGCTATCTTCAGATATTTTAAATATAAAGCAAGGTTCCTGTTGTTTTATCTCGTGGGGGCAAAACTCTTGGGGCGTAAGGAGTATGACCTCCTGGCAACGCCATACAATACCTCTGTCAGGGAGTTTCTTAACTTTTTCGTAGAGCGCCATTTCAAAAAGCTAAGCGAGGTCGAATTTTTACAAAACTCCATTTTTATACCGCTGCACTACTTTCCGGAAGCAACCATTGAGTATTGGTCTAACGATACTAAAATGGTTGAGTTTGAAGATATGATTAGGTGCAAGGTTGCGGAATTGTCAAGTAGATACGACCAGATAATACTCAAAGAGCATCCAGCTACTGTGTATGATAATAATAATCACTTTTACACTTCCTTATTGAAGAACCCTAAAGTTGTTTTTATCGATCCGTTTATCGCAACTAGTGAAATATTAACTTCTGCAAATATAATAGGGTGTTGGACAGGAACTATTGGTATTGAGGCGCTGGTAAATGGAAAACAAGTGGAGTTTTTTAGTGAAGGACAGTATTACTTAAATTCTAAAGAAACTCATCCTGAGATATATGAAGTAGACGGAGAGTTGGTGTCTATTAAGGAACCACACATATTTGTCAGAGAAATATTAAAAGGAAGTATTAAAATTGCAAATAGTTAGGAAGCATTTGCTTTTTGTCCCAGGCTTGCTTTTGTTATTTTCATGGACAGTGGTCTTGGTCTTGAGGTCAGTGCCTTTTCTTGACTTCACTCCAATTGGACTTGAAGCATCATGCTTCTTGGCTGGTTTTTTTGTATTGTTCTTTTTGGGGGCGGTCTTATATCCACTTTATAGCTCGGGATTTCGATGCGAAAAGCGTTACGTTACTTATTCTGAGGAGAAGGTACTTAAATCAGCTAATAGGTTGATGATTGTTTCTTTGATTGTTTCAGGGGCCCTAGTTTATAAGTTTTTTCTTCTCAATGGTTTTAGTTTTTCACTTGCCGAGGTTACCGAGTTAAGGCTTTCTCGTGGACGCGATAGTTCTCTACAACAAGGTAGTACGTTTGCTGGCATTATTGGTATGGCTTTTTCAGGGTTTTTCGTATTAGCCTATATCTTTTGTGTATATTTTCAGAAGTATCTGTCCAAATCTAAAGCGCGTCAGCTTTTTATAGTTTTTATTATTGGAATCTTTGTTTCGTTTTTGTCTGGAGGTCGATTTGTCGCGGCGATAGCACTTTTAATTGCCTATTTGTCCAACTATGCATATAAACTACGTTTTGGTATTAAAAAGAAGAGTAAGCTATCTAGTAAGCTCCTCTATATACTACTTGGGTTTGTTGTTATTTATGTCTTTTCCATTATTTTTATAGATAGAACTGGTCACTCCAGTGGAGATAGTCATGAATTGATGTTAGTGCTGGATAATAATTTGCCGGGATTGGCTGTCCCAGACTTTATTAGAAGTTATTTTTCGAATAATCCTGAGTTTGCTCAGTATTACTTTGTGTTGGCTTCTACAGTGTATTATGCCTGCCATGGCGTATTTCAGTTCGACGTTTTATATTCAGCTGATTACCCAGAACAAGCGCCATATTTTTTTGCGTATCAATTCTATCTACAAGGAATACTTGTAAATAAGTTGGGTTTGAATGTTGTTTCAATTCAGGAGATCTTGGCTAGCATTCCCAATCCAGGTGTCTATTTTACACTTGCTGGAGCTTTTTATCTGGATTTTGGTGCTATTGGTAGCTTGCCGGTCATTTTTATTGTGGCAATTTTTGGCGCCTACTTCTGGAGCAGATTCTTAATAGTTGGAGATTTTTTCAGTTTTTACATCAGCCTATTATTTCTCACGCTCATTGTTTTTTCACCGATTGTTGCGATCACATCTGCTGGCGTTTATCCGTCGCTGATAATTCTAATTTTTTGCCTGAAGCTTTTCATCCCAAAAGGTAGACTGGCTTTTTATCAGGAAGGAATTCATTTTGAAAGATAATCGTATCTTTAACAAGTCAATTCATGGTGCAAGGGGACTGGCAGCTTTGCTTGTTTTTTTCAGTCATGTGGGTGCAGGTGGAATTACTGAAAACTTTTTCTCTGATATCGGGCTTGGGTTAATCGTCGCTAAGGCGATACTACTGACGACTCAATATGGAGTAGAAGTATTCTTTATGATAAGTGGTTATCTTATAACGGATAGTATTATTCGCCATGTGGATGTAAGATCGTTTTTGTTAGACCGCTGTATCAGGCTTTACCCGGTGTTCATACCTGTAGTGTCTTTAATATTTATTGTCGGACCATTTGTAGGTTATCACTATTTTGAAGGAGTTGTATTTTACCAGTGGATTGGTTTGTTGGTAATGAACTTATTATTTATCCCGGGGGTTTATCCTATCGAAGCAGCATTGGTTGTAGCTTGGTCCTTGAGCTATGAAGCTGTGTTTTATTTAATGGCTGCGTTTACAAAGAAGTTTTCGTCTGCGCGTATCACAATGGTTATATTTATCCTTATTGTGGTTTTACCATTTATTGCTTTTTATCCCAGAGCTATTTTTTTTGTAATTGGGGTGGCGCTATATTTTTTACACCAAAAAGATAAACTGCCGAGTATTAACAGTAATATAACTGTTCTTTCATCTTTCTTTGCTTTTTTCGCTGTATTATTCTGTCTACAGTACACAGGTCCGGATCTAATAGACTCCCTTCTTTTTTGGTTTATAGCGGTATTATCTGGATTTATCATTTTTCTCACTGTCGTTAATGAGTCTTCTTCGGTGCGATGGCTCCTGCACTCAAGATATATTCAGTTTCTTGGTACTATAAGTTACAGCTTTTACATCTGGCACACACCAGTGATGTTTGGCACAAAGAGGATTTTTTCAGGAATGAGTAACACACTAGGCTCTAGTTTATCATTTCTGGCATTTGCAGTTAGCAGTTTTGTTTTGGCGTTAATCGTTTCATATGTAAGTTTTTTAGTTTTTGAGGACTATTCAGTTAAGAAACTGAAAGGTGGTTTGAAAAATAATCGAGCCGCCTATACTTAAATATCGGATATAACTCGCCTTTCTTTATTTGTGGAATCATGAGGATTAGTTAAATGGACTATACCCAAAGAAGCATTCTGTTTCGTATTAGGAAAGTATTAAAATACGTAAAGCTTTATGGTTTGAGACGTACCTATAATAAGGTTCGCTCCGCATATCATATGAAAAGAACTTTCGAGAAGCTTCCAACGATAACCAGTCACTCTGAAAAATCTCATGTTGGTATTATAGGGTGTGGGAATTTTAGTTATAGTACCATTACTTATTACTTGCGAAAAAATTATGGACAAGTAATAAGAGGAGCTATGGATATCAATACTGATCGCGCCGCCTCTTTGTGTCTTGATTCCAAGGCGGCGTATTATACTACTGAGGCCGATAGAATACTCGAAGACGAAAAAATTGATCTGATTTACATTGCTTCGAACCACGCTAGCCATGCCGAATATGCTATAAAAGCACTTCAAAGAAATAAAAGTGTTCATATAGAAAAACCTCCCGTAGTCAGTGATGATCAGCTTGCGCGATTGATAGATGCCATGAGTAGCTCAAGCGGGAAAGTTGGTCTGGGTTACAACAGGCCGCAAAGCCCTCTGGGGCGTAAGTTAAAAGCAGCACTTGATAAAGAATCCGGACCCATGATGATAAATTGGTTTATCGCGGCTCACGAATTAGAAGATGACCATTGGTATTTTGCACCAGAGGAAGGTGGAAGGGTGCTTGGTAACTTGTGCCATTGGATCGATTACACATTATCTTTGGTTCCAGTAGGACAACAATTTCCAGTAAAGGTCACACCGGCCACCTCAAATAAGTATAAGAGTGACTTTGTTGTATCCTATGAATTTGCTGATGGCTCTCTAGCTGTTTTAACCATGTCTTCAAAAGGGCATACGTTTGAAGGTGTTAGTGAGCGACTGAGCGTGCATAGGGGGAATGTATTAATATCAATGATGGATTTTGATAAGTTAGTTATTAAAGAATTGCACCAATCGAAAGTGATATCTCCATTGCACAGAGATCATGGTCATGAAGGAGCTATTACCCGGTCTTATATGGGGGCTAAAGAGGGGACTGGTTACTCGGTGAAGCAATTGTGGAATTCGGCTAATTTAATGCTGCGAACAAAAGAAGCTGTTGAGACAGGGAATGTGGTAATAGCTAATGAGTTTTCGGATTAGTATTTAGGATAGTCATGAAGCAAATACTTCAAAATATAAGTAGTGGTGAAACTTTGTTGGTTGATGTTCCTTGTCCGCAAGTTAAATCAGGTTATCTTCTTATTAAAACTCAAGTAACCTTGGTGTCACTCGGAACAGAAAGGATGCTGGTTGATTTTGGTAAGGCTAATATTGTCGAAAAGGCACGCCAGCAGCCAGACAAAGTGAAAATGGTCTTAGAAAAAGTACAGACAGATGGTTTACTAGCCACGGTTGATGCAGTTCGTTCAAAACTTGGGCAGCCGATCCCTTTGGGATATTGTAATGTAGGTACAGTGACAGCAGTTGGAAAAGGGGCAGAACAGTTTGGCGTAGGGGAGCGAGTGGTTTCCAATGGGTCGCATGCCGATGTGGTACGTGTACCCAAGAATCTTTGTGCCAAAATTCCAGATAATGTCACAGACGAAGAAGCTGTTTTTACCGTTGTAGCCAGCATTGGCTTGCAGGGTATCCGACTGGCACAGCCAACTCTGGGCGAGAGCGTGGTGGTTACCGGGGTTGGGCTGATTGGCTTGCTCACAGTTCAATTGCTACGAGCCCATGGTTGTCGGGTGCTGGCTATTGACTTTGACGATACAAAATTGGAACTGGCCCGTACATTTGGTGCGCAAACTTGCAACCCCGGCAGGGGTGAAGATCCTGTTGCCGCTGGTATGGCTTTCAGTCGGGGCAATGGTGTCGATGCCGTCATTATTACTGCTTCCACAAAGTCCAACGAACCAGTTGCTCAGGCTGCCCGCATGTGTCGTAAGCGCGGTCGCATTGTATTGGTGGGTGTTACCGGCCTTGAACTGAATCGTGCCGATTTCTATGAGAAAGAACTAAGCTTCCAAGTGTCTTGCTCTTATGGCCCGGGGCGCTACGACCCCAACTATGAGGAGAAAGGGCAGGATTACCCTCTTGGTTTTGTGCGTTGGCCCGAGCAACGTAACTTTGTCGCCGTTCTAGACATGATGGCCTCCGGTCAACTGGATGTAAAACCACTTATCACTCATCGCTTTGCGTTTGACGATGCTCCCCAGGCCTACGGATTGTTTACTATCGACAAAACTGCACTGGGTATTTTGCTGCAATATGGCTCCGAGTCTACTAGATGTAGCCAACGTAATATTAAGTTAAACGAAAGTCAGCGCTTCGAAGCTAGTAAGCCAGTATTGGGGGTAATAGGAGCGGGAAATTATGCTTCCCGGATGTTGATACCAGCCTTCAAGCGGGCAGGTGCACAGCTTCATACTCTTGTTACGACTGGCGGCATCAATAGTGTTATCCATGGTGAAAAAGCTGGCTTTGCTGAAGCATCAACCGACATAGATGCCATGCTGACCAATAGCAGCATCAACACGGTGGCTATTGTTACCCGACACAATACCCATGCCCGCTTTGTGGTGCAGGCGCTAGCCGCCGGCAAGCATGTATTTGTAGAAAAACCGCTAGCCATTAACCTGCAAGAATTGGCCGAGGCCGAAACCGCCTACCAACAGGTTCATAGAGGCCGTCAAAATGTACATTTGATGGTGGGCTTTAATCGACGTTTCTCGCCGCAAATACAGAAGATGAAAACGTTGTTGTGCAATGTACGAGAGCCCAAATCATTCGTTATGACCATGAACGCAGGAGCTATACCCGCAGAGCATTGGACACAAGATACAGAAGTCGGAGGCGGCCGTATTATTGGCGAGGCTTGTCACTTTATAGATTTGATGAGGTATTTAGCGGCCAGTGAGATTGTATCTGTTCAAGCGAGACGAATGGGCGATAATCCATATCAACATATAACCGAAGACAAGGCATCCATTACACTAGCGTTTGCTGACGGTTCCTTTGGTACCATTCACTATTTTGCAAATGGTGCAAGCAACTTTCCAAAGGAGCGGGTAGAAGTCTTCACGGCCGGAAGGGTATTGCAATTGGATAATTTCCGGAAGTTGAAAGGTTACGGTTGGCCTGGTTTTAGTAATATGAATTTGTGGCGGCAGGATAAAGGACAGGCCGAATGTTGTCATCGATTTCTTAATGCTATTGAAAAGGGAACTGAATCGCCAATTCCGGTTAGTGAGATCTTTGAAGTTGCCAAAGTATCTATTGATGCAGCACATCAATTACGTAACCAGTCTTGATTGCAGGTTTTTGTGAAGATCTTAATTCAGCTCTCAAGGCTTTATCGTACCGTTAAAAAGCTAAGATTCGAACAGATATATTTTCGTTTTATATACGAGCTTAAACGTGCTCCTCGTTTGAAATGCGCGTCGGTTGTTCCACAAGTGGAAAATTGGTCCTGGCAGGGCCTACAAATTATGCCCGCCTCTATGAACGGGCCTTATACTCTGCGATTTTTGAATGTAGAATGTGCGATCTCAACCTCGAAAGATTGGAATAGTCCACTACATGAAAAGTTGTGGTTATACAACCTTCATTATTTCGATGACCTAAACGCAGAAAACAGCGCGGATAGATATCAATGGCATTTCGATTTGGTTAGGCGATGGATAAACGAAAATTCACCGATGCACGGTAATGGATGGGAACCCTATACATTATCTTTAAGGATAGTGAACTGGGTTAAGTGGTACCAGCGTTCAGGTTTGTCTGATTCAACAATCGTTTCCAGTATTGAGTTACAGGCACAGGCGTTATCGAAGCAGCTTGAGTACCACATATTAGGGAACCACCTCTTTGCTAATGGCAAGGCGCTGGTTTTTGTTGGCTGTTTTCTTTCTGGAGACATTGGCGAGAAGTATAGGTCTGTTGGGCTTAAGATTCTTGAGCGTGAAGTCCCTGAACAATTTCTCGAAGATGGCGGTCATTTTGAGCTGTCTCCCATGTATCACTGCACCTTGTTATGGGACATGCTGGATTTACTGAACTTGGCAAAGTTAACTGATGATCCTTGCTTTGGGCCTTATTCTGAAAAATGGCAGAGTGTTGTAGAAAGAGGTTTGCAGTGGCTGGACGCAATGACCCATCCCGACGGACAGATAAGCTTTTTCAATGATAGTGCGTTTGGAATTGCTCCAGAACCAAAGTGGATTGTGACCTATGCCGAAGAGCTTGGGCTGCGAGTTCCGAGATCGGACAGTCCAATACAGATACTTTTAGCTACAGGCTACAGCAAGGTCGTCCAGAGAGATCATACCCTTATATTTGATCATGGGGCCGTGGGGCCGGATTATCTTCCTGCGCATGCTCACGCAGATACCCTTAGCCTTGAATGGAGTGTAGGAATTGACAGAGTTTTTGTTAATTCTGGTACATCATTATATGGTGTGTCAGCAGAGCGCCACCGCCAGCGACAGACAGCTTCGCATAATACAGTGGTCGTGGATGATGAGGATTCATCGGAAGTCTGGGGGGGCTTCAGAGTTGCACGACGCGCCTATGCACAGTTAGAAAAACAGACAGAGGAAAATGGCCGAGTTGCTCTGGTCGCCTCCCATGATGGGTATAGAAGACTAAAAGGCAAGGTGATACACCGTCGAGCACTTGACGTTTTTGAAAGGGGTCTGGTGGTCAGTGATTCACTGAGCGGTAAATTTTCAAAGGCAGAAGCTCATTATCACCTTCATCCTGCTATAAGAGTAATAGAGACTAATGAGAGTCGCTTATTGCTAGAGACCCCCTCTGGTCAGCGTTTGCAACTCGAGTCTGGTGTTCCTTTTAGGCTAGAAGGATCTACCTGGCATCCAAGGTTTGGTGAATCAGTACAATCGCAAAAGCTAATCATCCCTTTCCAGTCTTCATCATCCATATCTATCAAGGTTGAGCTATTAAATTGAAGATACTGATTTTGTCGTTTTATTATAAGCCCGACCTTTGTGCCGGATCTTTCAGGTGCAGCGCCTTGGTGGCGCAACTGAGCAAATATGATGTTCAGATTGAGGTAGTTACCACGTTACCCAACAGGTACTCTACTTTTTCAACTAAGGCTAAGGCTTATGAGAAGTCAGAAAATGTGGCCGTTCATCGTATTGCTTTGCCATCCCACAAAAGTGGCATGCTTGATCAGATAAAAGCGTTCTATGCGTACTACAAGCAGGTGAAAAAGCTGGTCAAAGAAGAAGATTACCAGTTGGTTTTTGCTACCTCTTCTCGCTTATTTACTGCGTTTCTCGGGGCGATGGTGGCCAGACAGAAACGCATCCCTCTGTATCTGGATATCAGGGATATTTTTGTAGATACCATGGGAGATGTGCTGCCTAGGAAAGTGGCATTTGTCGTCAAACCTTTTCTTTCCGTTGTTGAGCGATACACGTTTAGTAAAGCACAGAAAATCAATCTTGTTTCTGGTGGTTTTAAAACATATTTCAAAACAAGGTTTCCCGATAAAACGTATCGCTGGTTTTCTAATGGCATCGATGAAGAGTTTCTCAAGACTGATGTTCTGAATTCCAACAAAGAAGATATGGCAAAGCGGCTGATCGTGCTTTATGCCGGTAATTTGGGCGAAGGACAAGGCATGCATAAAATTATTCCTGAGTTGGCAGTGGCCACATCAAATAAACTGTTTTTTCGTATTATTGGCGATGGCGGCAGAAAGCAAGCATTGATGTCTGCGGTCGAAGGATTTAACAACGTAGAGCTGTTGCCACCTGTCAGTCGGACACAGCTAGTAGCCGAGTATCAAAATGCAGATATTCTGCTGTTGCACCTGAATGATTACGCGGCCTTTGAGAAAGTGCTTCCTTCAAAAGTTTTTGAGTACGCTGCTACGGGCAAGCCTATTTGGGCTGGGGTAGGTGGCTTTGCTGCTGAATTTATCAAGAATGAAGTGTGCAATAGTGCTGTCTTCAGCCCCTGCAATCATACTATGGCAATTGAGCGGTTTGACGAGCTTGAGCTTATTCAGCAGCCACGTCAGGAATTTATTAACAAGTTTAGCCGGTCAAATATAATGCAAAAAATGGCTGAAGACATTATAGAGACAACGAATGCCAGCTCCCACTAAACGACTTATATTAACGGGTGCAACAGGCTTTGTCGGTAAAGCCTGCTTAACTCATTTTCAAAATCTAGGATATAAAGTGGTCGCGTTGGGGCGTAAAGCCCCCCTTCAATGTGAAGACTTTATTGAGAAGCAAATAAATGCCGAAGAAGAATACAAAGGTGTGTTTTGTCAAGGCGATGTTGTTATACATTGTGCTGCCAGAGCTCACGTAATGCGAGATGATGCAGAAGAACCTTTAGCTTTGTATCGTCAGGTAAATACGGCTGGCACTCTTAACCTTGCAAAGCAGGCTGAGAAAGCTGGCGTGAAAAGATTTATATTTCTCAGCTCAATTAAAGTTAATGGTGAGTCAACCCAACCCGGTCGACCGTTCTGCGCTTCTGATAACAGAGGCCCTAGTGATCCGTATGCGATCTCCAAAGCTGAGGCAGAGACGGGGTTGCTAGAGCTCGCTGAGCATTCGCAAATGGAGGTGGTAATTATTCGCCCACCTCTGGTTTATGGTCCGGGAGTAAAAGCCAATTTTGCAAGTATGATAAAGTTGGCTAAAGCTAATTTACCTCTACCATTGGCATCAGTTAACAATAAAAGAAGTATGGTAAGTTTACCTAATTTAGTGAGTCTGATTGAAACCTGTATTAATCACCCTAATGCAGCAAACAAGGTTTTCCTTGTCAGTGACAATCATGATGTATCCACATCTGAGTTGCTATCAACCCTGACTAGACTAAATGGTAAGAAACCCCGGCTATGGCTGTTTCCTGTTGGTTTGTTAAAATTTGCTGCAGGCCTTGTCGGTAAATCCGCAGTTACAGATAGGTTATGTAGTAATCTTCAGGTAAACATAGCAGATACGATCAACACGCTTAACTGGCTTCCACCAGTCACCTTTGAACAAGGCCTTGCTGAGTGTCTCCAAGGCACTAAACATTCTCAATAAATTAACTATCTGGTTCAAGATCATGCTGCGACTTTTTGATATTTTTTTTTCTTTGCTCGGATTAGTTTTTGGATTTCCGGTGCTAATAGTTATCTATTTAATAGGCATGTTCGACACAAGAGCGCCGCTCTTCCGCCAGGTCAGAGTAGGGCGCTATCAACAGCCCTTTACCCTAGTGAAGTTCAGAACAATGAAACCGGATACTGCTTCAGTACCTAGTCACTTGGCAGATGCTAATGCAATTACTCCGTTTGGAAAATTTCTGCGAAGAACCAAACTAGACGAGTTGCCCCAGTTATGGAATGTCCTTAAAGGTGACATGAGTTTGGTAGGGCCGCGGCCAGGACTTGCAACTCAGGTTGAACTTACAGAAGCCAGAAGTCTATTAGGTGTATACGATGTCAGACCGGGAATAACTGGATTGGCTCAGATAAAAGGCATCGACATGTCCACTCCTCAACTTCTGGCAAAAGTTGATCGAACCATGTTAACGACGCTTAGTGTCCCTCAATACTTTTCTTATATATTTAAAACTGTCTCTGGAGCTGGTGCGGGTGATGCTGTAAGCAAATGAACTATTCAACCTTGAAATCCCGTAACTCCACTAATTGGTATTCTCGGTTATCTTGATCGAATATGTAATCATGCAGCCTCAGTCTTAAATAGACTCTGGTTGCGTTGCCTGGTGGTGACAGTGTAAAGACTGTGTTTTCACCTACAAATTTTTCTTTTTCACTCCAAACTGCTTCACCAGTATCGCTGTCGTAAATGGTTATGCCGAGTGTTGGATATATCCCATTAGCAGCTCTGGAAGAGGCCTTAAATTGAATTTTGCTATTTTTAGATACTTCAATGATAGGTGACCAGAGAAAGATGCTTTCGTACATTAACCTTAAGCTATTATCTGCTTGTCGCCCATTTCTAACTAAATATTGGTGGTGATTGCTAACCCAGTTCTTGCTGTCTAGTGGGTTGGTTAATGTAAGGGCGCAATCTTCATTAGAATGTGTTGCTATCGTTAGTTTATCGGATATTTTTCTACCTGAATCTAGGGAGGTCCTTTCTTTTCTGTTATATATATATGTGGCTTGCCGATAGAGATAATCGCAATAGTGCTTGCTATCTATAGATGAAAAAAGTTTAGTGATATCGTTCCTTGAAGTATCTTTTGTATCCCAGTCTATATCGTCCGATATAATAATAGGCCCCCCATGTCGATGCCTTTCCGCAATGACAGGGTATATCCTTTTAACTAAATCCTTTGGTTCTAGCTTTGTATTTTGATATCGCTCAAATAAGTAATGTGTCAGTATGCCAAGAATACAAAGTGATGCAATTGAAATCAAAAACCTTTCGTTTTTTCTTGTTGAAATTGTGGTTCTTGTTTTTCCGTGGGGCAGGGGATTGTATTCTTTAATAATTAATGTGCCGGCAGAAAAAATCATCCAAGGTAAGCTGTGATCTGTGAAATTGTCTACTAATAAGCCAATGACACAAACCATCAAGATTAAATAATAAAAGGTATTGTCTGCTCGAGATGTGACTCTAATGAACAAGGCTGTCAGCACTGTAAGACCTAGTAGACCTGCATCTACAGCGGATTGAAGAACTACATTGTGAGTGTTGTTTATTCGAGTCTCACCTAAAGATTCACCTAGTAGCCTAAAACCCCCATTGCTTATGCCTAAAATTGGATTTTGTGTGATTTGGTCTACGGCGCGTTGCCATAATAGTGCTCTTTCTCCTAGGGAGGCTGCCGTAAAATTCGGAATGAAATCTGATGGAACAAATGAAATTCCTAGGTTTAGAGGAAGAACAAAGGGAAATAAGTTGGCAAGTTTTGAGGCTGTATGCACTGGAGCCACCTGCACGAGAAAAAGCGAAGCTGTCACTGTTGCTACTCCCCCCAGGAGGAGAAGCCGTGGTTGTTTTCGAAACATAATGACTAGATAGCTAACACCAGCGGCTAATAGCATCAGGATAAACACTCTTGCGCCGCTGCTAATACCACCACCAAGGTTAAACAGTGTTACCGCGAGTAAGGTGAAGCCAACGAAATAACGTTGTGATTGCAAAAAGCTTACTGAGAGGTAAAAACTTGCTATCGTCAACAGGGCTGAGATCGCTCCCAAATCTGTACTAATCGCCAGTACACTCCTGACAATAGGCGCTTCGTCCACATTACCCGCAATGGAATATTGGTAGAGCTGATAAGCACTCTGGTTATCAATAACTTGCCAGATAGCTACTGCGGGAATCAGTAGGGCTATGAATAATGGAAAAATCCAGCTGTAACGCCAGTGGGAAAGGGAAAACCTGGAATGATTCTGGGGTAGAAAAAAAAGAAACACCGCTGCTGGCAAAGCACCTTGCACAATAATGGGCGTAAGTCCCCACTGAATAATTTCTCCCGTGTCCGCGTAGCGATGTTTGTTTACATACAGGGAAATCAGGCACAGGGCTTGGTAGGCCAGTACCAGTAGCAGTTCGATTTTGTATTTTTGCCAGAAGGCTTTAAAACCTAGGGTGGCGTTGATTTTGTACAGCAGCAGAAAGCCTAGGGCTAAGACGGTTAAGGGCGCGAAGGAGAAGGGGATATCTGGCCAGATGGCTGCTGGGCGCAATACCGACAAAAGAAACAGCAGGGTAAAGCTGCCTATGTGTTTTAGGGGAAAGGGTTGTGCTGTTGTCATTGTTCGGTCTGGTACTGCCTTGTTGGATGGGATGCTACCTTATTTGGGTGTTTTGGGGTAGGGCGTGGGGTTGACTTAAACAAGATTCCCTCTCGGGGCTGGCACGACTGGATCCTTTGATAGGTACCGAGTCGGTGCCCGGCACGACGGCTGTGGCTTTATCAGATAAAACAAAGCATGAGTCGACGTGGCAACTGTTGGGATAACGCCCCGACAGAACGATTGTTCCGCAGCCTGAAGACCGAATGGGTGCCGCCCATGGGGTATCGGGATTATCTGGAGGCGGCATCACACATCAGTCGGTATTTATTGGGATATTACAATCAACGGCGGCCACACAGTTTTAATGCGGGGCTGCCACCAGTGAAAGCAGAAAACCTAAACTGGTGTCTGGAAATAGTTGACCACTACAGCCTTGCTGAAAGGGGGGGGAAGCGTTTTAATCCGTAGAGAAAACTGGAATTCCAGGTGGCAGCGGACTTTATCTCGATACCAGTCAAACCCTCGCCGATTTTATACAGTATGTCGACTTCAATGCAGTGACTGTCCCGAAAATAGTAAAGTCCTGCGCTTAGCCCCTGATTGTATCGGTTTTTTAGCAGCTCCAGCACGACCAGATTTTCAAACAGGGTAACGCCTTCAGCTGTATCAGTTGCCTGACATCACGCTCCACATAGGTTTGATAATAATTGGCATATGCCTTGTTGGGGCGCTGATGCTGATCATGAACCCGGGGCATAAAATTATGGCACGGATACTCTTCGAAGCGTTCAGATTGGACATTTGCGCTGTTTAACTCGTCTATAGTCAAAGGTAGCAAATGCAGTATGCCAGTCCGCCCCGCCAATGATTGTGTTATTACTGCTCGCAATTCCATTTGATGAGATCCTGTGAGAACAAACCGGCAATTGGCTCTATCTTTGTCGACAATACCTTGTAGGTAACTGAGCAACTGCGGGACTCGTTGCACTTCGTCGAAGATGGTTTTGCACGGATAGCGTTGCAGGAAGGCTTTTGGGTCTTCCGTGGCTATTTGTCCATTTTCCGGGTTTTCCTGAGTGGCATATGCTTATTCGGGCAAGATTGCACAAATCAAGGTAGTCTTTCCTGCTTGTCGCGGTCCCAACTCAGTAACAATTGGGCACTCTTTTAACTGGGTTAGCAGCTCCGGTGTTATGGTTCTGTGAATCATCATGTTTATGTGAAAATCGGAAGGTCAACTTCGTTATTGCGCATATAAGTGGGCGGTTCAACTGATGGCACTTTGTGCAAGATAGTTTTTTACGAATCGGACGCCGGTACGACAAACCCAGGGGCGGAGGTTAAACTTACAGTGATAGCCTGTTTGAATTTGCCCATCATGGGGTACAATACGATTTTTCTTTTTCAATCGTATGCCAGCCTGGCTGGAATGCAGGAGTTTCGCCGCTGTGCGGCTGGCCGGACAGAATAATTAATGAAAAATCTTATTCAGCATTTTTTTGAAATCCCACGCATTTATAAGCGTTTGATTACCCTTCTTTTCGATGTCGTGTTTATCGCATCGGCTATGGTACTGGCCTTGTATATCCGCGTTGGGTTTGAAGGTGCCAAAGCTTATCTGGACAAAGAAACCTTGTGGCTAATGTCAGCACTGATTCCTCTGACCCTGGTTTTGTGGATAAGACTGGGGCTATACCGGGCGGTGATTCGCTACCTGGACGTTAAAGTTCTGTCTAATATTTTCTGGGGCAGTGTCGGTTCAGTAGCAGTACTGGTTTTTCTCTCTTTTACTATCAGAGCCGATCTTCCCCGCTCTATTCCTTTCATCTACTTTACCTTGATTCTTATTTTTGTTGCCGGATCTCGTTTGTTTGTCCGCGGTCTCATTAATGCGCAAGGTAGCCAGACGCGCAAGCCGGTGGCGATCTATGGTGCTGGTTCTGCGGGCAGACAGCTCTGCTTGTCATTGCAGAATGGTGCAGAATATCGCCCGGTGGTGTTTATTGATGACAGTTCTCAATTGCAGGGTACTACTGTGGCTGATGTAAAAGTCTTTTCCCCTGAATACCTGCCGGAACTGGTCAAGAAGTACCAGATAGATAAAGTATTATTTGCCATCCCCAGTGCATCCAGTCGCCAGCAGAAAGACATTTTCAACAGAGTTCAGGCATTACATATTGAGATGCTGACGATACCGGGAACGGCAGACCTGGTGAGTGGCAAGGTAAGTGTGAACCAGTTAAGAACGGTGGAAATTCAGGATTTGCTGGGGCGTGAGCCAGTCGCACCCAATACTGAACTATTGAATAAATGTAATCTCGCTAAGTGTGTATTGGTAACCGGGGCCGGGGGCTCTATCGGTTCCGAGTTGTGTCGGCAGATTGTGGCGTTGAAACCGCAGAAGCTGGTGCTACTTGAGCAGTCGGAATTCAATCTGTATGCCATTGAAAAAGAGCTTAGAGAGCTGGCGCCTGGGCTAAAAATTGTGCCTATCTTGGGCTCGGTTCAGGATCCAGCCCTGGTGGACGGAGTTTTAGGTTCTTACCAGATTCAGACCATTTACCACGCTGCTGCGTACAAGCATGTACCTCTGGTGGAATTTAATGTGGTGGCCGGTATCCGTAACAATATCTGGGGAACCAAAACTGTTGCCGAAGCGGCCCTCAGGCATCAGGTTGAGCACTTTGTGCTGGTTTCTACCGATAAAGCCGTGCGTCCCACTAATGTGATGGGCACCACTAAGCGTACCGCAGAGTTGGTAATACAGGATTTGGCTAAACGGTCCGGTTCAACAGTGTTTAGTATGGTGCGTTTTGGTAATGTACTGGGTTCCTCAGGTTCAGTTGTTCCATTGTTTCGTAAGCAGATAGAACAAGGTGGGCCAGTGACTGTTACCCATCCAGATATTACCCGTTATTTTATGACTATTCCCGAGGCTGCTTCTTTGGTGATCCAGGCCGGTGCCATGGCAAAAGGCGGTGAAGTCTTTGTGCTGGATATGGGCCAGCCGGTCAAAATAGTAGAAATGGCCGAGAAGATGATCCACTTGATGGGGTATGATGTGCGCAGTGAGGCCAATCCTGAAGGCGATATTGCCATAGAGTTTACCGGCTTGCGTCCGGGTGAGAAACTCTATGAGGAACTTCTGATTGGTGGCGAAGTTGAGGGGACTGGTCATCCGCGCATTATGCGAGCCAGGGAGGACTCTATGGGGGAGCGAGATTTGAATGACTTACTTGCTCATCTGGAAAAACAAATCACTACAGGAAATATTCAGGCGATTCGCGAGCTGCTTGAAAAGGCACCAACCGGCTTTCACCCCATCACGCCGGTGGCCGATTTGCTATGGTGCCATGGGCGGGGCGAAAGTAAGTCCCAGGAAGAGGTGCGCTTGAAATTAGTTTGACGTGCGGATTAGCACACAAGCGCAAAACTCGATTCATTTTCCGGCAGCCGATGGTCTGTCGGCGATTACTTTATTGAGCAGCATTAGTTACCCGTGAGCATAAAAAAACAATACGGCCACTATCTGGCATTTTCTCTGGGTAATATCCTGGTTAGCTACCTGTTACTGCTGTTTCTGGCGAATAGTTTGTCAAAGTCTGAGTATGCCCAGTACGGCGTACTTACATCTGTGATGAGCTTACTTTTAATACTGGTTAATTTTGGTCACAAGGAAGCCTTATTTAAGCTTAGTAGTCAGAACCGGATTCAGGATGTTGCACGGTATTTTGGAACATTGCAGTTGTGGCTTTGCGGTTGTGTGTTTTTTTCCTTGCTGGCGTTGTTTTTCAATCTGGAAACAGGCTTGGCAGCCCTGGCATTTTTAGCCTTGTACCTTATGACGCTGGTCAGCAATATTCATCGCGGGCTGGGGTTTTATTTACGCGACGCCGTTTCACTGCCTTTATACCGCGGCATCTGGTTGCTTGGTTGCCTCGGGGTTTATTGCCTTGCCGGCGATTTGGATATAGTTGGCGTTTTCGCTGTTGCTGCGCTGGCCAGCTTGATGGCGCTAACAATCGTCAAGGGGGTTTCCACACTTTGTTCTTATGTACAGCCGATTAGCCGACTGACGCTGCCTTTTGGCAACCCTTTGCTGCGTAATTTCTTTTTGTTGGAAGTGGCCACTATTGCCTATATGAAACTGGATGTCTTGCTACTTAGCGCCTATGGGGTAAAGGAAGTACAGGTAGCCGAGTATTTCTTTGCGATACAAGTGTTTGAGGCCTGTGTATTGCTGACATCGCCTTTAAGTTATCTGTTTTTTAACCGCTACAACCGGCGCACAAATGATAAAGACTCCTTATGGCGCCACCTCTGGCCGTTTGTGGGGCTGTTGTTGTTGGTGGTCATCTTTATTCTGGTTGGTTGGCAGTTACTTGGCCCCTGGTTGCTGGCCTGGATGTTCCCGGCATATGAGCAAAGTCACACCTTGATCAGCCTGCTACTGTTGGCCCTGTTGCCCATGGGCTTGAGCATGTTGCTGTCACATTGGTTGTTCGCCAGGGACAAGGAATGGAGTTATGTAAAAATCTGTGCCGCTGGTCTGCTACTCTGCTCAATCGGCAATATTCTGCTTATTCCACATTTTGCTGGAATAGGTGCGGCCATTACCCGTTTAGCTACTGAATGCGTAATTGCTCTGTTGTTAATATGCGTATGTTACTGGCTGCTGGAGCGAGACAAAAAGACGACAGCATAAATATACAAGGGCATTATTGGCGTATTACTAATGTTCGGAGTTGGATCTATTAAAACTGCCATTGTTATTCCCGCCAAAAACGAATCGGCAAGCATTGCTGGGGTACTGGCTGATATTCACAAGAACACCGGTCTGCCGGTTATTCTGGTAGACGATGGCAGTACCGATCAAACCGCCTGCATTGCCAAGGCTGCCGGAGCCAGCGTTCTGGCACACTGCGAAAGCAAGGGCGCCTGGATCGCCATGCAAACAGGGATGCGATATGCCTGGCGGCAAGGTTATCGACGAGTGATTACCATGGATGCCGATGGCCAGCATCTGGCCGGTGAAATTGCCAAGCTCAGGGAGGTGGAGGCAAAGGCGCAGGTTATTGTTGGAGCAAGCTCACTGCGCGGCGGCTTGCTGCGTCAGTTTGCCAGGGCTTTGTTTCGCCGTATTGGTGGGTTGTCGGTGCGTGACTTGACCTCAGGGTTTAGGTTATATAATGCCGAGGCCTTGATGTTATTGGTCAGCTCACGCGCCTCGTACTTGGAATATCAAGATGTTGGGGTATTACTGTTCATCAAGTCAGCAGGACTTTCGGTATATGAGGTCGAAGTTGAGATGAATGAGCGGGCTGATGGTAAGTCGAGAATTTTTTCCTCTTGGTTCAAGGTGGGATACTATATGGCTTCGACATTATTACTGAGTTTTGCCAAATCCATGCCGGACAAGAATGCGCGGCGTGTCACAGCAGAAGACGAGAAATGAATACTCCGCAACTTATTTCTGCCCTAATCAGCCTGGCTATCGGGATCAGTATTATTGTGTTGATCCGTCGTGACCATCTGATGCATCGCGACGGTATTAAATGGATGCTGATTGCCTGCCTTATATTGGTAGCAGGGATATTTCCCTCCTGGGTAGATGTGCTGGGCCAATATCTCAAAATTGGCTATCCACCCATTATTCCTGTGTTGGTGGGAATGGGCGTTATTTTGATTAAACTTCTGCTGGCGGATATCGAAAGAGCCCGCATGCAGGTTACTATTAACCGTCTGGTACAGCGTTTGGCTATTATTGAAGCCGAGCAATCGCATAGCCAACAATCGCTATAAAGGCCGTATCAAGGTATCACCTGCGGCTTCTTCCATGTTGCGATTACACTCTTATACGTTTTGCAAGGTTCGCCAACTGGAAGCAGTTGGCGGATGCTGGCATAATCTCGCCCTTGCGATTTAGGATGTTCCGGATGATCCCTGTAACCAAGCCTTACTTTCCCCCTATTGAAAAGTATCAGAAGTACTTGTCGGATATTTATCAACGGCAATGGCTGACCAATAGTGGCCCGCTCCACCAGGAATTAACACAAAGACTGGAAGATTATCTGGGGGTACAAAACCTGTTGCTGGTATCTAATGGCACCCTGGCATTGCAGGTGGCGTTTAAGGCGCTGGGCCTGCAGGCAGACGGCAAGGTGCTAACCACACCTTTTACATTTGCTGCCACCCCCGGTGCCCTGGCGTGGGAGGGGTTAAAACCGGTGTTTTCCGATATTTGCCCTAAGAGCTTTAATCTCGCCGCTGGCACTCTGCCCGAGAATGGGAATTTTAGTGCAATTCTTGGTGTGCATGTCTTTGGTAATCCCTGCGAAACCCAAGCTATACAAGCTTACGCCGATGCCAGGCAAGCCAAGGTGATTTACGACGCCGCGCATGCTTTTGGGGTGACACAAAAAGGCAAGTCTGTACTCTGTGCAGGTGATGCGTCAACCCTGAGCTTCCACGCCACCAAGTTGTTCCATACTGTTGAGGGTGGGGCTATTGTGTTTCGGCAGCGCGAGGATTTTGAACGCGCCAAGCAGATGATTAATTTTGGCTTGGATAGTCACGGCATACCCCAGACGATAGGTATTAATGCCAAGTTGAGCGAAGTTCACGCCGCGATGGGATTGGCTGTATTAGATGATATTCAACGCATAACTGAACGTAGGCTGGCAATAGTTAATCAATATAAACTGAATCTGCAAGGGTGTGTTGGTTTTCAGCATTGGCAGGAAGGTGCATCGATCAATGGTGCTTATATGCCTGTAGTCCTGGAATCAGAGGCAGATATTAATCGTTGTGTGAAAAACCTGCAAGAAGAGCAAGTATATCCCCGGCGCTATTTTTATCCCAGTCTGAACAAAGCTCCGGCATTTTATCAACAGTCTGATTGTTCAAACTCGGAGTCTTTGGCGAATCGAATACTTTGTCTTCCTCTCTATACAGACTTGTCAACACAAGAGGTGGATCGCATATGTCACATCTTAAAAAGTGGTTTGAGTTCCTAGCTTGGAAATTGCTCAGAATGCTCGAATTGTGAAAATAAGCAGCCTATGAACTTATTTAATCGTGCCAAAAAAGGCTTGGCCTGGAATTCTCTTGGCACTTTGTTAAAAAGTGCACTCGGATTGGCACAAATAGCCTTGTTGTCACGTTTTTTTTCGGCAGAAGAGCTTGGAACGTATTCACAGTTCTTCCTGGTGTATACCTTAAGCTTGATGTTGGTTGATTTTGGCTTAACAACCGCAGCTATTAACAGAGATCAACTGACAGAACATGAAAAAAGACAACTGGGACTCGGATTCATTGGTAACGGCCTGCTGATATCTGTAGCCTTGTTTGTCGCTGCGCCTGCACTGGGTGCCTTGTTAAACAATCCATTGCTAGCCACTATATTACCTTGGTACACACCAGCACTGTTAATTATGGCTGTTGGTAACTATGCCGCGATGGAATGCCAAAAGACATTAAACTTCAGTAGGTTAGTGTTGGCAGAGACCTTGGCTTCGGTGATTGGCTTTACCTTTTTGACAGTTGCACTGCTAAATGGCTTTGGTGTCTATTCTTTTATACTGTCCATTACAATCAATCACCTGGTACGAACCGGGATGCTCTTGGTGGTGCATCGACAATTATCCTGGCGCCTCTGGGAACTGCGCATCAGTCAACTCAGCGCGTTTTACCGTTATGGAGGACACTTTACCGGCGCTAACCTGCTGAGCTTCTTGGTAACCAGTCTGGATATTTTACTGATCAGCCGTTTTCTGGGGGTGGAAAAAACCGGGCAGTACGGCCTGATTAAGGACTTAGTTTTCAGAATTGCCACCTTACTTAACCCTGTGCTTACTCGTGTTGCCTTGCCTTTTTACGCAAAAATGCAAGGGTATACTGGCCTTGGTAGTATCTACTGCCGGGTCAAGGAACTCCTTTGCTATTTGACTGTGCCCATTTATAGCTTTTTTATTATGTTCCCAGAACTGAGTATCAATGCGCTGCTTGGTGAAAAATGGTTGCACCTGTCAGTATTGCTGCAACTTTTGGCGGGCTGGATGATTATTCGTTCAGTAATGAGTCAGTCCGGTTCACTACTTTCTGCTATAGGTTGGGTAAGGCAGGCATTTGTGTGGAATATCTTTATCGCAGTGCTGGTTCCGCTTGTTATCTGGTTTGGTACACAATCAGGAATAAAAGGCGTTGCAACAGCGTTACTCGTTATGCAATTGTCATTGTACCTCCCACATTGGTATTTTTTGCTTCGCCCTGCAGCAGCAGTCTCTGTCAGTCATTACCTACTGGCGCTCGCATTGCCGCTGCTTACTAGCATACTGACGCTGTCTTTTGTTGAAATGTTGCTACCAGGCGAGTCCAATGACATCGGGACACTACTCATCGCATTGGTAATGGCTGCGCCGATTTATATGCTACTAGCATCATTTAGATTAAAGCATTTGTACCTGCAACTAAAAACACAAGTCTCCGCGGTCAGTTAGCTTCAAACGTGTTTTTTAAGATAAATTCACCAGCACTTATGAAGTGTATTCAGCCAAGAGGTCGATATCTATTATGAAAACCCTGCTTATCACTGGTGGTGCCGGATTTATTGGTTCTAATCTGGTACGTTTTATTAACCGCATTTCAGACTGTCGGATTGTCAATGTTGATAAGCTAACCTATGCCGGGAACTTGGCTTCACTTGACAAGCTGACTAACCCAGCGCGACATGTATTCAAGCAAATTGATATATGCAACAAAGACAAATTAGATTCTTTGTTTACTGAGTACAAGCCCGATGCCGTTATGCACCTGGCTGCAGAGTCTCATGTGGACCGTTCAATAGATGGACCCGCAGAATTTATTCAGACCAACATAGTGGGTACTTACAATTTACTTGAAGCGGCCAGAGCTTACTGGAATGGGCTGGACGAGCAGAAGCGGAAAGAGTTCAGGTTCCATCATATTTCAACAGACGAAGTGTTTGGCGATTTGGAAGGTCTGACAGATTTATTTACTGAAGATACCGCTTATCAGCCGAGTTCTCCGTATTCGGCCAGTAAAGCGGCGTCAGATCATCTAGTCAGGGCATGGCACCGCACCTATGGACTCCCCGTGTTGATTAGCAACTGCTCAAATAACTATGGTCCATTCCATTTTCCTGAAAAGCTGATCCCCTTGATGATACTGAATGCATTGGAAGGAAAGCCACTACCTGTGTATGGCGATGGTGGTCAAATCAGGGATTGGTTGTATGTTGAAGATCACGCTGAAGCACTGTGGACTGTGGTGAATCATGGCAGAGTTGGTGAAACCTACAATATTGGTGGACACAACGAGCAGACCAATTTGAAGGTAGTGCAAACAATATGTGCCATTTTGGATGAACGTATAGCGGAAAAGCCAGGTTCAATTGCCAGCTTTGCTGAGCTGATTACCTTTGTTAAAGATCGACCGGGTCATGACCGACGTTACGCAATTGATGCCAGCAAGATGGCGAAAGAGTTAGGCTGGCAACCCAAAGAAACTTTCGAGTCAGGGCTTAGAAAAACCATTGAGTGGTACTTGAGTAACTTGGATTGGTGTGCCCAGGTACAAAGCGGGAATTATCAGCGCCAGCGGTTAGGCCAGCACAATGAATCATGACGGATAATGGCCCTCATCATTGTGCATGGAAACAAAAAACGACATTCAGTATTATTCGCTGCCTAAGTGCAGCCAGATTTAGCCGAGGAAAACAGTGACAACGGAACAGCGCCAGACAAAGGGGATAGTGCTAGCGGGGGGCAGTGGCACGCGCTTATACCCATTAACTATGGGGGTATCGAAGCAACTGATGCCTGTTTACGACAAGCCGATGATTTACTACCCCATTTCTGTGCTTATGTTGGCAGGTATCCGGCAGATCGCATTAATTACTACCCCGCACGATCAATCTCAGTTCCAAAAACTACTTGGTGATGGTCAACGCTTTGGAATAGAGATCACTTACTTGGTACAAGAGCAGCCAAATGGTATTGCCGAAGCATTTTTAATCGCGGAAGATTTTATTGCCGGTGACAATGTCTGTCTTGTGTTGGGTGACAATATTTTTTACGGCTCAGGCTTCTCTCCAAAACTCAAAGCTGCCGCCAGGAAAAATAGCGGAGCTACAATATTTGGCTATCAGGTTAAAGATCCGGAACGTTTCGGTGTGGTTGAGGTTGACGAGCATCTCAATGCGGTGAGTATTGAAGAAAAGCCTTCTAAGCCAAAATCTAATTACGCTGTTACTGGCTTGTATTTCTATGACAGCCAGGTTGTGGAGATTGCAAAAACTATCCAACCATCTGCCAGGGGCGAGTTGGAGATCAGTTGTGTCAATGATGTTTATTTGCAGAACAAACAATTGCAGGTAGAGATTCTCGGACGGGGGTTTGCCTGGTTAGATACCGGCACCCATGATAGTTTGATGGAAGCTTCTCAGTTTGTTCAGACTGTTGAACATCGGCAAGGATTCAAGATTGCTTGCTTGGAGGAAATTGCATTCTTGAACAAATGGTTGCAAGCGGACGACGTTTTAAGGTATGCCGAAATTCTAGAGAAAAACGATTATGGTCAGTATCTTCGGTCGCTAGTTAATATATGAGTATGGGAAGGGTAATGGTGATCCATGTTTTTCACTCAACACCTCAACATAACCTGAATATGATCCCATATTTCAGAAAAGTATATATTGAGCAGGATTTGTCTTTTTGTGTCCGAGTGCCAAATGACAATGAAAAACTCAAATATGCACACTTAGAAGGGGTAGAGTTTTACGGTAACGCACAACAGTTGTTCGAATTGTTATCTACCAAAGACTGCGACGCTATTGTATTCCATGGCATGTTTGATCTGGCTGTGGCCTATCGACTGGCACTCTCTAAGTTAACGTCCAAGTGTCATTGGATAGCTTGGGGAGGAGATATTCATGATATGCGTGTCCGGCCCAGACGACTTTATTCAAGAACTCTCAAGCGCATCATTCGAGGGCTGGCGGCTCACAGAATGAAATCTGTTTCAGCACTGAACAGTGGTGACGCAGAGTTGCTTGAAAAACTACTTAAGCATCGCAATGTCGGAGTGTTACCTTATCCTTTAATCGATGTTAAACCACTGCCCTTCAAAAAGAATACTGGTGGTCCTCTGAAGATCCTGTTAGGAAACTCTGCGACAGAAACCAACTGTCATATTGAACTTTTACATGACTTAAGCAAGCTTGCATCCGAAGATATTGAAATTCATGTGCCATTGAATTACCCAAGCGTAGTCAGCAGAAAGTATATAGAAATGGTTATTGACACAGGGAAGCGTCTCTTTCCTTGCAAGTTTATTCCTATATTAGAGCTGTTGAGTAAGTCTGATTTTGAGGAATATCTACTTGATATGGACGTGGCAGTTCTCGGACATGAAAGGCAGCAAGGACTTTTTGTGGCATATTATATGCTCATGAATGGAAAAACCCTTTATGTTAAAAGTGGTACTAGCAGTTTTAACACTTTTAAACAGCTTGGATTTTGTATTAAAGATACCCGTACTATTAAGGATGAAGATTTCTTATCTATATCTATTAAATCTGATGTGAAACTTAATAGGAATAAAGAATTGTTGCTTGCCAACTTCTCCGAGCAAGCATTGCAAGATACTTGGTTGAAGTTGTTATCATGAATTTTAGTTCATTAAATAAATATATTTTACTCACCAGTAATGCTTACTTACCTAATCGGGGTGGAGTAGAAAATTCTTTGTATTATCTTGCCAGAGCATTCTCTGAAAAAGGATATAATGTAATAATATTGATTAGTGACGTCGGCTGGTCTCCAGCTTATGTGGATGAAATAATCGAGAATGTTGAAGTCAGGAGATATCGTACAAGATTTATTAATTCAAAAATAGCACTACCTTTTAATGGAATTATTGTGCTAATGAATTTGCTTTCCCAGTTTATAGAAATTAGAAAGCGTTATTCACCTGTTCTTACTGTTTCACGCTATCACCTTACCACGCTTTTAGCCACCATGGCTGGTCTAAAGCCTCAGTGTTACTTAATTCCCGGTGTGGTTAAGTATCAGGATTCTGTTAAGAATTTGCAATCAAACCCGGGACTCTCTCGTTCCATGATATTACGGTTGAAAAAGAGATATCATATGTGGGTGCAAAAGTTGGCACTTTCTTTTGTTGACAGGTGCTTGGTATTCAGCGAGACCATGTTTAAACAAGTGGCAACTGTTGCATCCCCAAAAGACACTGTATCAATTGTAAAACCTGGGGTTGATTGTGACTTTTTTAAACCGCTTAGTGAACAAGCTAAAAAAGCACTGAAAAAAGACTCTTCCATCTTTGAAAATGACTTTGTGTTTTTGTCAGTGGGTCGAATGGTTAGAGCCAAAGGTTTTGATCTTTTAGTAGACGCTATGCGGTCCTTAAGTCAATGCAAGCTTGTTCTTGTTGGAGACGGTCCAGAGCTGGAAGAACTAAAGCGTCGTGCAAATGAACTCGGCATGTCAAACCAGATTGAATTTATAGGTCAAAGTTCCAATCCACTTAAGTATTATCAGATAGCTGATGCTTTCGTTATGAGCTCAAGATATGAGCCATTGGGGCAGACGATACTGGAGGCGCTGGCCTGCGATTTGCCTGTGGTTGCTTTTCGAAGTGGACCAGGCGTTGATACGGCAACCGAGGAGGTCATTGGTAAATATGCCTTTTATGCTGATGATGCGAATGCTGAGTCTTTGGCTGAGGCGATGCAAAGATGTATGGAATGTAAGTTTAACAACGGTCTGGCATATCAACCCAGACAACTGGCGCTAACTTCCTTTTCGTGGAAAACGCTGGCCGGGAAACTGTTGAATGAGTGAAATCATTGTGTCGGTCATTATACCGGTTTATAACGACACGAGCCGACTTTTCAAGTGCCTCTCAGCGCTTAATGTGCAAAGTGGAGATGTACCTTTTGAAGTTATAGTTATCGACAACGGCTCAAGTGAACCATCTGCAATTGAGAAGTGTTGTAGTCCCTTTAAATTTGTCAGATTAGCCACAGAAACCGAAAAGGGGTCTTACAAAGCTAGAAACAAAGGATTATGTATTGCCCAAGGAAACATCATTGCATTTACTGATTCAGATTGTATTCCCGACCCAAGTTGGATTGCCGAAGGGGTAGCTGCCCTTAAAAACGAGTCAAAAAATGTAATAGTGGCGGGGGATATAAAGGTTTTTTCAGCTTCAAGTGTTCCCAATTCAATTGAATTATATGAACAACTATTTGCCTTTCAGCAACGTGAAAACGTTAGAGCGGGGCACTGTGTTACTGCCAACTTGTTTTTGCATCGAAAGATATTTGAAGATATCGGTGTATTTAATGCTGAGACATTGTCTGGCGGAGATGTTGAGTTTTGTAAACGTGCAAGTCGGATGGGAAAATCTTTTGGTTTTGCTGAACACGCAGTTGTTTTACATCCTGCCAGGGCCAGTTGGAAAGAGTATCGAACCAAAATTAGAAGGATAATGGGCGGTGCATACAAATTGAGAAATCAGGAAGATTACATGGCCGAACAATTCACTTTCTTAGGGCTGCTTAGACTATTAATACCGCCAGTTAATGGTGTGATGTACATTGCCAGAAGGTCAAATAGCTTGACGGATTTTATTCGAATTGCTTCTGTCTTAATGATGGTAAGGTATTATGGGTTTTGGATTAAGTTTCTGTACAAGTTCAAGATTTTGAGGGAGTTCGAGAGAAAATGATTGAAATCACTAAGCTCATTCTTTTCAAATTTCTCATCTTTTTTTTGGGATTTGCATTGAAAATTTTTTCTTCCCCAAAAGGGAGTGATCTGTTAGCAACGATGCAATATCGCTTTGATCTAATAAGATATAAGAAGAAGGGGGTGGTGATTGGTGCTGGCTCGGTTTTGTATGATTGTCGATTCTCTCATTCTTACAAAGGAGATAGATTCTTCATTGGTAACAATTGCACTATAACTGGTACTACTTTTCTAGGGCATGATGCCTCTCCAACAGTCTTTATGCCCGAGCTTAAGGTGCGAAGCCAGCCATATTTGCCTGGCGCTAGACGTTCTTATAGGTCTGCTATTCATGTAGGCGATAATGTATTTATAGGTGTCGGAACTATTGTATTAGCAGGCGTCACTATCGGTAGTAACGTCGTAATTGGGGCCGGTAGCGTTGTCACTAAAAATGTGCCCAATAGTACAGTGGTTGCAGGAAATCCAGCTAAATTTATTAAGCGTTTCGAAGAATACGAGAGTAAATACAGACAGCGATTTCTAGATGAACCGGAGGCGTTTTGAAACTGTCTGGTATAGAAGTCAGTATAGATATACCGAAGTCGATAATTCTTCTTTGTGTTTTAATTTTGCCGTTAGTTGATAACCTTACGGGGGCGTTGTTTAAGTTAGGGGTGTTATCGGAAGGTGCGATAGGTTCACCTTCTCAATTGGCACGTGTGTCAATGCTTTTAATTCTATTCTTTGCTTCCTTTCAGTTTAGTCAGTCTCGGGTTATTTTGTTTAAATTTTTTGCTTTACTTGGCTTTATGTTGTTGACAGAGTCAGTGGTGGCATTTTTTCATGTGAATCCAAAGGCATATATTTTTGGAGTGGTATTTCTCACAAAGGTACTTTTCTTCTTTTTATTATATGAATTTCTTAAGGCCTGGATTCAATGCCGTGACGATGCCTATGCCTTTATTATGAAGTCTGCGGTTTTATATGGAGTTGTTATCTCTATCACTCTGATTGCTGCGTATATCTCAGGTTTTCATATACCAAACTATGAAGGTAGAGGTGCGGCTACCAGAGGACTATTTGTTTCAGGGAATGGCATAGGTATTACATTGGGGATCGCTTGTCTTCTTAGTTTATATGCCAACTATCTGAGCAATAAGTTAAGTTACCTATGCTATTCAATCTTAATGCTATTTTCGATTGTGTTGATTGGTACTAAAGCCGCTTTAGTGCTCTCTATAATTTGTTTCTCGGTGCTTGCTTTTTTGTGCTGGAGAAGGGCTCCTATACTGACTTTAATCTTATTTTTATCATGTATCTTTTTTTTCTACTCTCATTTGGTTTCATTTCTTTCGCTGGTTTTTGAAAATATACTATCAAAACTAAATTCGGACTATGACAAAGTTCAGATACTGGCAAGTTCCAGAGATGTATTTATAAAAGATGCTTTCTCGGTAATAAATTGGAATGATTGGAAAAGTCTCAGATTTTTATTTGGTGGCGGGGCATATTATAGCTATCTTGACTTTTGGTACAGCCAATCTGTAATTAGAAAAACATTAGAGAACGATTTTTTTGAACTTTTTTTCTGTTATGGAATATTGATGGCTCTATTGTTTACTGTTCTTCTGATCAGAGGAATGGTTAAGGGTATTCTGTCAGGGAAGATATTTATTGTTATGTGTCTATTCCTGATTTCAATGCATTCTCTTCTGGCTGGTCATGTGCTATTTAATGGTACGTCTTCAATTATGTTAAGTATTGTGCTTGCACTGGCGTTTACTTCAACTTCGTCAGATATTCGCGATAGGTGGGCAAAAAGTGGTTGATATCTCTGTTGTAATTCCTCTTTATAATAAGAGGGACTATATCATCAGGGCTGTGCAGTCTGTTTTAGAACAGACGTATCAAGCGCTAGAGATTATCGTCGTCGATGATGGTTCAAATGACGGTAGTGCGGAGCTAGTGAGAAAGTTGGCGCATAGCAAAATTAGAATCATACGACAATCTAATCAAGGAGTATCGTCGGCACGAAATACTGGTTGGAAAGCTTCCATGGGAGCACATATTGCCTTTTTGGATGCGGACGACTACTGGCAGAGCTCATTTCTTGAACAGATTGGTCTGCTTATTGAATCGTATCCGGATGCTGGCGCGTATTGCTCTGCCTACTCCTTTCTTATTGACGGGGTCAGAAAGCCTGCAAAGTTATCCGAAGTTCCTCATCGGTCGGGGTTACTTGATAATTATTACGCCAGCGCCAGTAAAGGGCACTTGCCGGTAACGGCTTCATCTGTCGTTATTAAAAAATCCAAACTTCAGCAATTTAACGGTTTCCCTGTTGGTTGGCCAATGGGAGAAGATCAATTCATGTGGATGTCGTTGGCAAGTCATTCAAAAATTGCTTTCGTAAACATAGATTTAGTTACATATGTTCATCAAGTTGACGGGAGTGCTTGTAGTGTTAATAAAGTGTTGGAGCCACTTCCGCATGTCAAGTTACTCAATTGTTGGTTGCAAGAGGGTGTTATTGCTAGAGAGCATACTCAAGCCGTTAAAGTGCTATTAAACAGAAGCGGTATATATATGGTTTTGAATAACATTTCTTCAGGGCGAACAGTCGAAGCTCGAGCTTATCTCAAGTCACTTCCGTATATAAGCTGGAATGTTCTGTCTATTGCCAGCTTTGTGTTGAGTTACTTACCCAATAAATGGTCTTCTTTTGTTATCCAAAAGGTATTGAAGAAGTGAACGCCCTGATTAATTTAAAGCTTAAGAGTGCCCCCTCAACTGAAGAGTTGTTGGCGTCCCTTTTAGTCGACCATGATGAGCCTGTTTCAGTATCTTTTGTCAACCCCTACTCCTATCAAATACTAGCGCAAAGGCCTGATCTATTGAATGCCTTGGATCATCTTTATTGTGACGGTGTTTCGGGGGCCAAGCTGCTATCTTGGAGGTTGAAATGTAAAATAGAGAGAGTCAGTTTCGACATGACGTCACTGGCTCCCATATTTTTTAGATTCTCTGAAGAGAACAATCTGCGAGTTTATTTGTTGGGTGCCAACCAGAAGGAAGTGGAAGGTTCCCGGGATTCTTTTCTTAAGACGTTTCCGAAACTTAATGTTGTTGGTGCAAGGAATGGCTATTTCTCGAATGAGAGTGAGATGACAAAAGCCTGTGAAGATATTTTTTCCAAATCTGCAGACGTGGTAATAGTCGGCATGGGGACACCTAAACAGGAAGAGTTTATAAAATATATTAAATCTTACTCAAATACCGGACTAAAAGGTATTTTTACTTGTGGTGGGTTCATTCATCAGAGCTCCCTGAAGGCAGAGTATTACCCCTATTGGATAAACAAGTTGGAGCTACGTTGGCTGTATCGCCTGTTGTTTGAGCCTCATTCCCGCAAGAGAGTGTTTAAATACTATCCAAAATTCCTAATCAATTTATTATTTAGTAAGGACTCGTCATGGCAATAAAGCAAGAGAATATGCTGTTAAAGATAGGAATAGGAGAGTTCTGTCATGAGCTTATTAGGCGTTGGACTTGGGTCGCTGCCTCAGGTATTGCAGTCGGCATTGTCTTCGGCATTTTTGCCTGGACAACCTACGACACATACCGGGCCGATGTACTACTAGTGCCAAACTCTGTTAATGATGCATCTGGACTTTCGGCAATGGCCAGTCAATTTGGTGGTTTGGCCAACCTGGCGGGTTTATCAATACCTCAAGCGAAAGATAAAACCACTTTGGCATTGCAAGTTCTGGAATCCAGGCAGTTTTTAAACGAATTTGCCAGGAATCGGAATTTGGAAGTGCCGTTAATTGCGGTTAAAGGTTGGAATAAGGAGACTGATACTGCGATCTACGATTTGGAAAAGTTTGATCCAAAAACCAATACCTGGCTGAAGAGACAAAGTGGTGAAAGTACCTATTATCCTACTACAACAGAGCTCTACCTCGCTTTAATGAGATTAATTGAAATTGAATACAACAAAACAGAACAGACAGTGTCGATTTCATTCGTTTATTATGAGAAGCATCGATCGAAGCAATACCTAGACTGGCTAATTTCTGATTTGAACGAAAACATGAGAAATGCTGAAGTATTGGAGTTGCAACGCACGGTGGACTATTTGACGGAGAAAGCTGAATCGGCCTCTAATGTTGATATTCAAACTAGCTTTTATCGTATTATTGAGGAACGCCTTAAGGCAATAGCTTTAGCGAGTGTCCGCCTTGAGTACGTATTAAAAACTATTGATCCCGCAATAACCCCGGAAGAGAAATATGCTCCTAAGCGTGCTCTAATTGTGGTGTTGGGAGTTCTTGTCGGAAGTTTATTTGGAAGTTGCGGGATCTGTATATCAATAATGTTTCGAAGGTAAGAATTTATTTTTTATATTAATGGCTGGAATAAGAATTATAGCTTTTTCCTACTTTTAAGTTGCCCTTTTCCAGCCTGAATTTTAGAGTAGACTGTTAAAGCATTACCCGGGTATATGTCAGATTAATCTAGCACATATTTTAGAAAGCCAAGTTGCAAATTGGCATAAGGTTGTCTGATTTTTTTCAAAAAAAACGTTGCGCTTATATTGCGTATTGAATAGCTGTCCCGCATTCAATATCTATTTTTCAAGAGGATGTGGACGTTGTTTGTATATGGAAAGACAGTATTCCTTCCGCCGCCAGCACCCATGGAAACGTTGAGATGGTACAACGATTAGAAGTATCCCTTTAGTGATGCTTATCGTTGGTTAATAAATACCCTGACGCTCCCATATAGTTATCTATATTTCTTAGTGCAAAATCAGATAGTTTTTCAATATTTTGTAGATGTTGCTTTAGTACTTTGCTTTCGTATCCTTCGAATTTAAGACAAGTACTCCTGAGTTCTTTCCAGTAAAGAACATTCATTTCGATAATTTTATTTATTATTTCTTTTGCCGCGCTTTCCAATTGATTTGAGTTGGAAAATAATCCACTGATGTTTATATAGTTAAGGATGAAGTTAACTATCATCATTAGGCTGGTCCATCTATCTTTACCTGGAATTACCAGACTGCTAATATCTAGCCTGTTGTCTTCTAATGCGAATGTGCTAGGCAGAAAATCTCGTAGCCCTTGCATTTCTTTAGGTATTTTGGCATTGTTAACGGCACCTGTACAATTAAGTACTCTTATATTCAATCCATTTGAAATTTGAAATTCTAAAGGAACACTGAAAAACCATGGGGCATGCTCGTCTACAAAGCCATAGGTGAGATAAGTAATTACAGGATCGTCAAAATTATATCTAACAAAGATCTCATCTCCACTGTTAAGCTTGTTACCTGCTACTTCAATGCTTGGCTTATCTTCATTCACTGAATAGCCAGGCACATGCATGGAGTGGTTTAGAAAATCAATAACAGATAGCAACCCATATTCGACTTCGTTATGAGTTCTAACTCCCGCTGTCTTAAGTGTTTTCTGATTATATGAAAATCTTCGAGATGAAAAATAACTGCTGATCAATAACTCCTCATTTTTTTCTGAACGCAGTAAATCCAGCATGGCATTGAGTGAGCTGGAATGACGTTTACTTTCGCAAAGTTTGTTCAACAGCTCAGGATGGGCAGCCAATGCGGTAAGAGGATAAACATCCTTCCACTGTTGAATTTTTCCTGTTGCATTATATAGCTCTATCAACAACTGCATGATTGGAACGGATTCAGAGTTCATAGGTACTTTTTTCGGAGTACAAATCAATTGATAGCTAGTATCAATGCTAAACTCATAGTCGTCTAACAAAGGCATGCAGCGAACAGGAACGGACATAAGAACTGTAGGGTCTTCTATTGACTGAGAAGTGACAATGGATAAATTCCCGTCAAAAATTACAAAGCGAATTCTTTGGTCGAAAAATGCTCCATTTTTTTCAAGTGTTGTGATTAATTTTTTTGTTACATCAATGGCGTGTTGATTATCTCCATCCACTCGATGAGAGGGTATGTAACTTGTTGTTTTATAGTTTATAGTTCTTGTGTTATTTTTTGTTGTGATTCTGTCTCTTACTTCTGAAAACCAAATTTCATTTTCAATTGATTTTTCTATCTTTTTAAAAAAAGAACTCTCTTTTTCAAACTCATTACATTGATGAAATAAATTAAGAGCTTGGAGTAAGTAATTTTTTTCAAGAAAGTTAGATCTTGCTACAGCTTTGTCAAGCCATTCAAGCATTGAAACTCGATCATTGTTTTTTTGATGGCAATCTATAATAAAGAATAAAGTGCGATTGCTCTGCTCTTCATTACTTAATAATGGTTTGGCAAATTCCACTGCTTCACTATAATGTTGTTCTTCGAATAGTATATTGCATAACTTCATCCTTGCCTGAATGTTGGCGATAGAACCATCTATATTAACACTCTGTATTAGTGAGTTTTTAGACAGTTCTTTATCTTGAAGAAAGTGTCCCACTGCTGACAGATTGTTAAGCGTTCTAATGCGTTGCTGTGGTTCCGTCGCCATATTCAGGGCTTCGCTAAAAGAAATTTTTGCTAATTTGTATTGTTTGGTATTAAACCAGCAAAGCGCTTCTTGCTCAGCGGATAGAAAGTGCTTAGGTTTTTTATTTTTTTTCAACAGTGACAGTGCTTTTTTGAACTTTCCTGCTTCTATCAAGGTTCCAATGTCATCGCTCATCTACAATAAACTCAGGTATATGGCTATTTGGTCCAGCATAAACATAATGTTCTTCATCTGTCCATACACAGCCTGCTGAAGACGGCTGTGTAGTGGCCAAGTGAATTAGGCCACCTGATTAGAGCTGCGATGATGTTGCCTCAACCACATTAGGTGACACAATGGCAAAGACGAAAACCCCAACTTCCTCTTCTTGTTTGAAGCACCAGGCAAACAAGTTGCATGTTGCTCGATTGAGCTAATTATAAGTGTTCCTATTTCTCTGCCACATTAATGGTCCCATGGCCTTTGCCAGGGAACGGGAATGCTGCCATAAAGTCTTTCTCTTGTTTATGCAATGTCCACATCACTTCGCATTGATGGCTGCGGCTCTCGGTTTTATGCAGGGTATAACAGAGTTTTCAGTTCTGTTGACTCAGGGAGTACAGACCGGCTGGAGCATCAACCTCAGCATGGCGATAAGCAAGTCAGAACTTTTTAAATTCTAACCTGGTCTGGCATTATATAATCCTTCCATATTGGTTTGTTCTTGGCGTTGACACCAACCATATTCCGAGCTGCGGGGCTGCAATAGGTCAGCAATCTGACTACTGCTATGACCTTGGTTGGCAGAGTCGGCTTCCTTGTGTGATCGATAGGTAGGAACAGCTATTTGGCCAAGCCATGTTGGTCAGTGCGGCGAGGTCACCACCACAACGTGCTACTTTGTAGCAAGGTTAAATACAATATCAATTAATAACATTTTGTACGGTTGATTAAATTTTCGGTAAGCATACACTCTAACAGTCCATTGGCGCTTTGGGCCGTAAAGCCTGAAGAGTATAAATATAACGAGAATAGGATATGGGCAGGAACTTGATGAACCGGCTGCAATCTCTTAGAATTGCCGCGCCCACTAGGGCTTTAGCAGGAAGGAACCTGACAAAAGTAACTGGTTATACAGGTTTTCTTATCCTTAATTTTCCTTTGTAGAGTTTTATCGTGTTAAGTACTGCAATAGTTGTTGCTGTAGCATTCGCCACGTCTTTTTTGTGTGTGATGACCTTCCGCCCCCTTGCTATCGGTATGGGGCTGGTGGACAGACCTTGCGCCCGCAAGCAGCACATAGGTGATGTGCCGCTGGTGGGTGGGCTGGCCATTTATACTGCTATCTGTGTTAGTAGTTTCTTGTTCGTGGACTTTGACAATCAATATAAGCTGTATCTGATCTCCACCGCCTTTATGGTGTTGATCGGGGCGCTGGATGATTATCATGATTTAGACGCTGGCTTAAGGCTGGTGGCGCAGTTTTTGATAGGTTCACTGATGGTGTTTGGTGCCGATCTCTATATCAGTGAACTGGGTAATCTTTTCGGTGGTGGCAGTATTAATCTTGGTTGGTTTGCGCCTCTGTTTACCTTGTTAGCAGTAGTGGCCGCCATCAACGCTTTTAATATGACAGACGGCATTGATGGACTGGTAGGCACCCTGAGCATTAATACCTTCGTGGCGATGGGGATTCTGGCGCTGTTTTCAGGCGTGGTCATTTCATCCGAGTTGCCCGCTATGTTCCTTGGCGCATTGTTTGCGTTCCTGTTTTTTAACTTTGGGCGCTTTAAAGGCGGTCGCTATAAAGTCTTTATGGGTGATGCGGGTAGTATGCTGATTGGTCTGACCATGATCTGGTTGCTGGCTTATTTCACTCAGGGCGACGGCGCCTTTATTCAACCTGTAACTGCCTTGTGGCTGATTGCGGTGCCCTTGATGGATATGGTCTCAGTGATGCTGAGAAGGATATTAGCCGGTTTGTCACCGCTGCGGGCCAGTCGCGATCATTTACATCATATTATGTTGTTCAATGGCTTGAGCCCTTTCCAGGCCACCTGTTTTATCGGCGTAGTGTCTGCGGTGGCCAGTTGTGTCGGTATCGTTACCCAATTAGCGGGTGTCAGTGAGAGCACAAGATTACTGGCCTTTATCGGAGTCTTTGTGCTGTACAACAGCCTGATGATCAAGCAGGACAAAAAGATGGGCAACCACGCCCAGAATCTGGATTTGTTTAAGCGCTTGCGCTAATTGTTGACTACAAAGCCCTTAAATTTGAGGGCTTTTTTATTGCTGTCAATTTCCCGCCGTCTAAAAACATAGATTAACCTACTGATATTTATAGGCTAAAAACTGGCACGGTCTCTGCTTTGCCCTTATGTCCGTTGTATAACGTCCAAGTTTTGACATGAGGTAGCCATGCTTAGCCAGCCTAACGCCGCTGCAGACCAAACCACTCTCCATTCACAAATGGAGATTTTACCCGACGCCGGTGAGCTTTTGCGTTTACAGCAACAGTCCTCGCGGTTGGAGCATTTGCTAGAGGTGATGCCGGCCGGCGTGATTGTGGTGGACGGCCATGGCCAGGTACGCCAGGCCAATCAGGTTGCCATTGAATTGCTGGGCGAGCCTTTGGAAGGCGAGGCCTGGCGCACTATAATTCAACGTTCCTTTAAGCCGCGTGCCGATGATGGTCATGAGATATCGTTGCGTGATGGTCGCAAGGTGAAACTGTCTATCAGCCCATTGGAGCTGGAACCCGGTCAGTTGATTGTGCTGACCGATCTGACCGAAACCCGGCGCCTGCAGCAGCAGCTCAGCCATATGCAGAAGCTGTCGTCCTTAGGGCGTATGGTCGCATCCCTGGCCCATCAGATCCGCACGCCGTTATCTGCGGCTATGTTATATGCGGCCAATTTACAAAACACCACTCTGACACTGGATGCCAGAGGCCAGTTTGCCGACAAACTGCTATTCCGGCTTAAAGATTTAGAGCAGCAGGTGAATGATATGTTGCTGTTTGCTAAAAGCGGCGAACAGCAGGTGGTCAGTGAGTTATCGCTGCAAAGCCTGATGCTGGAAGTAGAAGCCGGTGCCGAAGCGATGTTGATGGCGCGTCAGGCCATTCTGACCGTGGAGCTTCCCGAGCCGGATATTCTGGTACTGGGCAATAAAACCGCCCTGGCCAGTGCCCTGCAGAACCTGATTCACAACAGCATTCAGGCCATGCCCAAGGGCTGCCGTATTCACCTGCAAGCCGGGCGCGATCCCCTCAATCCAACCGAAGTGGTGATCAGCGTGGCAGACAACGGCCCGGGCATTCCCAAAGCGCAGTTGCTGCATATTTTTGACCCATTCTATACCACCAAAAGCCAGGGCACAGGTCTTGGTCTGGCGGTGGTCAAGGCCGTTGCCCAGTCCCATCAGGGCCAGGTGCGGGCGGCCAATCTGGAACAGGGTGGGGCCAAATTTGATATTCGCTTGCCCATCTTGCGGCAACTGGAAAAAACCTTAACTCCTAAGGAGTGCAGAGGATGAGTAACAGTAAAATCCTGATTGTTGAAGACGACGCTGGTTTGCGCGAAGCACTGATTGATACCTTACTGCTGGGCGGCTATCAGATTGTGGAAGCCGATTGTGCGGAAGCCGCTATGGCGATCCTCGGCCAGGAGCCGGTGGACTTGGTGGTCAGTGATATTCAGATGGGGCAAATGTCTGGTTTGTCGCTGCTGCGCAGCATTAAGCAGAAGCTACCTAATTTGCCGGTGCTGCTGATGACGGCATATGCCACAATTGACGACGCAGT
This sequence comes from Bowmanella denitrificans, assembly GCF_039522935.1. Taxonomy (NCBI): domain Bacteria; kingdom Pseudomonadati; phylum Pseudomonadota; class Gammaproteobacteria; order Alteromonadales; family Alteromonadaceae; genus Bowmanella; species Bowmanella denitrificans. Next base: position 86,811 of record NZ_BAAAEI010000007.1, on the reverse strand, counting down.
GCAGGCCATGCGCGACGGTGCCACGGATTATCTGGCCAAACCATTCGCTCCGCAGGTGCTACTTAATCTGGTTGGGCGTTATGCACCAGCGCAGAAGGTGGAATCCCGCCAGCCTGTGGTGGCAGACCCTGCCAGTAAAAAACTACTGGAACTGGCCAAAAAAGTGGCTAAGGCCGATGCCACTGTGATGGTGTTGGGCCCGAGCGGCTCCGGAAAGGAAGTGCTAGCCCGCTATATTCATGACCAGTCCAGTCGCAGTGAACAGCCTTTTGTGGCAATTAACTGTGCGGCGATTCCGGAGAATATGCTCGAAGCCACTTTGTTTGGTTATGAAAAAGGCGCTTTCACCGGCGCGCTGCAGGCTTGTCCGGGCAAGTTCGAACAGGCTCAGGGCGGCACCATTTTGCTGGATGAAATTACCGAGATGGATCTGGCTCTGCAAGCCAAGTTATTGCGCGTGTTGCAGGAAAAGGAAGTCGAGCGCCTGGGCAGTCGTAAAACCATCGACCTGGATGTGCGTGTAGTGGCAACCAGTAACCGCGACTTACGTCAGGCGGTGGCGCGGGGCGATTTTCGCGAAGACTTATATTACCGCCTCAATGTGTTTCCATTAACTTGGTCGCCTTTAGCCCAACGTCCTGGCGATATTATTCCGCTGGCCCAGCACCTGATTGAACGACACAGCCAGAAAGTAGGGGCGGCCATTCCTGTGCTTAGCGCTTCGGCGCGTAATAAACTGCAGCAATATAGCTGGCCAGGTAATGTACGGGAACTGGAAAACGTTATTCAGCGCGCCCTTATTCTGGCCACAGATGAGCAGATTGATGCCATGGATTTGATGCTGGAGCCGGACTTGCCTCATGAGCTGCCGGAACTGGATACCGAGCCTGAAGGCAGCAAGCTGGGGATGGAGTTGCAACAGCAGGAGCACCAGATAATTCTCGACACACTCAAATCCTGTAATGGTAGCCGCAAGGCCGTAGCAGATAAATTGGGGATCAGCCCCCGTACTTTGCGCTACAAGCTGGCCAGAATGCGCGATGTAGGGATTGAGGTGCCGGCCTGAACAAACTTCTGGCCCCGAAAAATACCAAACATTTCTTGCGGAGACGCAGAGAAACGCAGAGTTACTGAATGATTAGAATACTCTGCGAGCTTTTCTCAGCGCCCCCAGCGTCTCTGTGTGAAGTATTCCGGTATCAGCGAAAAGCCACTCTCGCCAAGCCGCAGAGCTCGCCGAGATAATGCCATGAAACCTCTGTGAATCTCCGTGTTCTTCGTGTCTCTGTGGTGATAATCTATATCCGCCGCCAAATTCCCGTCACGCTATCCTAGCAAACCTGTCAACTACTTGAATTTAAAGGAATAAATAATATGGCACTAGTATTGCTAGGGTTCTGCTAGTCAATTATTCCACGCCCAGTTTATGGAGCCGCCGATGGATATTAAAGCCCAATCCTTGTACAGCGAACTGCAGTCGTTGGCCCGTCAGGCCAGCCTGGACAGCAGTCAGGCGCAACCACTGGTAACCAACCCCAGTTCACAGAATTTTGGCGATATGCTGAAACAAGCGCTGGACAATGTGAACGAGTTGCAGTTTGACTCCAGAAACAAGCAGGTGGCATTTGAAATGGGCGATAAAAGCCTGAGCCTGGTGGATGTGATGGTGGCCAAGGAGAAATCCGGCATTGCCTTTGAGGCCACAGTGCAGGTGCGCAATAAGGTGATGGAAGCCTACAAACAAATTATGAATATGCCGGTGTAACGGGAGACTAAGCTGTGGCAGAAACAACTGGTACAGAACTGGCCGTAACGGGCAACGCCCCCGAGGCCGACAACAACCCGGAACAGCGCTCCGGTTTTATGGAAGGCCTGGGCGGCATCGACTTGCTGCGTCAGATTACCTTGATTGTGGCGCTGGTTATTTGTGTGGCCATTGCCGTGTTTATTGTTATCTGGGCCCAGGAGCCGGACTACCGCCCGCTGGCCAAGATGCCCACCGAAGAGCTTATTCAGACGCTGGATTATCTGGATCAGAATCAGATTGATTACCGCCTGGAAGGCAACGTTGTTTATGTAAACGAAGAGCAGTATCAAAACATCAAACTGGGCATGGCACGCCAGGGCATCAGCCAGGAAGCTAACAGCGGCACCGATATCATCATGCAGGATATGGGCTTTGGTGTCAGCCAAAGGGTGGAAAAAGAACGCTTAAAACATGCCCGTGAACAACAGCTCGCCCGTACTATTGAAGATATCAGCGCCATAACCCGCGCCAATGTGCTGCTGGCCCTGCCCAAGGAAAGCGTATTCGCCCGGGTAGAGAAAAAGCCCAGTGCTACCGTTGTGCTTACCTTGCGCCGCGGTTCGGTATTATCCGGTGAAGAAGTCGATGCGGTGGTGGATATTGTTGCCTCGGCGGTACAGGGTATGGAGCCTGGACGGGTAACAGTGACAGACAATAATGGCCGCTTGCTGAATTCCGGCTCACAGGACTCCCTTTCTGCCCGCTCACGCAAAGAATACGAAATTGAAAAGCACCGTGAAACCGAGTACCTGCAAAAAATCGATTCAATACTGATCCCAGTGCTTGGCCTGGGCAACTACACCGCGCAGGTTGACGTTTCCATGGATTTCACCGCGGTGGAGCAAACTCAGAAGCGTTATAACCCCGATTTACCTGCAGTACGCAGCGAAATGACCATTGAGGAAAACTCAGTGGGCGGCATTGCTGCAGGTATTCCCGGTGCGTTAACTAACCAGCCACCGCTGGACTCCAACATTCCTGAACAGGCCAACAGCAACAATGCCAAGACTACCACCCCTGGCCGTTCCCATAAGGAAGCGACTCGCAACTATGAGCTGGATACCACCATCAGCCATACCAAACAGCAAACTGGCGTGATACGTCGTCTGTCTGTGTCTGTGGCTGTTGATCATACCCAGCAGACTGCTGCCGATGGCACCACCTCGAGTGTGCCCAAAAGTCAGGAAGAGCTGCTGAATATTCGTAGATTGCTACAAGGCGGTATCGGCTTTGATGTGACCCGCGGCGATTCACTGGAAGTGGTGAGCATTCCCTTTAGCCGTATCGACGACCTGGTGGTAACCGAAGTGCCATTGTGGGAGCAGGAATGGTTTATGCGCGCACTGCGCCTGGTGGTGGGTGGACTGGTGATCATTACCTTGATCCTGGCCATTGTCAGACCCATGCTTAAGAAACTGATTTACCCAGAAGACACCCGCGAAGCCGACGCATTTGATGCCGATGCCGGGTTGGATCTGGGTGATGAAACTATCAGTATGCTGTCTCAGGAGTTTGATGAAGGGCAGGTGGGCTTTGCTGCTGACGGTTCATTGATGCTGCCAGACTTACATAAAGATGAAGATATACTTAAAGCGGTTCGTGCCCTGGTGGCCAATGAACCCGAATTGTCAGCCCAGGTGGTCAAGGGCTGGCTGATGCAGGATGAATAATCATGGCAACCAGACAAGTCGCTAAAGTCGCTCCTGAAGAAGCGGAATCCAGTCCAGGCTACGATGTCAGTAAACTGGAGGGGGTAGAGAAAGCTGCTATTTTGTTGCTAAGTTTGTCCGAAGAAGATGCCGCGCAGATCTTAAAGCATCTGGAGCCCAAACAGGTCCAGAAGCTGGGCAGTGCCATGGCCACCATGGAAGATATGACCCAGAACAAAATCACTGCGGTGCATAAGCACTTTATTGAGGAAATTCAGAACTACAGCACCATTGGCTTCCAGAGCCAGGAGTTTGTGCGTAAAGCCCTGACTGCGGCATTGGGTGAAGACAAAGCCGCTAATCTAATCGATCAGATCCTGATGGGCGGCGGTGCCAAAGGCCTGGATTCCCTGAAGTGGATGGACTCCAAGCAGGTGGCCAGCATTATTCGCAACGAACACCCACAGATTCAGACCATTGTGTTGTCTTATCTGGATGCAGAGCAGTCAGCAGAAATTATTGCTCAGTTCCCGGAAAAGGTGCGCCTGGATTTGATGATGCGTATTGCCAATCTGGAAGAAGTGCAACCCGCCGCATTACAGGAACTGAACGAGATTATGGAAAAACAATTCGCCGGTCAGGCCGGTGCTCAGGCAGCCAAGATGGGCGGCCTGAAGTCTGCCGCAGATATTATGAACTACCTGGATACCAATATCGAAGGTCAGTTGATGGATGCCATCCGCGAGCAGGACGAAGAGATGAGTCAGCAGATTCAGGACCTGATGTTCGTGTTCGACAACCTGGCCGATGTAGACGATCGGGCGATTCAGACCATTCTGCGCGAAGTGCAACAGGATGCGCTGCTCAAGGCCATCAAAGGGGCCGACGACGAAGTCAGAGACAAGATCACCAAAAATATGTCCAAACGTGCGGCCGAAATGCTTATCGACGATTTGGAAGCCATGGGGCCTGTGCGTATCAGCGAAGTGGAAGCGGCGCAGAAAGAAATTCTGTCAGTGGCCCGTCGCCTTGCCGATGCCGGCGAAATTATGCTTGGCGGCGGTGGCGGCGAAGAGTTCCTCTAATTTAGTGGGTGAATGTGGATGAGCGGTTCCAAAGTCCTTAAATATCAGTCCCAGGAGCAGGGTGTACGCACCTGGGATCTGCCTTATATGGAAGATACCCAGCCCGAACCGGATAAAACCAATGCCATTAACCGCAGCAGCGAATGGAAATACGAACCTCCCGAGCCTGAAGAAGAAATTCTGCCTCCCACTGCGGAAGAAATCGAGGCTATTCGTCAGTCTGCGTATCAGGAAGGCCTGGAAGAAGGTCGTCAGGCGGGCCACGAGCAAGGCTTGTTGCAGGGGCGCGAAGAAGGGCTGAGCGAAGGCCGTGAGCAAGGTCTGGCTCAAGGGCTGGAAGAGGGCAGACAAAGTGGTCTGGAGGAAATGCAACAGGCGGCCACCATCTGGCAGGAACTGGCGACCAGGTTAACCAAGCCGGTTACGCAGGTGGACAATCACCTGGAGCGCGAACTGGTGGAACTTGCGGTGTCTTTAGCCCGGGCGGTGATCCGAACAGAAATACAAAGCAACAAAAATGTGCTGCTGCAGGCCATTAGCGAAGGGTTAAAAGTGTTGCCTATTCAGGAACGTCGCTATCAGATGCATATGCATCCGGAAGACATCGCCCTGGTAAGGCGCCATTTTTCTGACGAGCATATTGAATCTCAGCATTGGCAGTTTATTGAAACCCCCAATATGCAGCGTGGTGGCTGCGATATCGTTACTGATGCCAATGCGGTGGATGTCAGTATTGAGCGACGGGTGCGTCAGGTGCTGGATAAATTTCTGCTGGAGCAAGGCTTAGACCGGCAATAATGCGGGCTACGGGCTACGGGCTACGGGCTACGGGCTTCCCAAACATTAGCCTCTGTAGGTCGGACTTAAGTCCGACAAAAACACCTAAACAGACTAAACAGGTACATCTTGCAAAGCCTTAAAGACAAAATCGCCGCCTACCGGCAACAGGTTCCGCAGGCACAAACCGTGGCAGCAGGCAAACTGGTGCGGGGCATCGGCCTGACCCTGGAAGCGGTAGGCTGCCAAATGCCAGTGGGCAGTCAGTGTCTGGTACAAACCATCGACGGCGAAATAGAAGCCGAAGTGGTGGGGTTTGCCGAGAATATCACCTACCTGATGCCTACCGAAGCGGTACGGGGCATTGTGCCCGGCTCCAGGGTTCAGCCATTGTCCCGTGAGCAGGGCATTGGCGTTGGCATGGAGCTTTTGGGCCGCGTGGTTGACGGTAATGGTCAGCCCCTTGACGGGCTGGGTGCCATCAAAGTTGAAAAGCGCATTCCGCTTAGCCGCGCGCCGATTAACCCCTTATCTCGCCGCCCTATCAATCAGCCACTGGATGTGGGCGTACGCTGTATTAACTCGTTAATCACCGTGGGCGTCGGGCAGCGTATGGGGCTGTTTGCCGGTTCCGGGGTGGGTAAAAGTGTACTCATGGGCATGATGACCCGCGGCACCAGTGCTGATGTTGTGGTGGTCGGCTTGGTGGGGGAGCGGGGCCGCGAAGTGAAGGAATTTATTCAGGATATCCTCGGTGAAGAAGAGCGGCAAAAGTCTGTAGTGGTGGCCGCACCCGCGGATACCTCGCCTTTAATGCGTTTAAAAGGTTGCGAAACGGCGGTAGCCATTGCTGAGTATTTTCGAGATCAGGGCATGAATGTACTGCTGCTGGTGGACTCACTGACCCGCTACGCCATGGCGCAGCGTGAAATTGCCCTGGCAGTGGGGGAGCCTCCTGCCACCAAAGGGTATCCACCATCAGTGTTTGCCCGCCTACCGGCATTGGTGGAACGCGCCGGCAATGGCAGCGACAAGCAAGGAGCGATTACCGCCTTCTTTACCGTGCTGACCGAGGGGGATGATCTGCAGGATCCTATCGCCGATTCGGCCAGGGCGATACTGGACGGACACGTGGTGCTGGCCAGACGTCTGGCTGACAGTGGCCACTATCCAGCCATTGATGTTGAAGCTTCAATCAGCAGGGTAATGCCAATGGTAGTCAGTGACGAGCACCTGAAAGCCGCCCGGCGGATTAAGCAGGTTTACTCTAACTACCAACAGAATCGTGATCTAATCAGCATCGGCGCATATAGCCGGGGCTCAGATCCACGAGTCGACTTGGCGATTAAGGCCGAGCCGGTGATCAACAAATTTCTGCAGCAGGAAATGAAGCAAGTGCTTCCTTACGATGAAAGTCTTGAAGACATGGCATCTCTGGCCAAAGGACTGGGAGAAGGCTGATGTCTACACGCCAGTTGCAGCAGGTGGCCAGGTGGGAGCAGGAAAAAGAAGATAAGCTGGCCAAAGATTATCGTCTCGCCGAGCAAAATGTGCAGGCCAATGTGCAAAAGCTGACCGGTTTGCAAAACTACCGCCTGGATTACCTGCGCCAGTTACAACAGCGCGCTAACCAGGGGCTGGGGGCCACGTCTTTTGCTCAGCATCAGGCTTTTATCGACAAGTTAGACAAGGCCTGTGCCCAGCAAAACCAAATGATTGCCAATGCCAGGGCGGTAGCGCAGCAGCGCCGCGGACTATGGCTGAAACAGCAACAAAAGCGTAAAGCGGTGGAAATGTTGATCGACAAAAAACGTCAGCAGGCCCAGCAATTGGAAGACCGGCGCGAGCAGGCCTTGCTGGATGAAGTTGCGTTGCAACGTTTTGTGCGCAGAAAGGCGCAGGAGTAAGTCAGCCAAGGCTTGAATGCGTAATCCTACCAACTTGGAGCGCTACTTGCATAACACTGGCTACGAACTAACGCATTATCTACCAAAGGCCCCAAAGTAAAAGGCTGATGGCTTTAAACCTAAGTTCTGGAAACGCCCTATGATGCAACAAGTTGCCGCCGCTAATCCCAAACTTGCCGCCCCTGGCGCAGTGGCTGATGACAATGAGCAAATGCTTGAAAGTGGTCAGGCAGACATTTTTCGTCAGCAGTTAAGCTTAGAGCAAGGCAAGGGCCGACACAGTGTTGAGCCAGTGCGAAAGGGCGGCCCGGAAAAACCCGGCTTCGAAGTCACCGAGCGTGATAACAAGGAAAGTCGTCAGACCGAAACTCTGTCAAAAAGCGAGACAACTGAGTCCGACAAGGCCAGTATCCCCGCCGCTGAAGAGGCTGATAAACAGTCTGAAAAAGGCGATGCGATAGTTATTGATGCACAAAGAAGTGCGGATAAAGGGCAGACTGACTTGTCATCATCCACCAACGAGCAGCCAGAGGAAGGGGCGATATCAACGCCGCAAGGCGAACCGCAGGCGGATGATTGGCTGAAGTTGGTTTATCAACTGGTGTTGGGACAGCAGTCAAACACAACCGTAGAGCAGGAGCCAAGCGAATCACAAGATGATGTGTTGCAGGTTGGTGCGACTGAAAACAATGTCGATGGCACCGACACTGAAGCCGACTGGACTGAACAAAATTTAGCTCTACTGGAACAGCTTGGGTTAAACCCGGATATTCTTCAGCAACTCCTGACGCCAGAGCAACTAACCGAGTTTAAACAGTTTTTGACGCAGATGTCGCCACAGTCAGACGATATGATGTTTGCCAATGTGTTAGTAACCCTGACAAATATGTTGGAAGATGGTGAAACACCAGAGATTCCGCTAGCGCTGTTTGACGCAAAGGGCAGGCAGCAGTTAACCAACCTGGCTGGTGAAAATCTGGTGAAGGCGCTGGCGCCTGAGCAGATTGCCAAGTTGCCACTGATAACCCCACAAGAACAGGTCGATTTACCGAAAGACAACTTGCAGGACGGAACCCTTAATCTGAAGGAGCTTAAAGCTGCGCTTCTTAGCCCTGAGGGGGAAAAGGTCAGCAGAGAGCAGATTTCAGCCGCTGATGATGCAATGAAACAACCCAAAAAATCGTTGCTCAGTGCTGAACCTGCCGCAGATAAAGCTAAAGTCTCCTCAACTGCAAAACCGGTTACTTTGCAGGAGTTGGTTCAGTTATCCGAAAAAGAGCTGGATAAGCGACTCACCGAGCTAGCCGAGCGACTGCAGGTTAAGCAGCAAGGGCCACAAGCCGTGCAAGATTTTGTTGCCAGTTTGAAAGCCGGTATTGCCGAATTTAAAGCGCAGTTACAGCAAGGGCGTGAACCTGGCCTGGACTTGCAAAGCCTGGTGCAAGCCAGCTTAAAAGAACAAGGCATCCAGATCCCACAACCTGGGCTACAGCCCGAATTGCAGCGTTTTGCAAGTTTAATGGAAAGCCAGGTCAGTCAACGGCAGGACGCGTTTGACCCCAGTCTCAGAGCTGTAGCTGAGCGACAAGTGGCGGCTGAAACCGCCCATGCACAGGTAGAAAGCAGCAAAACAGCCAATGCATCGTCCAGTAGTTTCCTGGATAAGGCCATTAATATCGCCAAGCCCGAAGCGGCAGTGCAACTGGCAGAGCGGGTGCGGATGTTGGTGAATCAAAGCAATATGAGTGCGGATATCCGTCTCGATCCGCCGGATCTAGGCTCCATGCAGGTGCGCATTCAAATGCATGGCGACCAGGCCAGCGTGAACTTTGTGGTGCAATCGCAGCAGGCCAGAGACATGCTTGATCAGGCGGTACCCAGATTGCGTGAAATGTTGGCGGAAAAAGGTATTGAACTTGGGCAATCATTTGTTCAGCAGGAAGGTAAGGGCGAACAGTTTGCCCAGCAGCAAGGCCAGTCTGATGGCGAAGAGCCACAGCAGTCCTTGAATGAACAGCAAACAATACATGATATGCCGATATCTAATGGCCGACTGGGTGGAATCGACTATTTCGTTTAACACAATTGCTATTCCCTGTGTGACAGATAAGATCAGTAGCCATACAGGTAACTAAATTGGATTGATAATGGCGGAAAAAGAACTGGAGCTGGAAGACGGCGGTAACAAAAAAGGCAAGATGATGATTATCATCATCGCCGCTGCCGTATTAGTCATTGGTGGCGCCGCGGCGTTTTTCCTGCTGGGTGGTTCAGATGAACCAGCAATGGATGAGCAGGCCATGAGCCCTACGCCAGGGGCCAGTGACGGCGCGCCTGCTGCCAATAGTGCTTCGTTAGGGTCAGCTTTGTATGTTGCTATGCCAAGGCCCTTTGTATTTAACGTGCCTGGTACCGGCCGTGACCGCCTGGTGGAAATCAAGGTGCAGCTGTTGGTACGCGGTGCCGATAATGAAGAACAGGCCAAGATGCATATTCCTATGATAGAAGGCACACTGCTGAGAGTGTTTTCCAGTGCCAATGCTGATGATTTGGTCACCGAAGCGGGTAAAATTGCCCTGCGTGAACAGTCCATCAAAGAAGTGCGCAAGGTGATGCAGGAGATAGCCGGCAAGGACGTGGTGTCGCAGGTGTTATTTACCGGTTTTGTAATGCAATAGGATTAACAGGTGAGCGATTTATTATCCCAGGACGAGATCGACGCGCTGTTACACGGCGTTGATGAAGTCGAAGAAGAAGAGATAGACAGCGGAGAGGGCGGTGGCTCGGCGCTGGAGTATGACTTTTCTTCTCAGGACCGTATTGTCCGCGGCCGTATGCCGACCCTGGAAATCGTTAACGAACGTTTTGCCCGGCATATGCGGGTCAGTTTATTTAATATGATGCGCCGCAGTGCCGAAGTATCGATTAACGGCATTCAGATGATTAAGTTCGGTGAGTACGTACATACTCTGTTTGTACCTACCAGTCTGAATATGGTGCGCTTCAGACCGCTAAAAGGTACGGGTCTTATCACCATGGAAGCCCGCCTGGTATTTATTCTGGTGGATAACTTCTTTGGTGGTGATGGCCGTTATCATGCCAAGATTGAAGGGCGGGAGTTTACTCCTACCGAACGACGCATTATTCAGATGTTGCTCAAGTTGATCTTTGAGGATTACAAGGAAGCCTGGGCACCAGTTATGGACGTTTCTTTTGAATACCTGGACTCGGAAGTCAACCCGGCCATGGCGAACATCGTCAGCCCTACCGAAGTGGTGGTGATCAGCTCTTTCCATATTGAGCTGGATGGCGGCGGTGGTGACTTCCATGTGGCGCTGCCTTATTCCATGCTGGAACCCATTCGTGAGTTGCTGGATGCCGGGGTGCAAAGCGACAAGGAAGATACCGATCTGCGCTGGAGTAAGGCACTCAGGGATGAAATCATGGATGTGCAGGTGGAAGTGTCTGCCACCCTGATGGAAATAGAGTTGTCTTTACAGGAAGTGATGGACCTGCAGGAAGGCGATATTATTCCCATCGAGTTGCCGGAGCATGTGGTGATGTTTGTTGAGGACTTACCCACCTTCCGCACTAAAATGGGCCGTTCCAGAGACAATCTGGCGCTGAAGATTACCGAGAAAATACCAAGACCGACCTCTGTGAAGTCAGAACTGCAACTGTTAACCAAAGGCGGACGGCGACTGGACAGCGATGCAGAGCTGGCCAGCCTGGAAGACGATTTATAACGCCGGTTTCCGGCATGATTTTTTGCATCAGGGCTGCCCTGGTGCCAATTGAAAGTGAGGTAGCGCGATGAGCACCGAAAATGATGACGCAATGGACGACTGGGCGGCGGCCATGGCTGAACAGGCCGAAGCTGAGGCTGGTGATGACAATGTACAGGTAGCCGAGCTGGACGAATTGCAGGACGATGCGCCGATTACCGGCGAAGAAAAGCGCAAACTGGATACCATATTGGATATTCCGGTCACCATCTCTATGGAAGTGGGGCGCAGTCACATCAGTATCCGAAATTTGTTGCAGTTGAACCAAGGCTCTGTGGTGGAATTGGACCGGGTAGCCGGCGAACCTCTGGATGTGCTGGTAAATGGCACGTTGATTGCTCATGGAGAAGTAGTAGTGGTCAACGACAAATTCGGAATTCGCTTAACCGATGTTATCAGCCAAATCGAACGTATTAAAAAACTCAGATAAATCAAAGGCCAAGCTGTATCTTTGCGGCTTGGCCTGGCTCTCTTCCCCCGCTTTTGCCGACAACAAACCCCTAAGTAGCTCCGTCGATTATTTGTCGATTCTGCTGTCACTGGCCTTAGTTATTGGCCTGGTGTTTATGCTGGGCTATCTGTTGCGCCGGTTTAATGTCACTCAAACCGGCAGTGCACAAATGAAAGTGGTGGGCTCCATGGCCTTAGGTACCCGCGAGCGTATATTGGTGATTCAGGTTGGCGAGGAGCAGCATATGCTGGGCGTCACGCCGCAAAATATTAATCATCTGGCCCGTTTGCAGACAAATCTGGACACGCCAGCACCATCGGGGGAGAGTTTTAAGCTGAAACTGGGTCAACTGATGCAGGGCCAGAAGGGGAAAGATCATGACTAGGCTATTGATTACGGTATTGGCGCTGGTGATGATACTGATGCCAGACGGGGCCTGGGCCAATCCAGGTGTCAAAGCCTTGACCGTCACCACTAACCCGGATGGCAGCCAGGATTACAGCATGACACTGCAAGTGCTGGCGATTATGACGGCGCTAAGCCTGATCCCAGCCTTTGTGATGATGATGACCTCGTTCACCCGTATTATTGTGGTACTGTCGATTCTGCGGCAGGCTATCGGCCTACAGCAATCGCCTTCAAACCAGATCCTGATTGGCGTCAGTCTGTTCCTCAGCTTGTTTATTATGGCGCCGGTGTTCGACAAGGTGAATGAAACCGCCCTGCAGCCCTATTTAAATGAAGAAATTACCTCCATTGAGGCCTATGAAAGAGCCAAAATACCGATGCGGGCTTTTATGCTGTCGCAAACCCGGGTCAAAGATTTAGAAACCTTTGTGGAAATCGGCGGATACCAGGGCCAGTTCCAGAGTCCTGAAGAAGTGCCGATGAATGTGCTGATCCCCGCGTTTGTGACCAGCGAATTGAAAACCGCCTTTCAAATTGGCTTTATGCTGTTTATTCCGTTTTTAATTCTGGATTTGGTAGTGGCATCGGTACTGATGGCCATGGGGATGATGATGCTGTCGCCCATGATCGTCGCGCTACCCTTTAAATTGATGCTGTTTGTGCTGGTGGATGGCTGGAATCTGATCTTCGGCACCCTGGCTAACAGTTTTGGTATGTAGGGGGAATCTGATGAGCCCGGAAGTCTTTGTTGACGTATTACGCGAAGCCCTGTTTATGGTGATTCTGCTGGTGTCCGCTATTATCCTGCCCAGCCTGTTTGTGGGGCTGATAGTGTCGGTATTTCAGGCTGCCACCTCCATTAACGAACAAACCATCAACTTTTTGCCACGTTTAATCGTTACCTTACTGGCGCTGTCCTGGGGCGGCCACTGGCTTACCGGGCAACTGATGGATTTCTTTTTTGAGATGGTCAATCGTATCCCGGAAGTGGTGGGGTAAAAGTGGTCAGTATGCTGTGTGCAGTTGGCAGAGTTGCTGTGGGTAATAGCTCAGTAGGTCGAACTTCAGTTCGACACAACAAGCACACATTGCCGCACAAGTTAAGCCATATAAGCCTTAACATCGGGCGCAAGCCCGACCCACATACGGGCGAATAATGGAAATTCTCTCCACCACTATTACCCAATACCTGGCGGATTTGCTGCTGCCCTTTATGCGTATCAGCGGTATGTTTGCAGCCATGGTGGGGATTAGCGCCAAAACGCTGCCTCCGCCGGTCAGGGCTTTGCTGACCTTATTTTTGACCGTACTGATTATGCCGGTGGTGCCACCCGTGCCCATTGCTGAGATGGTGTCGGTGGGTACCTGGTTGATGGTGATTCAGCAGCTCCTGATAGGTATCGCTATTGGCTTTATTTCTACTTTGGTGCTCAACACTTTTGTACTGGCGGGGCAAATCGTCGCCATGCAAACCGGTCTGGGCTTTGCGTCAATTGTGGATCCGGTCAATGGCATTAACGTGCCGGCGGTGGGGCAGTTTTATCTGATTCTGGCTACCTTGTTGTTTTGGGCGCTGGACGGGCACCTGGCGATGATCAAAATGATTGTGCTGAGTTTTGAGGCATTTCCTGTTGGTCCCAGCACATTAAGTTCCGAGCAATTCAGGGAAATCGCCCATTTTGCCGGTTGGATGTTTGTCGCTGCCGTGACCATTTCCCTGGCGCCTATTGTGTCATTGCTGATTATTAACCTGGCCTTTGGGGTGATGACCAAAGCGGCACCGCAGCTCAACGTATTTACTATTGGTTTTTCCATTGCGCAGATCGTTGGTCTGATCATTATCTGGCTGACCATGGATAACTTCACCTACCATTTTGAACAGGAATGGGAGCGTGCCCAGTTATTTATGTGCCAGCTTCTGCGGGTCTGCCAATGACACCCTTTTATTTGCTAAATCATCGCGATCATCAGGTGCAGTGCCTGAACCCTTATCAGGAGTGCCCTAATGGCTGATGCACATGAGAAAACAGAAGACCCCACGTCGAAAAAACTCGAACAGGCGCGTAACAAAGGCCAGATTGCCCGTTCCCGCGAGCTGTCTACCACCCTGGTTTTAATTGGTAGTGCGGCGGCACTGATTTTTCTTGGCCAAAGTATCGGCGGGGCATTGTTTCGGGTGATGCAGCGTATGTTTACCTTATCCCGTGATGAAACCTATGATGCCAACCATATGTTCCAGGCCTGGGGCAGCAGTGTCCTGGAAATAGCCGGCCCGGTGCTGTTTTATATGGTGATTGTGACGATCGCCGGAATTTACGGCAGTATTGCCCTGGGCGGCTACAACTTTACCTGGGAATCAGCCAGTCCCAAGGCCAATAAGATTAATCCGATTAACGGCTTAAAGCGGATGTTCGGCCCTAATGGTCTGGTGGAACTACTTAAAGCCCTGGCCAAATTTATTATTGTGGCGGTCAGCACTTACCTGGCCCTGCGACTGTTCAGCCATGAAGCGCTGCATCTGGATATGGAACTCTACCCACGCAATATTATGCATGCGCTGGAGTTACTTGGCTGGGCGTTTTTAATCATCTGCTGTGCCATGATCCCTATTGCGGTATTTGATGTGCCTTATCAGAAGTTCAAACATGATAAGGAAATGAAAATGACCAAGCAGGAAGTCAAGGACGAGCGTAAAAATGCCGAGGGTAACCCCGAGGTGAAAAGCCGTATCCGTCGCCTGCAATTCCAGGCTGCGGCCCGGCGTATGATGCAAAAAGTACCGGAAGCCGATGTCATCGTGACTAACCCCACGCACTTTTCGGTGGCGCTTAAGTATGATCAAAATGGCACCCGTGCGCCGGTGTTGGTAGCTAAGGGCATTGATGAACTGGCCATGCATATTCGTAAAATCGCCAATGCCCATCAGGTACCTATTGTTGAATCGCCAATGCTGGCAAGGGCTATCTACTACTCCACCGAGGAAGATCGGGAAATTCCTGAAAAGCTGTTTATGGCGGTCGCCCAGGTACTGGCTTATGTGTACCAGTTGAAAAACTGGAAGAAAGGCCGGGCCAAACGACCTAAGCCACTGGCTAAAGAGCTACCTATTCCACCTGAGCTGCGACGTTAGACTGGGTTTGCAGTTGAACTCTCGGTCTGGTGCTATTCATTTGATTCTGTTTTAACCTTTGACGAGTTAAGCCCGCTGAACTCAAGCCCAACATTAGGGGGGATCTGGGTTTTTGCTGTCGGAATAAATTCCGACCCACTGTGGGTTGGGCTTAAGCCCAACAACGATGGAATAGCAAACTTGGGCGGTTAATTGGGGACTGCTCAGTTTTGAGCTGATAGCTAGAGGGTGTTCAAAGCTCTGTTGCAGCTTAAATTGTCATCATTTAAAAACGGGTTAAAGCGGTTGTTTAAGGCTTTTCCAATTAATCTGGTTGGCCAGGCGCAGTTCGCGCAAGCTTAAGGTGCGGGGCAGGGACTTGCGGGCGTGTTTCCAGCTATGGCCACAACAGGCGGCGCTTAGGGTTGTTTTGCCTGGCACCAGCAGGGCTTTGTCAACGTTATGTGGCTGCGGCAAACCGTCTAGATGAAACCAGCCATGTTTGTTCAGATGCAGTCTGTCGTTCTGCAGTTCCAGACGGTCGATGCTGTCCAACTCCAGATGTTCAATACCCAGGTGCTGTTGCCAGACCGGCACGGGCAGGCCAAAACAGGCATGTTGTTTAAACCAGTGCAGTGTGTCGATTTTATCTTTGCCTTGGGGGCAATGCGCGCTTTGCCTGGCCTGCCAACTGGCGTTATGAATATCCAGTTGTAAGGGGCCGGCATGTTGCAACATACCTGCGGCAACCCGCTTGATATGATGACTTAAGCCTTTAAGACGACGTTGTAGTAGTGACAGACTGGCGTTTTGCGACAGGGTAAGGAGCTCGCGTTCATACAGAGCATTGCACAGCTCCGCATACTGCAACTGCGCTTTGTCATCGCGAAAAATATCGGTTTGATTGGACTGCATAAGGATGCAAAAAGGGGGCCGCTGCCCCCCTTTCTAATCTCAGGCCTGGCCTTTGATTTCCTTGCGGCCATGATAGGCCACATTGCCAGCTAATTGCTCTTCGATACGCAGCAATTGGTTGTACTTGGCAACGCGGTCAGAACGGCACAATGAACCTGTTTTAATTTGACCTGCGGCGGTACCTACAGCCAGATCGGCAATAGTGGCATCTTCTGTTTCGCCACTACGGTGCGAAATCACCGCGGTATAACCGGCTTCCTTGGCCATACGAATGGCTTCCAGGGTTTCGGTCAGTGAACCAATCTGGTTAAATTTAATCAGAATGCTGTTAGCGATGCCGTTGTCGATACCGCGCTTTAAGATCTTGGTGTTGGTCACAAACAAGTCGTCACCCACCAACTGCACTTTGTTGCCAATCTTCTTGGTCAGGCTGGCCCAGCCGTCCCAGTCGCTTTCGTCCAGACCGTCTTCGATAGACACGATAGGGTACTTGGTGGTCAGTTCAGCCAGGTAATCGCCGAAAGACTCTGAGTCAAATACTTTGCCTTCACCTTTCAGGTCGTATTTGCCATCGTGGTAGAACTCGGAGGCCGCGCAGTCCAGCGCCAGGGTCACGTCTTTATTCAGCTCGTAACCGGCGGCAGCAATCGCTTCAGCAATTACGGCCAGGGCTTCTTCATTAGATTTCAGGTTAGGAGCAAAGCCACCTTCATCACCCACGGCGGTATTCAGGCCTTTAGCTGACAACACTTTTTTCAGGCTGTGGAAGATCTCGGCACCCATACGCAGGGCTTCACGGAAGCTGGCCGCGCCCACGGGCTGTACCATAAACTCCTGAATGTCCACGTTATTATCGGCGTGCTCACCACCATTGATGATATTCATCATTGGCACCGGCATGCTGTACTGACCCGGCGTACCGTTCAGTTCGGCAATATGCTGATAAAGCGGAATGTTTTTATCCATGGCGGCGGCCTTGGCGTTGGCCAGTGACACGGCCAGAATGGCATTAGCACCCAGTTTCTCTTTGTTTTCGGTGCCATCCAGCTCAATCATCACGGCATCAATAGCTTGTTGATCGTGGCTGTTTTTACCCAGCAGGGCTGCCTGGATATCATTATTCACTGCAGCGACGGCTTTTAATACGCCTTTGCCCAGGTAACGGCTTTTGTCACCGTCACGCAACTCCAGTGCTTCACGGGAGCCGGTGCTGGCACCACTGGGGGCACAAGCACGGCCCCAGGCGCCGCTGGCCAGATAAACTTCTGCTTCAACCGTGGGGTTACCGCGTGAGTCCATCACTTCGCGGCCAATAATCTTACTGATTTGTGACATTGTTGCCTCTGAATATAAAAGATAAATCGCCCGGCTGGGCGATATTATTATTCGCTCAGGCGTAGCAGGCTACGCCCATCAATTATTGCTTTTATGATGTTGCCCGGCGGCGGCCACAAACCCTTCAAATAAAGGATGACCATCGCGCGGGGTAGAGTTGAACTCAGGGTGGAACTGGCCGGCGACAAACCATGGATGATCATCTATTTCGATGATTTCGACTAAACGCTTGTCGGTGGACAATCCCGTCACTTTCAGACCCGCTGCCTCGATTTGTGGACGCAGGTTATTGTTTACTTCGTATCTGTGGCGATGACGCTCATAAATCGTTTCGCTGCCGTACATGGCATGCACTTTACTGCCTTTGATCAAATGGCACAACTGGCTACCCAGTCGCATGGTACCACCCAGATCGGAATTTTCGGTGCGGGTTTCGGTGCTGCCGTCGGCATCCAGCCACTCGGTAATCAGGCCTACCACCGGGTTTGGCGTACTGGTATCAAACTCGGTGCTGTTGGCATTTTCAAGACCAGCCACATTACGGGCGTATTCAATCACCGCCACTTGCATACCCAGGCAGATACCCAGATACGGTACTTTATTCTCACGGGCGTAGCGGGCCGCGGCAATCTTGCCTTCAATACCCCGTTCACCGAAACCGCCGGGCACCAGAATAGCATCCAGGCCAGCCAGTAAGTCTGTGCCTTTGCTCTCAATGTCCTGCGAATCAATATACTGGATATTGACCGTCAGGCGGTTTTTTAACCCGGCGTGCTTTAATGCTTCATTCACTGACTTATAGGCATCCGGCAGCGCCACATATTTGCCCACCATGCCAATGGTCACTTCGCCATTGGGATTGGACTCGGCGTATAGCACCTGCTCCCATTCTGCCAGGTCGGCTTCCGGGCAGCTCAGGCCAAAACGTTTAACCACTAATTCATCCAGGCCCTGAGATTTCAGCATGGCTGGGATGCGGTAGATACTGTCTACATCTTTTAAGCTGACAACCGCTTTGTCTGCCACATTGGTAAACAGGGCGATTTTTGAACGTTCATTGGCCGGTAACTGGGCTTCGGAGCGACAGACCAGAATATCCGGTTGAATACCAATGCTGCGCAGCTCTTTCACTGAGTGTTGAGTCGGCTTGGTTTTCACTTCACCAGAGGCGGCCATATAAGGCACCAGGGTCAAATGCATGTACATGGCGCGCTCGCGGCCAATTTCAGTGCCTAGTTGACGAATAGCTTCCAGGAAGGGCTGGGATTCAATATCACCCACTGTGCCACCAATTTCGACAATGGCGACATCCACACCTTCGGCACCTTCAATCACCCGGCGCTTGATTTCATTAGTAATATGCGGAATAACTTGAATGGTGGCACCCAGATAGTCGCCACGACGTTCGCGTTTGATCACTTCTTCATACACCCGACCGGTGGTGAAGTTGTTGCGGCTGGTCATGCGGGTGCGGATAAAGCGTTCGTAATGGCCCAAATCCAGATCGGTTTCGGCGCCATCATCGGTAACAAACACCTCACCGTGTTGAATTGGGCTCATGGTGCCTGGATCCACGTTGATATAAGGATCCAGTTTCAGCATGGTTACTTTCAGGCCCCGGGCCTCCAGAATAGCAGCCAGGGAAGCGGCAGCAATACCTTTACCCAGTGATGAAACCACACCACCCGTCACGAAAATATAGTTTGTCATGCGAAACCTAAGACTTGGGAGTTAATCGAAAATCCATGCCACAACGCAAACGAATCCACCAGAAGTGGATAGCATGGAGGCGCGTGGAATTCTTATCAGGACGGGAAAACAGTATACGCAAATAGCGGATATCTCTCAATCTAAAACACCAGAATCAGGTCGAAATCTTGCATGGTCAGCGCAGTGAGAGACATGCAGGGCGAAGCCAGGCTGCGCCCTGCAAGTGGCAGAGGTTAATCCTGGGCCAGGCGTTTCAATTCATACAGCATATCCAATGCCTGCCTGGGGCTAAGTTCATCTGGATTCAGGCGCTTAAGATGCTTGCGTAGCGGGTCTTGTTGCTGAATAAAGTCCAATTGGGCTGGCGGGGCAGGGGCGATGTTACCCGACGGCTGGGACTCATTCCGCTCCAGTTCCTGCAATTTAGCCTTGGCTGCCAGAATCACGGGCTTAGGTACGCCAGCCAGCATGGCCACTTGCAAACCGTAGCTCCGGTCCGCTGCGCCTTCCTGCACGGCGTGCATAAAGCTAATGCCATCATCATGTTCCACCGCATCCAGATGTACATTGGCCAGCTGTTGCATGCTGTCAGCCAGTTGCGTCATTTCAAAATAATGGGTGGCGAACAAGGTAAAGGCATGAATCTTTTCGGCCAGATAACAGGCCGTGGCCCAGGCCAGTGATAGGCCGTCATAGGTACTGGTGCCGCGGCCGATTTCATCCATCAGTACCAGGCTGTTGGCACTGGCATTATTCAGAATATTGGCGGTTTCGGTCATTTCCACCATAAAGGTGGAGCGACCGGAAGCCAAATCATCTGATGCGCCAATGCGGGTAAAGATTCGGTCCACCGGGCCAAGCCGGGCATTTTCGGCTGGCACAAAGCTGCCCATGTGCGCCATCAGCACAATCAGAGCGGTCTGGCGCATATAGGTAGACTTACCGCCCATATTCGGCCCGGTAATAATCAGCATGCGGCGCTGATTGCCAAGGGCCAGTGGATTGGCAATAAAAGGGTCGTTAAGCACCTGTTCCACCACCGGATGGCGGCCGCGATCATATTGGATACCTGGCTCTTCGCTGAACTGTGGACGCTGGTAATCAAAACGCAGGGCGCAGTCGGCCAGATTGCTCAATACATCCAGTTCGGCCAGCGCAGCACCGCTAAGCTGTAATTCAAACAGTTGTGGCAGCAATTCATCAAACAGCGCATCGTAAAGTTGCTTTTCCAGGGCCAGGGCGCGGCCCTGACTGGTCAGAACCTTGTCTTCATACTCCTTCAACTCAGGAATAATGTAGCGTTCATTGTTTTTCAGGGTCTGACGACGTACATATTCTGGTGGCACCAGATCGGCGTAGCCGCGACTGACTTCGATATAGTAGCCATGCACCTTATTAAAGCCGACCTTCAGAGTGGGAATATCAGTACGCTGTTTTTCCCTTTCTTCCAAACGCTCCAGATAATCTGTGGCACCTTTGGACAGTGCTCGGAGTTCGTCTAATTCGGCGTTAAAACCGGGGGCTATCACGCCGCCATCACGGATCAGGACCGGCGGGTTGTCGATAATTGCCCGTTCCAGTAAGTCGAGCAGGGCCGGAAATTCGTTGATTTCCCTGCCTAGGTTGTCCATAGGCGGACAGTCCAGGCTGGCCAAAAAAGTACGAATAGCAGGGAGCTGAGCAAAAGCCTGGCGCAGACGGGCAAAGTCTCTGGGCCGGGCGCTACGCAAAGCCAGACGCCCTAATACCCGTTCCATGTCGCCGACCTGCTTCAGATAGTCTTTCAGTTCGCTGATATCGGCGTCTATCAGGGCCCGAATGCAGTCTTGCCTTTGCTTCAGGGTTTGAATATTGGTGAGTGGACGGTGGATCCAGCGCTGCAATAAGCGGCTGCCCATGGCGGTGCTGGTTTTGTCCAGTACCGATGCCAGGGTATTTTCGATGCCCCCGGCAAGATTCTGAGTCAATTCCAGATTTCGCCTGGTGGCGGCGTCCATTTGCACGGTATCCGCCTGAGTTTCCAGACGAATGGCGCGAATATGCGGCAGGGCGGCACGCTGTGTATCTTTGACATATTGCATTACGCAGCCAGCGGCGCACAGACCCAACTCGGCTTTTTCTACACCAAAGCCGCTTAATTCGCGGGTGCCGAACTGTTGGTTCAACTGGGTAATGGCGGTTTGCAGATCGAACTCCCATTGAGGGCGGCGACGCAGGCCACGACGTTGTTCAATCAGGTTAAATGCTGCCATGCCTTCGGGATACAGCAGCTCAGCGGGTTGGGTGCGCTGTAATTCTGCTTGCAGGGCTTCTTCGTTTTTCAGTTCACAGAGGCTGAAACGGCCACTGGATAACTCCAGCGTGGCGTAGCCGAAACCGGCCTTGTCTTGCCAAACAGCAGCCAGCAAGTTGTCTCGCCGGTCTTCTAAAAGTGCCTCATCGGTGATAGTGCCTGGGGTGACTATACGGGTTACTTTGCGTTCCACCGGCCCTTTGCTGGTGGCCGGGTCACCAACCTGCTCACAAATCGCCACGGATTGTCCCAGTTTGACCAATTTGGCCAGATAGCCTTCCACGGCATGGTAAGGCACACCGGCCATGGGAATCGGATCGCCGCCGGATTTACCCCTGGCCGTCAGCGAGATGTCCAGCAACTGGGCGGCCCGTTTGGCGTCGTCGTAGAACAGTTCATAGAAGTCACCCATACGATAGAACAAAAGAATCTGCGGGTGTTCAGATTTGATGCGCAGATATTGCTGCATCATCGGCGTATGCTGGGCGAGCTGCTGTTGGTTAAAAAGACCGGCTTGCATGGCAAAATTATCAGAGGGCATAATGACGCTATTCTTTGTTATTGTCGGGATTAGAAAAGATGACGACAGAAACGAGCCTGCGCCTGGCCGGTGAGTTGGGCGACACCCTTAAACAAAAGGGTTGGACAATGACCTGCGCTGAATCCTGCACCGGAGGGGGCATAGGATACGCCATTACCAGCGTCTCTGGAAGTTCCTCCTGGTTTGAACGCGGCTTTATCACCTACTCTAATCAGGCCAAGCAGGATTTACTTGGTGTGCAAACTGACACCCTGGTGGTGCACGGCGCAGTATCAGCCCAGACCGTCGAAGAAATGGCTCAGGGGGCATTAAATGCCGCCAAGGCTGACATGGCCATTGCCGTAAGCGGTATTGCGGGCCCGGATGGTGGCAGCCCGGAGAAGCCGGTTGGCACTGTGTGGTTTGGCTTGGCCTTGAAGGGCGAAACAAAAAGTGTTCTGCAGCGCTTTGAGGGCGATAG
Source organism: Bowmanella denitrificans (assembly GCF_039522935.1). NCBI lineage: Bacteria > Pseudomonadati > Pseudomonadota > Gammaproteobacteria > Alteromonadales > Alteromonadaceae > Bowmanella > Bowmanella denitrificans. The sequence continues at coordinate 64,579 of NZ_BAAAEI010000007.1, read as the reverse complement.
ACAGCAAATTCGCCAGCAAGCGGTGGAATTTGCCCTGAGGTTTGGGGCTGAAGCTATTCGTTAACGGTTGCACTTGGGCCGGCAGCAAGCAACAAGTATCCATACTGACATATGGGCGCTAAGTTCGCTCAGAATGGCCTGTTATTGAACAGCAACCAGTTGATTAATGGTTATTTTATGGATGATTTTGCGTAACTGGTATTCCTGGATTAGGTTTAATTAACATCGGTTCCACTTGACCGACTGTTAATGATAATAATTATTCAATCTGGGAAACCCAATAATGAAAAAATCACTCCTTGTTTTGTCCGTTGTGGCGCTGTGCACCAGTCCATTCACTTTGGCTGCTGATTTGGTTAGTGGCGACAATTCCAATTTAACTGCGATTTGCATTGCTGCTGCTGAATCTGATGCTGCAATGGAAGCCAAAGCTGAAGAATTTGGATTTAACCAAACAGAATTGCAAACCTTCAGCTGTAACGGCATGACCTTAAAAGAATTTGCCAAGAAATACCGCGACAACACCTCGGGCAAATCTGTTGTGGTGTACACCTTCGAGAAGACTCAGGATAGCCGCGAATCCGAGCTGTGCTTTGCTGCAGTGACCTCTAGGGAGGTCTATGAGAAGGTTAAGCAAAGTATGTTTAATGGTAGGGTTGACGACGTGCAATGCAATGGTTTACCCATAGAGAAGTTTGCCAGACGTTATGGCAATAGAGGATTCTCTAAGTAACAGCATCGCCGCCAGGCACCGCCCTTGTTGGTATAGCCGCAGGGGCGGCACCCTATTAAACGCCAATCTACACAAATTTTCCATCAAGCTCTTGTAACTGTATGGCTATACAGTATACTTGCATTCAATAAATGACGACTGTCAACCTGCTCAGAGAAGGAGCGACCAATGGAAGATAATAAAGCCAGGGCCTTGTCAGCCGCCCTGGGACAAATTGAAAAACAATTCGGTAAAGGTGCCATCATGCGTCTGGGCGATAACCAGGCGATGGATATTGAAGCTATTTCCACTGGCTCTTTGAGTGTGGATGTGGCGCTGGGGATTGGCGGCCTGCCTTGTGGCCGGGTAGTGGAAATCTACGGTCCTGAATCTTCTGGTAAAACTACCTTAACACTGCAAGTGATTGCCCAGGCCCAGAAAATGGGTAAAACCTGCGCATTCGTGGATGCCGAGCATGCACTTGACCCTGTTTATGCTGGTAAGCTTGGCGTGAATGTGGAAGAGCTGCTGGTATCTCAGCCGGATACCGGTGAACAGGCGCTGGAAATTTGCGATATGTTGGTGCGTTCAGGCGCCGTGGATGTGGTGGTAGTAGACTCAGTGGCAGCCCTGACGCCTAAAGCTGAGATTGAAGGTGAAATGGGTGACTCTCATGTAGGGTTACAGGCTCGTCTGATGTCGCAGGCACTGCGTAAGCTGACCGGTAATATTAAGCGCTCCAATACCCTATGTATTTTTATCAACCAGATCCGTATGAAAATTGGTGTGATGTTCGGCAACCCCGAGACCACCACTGGTGGTAATGCTCTGAAATTTTATGCCTCGGTTCGCTTGGATATCCGCCGTATTGGTGCGGTGAAAGAGGGGGATGAAGTGGTTGGCAGCGAAACCCGCGTGAAGGTGGTAAAAAACAAAGTGGCTCCCCCCTTCAAGCAGGCCGAATTTAATATTATGTACGGCGAAGGGATCAGCAAAGAAGCCGAGCTGGTGGACATGGGCGTGCTGCACAAGTTCGTGGAAAAAGCCGGGGCCTGGTATAGCTATAATGGCGAACGTATCGGCCAGGGTAAGGCCAACGCAGTAAAATTTATGAAGGAAAAACCGGAGATTGCTCAGGCGATTGAAAAGCAACTGCGTGACAAACTGTTATTGGCTAAAACAGTTAAAGCCGAGGAAGGCGTTTCTGAAGATGTACTGTAAGCATTAGCTTGTTTGTGAGAAAGGCCCGTTTTCGGGCCTTTTTGTTTTCAGATATTAATAATACGGCTTCACTTTTATCAGTTTTGTTGGTTGGAAGACTGATGAAAATAGCGGTAATGTCCGGTGATAGGAAAGCTGAACAGCCGGTTGTCCTCTACTGGCCCTGCGCCGATATTGTGCAGTACTAATGGTGTTCCATCTGCGGCTTTACTGGTACTGACTATACCTATATGAGGCAGATTGCCTGGCAACATCCAGGTCACCAAATCGCCGGGCTGATAGTCTGATTTATCCTGTGAATTTGGCAATGTCAGGCCCTGTCGACTGAAAAATACCTGCAGGTTGGGGACTCGTCTGTGGTCAATATTGCTGTCAGGTTTTTGCAAGCCCCAGATGCGTTTGGATGGATATAAGGAAAAATTAGCCAGCATATCCTCGTGCACTAATTGTTGCAGGTCCACACCAAGTGCGCGATAGCTGCGGATAATCAGGTCGGTACAAACACCGATATTGTCAGGCACATCGCCGCCTGGATAGGCCAGCTTGCGGTAACTACCATTATAATGAACTTCAATCTGGGTGCGGGCCTGGGCCGCAGCTACTAAGGATGTTGGCTTGGCCATCAGAAAAGGTGACCACAGTACCCACACAAGGGGTAAATGCTGCAGAAGTTTAATCATCCCTGATTCTCCAATGGCCCGTCAGACAACTGCAATGCTTGTCGTTCAGCCCGTCTAACCTGTTGATAAAGAACGAACACCGCCAAACAGCAAAAGCTCGTGCAAAGAAACAGTGCGGGGCCGCCATAGGCCTTGAGCAGCAGACCACCGATATAAGGTGCAATAGCAAATCCCAGCGAATAGATAGCCGCAGCCCCGTAGTAAACCCCGCGCATATTGGGCGGCGCAATGCGATCGATTTGAATATTCATGGTAGGAAAAAGCACACATTCGCCCAGGCTCAGTAGAAAGGTGGCAACTATCCAACCCCAATACCATTCTACCGGATTAAGGGCATAACCTAACTGGGAGAGTGTCAGCAGTACCATGCCTACTTGCACCCTGTGAGTCAAACTGCGCTTTTGCATCAGTCTTACCATCACAAATTGGAAACAGACGATCGTCATACCGTTGGTGAAAATCAGGGTGCCAACTAACTGCACCACGTTGTCCAATCCTTCACGACTCAGATACTGAACCAGGGATGAGTCCATATGCGCAAAGACAAATGCCACTAAAGTATTGGCGGCAACCAGCAGCAAAAACAGCTTATCCTGCTTAAGTACGGTTAATATCTGTCTGAGGGGCACAATGCTGGCTGTCGCAGTTTTGGGGGACGAAGGACGACGAAACCCCCACCAGACAACCCATAGCAAAATAAGATACACGGCTGCAACGGCAAAAAACGTATGCTGCTGGCCGGAAAAACCCAGCCATACGCCCGCCAGGGGAAACAGTGCCGCACCCACATTGATGGAAAAGTAGCGTAACTGAAAAGCCATCTCACGCATTTCACTGCTTGGCAGCATATCGCTGATGATGGCTTTGGCTGGTGGTTCCCAAATCTCCCGGCTAATGGCGCAAAAGGTCATGCAGATAGCATAAAGCAGTACCTGATCGGCAACGGCAAGCAGACTGAAAGCCAGTACTGCCAGCACCCCGGCAGTGATCAGCATGGTTTTACGCCCCAGCCTGTCGGTGAGTGCCCCGGCGTAAAACCCCACCAATACGGCCGATACGGCAGACAAGGTCATGGTCAGGCCCACTTGCCATTCGTTCAGGTTGAACTTCTGGTAAAGCATAATGGCCATGAAGGGCCAGACCATAAAGAAGGTACCACGTGAAAAGAATACCCCCAGGATCATAATCCACACCAGGGAAGGAAATTGTCTAGCCAGTTGCCAGTTCACGCTATCTGGTCCTTCAGGGTCTTTTAACAGGTGTATAAGCTATAGGTTTTACTCTTGATTTAAAAGTCACCTTTTACAAACCGATCCTCTGCACGCGCGGTAATGGCGGCGCTGACGTACTGCAAAGACAGACTGTGAACTTTGATTTCCATCTTATTATACTTGTTTTGGACGTCTAGACGTAAAGAGGTTGACATTTCCAGACGTCTTGGCAAGATCGCCATAGCGCCGGGGCGGCCTATTCGTTCACTTGTTCGGAGCACTACCATGCCAATTCGCATACCCAATGACTTACCTGCACAAGATGTTTTAGGCGAAGAGAACATTTTTGTGATGGGGATGGACCGTGCGGCCCATCAGGATATTCGTCCTTTGGAAGTCGGTATTCTGAATTTGATGCCGAATAAGATTGAGACCGAAGTGCAACTGTTGCGACTGCTGTCCAATACGCCATTGCAAATCAATGTGGATTTAATTCGGATTGACAACGAAGCACCGAAGAATACCCCGAAAGCCCATATGGATGCGTTTTATCACCAGTTTGAAGATGTGGCGCAGAAGAAGTATGACGGGCTGATTGTCACCGGCGCACCGCTTGCCTTGCTGGATTATGAAGATGTTAAGTACTGGGATAAGATGCAATCGGTACTGGATTGGGCACGACGCCATGTGCAGTCCACCCTGTTTTTGTGCTGGGCCGCCCATGCAGCCATGTACCATTACTATGGTATTGACCGGCGTCTGCGCGAAAATAAGCTCTCTGGCGTGTTTGTGCATCAGGTTAATCAGGAGCACGATGAACTGCTGCGCGGTTTCGACCCGGTATTCAACGCCTGCCATTCCCGTTTTGGGGAAATTCCGACAGACACCTATTTGTCATTAGCGGATATCAAGGTACTGGCCACCTCAGACAAGGCCGGGGTTTACCTGGCAGCCAGTAAGGACAAGCGTTTGGTATTTGTTACCGGTCACCCAGAATATGACCCTGATACCCTGGCAGGTGAATATCAGCGCGATCTGGATAGTGGCCTGTCGCCTGCTGTGCCGGATAATTATTTCCCTGGCGATGACCCTGGCAAGCCGCCATTGGTCACCTGGCGCTCCCATGGTAATTTGTTGTTCACCAACTGGCTGAATTACTATGTGTATCAGGAAACCCCGTATAACCTGTCGGATATTGCCTGAAAGGCATAAAGAGGATTGTTTAGTTGAAGCTTAAGCCCATCGAAGAGGCCCTGAAATCGCGCATCCTGATCCTGGATGGCGCCATGGGCACCATGATCCAGCAGCATAAGCTGGAAGAAGCCGATTATCGCGGACAGCGTTTTGCCGACTGGCATATGGATATCAAGGGCAACAATGATTTGCTGGTATTAACCCAGCCAGAGATTATTTCTGACATTCATGAACAGTATCTGGCTGCAGGGGCCGATATTCTGGAAACCAACACCTTTAACGCCACCTCTATCGCCATGGCGGATTATGATATGCAGGCGCTGGTGTATGAAATTAATCTTGAGGCCACCCGTTTGGCCAGGCAGGCTTGCGACAAATACAGTACGCCTGAACGCCCCCGCTATGTCGCCGGGGTGTTAGGTCCCACTAACCGCACCGCCTCAATCTCGCCAGATGTGAATGATCCAGGCAAACGTAATGTCACCTTTGATGAGTTGGTAGCAGCCTATGAAGAGGCCACTCAGGCCCTGATGGAAGGCGGTGCAGATATTATTCTGATTGAAACCATCTTTGATACCTTAAATGCCAAAGCAGCCGCCTTTGCGGTGGAAAATGTATTTGAAAAACGCCAGCAACGTTTGCCGGTGATGATCTCAGGCACGATCACCGATGCGTCGGGGCGTACCCTGTCCGGGCAAACCACCGAAGCTTTTTATTATTCACTGCGCCATATAAAGCCGCTGTCCTTTGGTCTTAATTGCGCTCTGGGGCCGGATTTGCTGCGCCAGTATGTGCAGGAGCTCAGTGATGTGTGCGAATGTGCGGTATCTGCCCACCCCAATGCCGGTCTGCCCAATGAATTTGGCGAATACGATATGGACGGCGAAGAAATGGCGGTACATATTCGTGAATGGGCCGATGCCGGAATGCTCAACATAGTCGGTGGCTGTTGTGGCACCACGCCTCAGCATATTCGTGTGCTGGCCGATGCCGTCGCGGGTAAAGCGCCAAGAACCGCGCCAAAGCTGCCGGTCAGATTACGCCTGTCCGGCCTAGAGCCCTTTGTACAGTAACAGACCGAGGTAAGCATGACTCAACAAGCCAGCGCCAACTTTATTAACGTCGGCGAGCGTACCAACGTCACAGGCTCCGCCCGCTTTAAACGCCTGATTCTGGAAGGAGACTATGAAACCGCCCTGGATGTGGCCCGTCAGCAGGTGGAAAACGGTGCCCAGGTGATCGACATCAACATGGACGAAGCCATGTTGGACTCAGAAGTCGCCATGGTGCGTTTCTTGAACCTGATTGCCTCCGAGCCGGATATCAGCCGGGTGCCGGTGATGATCGACTCGTCCAAATGGTCGGTAATAGAGGCGGGCCTGAAGTGCGTGCAAGGCAAGGCCATTGTTAACTCCATCAGTCTTAAGGAAGGCGAGGAGCAGTTTCTGCATCAGGCCAAACTGATTAAGCGTTATGGCGCTGCTACTGTGGTGATGGCCTTTGATGAAACTGGCCAGGCCGATACCGAAGCGCGTAAATTTGAAATTTGTCAGCGCAGTTACAAGCTGCTCACCGAGAAGATCGGCTTTGCCCCGGAAGATATTATTTTTGACCCGAATATCTTTGCGGTGGCTACCGGCATTGAAGAGCACAACAACTATGCGGTGGACTTTATCAATGCCACCCGCAAGATTCGTCAGCATCTGCCCCATGCGCATATTTCCGGCGGCCTGTCTAACGTGTCATTCTCGTTTCGCGGCAACGAACCGGTGCGCGAGGCCATGCACTCGGTGTTTCTTTACTATGCCATCAAGGCCGGGATGGATATGGCCATTGTTAACGCCGGGCAGTTGGCGGTATATGACGACATTCCCCAGGAACTGCGAGAAGCCGTCGAGGATGTCATTCTTAATCGTCACCCCGATGCCACCGACCGGTTACTGGAACTGGCGCCCAAATACAAAGGCGACGGTAAAGAGGTAGAAAAAGAAACCCAGGAATGGCGCAGCTGGCCGGTGAACAAACGCCTGGAACATGCGCTGGTAAAAGGTATTACCGATTTTATCGAAGAAGACACCGAGGCGGCCCGCCAGCAAGCCGAGAAACCCCTGCATGTGATCGAAGGGCCGTTAATGGACGGCATGAATGTGGTGGGCGACCTGTTCGGCGAGGGCAAGATGTTCCTGCCGCAGGTGGTCAAATCGGCGCGGGTTATGAAGCGCGCGGTGGCTTACCTGCAGCCTTATATTGAAAAGGAAAAAAGTGCCGGTTCCTCCAACGGCAAGATCCTGCTGGCCACGGTAAAAGGCGATGTCCACGATATCGGCAAGAATATTGTTGGTGTGGTGCTGCAATGTAATAACTTCGAGGTGATTGACCTTGGTGTGATGGTGCCGTGCGAGAAGATTCTGCAAACCGCCCGCGAACAACAGGCCGATATGATTGGCTTATCCGGTTTGATCACCCCGTCGCTGGATGAAATGGTGCATGTGGCCAAGGAAATGCAGCGTCAGGGTTTTGAATTACCTTTGCTGATTGGCGGCGCGACCACGTCCAAAGCCCATACCGCGGTAAAAATTGAACAGAATTATCATGGCCCTGTGGTGTATGTGCCTAACGCGTCCCGCGCGGTAGGGGTGTGTCAGAAACTGATTTCAGCTACAGGGCGCGCCGATTTTGCCGCTGAGCTGTCACTGGAATATGCCAAAGTTCGTGAGCAGCATGCCCGTAAAAAGCCGCGTACCAAACCTGTTTCCTTGGAGCAGGCCCGTGCTAATGACGTCAAACTGGACTTTAGCGACTATCAACCCAAGTCGCCCAATCAACCTGGCGTGCAGGAAGTCACGGCGGATATTGCTACATTGCGCCGCTATATTGACTGGACACCGTTTTTCCTGACCTGGTCACTGGCCGGTAAATACCCGCGTATCTTTGACGATGAGGTAGTGGGCGAAGAGGCAAAAACACTGTTTGCCGATGCCAATACCATGCTCGATCGTTTTGCTCAATCTGGCGAAATTCAGGCCAAAGGGGTGGTAGGCATCTTCCCGGCCAACCGGGTTGGCGATGATATTGAAATTTACGCAGATGAAAGCCGTAGCCGGGTGCTGAGCCGGGCTTGTCATTTGCGCCAGCAAACCGAGAAGGCGGATTTTCCCAATTACTGCCTGAGTGATTTTATTGCCAGCAAAGACAGTGGCATTGCCGACTATACCGGCGCCTTTGCCGTTACCGGCGGCATTGGTGAAGATGAGCTGGCCGATGCCTATAAAGCTGCAGGGGATGACTATAACGCTATTATGGTTAAAGCCGTGGCTGACCGCTTAGCAGAAGCCTTTGCCGAGTATCTGCATGAAAAGGTACGCAAGGAAATCTGGGGCTATGCAGCGGATGAAAACCTGGATAACGATGAGTTGATCCGCGAGAAGTATCAGGGTATTCGCCCGGCGCCCGGCTATGCAGCCTGCCCTGAACACACCGAGAAGCAGAAAATCTGGGATTTGTTGGATGTAGAGCGCCGGATCGGTATGCAACTGACATCCAGCTATGCCATGTGGCCCGGAGCTTCGGTATCCGGCTGGTATTTTGCCCATCCGCAAAGTAAGTATTTTGCCGTAGCGCAGATTCAAGCCGACCAGTTGGCAGACTATGCGCAGCGCAAGGGCTGGGATACGCAGACTGCTGAGAAGTGGCTGGCGCCGAATTTAAGTTAGCCGTTGTTAGATGTCAGTTGTCAGGGAGGGAGCATGAGCTCCCTCATTCTAGAAAATTTAGATGTATCCAACCAATCTCCCCTTTGTAAATAACTGCACCCCATTCTCCAGAAACATCGAAGACAGGAATTTTATTTCCTCTAGTAAGAGTGCCTATAATCTTCGCGGTAGTGCTTGGCTTTTCTCTTACATTTAGGCTCGATGCTTTGACCGCGTATGTTTTAGAACGAGCTGGTGTCTTGTCATCATATTGATAAGGCTGGCCATAAGACACTGAGGGGCTGCTGGGTGAGGCGGGGTCTTTTGACGACTGAGGAAAGCTGTAGACTCTCTTCGGTGAATAGTGCGTTGTTCCAATTCGACAAGTCTTGTTTTTAGAGATACATGAATTCCCACAAGGCTTACCTTTTTTACATGCTTTTGCTTCAACTTCAACGCCATAGGCTAATACACATAGTATTATTGTGATTACTTGAAGTATTTTCATAAGATTGGCTCTGTACTCGTGTCAGTCATTACTGACAGTTCATTGAAATAGATGGTGTAAGGTTAGTGTCTGTAAAATTTTTTAACCAAGAATTGTTTCAATCGCTTCAACAGGGGGCCAATGAGAGCCCCAGACGGCGGTTAAATCACAATATTCATCAGGATTTGAATGACCCGGTACAAAGGCTGTTTATTACCTTGATGCCAGACTCTTATGTACGTCCGCACCGGCATAGTCAGTTGGAAAAATGGGAATGCTTTTTGATGTTGCAGGGGCAAGTGGCATTCTTGATCTTTGATGAGTCGGCAAAGTTACTACAAAGGTATGAACTCAATGCTGATGGCCCACTCAGGGGGCTGGAGATCCCGGCTAACACCTGGCATACCGTTGTGCCTGGTGATGAACCCGCGACCTTTTTTGAAGTTAAACAGGGCCCTTGCCAGGCGATGGAGGATAAAGACTTTGCCGCCTGGGCGCCGATAGAGGGGCCACAAGGGCAAGATTTTCTGAGTAGATTAAAGTCACTGAAGGTGGGACAAAGCGCCGCCCGATAGTTTGCGGCGGCGACTTTAGCAGACTTGGATATTTGTGCTGAGAGCCAAGTGAATCGGTGTTCTTAGCCGCGACGGAACCTGCGTAACATCACCAGGCCCAGCGCCATCAGCGGGGCAGTGGCAGGCAAAGGAACGCGGGTGACCTGTAAGCCCGCCAAGGCAACGGAATCATCATCTCCGTCAACCCACAGCATAAATGCCTTACCAACCAGAGCACTTGACGGGTCGTTTGCGGCTATTACACCAAACTCTGGTTCAATGTCATGGAAGCTTATCTGCAACTCAGGTATACCGCTGCTGAAATCTACCAGGGAAATATTGATATCATCTGATCTGCCGACACCTTCAAAAAACATCATGTCTAAAGAGACGGTATGGGAAAATACCAGCAGAAAACCTTCATCAGGATCTTCATCATAATATGATGAGCTGCCACCATCCAGAAATGGACCGTCATCGTCGGAGGAAATCAGACCCAAACCGAGGTCGGCATAAAAAATACCGGGAAAGCTAACCGGCTGCCAGGATTCTTTTTGTTCGCCATCAGAATTGAAGCTGGTGGTCCAGCCGCTCACCTGTAGTGCTAAGCCAGCATCGTACATATCAATCTGGGGTAACACTTCAGGGGCGTTCATATTGATAAAATCAAATTGGTGAATCAAACCGGCATTAGCTTGCAGGGAAAACATAGTAAAGATGGCGGCACCAAAAGTGCGACGAATAGATAACATCAATTAACTTCCTACTAACAACAACTTTTTCTGGTGAAATATGTATAGCGCTGCCGCTTTAAGCACAAATTGGGCCAACAAGGAAAGTTATATAAAAACAATTGTTTATGCTCCACTTCGACGTTGGAGGTTAAGTTGTGTAAATATATCTGACATTTGGTGTCTATTATTTAAACATTGGTCGACTGCAATAAGTTGGGTAATGCAATAGCTTTAGGTATGATTTCTGTTTAGCGTTTTGTGGATACTGGTATGTCAAAGTCTTTTAGTCAGGCCTGTGAAAATAATAAACAGCCCATACTGCAATTTCTGCGGGTTCGTTTCAGTAATGTCAGGCATGTACTGGAGATTGGTTCCGGCACAGGCCAGCACGCGGTGTATTTTGCCCCGTCACTGTCACCTATAGTCTGGCAGTGCAGTGATATGCCGCACAATCATGCCGGTATTAATGCCTGGATTGATGAGTTTCCCTGTGACAACTTGCGTCGCCCGCTAAATTTTACTGTGGGTGAAGATGACTGGCCGGATACCCAAGCGGATGCGGTGTTTACCGCCAATACCACACATATTATGCAGCCGCAGCAAGCCCGATTGATGATGGAGATGGTGGCTGAGCACTTACCCTGCGGCGGGGTATTTTGCCAGTACGGACCTTTTAATATTGATGGTCAGTACACCAGTGACAGCAATGAGCAATTTGATCTGCACCTAAAAGCGCAGGGCTATGGTGGAATTCGCGATATCAATGAGTTGCAGGATTGGCTGTCGGGAACCTCACTAAGCTTAGGGCAAAGAGTACAGATGCCGGCTAACAATCAATTATTGGTTTGGCAGAAGATGCCTTAAGGCGATAAGGCCATTTGGCGGTCAAGGATTTGCTGCCACTTCTGATAGCTAAGTCTGGATAACCCGTTTTGCTCAAATAGCGGCCAAACCCGGTCTTCCGATACCAGTTTGTTCAGTCCATTGTTTAACGCCCTGGCGAAACGACCGAAGTTGGCATTACCCTGGCGCCCCATAATATGAATACCTGCCTCCATAGGCATGTCCCCAGCTTCCAGACACAAGTTTTGTCGCTGTCCACTTTTATCGCTGCAGTAATAACGGGCCAGGGTTTCCACGATAAAGATGTGCTTTACCCTGCCACCTTTAAGCAATTGCAGCAGTGCGTCGCTCTCCACCAAGCCATATAGGTTATTGTAACCACTGTCGCGCAGAAACTGACTTTGTGCCGAGCCCTCAATAACCCCTACCAGCAAATCCGATGTGCGGATCTGTTCGGCACTTGCAAAGGGCTGGCTGGATAAGCGAAAAAAACCTGCTCTTGAGATAGCTAATGGTGCAGTAAACTGAGCCCATCGCTCCCGCTCTGGGGTGATGGCGGCAAAAAACAATGCGTCCAGTTTGCCCTGCTGCAACTGACTTTGCGACCAGGCCCAGGGCATTGATTGCAAAGTGAGCTTGAACTCCTGGTTGTTGCCAAGCACTTGCTGAGTTAACTGCCAGGCTAACCGGTACTCGCCAGGTCTGGCCAGGCCGCTTTCGTGGCGCTCCGATACGCCAAGAATAAGTGTTTGGCCGAAGCCAGCAAAGGAACAAATCAATAGCAGTACAAAACTGATATAGCCAGAGTATTTCACAAGTTACTGCCAGCACTTTTTATTAAAAGGTAGCAGTCTTTTGAGCGATGCGCTCAGCCAGAGTGCTGTGAGCCTCTGGCAAAAGGTAAAAACTGCATGGCATTATCTTTGTAGCTGGCCAGTTGCTGTTTCTCATGTTGAATAAAATTGTGCACTGCCGAGTGCAACCGGTCATGGGCCAGCCAATGATTGCTGAAACATAAGGTTGGTTCAAAGCCCCTCAGTAATTTATGTTCTCCTTGTGTACCTGGGTTAAAAACGAGCAGACCTTTCTCTATACAAAATTCAATGCCCTGATAATAGCAAAGCTCAAAATGCAGCCCGTCCACTTCTTCTATGCAGCCCCAGTAGCGGCCGTACAGGCATATGTGATCATAAAAAAGCAGAGCACAAGCCAGCAATTGCTGGTTTTTGTGGGCCTGCACCAGCAACATCTGTTCCGGCATACTTTGCACCAATGCATTGAAAAATGCGCGATTCAGATAGCCCGTATGGCCGGAACGTTTGAGGTAAGTATTGCAGTAGCATTGGTAAAAGTCGTCCATGTCTGCAGCACTGAGGTCAGCACCACTTAACCGTCTGAAGGTCAGTCCGCTGTCAGCAAGTTTACGCCGCTCCTTGAGCAGGTTTTTGCGCTTTCTTGAATTAAAGGTGGCAACGAACTCGCCGAAGTTGTGGTAACGGCGGTTATACCAATGAAACTGAATGCTGTGGCGCTGGACACAGTTCAGTGGCTGAAGTTGGTCTGAATCGGCTTGCTGCAAAAACAGCAGATGGATCGAAGAGTAGTGCTGCAGCTGACATTGCTGCTGCAGATACCGTACAACATCTTGCCACAGTAATTGCACATTAAGATCGGCCCTGACCAGCAAACGGTCACCGGGCACCGGCGTAAATGGGATGCCAGCCAGCAACTTGGGGTAGTAATTCAGCCCCTGAGCTGCGTAAGCATCGGCCCAGGCAAAGTCAAACACATATTCGCCGTAACTGTGCCATTTCTCATAAAGTGGCATCACCGCCGCGATACCCAGATTGTCTTCTATCAGTAAATGTTTGGGTTGCCAGCCACTACTGCCGCCCACACACTGAGACGCCTCCAATGCCGATAAAAAATGATAGTGCAGAAAAGGCCCGGCATCAGCCGCCAGCTTTTGCCACGCTTTAGGACAGATCCGTTTAAGGCTATCGATAAAACTGAATTTCAAATCCATACCGACCCGGCGTTACAATATATGGGGAAACTATGTTACTGCGGATTACTATGACAGATGCTGATCGCAAGATCATCCGGGAAACCCTGACATCCCTGCTGGCAAGACGTGAGCACAGTCAGGCCGAATTGTTGACCAAGCTGGCGTTACGGGAACTGGACGCAGAGCTGGGCAGACAAGTGTTGCAGGAATTTATTGAACGCGGCTGGCAGTCTGATTTACGTTTTGCCGAAAGTTTTGTTCGGCAAAGGGTCGCTAAGGGCCAGGGGGAACTGCGTATCAGGGCCGAGCTCAGGCAGCGACAAGTGGCCGACTATCAGATTAAGCAGGCACTTGAAGCATTACAGGTGGACTGGTTTGAAACGGCCAAAAAGCTGTATCAACGCAAGTATTCTCGCCCTGCAACGGATTGGAAAGAGCAACAAAAAAGAATGCGTTATCTGCAATACAAAGGCTTTAGCAGTGAGCAGATTCGTTATGCATGTGAAGCAGAATAATTGTTAGTTTCAGCAATTGGATAGCGCAATGCCACTGAAGTGCCAGAAAAGATCGCAATGGGTGCTGGCAGCCCTTTTATTTACTTATGATTGCACCTGACAGTCAGCGAGATTTCATGATATTGTCCGCACTGATTTCAAGGTTTATTTTTCACTGTTTTTTTCTCCGGGATGTTAAATGACTATTAGCACTGCTGAAATTCGAAGCGCATTTTTGGACTACTTTGCCAAACATGGTCACCAGAAAGTGGCGAGCAGCTCATTGGTGCCTGCGGACGACCCCACGTTACTGTTCACCAACGCAGGTATGAACCAGTTTAAAGATGTATTCCTGGGGGCGGAAAAGCGCGCTTACACGCGTGCGGTCTCTTCTCAGCGCTGTGTGCGGGCCGGTGGCAAACATAATGACCTGGAGAATGTCGGTTATACCGCCAGGCATCACACCTTCTTTGAAATGCTGGGGAATTTCAGCTTCGGCGACTATTTTAAGAAAGAAGCCATTGCCCTGGCATGGAACTTCCTGACTGAAGAACTGAAATTGCCCAAACACAAGCTATTAGTCACAGTGTATGCCGAAGATGACGAAGCCTTTGAAATCTGGGAAAAAGAAATCGGTATTCCGAAAGACAAAATTATTCGTATCGGCACCTCGGACAACTTCTGGTCAATGGGCGATACCGGCCCTTGCGGTCCCTGTTCAGAGATTTTTTACGATCATGGCGAACATATCTGGGGTGGCCCGCCTGGAACACCGGAAGAAGATGGCGATCGTTTTATCGAAATCTGGAATCTGGTGTTTATGCAGTTTAACCGTCAGGCCGACGGTAGCATGGAGCCTCTGCCCAAGCCTTCTATTGATACGGGGATGGGGCTGGAGCGAATCTCTGCCATTTTGCAGCATGTGCACAGCAACTATGAAATCGATCTATTCCAGGCTTTGATCAAAGATGCCGCCAGTGTGACCGGCGCAAAAGACCTGCAGGACAAATCCCTGCGCGTGGTGGCTGATCATATTCGTTCCTGTGGCTTTTTGATTGCTGACGGTGTACTGCCGTCCAACGAAGGGCGTGGCTATGTGCTGCGCCGCATCATTCGCCGCGCGGTACGGCATGGCTATAAGTTAGGCGCTCAGGATATTTTCTTCTACAAGCTGGTGGCGTCTTTGGTGACACAGATGGGCGCAGCTTATCCTGAACTGAAAACCCAGCAGGCCAGTATCGAAAGGGTGCTTAAAGCCGAGGAAGAGCAGTTTGCCCGCACGCTTGAGCGCGGTATGCAAATTCTCAGCGACGCCCTTGAAAGTCTGGATGGCAAGGTCATTCCGGGTGAGCTGGTGTTTAAACTCTACGATACCTACGGCTTCCCGTCTGATTTAACCAATGATGTGGCCCGTGAAAAAGGCTACAGCATTGATGAGCAGGGCTTTGAAGCCGCAATGGCCGAGCAGCGCAAACGCGCGCAGGCGGCCAGCAACTTTGGTGCGGATTACAACGCACAGCTCACCAGCGAGAACTGTTCTGAGTTCACCGGTTATGACAATGAAGCAGGCATGGCGCAAGTGCTGGAGCTGTTTAATCTGCAAAGCGCGGTGGCCAGTCTGGCCGTCGGTGAACAGGGTATCGTGGTATTAGATAACACTCCCTTTTATGCCGAATCCGGTGGGCAAGTTGGTGATACTGGTGTGCTTAAGCTGTTAAATGGCGTATTTCGGGTAACCGATACGGTCAAACTGGGTAATGCTATTGCCCATAAAGGTGTCGCCGAAACAGCCATTCGCGTTGGCGATAAGGTGGATGCGCAAATCGATGCGGAGCGTCGTCAGGCTATCAAACTGAACCACAGCGCCACACATTTGCTGCATGCCGCATTGAAACAAGTGTTGGGTGAGCATGTTAACCAGAAAGGCTCGCTGGTCCAGCCCGACAGACTGCGTTTTGATTTTTCCCATTTCGAAGCAGTCAGTCGCGAACAACTTATTGAGATTGAGAGCCTGGTGAACCAGCAGGTGCGCCAGAACCATGATCTCAGCACCAGGCTGATGGCTATAGAAGATGCCAAAGCGGCCGGTGCTCAGGCGCTGTTCGGTGAGAAATACGACGATGAGGTGCGGGTGGTGTCCATGGGCGAGTTTTCCATGGAACTATGTGGTGGTACCCATGTGCAGCGTACCGGTGATATTGGTTTGTTCCGTATTATCAGTGAAAGCGGCATTGCCTCCGGAGTGCGCCGTATCGAAGCCGTGACAGGTGCTGGCGCATTGGCTTTCAGCCAGCAACACAGCACGCAACTGCAAAGTATGGCCGGTCAATTGAAATCCGATCTGGCTGGCTTACCAGAGCGGGTTGGGCAATTGCTGGAACAGTCCAAAGGGCTGGAAAAAGAGATTCAGCAGTTGAAGCAAAAGCTGGCCAGCCAGGCCGGTGCCGATCTGCTTAACAGTGCCGTGGAAATAAAAGGCGTGAAACTTCTGTCGGCCAAACTGGACGGTGTGGAAGCCAAATCATTGCGCGACCTGATGGACAGCCTGAAGACCAAACTGGGTTCCGGGGTGTTGATGCTGGCGGTAGCGGAAGGTGAAAAGGTCAGCCTGATTGCTGGCGTGAGTAAAGATCTCACCGACAAAGTCAAAGCCGGCGAACTGGTGAACTTTGTTGCCCAGCAAGTGGGGGGCAAAGGTGGCGGCAGGCCGGATATGGCTCAGGCTGGCGGTACACAACCGGAAAATCTCGACAAGGCTCTGTCCAGCGTGTCGACATGGCTGGAAGATAAGCTATAATCCGCCGCTCACTTTTTGAGTAAATGGGCCGGTTTTTCGCAGTGACACGGAAAACAAGGAACGGCTGCTAGATAATCTCTTGTGATAACAGAGAATTACGCTAGCTTTAAGTAAGGACTTGTTGGAAAAACGGAACAGGAGCAAGCGAATGCTTATATTGACCCGTCGTGTAGGAGAGACCCTGATGATTGGTGACGAAGTGACCGTCACTGTATTGGGCGTCAAAGGAAACCAGGTTCGGATTGGCGTAAATGCCCCGAAAGAAGTATCTGTGCATCGTGAAGAAATTTATATGCGTATCCAGGCTGAGAAAAACTCTCAGTATCCGGGTGACGACGCATCTGATGATGCATAAGAAAAAGAAGGCTGGGTAACCAGCCTTTTTCTTGCCCTCGACTTTCCCCTGAACCGTCAAAAAATCTCTGTTTTGCATGAAAATTGGCTGAATTGCTCAAATGCTCAACGAACAAACCTCCAGTCCGGAAAAAAGGTTTGACTTCCCCCAGTGAATCATTAAACTGCGGCTCCACATCGAGGAGAGATGGCCGAGTGGCTGAAGGCGCACCCCTGCTAAGGGTGTATAGGTTAACCCCTATCGAGGGTTCGAATCCCTCTCTCTCCGCCATTTCCTTTTGAAGGAAATGCGCAGGATTCAAAGTTTACGCGTGTGTAGCTCAGCTGGATAGAGTACCTGGCTACGAACCAGGCGGTCGGAGGTTCGAATCCTTCCACAC
>NZ_BAAAEI010000007.1:45908-47177 GCF_039522935.1 Bowmanella denitrificans | reverse complement strand
AGCCTTTTTCTTTTATTCGGTATGTCGTGGGACGGGGTAAGAACCTCCCAGGTTCGACAAAAATGCCAGGAGCATTTTTGAACGTCGTGCCTTACAGCGACGGCCCGCAGGGCGCTGGGCAGGAAGCCCAGCGTAATCCTTCCACGCAGTAACGCGCGAGCACCGCAGTCAGCTATGACAAAGCCATAGAGCCTATTTCTTTTATTTGGTATGTCGTGAGATGGAGTAAAACCTCCCAGGTTCGACAAAAAATGCCAGGAGCACTTTTGAACATCGCGCTCTACAGCGATGGCCCGCAGGGCGGCGGGCAGAAAGCCCAGCATAATCCTTCCACGCAGTAACGCGAGCTCCGCTGTCAGCTATCAGTAATCAAGCCATCTTAATCATCAGGCATCCAGGCCAAAGGCCCTAACCGCCGTCGGCTGAATTTATTATTGGGGCCTGGGCGGCGATACCCGTTTTGCCTTGGCTGGTAACCTGACGGAAGCTGCATTTTCCGGCTAATTGGTAATTTCACAGATTCCGAAGTAACTTTTTGTTGAGTCGGCGGCGTTGAATTCTGTAAATTCCGAGCTTAATTCACATCTCAGTTTCAAAGGGGACATTCCCATTTCTCCACCGGATTCATAGTTTGTTCTATAGAAGCTCCAGGCATCATATTTTTTTCCCTGATACTCAAAGATCATATACTGATTTACGCCTGGTTCATGAGTTGGAAGCAGAGAGATACTTAGTGAGTGGCTGTATATTGGTGGTAGGGTAAACTGTCCGTTTTTATCTGTGGTAGATGAATCTTCTTTATCTTCATCATTGGCTGACCACCTGTATCCGCGTAATACTCTAACACCCTCGGCGGGCTTACCATTCAACAGTACTGTCCCCTCAACAGCAGAAAACATACATTTCTTAAAAAATCCCATGGCCTGCGCTCCCAAGCTGCTTATCAATAAGCCTGTCAGCACGGTAATGATATTGGCTCTCATCCATTTGTATCCCTTCTTCGTCAAGGTGTAGTCTAGAATATAAGTCACTTTTCAACATAAACCGAGCAGACCTTAGCCAGTCACAGCGTTATTATAAATAAAATCAGCTGCTACTATTGCATTTCCCGGTCAGCCATGTAGAATGCGCGCTCGCTGTGACAGGGAAGCTTGCCTTCTCGCAGTTATTAGCAAAGAATTTAAGTATCACGCGTGTGTAGCTCAGCTGGATAGAGTACCTGGCTACGAACCAGGCGGTCGGAGGTTCGAATCCTTCCACACGCGCCAT
>NZ_BAAAEI010000007.1:0-45872 GCF_039522935.1 Bowmanella denitrificans | reverse complement strand
TTTATATCCCGTCGTGGGACGGGGTGAGAACCTCCCAGGTTCGACAAAAATGTCAGGAGCATTTTTGAACGTCGCTGCCTTACAGCGACGGCCCGCAGGGCGCTGGGCAGGATAGCCCAGCGTAATCCTTCCACGCAGTGACGCGAGCACCGTAGTCAGTAGTGGTCAGCTATCAACAAGAGCCGGGGCCTTTTTCTTTTAGATCGTCGAGGGACGGGGTGACTAAAACACCAGGAGTGTTTTAGAACAGCTTCAGCTGGCCCTTGGGCGAAGGCAGGATGCCGGAGTAAAACCTCCCAGGTTCGACAAAAATGCCTGGAGCACTTTTGAACATCGCGCTGTACAGCGAAGGCCCGCAGAGCGCTGGGCAGGATAGCCCAGCGTAGTCCTTCCACGCCGTAACGCGAGCCCCGCAGTCAGCTATTACAAAGCCACAGAGCCTTTTTCTTTTATTCGGTATGTCGAATGAAGGGGTCAAGGAATGTGTTGAAAGCAAGCATATTCAATTCTCGCTATGACCAAATACCACACCCTCAGTCATTCCCAATATTCAATACCCCATGATAAATCGCTATATATCATCAGGTAAAAATCCATGATTCTTCCTGTTTGGTGGTTAAATATGCCAAATAAATGAATAAATAGTTATTTGTTATGGCTTTTTAGCCGGATGGTCAGGTTGTTTTTTAGTGATCCCCATGTTACTTATCTGCACACTTATTTTCAGGGACTCGCTGGGATGAATGCCGATATTCAAGCACTTTTACTAGATGCTGGCCTGCTCTTGCTGGTTGGTATGGCGGTAGTTTTTTTATTTCTTTCCTTGCTGATTGGGGTGGTTAATCTGATTAGCTGGCTATGCAGTCGTTTTGCCGAACCCCAGCCTGCGGTGGTTACACCGAAAAGAACCCAGGTACCAGCCTCTGTCAGTGCGGCTGAAGTGGCAGCTATCAGTGCCGCTATTCATCAATATCGCAATCCAAGCTAACGGGAGAAACCATGTCCAAACCACTCGCTATTACCGAACTTGTGCTGCGTGACGGCCATCAATCCCTGCTGGCTACCCGTATGCGTCTTGAAGATATGCTGCCCATTGCCGAGAAACTGGATAAGGTTGGCTACTGGTCAATGGAATCCTGGGGCGGGGCTACCTTTGATGCCTGCATTCGCTACCTGGGCGAGGACCCCTGGCAACGTATCCGCGAATTGAAAAAAGCCATGCCCAACACGCCGCAACAGATGCTGCTACGGGGCCAGAATCTGCTTGGCTATCGGCACTATGCGGATGATGTGGTGCGTAAGTTTGTTGAACGGGCACACAGTAATGGCGTAGATGTCTTCCGCATTTTTGATGCCATGAATGATGTGCGCAACTTACAAACGGCGGTTAAGGCCGCTATTGAGGTAGGAGCACATGCCCAGGGCACCATTTCCTACACCGTCAGCCCGGTACATAATCTGGAACTGTGGCTGACCATGGCCAGAGAATTGGAAGATATGGGGGTGCATTCCATCTGTATCAAAGATATGGCTGGACTGCTTAAGCCGTATGAGTGTGAAGAACTGATTACCCGCCTTAAACAAGCGGTCGCCGTTCCTATTGCGATGCAATGTCATGCCACTACGGGGTTAAGCACGGCGACTTATCAGAAAGCCATTGATGCGGGCATCGATATGCTGGATACCTCCATTTCTTCCATGAGTATGACCTACGGCCATTCGGCGACCGAAACTATCGTGTCCATCGTTGAGGGCACGGAGCGGGATACCGGGCTGGATATGTTACTGCTTGAGGAAATCGCTGCGTATTTCCGGGAAGTACGTAAGAAGTACGCCAAATTTGAAGGCAGTTTGCGTGGTGTTGACTCGCGTATTCTGATTGCTCAGGTGCCAGGCGGCATGCTAACCAATATGGAAAATCAGCTACGAGAGCAAGGCGCTGAAGATCGTTTGGATGACGTGCTTAAGGAGATCCCCTCGGTTCGCGAAGATTTGGGCTTTATTCCGTTAGTCACTCCCACATCGCAGATTGTTGGCAGCCAAGCGGTGCTGAACGTACTAACCGGTGAGCGCTATAAAAGCATTACCAAAGAAACTGCCGCTGTATTGAAAGGGGAGTATGGTGCCACGGCAGCCCCGGTCAATACAGAGCTGCAGGCCCGGGTACTCAATGGAGACAAGCCAATTGTATGTCGACCCGCCGATCTGATTGAAGACGAACTGCAGAAGCTATCAGAGGAGCTTAAAGAAATTGCCAGTCAGAAGTCTATTCAACTGGCCAATGAGCAGGTGGATGATGTACTGACCTATGCACTGTTCCCACAAGTCGGCCTTAAGTTCCTGCAAAATCGCAACAACCCTGCTGCCTTTGAACCTGCGCCAGGGAATGAACCCAGTAAACCAGCAGCACCACAGAATACTCAGCCAAGCACCGGGCCTGCGGTCTATTCGGTTCGGGTGGATGGTAAAGTTTATCAGGTGGAAGTGGCTGAAAGTGGGGAACTGACAGATATCAAAGCGGGCAGTGAGGAAAAGGTACCCCAAGCCACGTCAGTGCAGGGAGGGGAAACTCTGAATGCGCCACTGGCCGGCAACATCGTTAAGATCCTGGTTAAACCTGGCAGTCAGGTCAGCAAGGGGGATGTTGTGGTGATGATGGAAGCCATGAAGATGGAAACCGAAGTGCGCGCGGCCCATGACGGCAGGGTGATAGAGCTGCTGGTGAATGACGGTGATGCCGTGCAATCCGGCCAACCTTTGCTGACGCTGGGATAAAACAACATGGAGAAGTTGACAATCTTGTGGCAGTCCACCGCCCTGGCTAACTTTGAGGGCGGGCAACTGGTGATGATGGCAGTTGGCTTGCTGCTGTTGTATCTGGCCATTGTGCGTAAGTATGAGCCGTTACTGTTGCTGCCTATTGGCTTTGGTGCGATTCTCACCAATATTCCGCTGGCTGGATTCAGTGAGCCCGGTGGTTTGCTTTACTATGTGTATGAAGTTGGTATTGAGACTGGAGTGTTTCCGCTGCTGATCTTTATGGGGGTAGGGGCGCTGACCGACTTCGGCGCACTGATTGCCAATCCCAGAATGCTGTTATTAGGTGCGGCTGCCCAGTTCGGTATTTTTGCCACCTTGTTTGGCGCAATTTTACTTAATTTAGTTCCCGGTTTTGAGTTTAGTCTTAAAGATGCCTCGGCCATTGCCATCATTGGTGGTGCGGACGGCCCAACCGCCATTTTCCTGGCCTCAAAACTGGCGCCTGAATTGCTTGGTGCGATTGCGGTGGCGGCTTATTCCTATATGGCGTTGGTGCCTATTATCCAGCCGCCTATTATGAAAGCCCTCACCAGTCAGGCAGAACGGGAAATTCAAATGGAGCAGCTACGCACTGTCTCCAAACGGGAAAAAATCCTGTTCCCGCTGGCCGTATTGCTACTGACCATTTTGTTTTTGCCCACAGCCACGCCGTTGGTTGGTATGTTTTGTCTGGGCAACTTAATGCGTGAATGTGGTGTGGTGGATCGTCTGAGTAAGACCGCGCAGAACGAGTTAATCAATATTGTTACTATCTTTCTTGGGCTGGCGGTGGGCTCAAAATTGTCTGCGGATAAATTCCTGACCCTGGAAACCCTGGGGATCCTGGGGTTAGGGGCAATTGCCTTTGCCATAGGCACTGCAGCCGGTGTGCTGATGGCCAAGCTGATGAACCATCTGAGCGGTGGCAAGGTTAACCCCTTAATTGGTGCGGCTGGCGTGTCAGCTGTGCCTATGGCTGCGCGGGTGGTGAATAAAGTGGGATTGGAAGCCAACCCCCATAACTTCCTGCTGATGCATGCCATGGGGCCAAATGTGGCAGGTGTGCTGGGCTCTGCGGTGGCGGCCGGTATTTTGCTGGCGTTAGTCGGCTGATAAGGCCAATACCTGACTGGTTAGAGAGTTGCTCAGGCCGTTGTCATTAATACTGACAACGGCCGCGACCTTATTCTATGGCCCTAAGCTTATATATGGGTCAGCCAAAGTAATAGTGTATAGAATCCACCGATCACGGCTGAAAAAATCAGGATATACACAAAGCCCTGCTTACCCTGAGACAGGCTGTAGCCGTTATGACGCAGATACAGATACCAAATCAGGCACAATATCGCCGGAACAAGAAAGAGCAGGCGCAGCAATACAATCTCCTTTGCGGGTAACTGGTAGTAACCCATTGATTTTATTTCACTGATAAACTTTAGCAAGGGCCAAGTTCCTTCATTGCTGTCATCTGTTCGTCTTGAAATTGCCATTTGTCTGTCATAACGGGCGTTTGTAATGGGCAAAACCCCGACAGGATGCCGCCAATGACCTTAAGTGTATTGCCCCGCCACCAGCAAATTTTTCGCTCCATTGCTTATAGTCAGGAATTGATTCGCCGCCGGTCTATTACGCCGGATGATCAGGGCTGCCAGCTGTGGCTGGCAGACAAGCTGAGCAGGCTAGGTTTTAGCTGCCAGCATTTTGAGGTGGAAGGGGTCAGTAACCTGTTGGCGATTTTGGGGCAAGGACAGAAGACCCTGGCATTTGCCGGACATACCGATGTGGTGCCACCAGGCCCATTGGATAAGTGGTTATGCGATCCTTTTGCCGGACAAATTATCGACAATGAGTTGATTGGTCGCGGTGCAGCGGACATGAAAACCGGAGTGGCGGCCATGCTGGCGGCGACAGAGCGCTTTTTGGCAGCTAAGCAGCCCTTTAATCAGCGTCTGGTCTGGCTGATCACCAGTGATGAGGAAGGTGAGGCTGAGTTTGGCTCTAAGGTGCTCAAAGCTGAACTGGACAGGCAAAACATTCACCTGGACTATTGCCTGGTTGGGGAGCCGACAGCATCAAGACAAACCGGTGATACTGTTAAGGTCGGCCGACGCGGGGCGATATCTGCCAGGCTAAAAGTCCTGGGTAAACAAGGCCATGTGGCTTATCCCCAATATGCCGACAATGCCATTCACAAGATGGGAAAGGTGATAGCGGCGCTTAACAACATAAACTGGGACTGCGGCAGCGACGATTTCCCCGGTACCAGCTTACAGATCACCCATATCGATTCAGGTGCTTTTACCGATAATATCGTGCCGGCCCAATGCAGTATCTGCTTTAATATTCGCTACAGTCACAGATATGATCTGGCTTCTTTGCAACAGTTGATACAGGAAACACTGTTACCTGTGACTAATGGCTTTGAATTGCAATGGGAGCGCCCCTGTGAGCCCTATTTTACCAGTCAGGATAGTCATAACAGCCTGATCCATGAGGTGGAGCAGGCTATTTTTCACAACACCGGTAAGTTCCCGGTATTGTCTACCTCGGGAGGCACATCAGATGGCCGTTTCTTCGCCGGGGCACGCACTCAGGTTGTGGAGTTAGGCGTACCCAATCGCACTATCCATCAGGTCAACGAACGGGTACATATTGCAGACCTGATCGCCCTTGAAGATATTTATACCGAGGTACTGCAACGTTTACTGGCCTGAACAAACTCAGATGGTTTCCTGACGTATTCAGCGGTGGGCAGGGCGATGCCTGACAAGGTATAGTATCGGCTCAGAAACCTATCGATATGGAGTTGTTGTAGAGCCATGATAAAAAGGGCGCTTTGTCGGTTGTTGCTGTTGTTCTGCCCAGTTGTTGCCCAGGGGGCGACGCAAAGTGTGGTGCTGATTTCCCTGGATGGCTTTCGCTGGGACTATATAGAAAAACACCATGCCACTAACCTGGCCGATATGGCTGTAAAAGGCGTCCGTGCCGAACGAATGCTGCCGGTATACCCGAGTAAAACCTTCCCCAACCACCTTTCTTTGATAACCGGTTTGTTACCTGTTCACCACGGTATTGTGGACAACAAGTTTTGCCACAAACAGCGCCAGGAATGCTACAAAATGGGTGATGGTGGCAAAGACAGCACCTGGATACAGGGTATCCCGCTGTGGAATCTGGCAGAGATGCATGGTGTTAAGTCGGCGGTCTATTTCTGGCCGGAGTCCGATGCCCGCATTAACGGTATGACCCCCAGTTATTATTATCACTATGCCAAACAAGCTGATTATTCGGACCGGGTGCAACAGATCCTTGACTGGTTGGCTTTACCCGTTGCCCAGCGACCGCGTTTTATCGCCGGGTATTTTTCTCTGGTTGATACCATTGGCCATGAGTTTGGCCCATCGGCTGCTCAGACCCGAGATGCCGTGCAGCAGGTTGACAAGCTTATTGGTTTATTACGTGCCGGGCTGGCAGACAAACCCGAGGTTAATCTGCTGGTGGTGGCAGACCACGGGATGGCAGAAATCCATGCTGACAAGGCCATAGACGTGCGTACCTTGCCCTATGATGATGATTTCAAACTGGTTAACAGTGGAACCCGCCTGATGTACTACGCCAAACCAGGTGTCAGCGCCGGGCAAGTTCAGCGCTTCAGGCAAGAATTGCTGGATGTCGCGAATGGGCGCTATCAGTGGCTGAATAACCAGCGTTTAAGCGCGCTTAGCTATCAGGGACATGCCGGTGTGGCGGATATTATCCTGGAAACGCAGGCGCCGGCGTTTTTTGTCGAAAAAGATTTACAAGGGCAACAAGTGATGGGGGCTCATGGCTATATTCCCAATCAGGATATGGGGGCGGTATTTGTGGCACAAGGACCAGCCTTTAAAAAGGGTCTCAGGATCCCGGCCTTTTCGAACCTGGATGTGTATCCCATTGTAGCCAGAATTCTGGGTATCAGGCCTCTTGCACCTATAGATGGCGATGGGCAGGGTCTTGAGGAGGCGCTGACCGGGTTGGTGGCACAAACGCCGCATTAGGCGGCGTTGTGCTCGGATACGCTTCCCATATAGCGGGCGCGCTTGTTTTGTTTCAGACGGGTGATATCTACCAGCACCAGGCCATCCACACAATCGTTGAAATCCGGGTCAATACCAAAGCTGAGAAACTTTACGCCGTCAGGTTCACACACTTCTGTGTATTGTTTGTACAACGTCGGGATTGCCACGCCCATATTGGCCAGCAGATGCTTAAGCTGGGTAAAGTCGGCTTTGTAGTCCTGGCCACTGAAGGCATCCTTCAAATCCTGGGGAAGCAGATAAGGCCGGTTGGAGCGGGCAATGCCTTGCTCTGAGCCAAAATACAACTGATAGAAATACACCAGCAAATCTTTAGCTGCAGGCGGTAAGCTGCCGCTGATACTGACCGGACCGAACAGATAGCGATATTGAGGGTGGCGCTTTAAAAAAGCACCAATGCCGTACCACAAATAATCCAGGCTGCGTTTACCCCAATATTTAGGCTGAACAAAGCTGCGACCCAGCTCCAAGCCCTGTTCGAAGTATTTGTCCATATCCTGACCATAATCAAACAGGCTGGCGGAATATAAGCCGGGACCGTCCTTATCCGCTGTCAGTTGCTTGGCATCACCAAAGCGGTAAGCACCTACTATCTCCAGTTCTTCATTGTCCCATAACAGCAAGTGGTAATAGTGGCTGTCGTACTGATCAATGTCGCGACGTTTATTACTGCCTTCACCTACCGCCCGAAAGGCCACTTCACGCAGTCTGCCCACTTCACGCAGAATAGGAGAGCTGCCCTGATAACGGTAAAGGTAGATATCTTTGCCATCGGCGGTAGAGCCCAGCGGTTCACATTCCTTGCGAATCGCTTTAGTGAGCTCTCGTCTGTCTTCGGGCAATGCAATGGCTTTTTGGGTGGGGAAGATGCCTTCCTTATTTAAACCGATGCGATAGAGGTGTTTCTTAAACAGTTTGACCTGCTGGCGGGCGGATATTTTTTGTCCCTGATAAGATTCAAATGGGATCATCTCGCCAATCCGCATCGGCAGGTGTTTCTTGCGTTGTTTAAACATTTCCGCCACCAGAAACAAGGTAGCGAGTGGCTTGTACAACATGGACACACCATAGAACAGCGGTGAGTTTTTGCCATCGATAAAAATAGGCAATACCGGGGCTTTGGCCATGGATGCAATGCGCAAAAAACCGCTACGCCAGCGGGTATCTCTGACGCCCTGTGGGCGCAAACGAGACACTTCGCCGGCCGGGAAGATAATCACCACGCCTTCCTCTGCCAGATACTTCTGAATATTGCTCAGACATTCCTTGGCCGTACCGCCATTCATATTATTGACCGGCAGCAACATCGGATGCAGCGGGCCAACCGCCATCAACATTTCATTGGCGACAATTTTGATGTCTTTACGTACTTCACTGACCAGCTTCACCAGCGCCAGGCCATCTAAGGTGCCGATGGGGTGGTTGGCAATGATCACCAGGCGGCCCTGAGTGGGAATGCGCTCTTTCTCGCTATCACGTACCGAATAACTGAAATTGAAATACTCAAGCACCTGCTCAACAAATTCCAGACCTTGCAGGTAGGGATAGTCGCGGGCAAACTCCTGAAACTCGCGTTCATGCAGCAGGCGTCGCAAAACGAACTTGGCGGAATTGAAAACCAGTGGGTTGGCGGATAGTTTGGGATAGTGTTTTTGTAAAACTTCGTCAACAGTAAACATGGATCACTTTCTCGGCCAGTTATTTCACCCGAGTTTAGGTCCGCCCAATGACGTTTTTGTGAGCTTTTTATTGCGGTTTAATGACGGTAGGCTGACCTAGGCCATTGCCTAAGCCGCCCGTTTGGCACTGGCCTTGCGCGGCAACGCCTGTACCTGAGTTTGAATTTGCGTCCAGTAAACTAAGTTTAACCGGCCCCGGGTGTCTTCGGTTAGGGCCGAGCAATTCTCAATCCAGTCGCCGGTATTGCAATACAATACTTCCTGGTTTTGAGTGATTTCCGGGTGATGGATATGTCCGCACACCAGACCATCCATACCCATATCCCTGGCCGTTCTACAGCCAATGTCACGATAACGACCAATGGCTTCATTGGCCCCTCTCACCCGGCTTTTGATGTAGCCTGCCAATGACCAATATGGCTGACCCAGCCAGGCACGCGCTTTGTTATACCAGCGATTGACAAATAGCAGTAAGTCGTAGGCTTTGTCGCCTATCCAGGCGTGGAACTTGCCAAAGCAGACTTCCTGATCGAACTGGTCACCGTGCAGCAGCAGCAGCTTCTTTCCATCGGCAGTGGTATGAATATACTGACGATGAATTTCCACTTCACCGAAGGCCATACCATCATATTTTTGCGCTGGTTCATCATGATTACCTGGCAGGTAGATGACCTTTGTGCCTTCATTGGCCAGTGAAATAAGGCGATGGAACAACTGATTATGGGCTTTAGGCCACATAAACTGTTTGCTCATGGCCCACATATCGACGATATCCCCTACCAAATACAGGGTTTCGATGCGGCTGTGGCGCAGAAAATCCAACAAGTACTCGGCTTTGCAGTCTTTGTAGCCGAGGTGTATGTCAGACAGCCATACGGTGCGGTAGTGGCGTTTTTCAGTCATAAATTAGCCTGCTTTGCGTCGACTTTTGTTCAAAGACTAGGCAATGCCTCTTACAAAAACGTGACGTTAATTTGAAAGTGTCGTGACAATTGCCTCTTTTGTGGGACGCGCAACAGCATCTGGATGGCTTTTTGTTAAAGCTGGTGGTGCAGACAGGAAGCAACCGAAGTGCGGTTGAAGCTAAGCAAGTGCTAATACAAGGGGAAAACATCAGAGCAGGTGGCGTATAACGGCAGTCAACCCCTGCGTTTCTATCACTCTGTATTGCTGGCAGGTGTCGCCACGTTCGAATCTATGGCACACATGCAGATTGTTGGTGTCTTTATCTATTTTGACAAAGCTGGCATTGGCATCCAGCAGTTGTCCGGATTCGCCGAACCCTTGCCAGTAAATACTCTTGGACACAATGTTGGCACGCTCATAGGTAATTAACTGTGGCATTGGGATCAGGGTGGCCGCCAGCAACAGTAAAATGCACAGTGTGACACTGATAAAAGTAAGGTGTTGTGCCTTGTTCAACAAGAATTCCCAGGTGTCTTGGCTGACAGATTGCCTGTTTTAAAGAGCGTTGGATTCTATCAGAGCAAGCTTAAACTGTCTTGACTTGCAAGGGAGGGGAAATGTATATCAACGTAAGAAAATGTAACCGTCACAGAAACATTAGCCTGGCAAGGGGCGGTATCAGCTATTTTGATTTGTCAGAAGGCGCGTTGCCCGGGACATAAAAAAAGCGCCGACAGGCGCTTTTTTTAATACAATCCCTGATAGTCAGGATTGCAGGAACGGGCATCAGGCCAAAGCGTTGATCTTAGCAACCAGACGGCTCTTATGACGGGCAGCCTTGTTTTTGTGGATCAAGCCTTTGGTAGCCATGCGGTCCAATACTGGAACTGCAGCAGCGAAAGCGGCCTCAGCAGCAGCTTTGTCACCAGTGGCGATAGCAGCGATCACTTTCTTGATGCTGGTACGCGTCATGGAGCGACGGCTGGCGTTGTGCTGGCGACGTTTTTCGGCCTGGATAGCACGTTTCTTAGCAGACTTGATGTTAGCCAAGGTGAAACTCCCAAAAGATTCTTGTCAAAATTTAAGGGTGCGGATTATTCCCATTATTGGCGTATTTGTCAAATGCTTTTGCCGCTTTATTGGACAACATTTGCGAGGGCATTTGTGTTTCTCAACATGGCCTGGATCCCGCATAATAGAGCGCTGTTTTTGTCTGGGGACTTTGTGTGTCGGTTAAGTTGCTGAAATCCGGATTGATTGTCAGTTTTATGACGTTGTTGTCAAGAATTCTGGGCTTGGCCCGAGACGTTGTTGTTGCCAATTTAATGGGCGCTGGTGCGGCGGCGGATGTGTTCTTTTTTGCCAACAAAATTCCTAATTTTTTACGCCGACTGTTTGCCGAAGGCGCATTTGCCCAAGCCTTTGTGCCTGTGCTTAGCCAAGTGCACGCTGAGGGCGATGAGCAGAAACTGAAACTGTTTCTGGCTCGTACTGCCGGGACGCTGGGGACCCTGGTGCTGGTGGTGACGTTGCTGGGCGTCATTGGTTCACCTGTGTTGGCGGCATTGTTTGGCACCGGCTGGTTTATTGATTATCTGCAAGGTGGGGCTGATGGCGCTAAATTTGAATTGGCCGCCTTAATGCTGAAAATCACCTTCCCTTATTTGTTCTTTATCACGCTTACCGGGCTTTCCGGGGCCATTCTCAATACTTTGAATAAATTTGCCGTCGCGGCTTTTACCCCGGTATTGCTGAACGTCTGTATTATCAGTGCTGCACTGTATCTATCGCCGCAATTGGCAGAGCCGGCTGTTGGCCTGGCCTGGGGGGTGTTTTTCGGTGGTTTGGTGCAACTGCTTTTCCAGTTGCCCTTTCTGTTGCGTACGGGGCTGGTAGCCAAACCCCGGTGGGGCTGGCGAGATCCCAATGTGACCAAAGTCAGAAAGTTGATGATTCCAGCCTTGTTTGGCGTATCAGTCAGCCAAATCAATTTGTTGCTGGATACTTTTATCGCCAGTTTTCTGGTGACAGGCTCAATTAGCTGGCTGTATTACTCTGACCGTTTATTGGAATTTCCCCTGGGTTTATTCGGTATTGCTATTGCGACCGTGATCCTGCCCACCTTATCCCGCAATCATGTCAGTGCTGACAGCGTTAAGTTTCAGGCTAACATGGATTGGGCCGTACGTATGGTGTGCTTACTGGGAATTCCGGCGGCAGCGGGATTGATTGTGCTTGCCGAAGCGCTGCTAACGGTTTTATTTGTGCGCGGTGAGTTTGATGCCAGTGATGCGCAGAAAGCGTCATATAGCTTGATGGCTTATGGCTGTGGGTTGTTGAGTTTTATGCTGATCAAGGTGCTGGCACCGGGGTTCTTTTCCAGACAGGACACAAAAACGCCAGTCAGGTACGGGATCTGGGCGATGGCGGCCAATATGTTGTTTAACATTATTTTGGCATTTCCGTTCGGGTATGTTGGTCTGGCCATTGCCACTGCTATGTCAGCCAGCCTCAACGCCATTCTGCTGTATCAGAAACTGCACCGAACCGCTGTATATCAAATAAGTCGCGATACAATCTTGTTTCTGACCCGGGTGATGCTGGCGACCCTGGTTATGGTAGCTTTGTTAATGTGGTTAAAACCTGCAGCCGATGTATGGCAGCAACTGCCGCTAATAGCGCAAATCACGGAATTATGCAGGTTGATCGGCTTGGCATTGTTGTGTTTGCTGCTGAGTGCCCTGGCTCTGGGATTAAGGCCCGGCGATTTGAATAAAGCGCATGGATAGATGCTTTGCCCTTGACACTGGGCTTTAATTAAGCGGACAGTCGGTTATAATCCCGTGATTTTTGCACGGGCGAAAGCCGCAACCAACAAGGGGTAGCTGGTGGAACTGATTCGTGGCCTGCATAACATCCGTGAACGACATAAAGGGTGTGTGCTGACCATTGGCAAGTTTGATGGTGTGCATTTAGGGCATCAGGCGGTACTTAAACGTTTGATTGATAAGGCCCGTACCATGCAACTTCCGGCGACTGTCATGGTATTTGAACCGCAGCCTGAAGAGGTGTTCAGCCCCGAGAGTGCACCGGCCAGAATCAGCAGGCTACGCGACAAATACGAACAGTTGCGCAAGCTGGGCGTGGATCGCTTGCTGTGCATTCGGTTTGATAAGGCGTTTTCGCAGCTGTCGGCCAGTGATTTTGTTGAAGATTTATTAGTGAAGCGCCTGGGTATCCGGTTTCTGGTGGTAGGGGATGATTTTCGCTTTGGCAAAGGTCGCAGCGGCGATTTCACCATGCTACAAAGTGAAGGCTTGCACTGTGGATTCGATGTGGTCAGTACCCGCAGTTTTCGTTTGCAGGACTGCCGTATCAGTTCCACTGAAATTCGCCGGGCTCTGGCCTTATCTGACTTTCAACTGGCAGAGGCCATGCTGGGCAGACCCTTTGGTATTTCCGGCAAAGTCGTACACGGTGATAAAAAGGGCCGGACCCTGGGATTTCCTACCGCCAATGTGTTGTTAAACCGTTGCCGGGCGCCATTAGCTGGGGTGTTTGCCGTGCGGGTTAAGGTCCAGGGGCAAACCTATCAGGGGGTCGCCAATATCGGCAATCGTCCAACCGTAAATGGTCAGCGTAGCCAGTTGGAAGTGCATGTGTTTGATTTTTCAGCGGCCTTGTATGGTCGTCATATCGAAGTGATTCCGGTGGTTAAGATCCGGGACGAAATGAAGTTTGCTTCGCTGGAAGCATTGCAACAACAGATACGGCAGGATGCCAGTAAAGCCAGAGAGTTACTCTCGGCTTAAGGGCGACTTGCCCGGTTAAGGCGTTATGCCAGCAGTGCGATACGCCTGTTCTAATAGTGGAATTGAGGATCGATGAGCGATTACAAACATACCTTGAATTTGCCGGAAACTGAGTTTCCCATGCGTGGCAACCTGGCGCAGCGTGAGCCTGAGATGCTTAAGCAGTGGACGGAAGATGGCTTGTATCACAAGATACGTGCCGCCAAGGCGGGTAATAAGCCGTTCATTTTGCATGACGGCCCTCCGTATGCAAACGGCGACATTCACCTGGGTCACTCTATTAACAAGATCCTGAAAGACATTATTGTTAAGTCCAAAACGCTGTCTGATTTTGATTCGCCCTATGTACCAGGCTGGGATTGCCACGGTTTACCGATCGAATTGCAGGTAGAGAAGAAAGTCGGTAAACCCGGCAAAAAAGTGTCTGAGGCGGAGTTTCGTCAGCATTGCCGCGATTATGCTGAAAAGCAAATTGCCGGGCAGATGAAAGATTTTATTCGATTGGGCGTCTTTGGTGAGTGGGACAAACCCTATAAAACCATGGATTTCCAATCTGAGGCAGATATTATCCGCGCCCTTGGCGGCATCATCGACAAAGGGCACCTTGAAAAGGGCTTCAAGCCGGTACATTGGTGTACCGATTGTGGCTCAGCTCTGGCCGAAGCCGAAGTGGAATACAAAGACAAGACTTCGCCTTCTATCGATGTGGCCTTTCGTGCTATCGACGAAGCGGCTATGGTCGAGGCCTTTGCCCACCCGGAAAACCATGTGGGTGAAGGACCGGTATCCGTGGCAATCTGGACCACTACCCCCTGGACCTTACCAGCCAACAGAGCCGTATCGGTAAGCCCTAAACTGGAATATGTGCTGGTGCAGGCAGAAACCGAGCAGGGCAAACAACGTCTGGTGGTGGCCGCCGAATTAATGGACCAGTGTATGGACAGATTTGGTGTCAGCCATTACCACGCCCTAGGTTACTGCAAGGGTAAGGCACTGGAAAATCTGCGTGTTGCCCATCCATTTTATGATTTTGATGTGCCGGTGATTCTGGGCGACCATGTGACGACAGAGTCTGGTACCGGCTGTGTGCATACCGCACCGGGTCATGGTGTGGATGACTTTAATGTTGGCAAAGAGTACGGTCTGGAAGTGGCCAATCCGGTTGGCGCTAACGGTGTTTATTTACCTGACACTCCTTTGTTTGCCGGCGAGCATGTATTTAAGGCCAATGACCATGTGATTGACGTGCTGAAGGAAAAAGGCGCGCTTTTGCATCACCATGCCTATGAGCACAGTTATCCGCACTGTTGGCGACATAAAACCCCGATTATTTTCCGGGCCACCCCGCAGTGGTTTATCAGCATGGACAAAAATGGTCTGCGTGCTGACTCACTGAAGGAAATCGCCAAAACCCAGTGGATCCCGGATTGGGGACAAAGCCGTATTGAAAAAATGGTGGAAGGTCGTCCAGACTGGTGTATTTCCCGTCAGCGTACCTGGGGCGTTCCCATTGCCTTGTTTGTGCACAAAGATAGCGGCGATCTGCACCCCAACAGCCATGCACTGCTCGAGCAAGTTGCCCAGGCGGTGGAGCAGAAGGGTATTCAGGCCTGGTGGGATTTAGATGCGGCACAATTGCTGGGTGAGGATGCTGATACCTATGTGAAAGTCAAAGATACCCTGGATGTTTGGTTTGATTCAGGGGTAACCCATTATTTTGTGGTAGACAGGCGAGATGATATTCCGGCTGGTGCGGATTTGTACCTGGAAGGCTCGGATCAACATCGTGGCTGGTTTATGTCGTCATTGATGACGTCCGTTGCCGCCACAGGACATGCACCCTACAAGCAGGTGCTGACACATGGCTTCACTGTTGATGCCAACGGCCGGAAAATGTCCAAGTCACTGGGCAATACCATTTCGCCGCAGGAGATCATCAACAAGCTGGGGGCCGACATATTACGTCTGTGGGTGGCTTCAACTGACTACCGCTCGGAAATCACCGTTTCCGATGAGATTTTTAAGCGTTCCGCCGATGCCTATCGTCGTATCCGCAATACGGCCCGTTTCCTGCTGGCTAACCTGAATGGCTTTAATCCGGCCACCGATCTGGTGCCTGTTGAGCAGATGGTGGCGCTGGATCGCTGGATGCTAAGCCGCGCTAAAGATGTGCAGAAAGAGCTGATTGCTGCCTATGACCGTTACGACTTCCTGGTGGTGGTGCAAAAGTTGATGCAGTTCTGCTCCATCGAACTGGGTAGCTTCTATCTGGATGTGATCAAAGACAGACAATATACCGCCAAAGCCGACAGCGTAGCACGCCGCTCTTGTCAGACTGCCCTGTATCATATTGCCGAAGCCCTGGTGCGCTGGATGGCACCTATCATGAGTTTTACCGCTCAGGAAATCTGGCAGGCATTGCCGGGTGAGCGGGAACAGTATGTGTTTACCAACAGTTGGTATCAGGCTTTGGAAGATATGTACATTGGCCAGACCCAGGGCGATGAGTTCTGGCAACAGGTGCTGGCGGTAAAAGATGCTGTCAACAAAGCCCTGGAAGATGCCCGCCGCCTCGGTGAAATTGGCGGCTCTCTGGAAGCCGATGTGCTGCTGTATTGTCAACCTGCTTTGGCCGGTCAACTGGCCAGTCTGGAAAATGAATTGCGCTTTGTACTGATTACCTCTGCCGCCAAGGTGCAGTCTGTCGATGCTCGTCCTGCGCAGTTAGATGATACTGACGTACAAGGGCTGTGGGTTGAAGTACGCAAAGCTGCGGGCAATAAGTGTGTACGGTGCTGGCACCACCGAGAAGACGTGGGGCAGCATGCTGAGCATACCGAGTTGTGCGGACGCTGTATCGAAAACGTTGATGGTGAAGGTGAGCAACGTCATTATGCTTAATCTGTTCAAAAGCACCGGTCTGCGTTTTTTGTGGCTTAGCGCAGTGGTTATTCTGATCGACCAGTTGACAAAACTGCTGGTGGTGGATGCTATGCAGCTTTATCAGTCAATTCCTCTGGTGCCATTTTTTAACTTTACCTATGTGCATAACTATGGGGCGGCATTTAGCTTCCTGAGTAATGCCGGTGGATGGCAGCGCTGGTTCTTCACTGGTATTGCTGTAACCGTCAGTGTGTTGATCTTGTATTGGCTCAGGCAAAGTAAGCGCGAACAGGTGTTATTACCCTGTGCCTTTGCGCTGATTTTAGGCGGGGCATTGGGTAACCTGATTGATCGCATGGCCTACGGTTATGTGGTGGACTTTCTGGATTTCTACGTTGGCAACTGGCACTGGCCGGCCTTTAATATCGCCGACAGTGCAATTTGTGTCGGGGCTGCACTGCTGATTATTGATGCCTTTCGGAATAACGGAGTGAAATCCGATGACTGAGCCATTAGTGGATCACAACAGCACCGTAGTGCTGCATTTTGACCTTAAGCTGGAGGACGGCTCTGCCGCTGACAGCACCAGAGTGCATAATAAGCCAGCCAAACTGCGTATTGGCGATGGTAATTTGACGCCCAATTTTGAAGCCTGCCTGATGGGCATGCACGTAGGGGAGCGAAAAGCCTTCACCCTGGCACCACAAGATGCCTTTGGCATGCCTAACCCGGATAACATCCATCATATGGATCGCAGCAAATTTGGTAGTGAAACACCGCCGGCGCCTGGCATGATCATCGCCTTCACCCAGCCGGGTGGTGTGGAAATTCCGGGTATTGTGCGTGACGTGGCGGGCGATTCTGTGACGGTTGATTTCAATCATCCACTGGCTGGTCAGAAAGTCATTTTTGATGTGGAAATCGTTCAGATCCTTAATCAGGAACTGGATAGCTAAGTACAACTGAATAACCCAATCCGTATCGCAACAAACGGTATGGGTAAGAGAGGCAGAATGCAAATCCATCTAGCCAACCCCAGGGGCTTTTGCGCCGGCGTTGACCGGGCCATTACCATTGTGGAGCGGGCGCTGGAGATTTTTGAGCCACCTATTTACGTACGCCATGAAGTGGTGCACAACAAATTTGTGGTGGACGGGTTAAAAGCGCGGGGCGCCAGATTTGTTGACGAACTGTTTGAAGTGCCGGATGACAGTATCGTGATTTTCTCTGCCCATGGTGTATCCCAGGCGGTGCGCAAAGAAGCCGAGCGAAGGGGCCTGAAGGTCTTTGATGCCACCTGCCCGCTGGTAACCAAAGTGCATATGGAGGTCACTCGCGCCAGTCACAAAGGGATTGAGTGTATTCTGATTGGTCACCAGGGACATCCCGAAGTGGAAGGTACAATGGGACAGTATGACAATCCTAACGGCGGCATTTATCTGGTGGAGTCGGTGGATGATGTCGTGGCATTGCAGGTAAAAAATCCCACGCAACTGCACTA
The DNA here is from genome assembly GCF_039522935.1 of Bowmanella denitrificans. NCBI lineage: Bacteria > Pseudomonadati > Pseudomonadota > Gammaproteobacteria > Alteromonadales > Alteromonadaceae > Bowmanella > Bowmanella denitrificans. The sequence continues at coordinate 28,216 of NZ_BAAAEI010000007.1, read as the reverse complement.
TTGCAGCCAGACCACGTTGTCGGTGGATGATACGGCCGATGTGATTGACGCGCTGCGCAGCAAGTTTCCAGCCATTGAAGGGCCGCGCAAAGATGATATCTGCTACGCCACACAAAATCGTCAGGATGCCGTGCGCGAATTGGCAGGGCGCTGTGATGTACTGCTGGTGGTGGGGGCGCAGAACAGCTCGAACTCCAATCGGCTTAAGGAACTGGCTGAAAAGATTGGTGCCAGGGCGTATTTAATTGCCAGTGCCGACTGCATTCAAACGGAATGGTTGGAGAACACCACGAATATTGGTGTAACCGCTGGTGCATCAGCCCCTGAAGTGCTGGTGCAAGGAGTGGTGAATCGCTTACGTGAAAAAGGCGCCTCAGTGGTTATTGAAACGCCAGGGCGTAAGGAAAACATTGAGTTTGCTGTACCTAAGGAGTTGCGGGTTCGCGAAGTGTCTTAGGAACATGCGCATCTAGGTATGTAACATCATACTTTGCACTATACCACAGGCGCCTTATGGCGCCTGTGTTTTTTACCGGCCTTGGAGTGAGTCAGGCCATTCAGCCCTATTCTATGGGCTTCACCGTTAGTTTTGGTTAAACCCCAACCGCGCTTGAGGCTGGTTATTAGTCAGTCTATTCCCATACCCATCCACACCTACGTATAACCAAAAGCACCTAAATATGCAGTACCTTGTACTAAGCTGAAATAGCGTCCGGTATGCGACTGGATCGGGTTTAACGTTGAGGTCAAGGTGAAAATGTCTGCTACTGGCATGAAACTGCCAATTCAACAAGTTGGGGTCGGGATGATTGAAATCCTGGTGACCCTGTTTATTTTGTCCATCGGCTTGTTGGGCGTTGCCTCTTTACAATTTATTGGTTCATTTTCCAATGCCGATGCACTGAACCGTTCTCAGGCTGTCATCATCACCCAGCAGTTGGCTGAAAGGCTGCGAGCCAGTGCAAAGATGTCGAATACTGCCAATAGTATGGTGGTGGATAACAGCTACTTTACCAATAACCTGTATAACTTTGATAATTTGGGGGCCTGCGCCAGTGGTAATACCTACAACTGTTATTGCCTGGCGATGCCAGCTGCGATCCCGGATTGCAGCAGTGGTCAATGTACACCCGGACAATTTGCCGAGTTTGATGCTTATGAGGTGTCTTGTTCTATGGCCGCCACCAACCCCGCAGCGAACATCAACCTGACTTGCAGCGACAATGATTTATTAGATGCTGATGCCTGTAGTGCCGGGTCCAGGCACCGCATTATGATTAGCTGGCCGGCGCAAAACTGGCAGAACATCGACCGGCAACTTAACGCTTTGTGTAATCCCGCCAATTCCAATGATCCCAGGGATTGTGTGGTACTGGACGTGACCTTATGAGACAGCGCGGCTTCAGTCTGGTGGAACTGATGATCACCCTGGTGCTGGGGTTGTTGATTTCCGGTGCTATTGTGCAAGTGATGGTGTCCAACCAGGTTACCGAGAGACTGAATCGCGCCATGGCCTCAGCACAGGAAGGTGGCCGGTTTATCATTGGCCGGATGCGCAATGATCTACTGATGGCCGGATTGTACGATTCTACCTCACCCAACCTCAGCCGTATCGTGGATATAGTGGATGAAGCGGCATTTTTGCAAAACCGTCCTGTTATATTACCCGGTGACTTTATCAACCGCCCGGCGCTTGGCGCCACTCAAGGAGCCAATGGTGCGCCGGATACCCTGGTCGTAGCGTTTCAAGGGCTGCGCGACTGCCGTGGCTACAAGCTTGGTTATGCCGATCCCGAAGAATTCTTTGTGGTTAATGAATATTTTCTAGACGGTGACAGCCTGAAATGCCGGGGATTCGATGGTCGGGTGTTGCGCGGTCAGCGTAATGCGGTGGGCAATAATGCCGATGCGGCGTTTTCCCTGCTGGACCAGGTACAAAGCTTTCAGGTGCTTTACGGTATCGCCGATCACCAGGTGTCCAACGACTTTTCCGCCAGACCGGTCACCTATGTGACTGCTGATCAGTTGCCAGCGCTGCGTGCTGCAAACGCAGCCATTGTGGCGATTCGAATTGCTGTGCTTGTACAGGGGGATGGCGAAGTGACTATCGATCCTGTGCCCAGTTTTAAGCTTCTTAACGAAGCCCCTATTACACCTGCAGAGAAGCGGTTATTCAAAAAGTTTGAATCCACCATTTCCCTGCGCAATGTTAAAAATCAAATGCGAAGTAGAAAGATATGAGACAGCAAGGTTTAGTGTTAGTACTGGCCCTGTTGGTGCTGATGAGCCTGACCATATTGGGGGTTTCGGCCGTTAGCAGCAGCCTGATGCAAAACAAGATGGCCATTTCCATGGAAAAGCAATTGCTGGCCTTTGATGCCGCAGAGGCAGCGATTGCCGGCGTGATCTTTGAAGCCGAAGATCCGCAAGTGCTAACCGATGATACTCTGATGGACCCGTTATCCGAAGCCCGGCAGCTCAATGCCATTGATCTGCTAAATCAACCCTTCAGTTGCTTCGACAATGTGAATTGGGCGGAACGCAGCCTGACCGCTGCGGGCCTGACACTGGGCAATGTCCATCAGGCCGCAGGCCATTACGCCAACCTTCCCGCGACCACAGCCTGGTCTAAAACGGCTTATGTGCGCCAGGAAGCCTGTCTTGGCTCCAGCAATGTGATTGGTGGCAGTAACATCAGCTGCCATGTATTTCTGGTGCGGGGCTGTGGCCAAGTGGATGGGCAGTCTTTTGCTATTGCCAATACCCTGAAAGCGGCGGTATTTGCGCCGTCCAACCAATAGGAGAGGGTAAATGAATAAATTTAGCCTAAGCCTTGTCAGTGCAATGCTCTCTACAATGATTAGTTGGTCGGCTTTTGCTGATGATTTGGAAATCTATCTGGGCACCGGTAACAACCAGGTGACCTACCATCCCAATGTGCTGTTTATTATGGATACCTCAGGCAGTATGACCAATAAAGATGGTGGGTATACGTCCAGAATGGCGCGGGTACAGCAAGGTCTTAAGACCGTCTTGCAATCTGTTACCAACGTTAATGCAGGGCTGATGCGCTTTTCCGATCTGGGGGGGCCGGTATTGTACCCGGTTCGGGCTATTGACCAACCTGTAGAGCCGGAATTTATTACTTCGGTGCTTAATCCAAGTGATGACGCGTATGAAAGTAATAGCATTGTCACGCTGGGAGGCAATGCGCTGAAGCTGGTAGATGGCACTACCACCCTTACATCAGGACTACGATTTACCGATATCAATATTCCACGCGGTGCGCAAATTACCAAAGCCTTTATTCGTTTTACCTCAGACCAATTCAATAGTGCGGCGGCCAATATCAATATTGCCGGGGAGTTAGTTGGCAATAGCAGCACTTTCTCAACGGCCAGCGGCAATATTTCGGCACGTAGTAAAACAGCCAGTTCCATTGACTGGAATAGTGACAACGACTGGCCAATAAGTGGCGAGTTGGTTAACACTCCTGATATCAGCAACGTTATTCAGGAAATCGTTGATCAGGGAAGTTGGTGTGGTGGTAATGCGCTGAATATTATTGTCACCGGTCAGGGGGTGGGTGGCACATCCGCCAGGCGTATTCATTCCCACGAAGAAGGTAGCGGCCTGTCAGCACAGTTGGTGGTGGCTTACGACAAATTAAGTGCCACGGGTTGCGCCACCGGGCAGCATACCTATCAGGTCAGTTCGACTGCCAATAACGTGGAAGAAAAGTCCAACGGCCATGATGCAACCGGTACACAGCTGACCTTTAACGACAGTTACAACGAATACATTGGCATGCGCTTTGAAAATCTGGCCATACCTCAGGGGGTGGTCATTCAGGACGCATGGATGGAGTTTACTGCTGCCGAAAATGATAACAGTAATGCATCATTCAAATTAGCCGCTGTCAATCTGGACGACACCTCTGACTTTTCGCCACATTCCCGCTATATGGTCAGAAATATGCCGAAAACCAGCAGTACCACCTGGTCCAACATTCCCAACTGGAGCAGAAACCAGGTATACCAGACCCCGTCATTGATTAACCAAATTCAGCAGGTAGTGAACCGCAGCGGTTGGGAACCCGGTAATAACTTGGTGGTTGTCGCCTATGATTTTAACGGTGATCGTGCTGCTTATACCTATGACGGCAAACCCTCGGAAGCACCGCGATTGGTGATTAAGTTTCAGGGCAATGCCACGCCAGAGACGGTCGCCACAGTAAGAGAGCATCTGCTTAATAAGGTCGACGAATTGAGTGCAGATGGTTTGACACCCATTGTGGATACCTTGTATGAAGCGGTGAGCTACTATGGTGGTTTGCCGGTGGATTACGGTCTGACTCGCGGCAACTCCAGTGTGAATGAAAATGTGCGCCGCTCCACCCGGGTTAGTCACCGACTGTCTTATGCCGGGGCTGATTCTGTCAGGCCGCCAGGTTGTAGTGAAGATGATCTCAGTGGTAAAGGCTGTATGAACGAATACATACCCTCTGGTGCCACTTATCTTTCTCCTATCACCGATATGCAATGTCAGACTAACAATCATATTGTGTTGTTGTCGGATGGCGAGGCCAATAACAACCACAGTGTGAGTAAGATTCAGGCCTTACTGGGTAAATATTGTGCCAGTGGCTATAACAGTGGTGAAAAATGTGGTGTTGACCTGGTCAAAAACATCAGTAAGTCAGCGGATTCAGTGATCGATGCACGCATTGTCACACATACCATCGGCTTTGCTGCCAATGCCACCGCCAATAACTATCTTAACCAACTGGCGTTAAACGGTGGTGGGGGTTTTTATACCGCAGACAGTGCAGAGAACCTGGTAGATGCATTCCAGAGCATTCTGAAAACGGTAAAAGACGTCAATGCCACCTTTGTATCACCTGGCGTAGCGGTAAACCAGCTTAACCGCCTGACCCACAAGGATGAGTTATATTTTGCGCTGTTTAAGCCAGCAGAGAGCACGATCTGGCCTGGCAACCTTAAAAAATACAAAATCAGTGGTGACACCATTCTCGATAGTCAGGGACTGGATGCGGTAGATGATGCCTCCGGCTTTTTCCATGACAATGCCCATAGTTATTGGTCTACCCTGGCCGACGGTAACGATGTACGTGAAGGCGGTGCGGCCAGTCGCTTAAGTTTGTTGCGTAATATTTATTTCTTTAGTGGTACCGGGTCTATCACTGCATCGGCCAATACATTGCATGAAAACAATAATGCTATCGCTGCCCCCGAGTTAGGCATTCCGGCTGCCGTAGACCAGGTGAGCACCAGAGAGGCTGTGCTAAAGTGGGCGCGTGGCGTAGATTTGTTTGATGATGACGCGGACGGTGATATTACCGATGTCAGACTGCAAATGGGCGACCCAATTCACTCGCAGCCAGTGATAGTCAATTACAGTAATACCGACAGTGCGATTCTGGTAGCCACTAACCAAGGCTTTCTGCATTCTTTTGACGCCGAAACCGGCGCAGAAAACTTTGCTATTACGCCCAAGGAGTTAATGAGTAACCTGTATGACTTTTACCAGAATAATTCCAGCTTTAACCATATATATGGCCTGGATGGCGACCTGGTACTAAGAATTCATGATGATGGCCGTAAGTTGCTTTATGTGGGGATGCGGCGGGGCGGAAGGAACTACTACGCCTTTGATATCAGCAATAAAACTCAGCCATCACTGCTGTTTAAAATAGAAGGCGGCAGTACTGGCTTTGACAAACTGGGACAAAGCTGGTCAAGACCCACAGTTACCAAAGTGCGTATAGGTGGTAGCAGCAAGACTGTGCTGATTTTCGGCGGCGGCTATGATTCTGACCAGGACAATAAAGTATTGCGCAGCCCTGATGTGGTTGGTAATGCCGTTTATATGGTGGATGCAGATACCGGTGCTTTGTTGTGGACAGCCAGTAATGCCGGAGCGGATTTAAATTTGCCGACCATGCAATACAGTATACCGGCCAGAATCTCAGTGATAGACCGGGAAAACGATGGTTATGCAGACCATATGTATGTGGTGGATACCGGCGGACAGATGTTCAGACTGGATATTCACAATGGCGAAACCGGCGCTGATTTTGTGACCGGTGCGCAAATGGCCAGTTTTTCCACCGATGGGTCGGCCGCCGACAACCGGCGTTTCTATTATGGCCCCGATGTATCGGAAATCAGCCTGGCTAACGAACACTACTATGCGGTAGCACTGGGCTCTGGTTACCGGGCGCATCCGCTGAACACCCAGATCCAGGACAATATGTATATGATCAAGGATAAAGGGGTCTTTACGCTGGATCAGGATGGTAATTACGGCTTACCCAGTACGCCAATTACCACGGCTGATCTTTATGATGCCACTAACCATTTATTGACGTCATCCAGCAGCAGTCAACGTGAAATAGAAGCGGCTGCATTTGCCAGCAAGCAAGGCTGGTATATTCGTCTAGGCAGTGGTGGCGAGAAGGTTCTGGCGTCTCCACTTATCCTCAACTACAAGCTGTTCTTTACCACCTATGTTCCGGCGTCTATCAGCCAAAGTTTGTGCGCACCGCCCACTGGTAACAGTCGTGCTTATCTGGTGGAACTGATTAATGGCAATGCGGTGAAAGATTTCAACAATAATGGTGAAAAAGAGCATGCGGACCGTCATGCCAACCTGAAACAAACCGGTATTGCGCCAGATACCAAGATCCTGATAGAAGACATTGTCAAACCCGTAGTCTGTCTTGGTACGGAGTGTACCTCAGCCGTGATTGACGAAAACGATCCTTGTGGCTCCGCCTTTGAATGTTTGGCGGAAAATATCTATGGGCGCTTTGAGCGGGTGCAGCCAAGTATTTGGAAAACTGAGCATGAACGTGAACAATAACGCAGGCTATACCCTGGTAGAGTTAATGATAGTGGTCGCTATCGTTGGCATTATTGCGGCAGTCGCCTATCCATCCTATATCAATTTTACGGTGAGTAGCCATCGCAGTGCCGCACAGGCAGACCTGATGGCGCTGGCCAGTGCGATGGAGCGACATCGTGCCGCTAATTTTACTTACAAAGGAGCTGGCGCAGCGGGGGCGGATACTGGCAGCCCCAGTGTCTTTCACGCCCATTCGCCTTCTGCTGAGCCCACTGCCAGCAAACAATACGATTTAAGTATTGATGCGGTAGCCGCCAACGGCAATAGCTATGTACTTAAAGCCACACCTGTGACTGGCACAAATCAGGCCACAGATGGTGCCCTGTATTATTACAGTGATGGACGTAAGGCCTGGGATCAGAACAACAATGGGGCTCTGGCGAATAGCGAATTTTGCTGGCGCTGTTAGTTATGACAGATCTTGCATCCCTGCCAGGGCTGGGACCCAAATCCGCCCGTTGGCTAAATGAGTCTGGCATTCATAGTTTGGCGCAACTGCAGGCAATAGGCGCAATCAGAGCCTACGCAATGGTGTCGGCTCAGCGGCCGGTTAGTTTGAATCTGCTGTATGCCTTGGTGGGGGCGTTAGAAGGACGACGTTGGCAGGATGTAGCCAAACAAGACCGAGCGTCTTTGATTATGGCGTTAGATGGATATCAGCAACTGACCCAGATGGCAAAGGAGGATGACTAGCCAGCTTGATCTGTTTTAGAGACAACTGAGATTGCCACCACCGTCTTCATGGATCCCATCCCCGTCTTCATCCTGACTTAACCTGACCCGGCCCTGTAGACTGATAACCAGGGCCCGGGCAAACTTTGCTTCACCATCTTGATGACAAAATTTGATTGTCGCCGGGGTTGAGACTGTGCCATTGCCATTAAAACGCACGGTTATGGCCGGCCCGGTTAAAACCAGACTATCAGGCGCAATGCTGGTGGCTGCCAGAATCTCTTCATTGTTGCCGCGGTTACCATCGGCATCCAGATCGTTAAACACCATCTTGGCCTGATTCCAGTCTGTGCTGCAGGTGGAAAAATCCGGGGTTGGGCAAACAATCGCGGTGTTCTGCTCATCAATGGCGTTGCTGCGGGCAAATTGCACGGCACCACTGATTTCATTGACCTGAGAAGTAATGTTATTGCGGATCAGAATATCCCGCACATTAGGGGCAACCAGGGTCAACAGAATGCCGGAGATGGCCAGCGTAATCATCAGTTCAAGTAACGTCAGTCCTGCTTGCAAGAACGGTGATGCAGAAGAAGATTGCCTTTTCATTAGACTTAACTCGTTGCTTATAAACGCCCAGCATACCTTGTTTGGCAAAACCTTGGGTATGCGGTTGGGCCAATTGTTATCAGGGGCTACCAGAGACTGCACATGCTCTGAGTATGAGCCCGCCATATATAAAGGCGAGCAAGTTAGCGGTTTTTTTTTTATGATAGTGGAAAAACCAAATGAGCATGTTATGGATGTAAAAGAGATTCTGGCAGAGATGCGGGTATTGCCTGAGATCGATCCGGCATTTGAAATCACCCGACGGGTAAATTTTATCAAATCCCATTTACGCCAATCTGGTTTGGACACTCTGGTGTTAGGCATTAGTGGTGGTATAGATTCCTGTACTCTTGGGCGTTTGGCGCAAATTGCGGTAAATGAGTTGAATCAGGAGCATCACGAAACTTACCGCTTTGTGGCCGTCAGATTGCCTTATGCCAGTCAGGCCGATGAAGCAGACGCCCAGGCCAGCATTGATTTTATCCAGCCTAGCTTGGCACTTGACGTTAATGTGCAGCCCGGCGCCGATGCCATCCATCAGCAAACCGCCGAAGCACTGGCTGCACAGGGGGTGTTACCCAATGATCCGTCGAAGCAGGACTTTGTTAAAGGTAACGTCAAGGCCCGTACCCGTATGGTGATTCAGTACGAGATTGCCGGTATGTTGGATGCGCTGGTACTGGGAACGGATCACTCAGCGGAGAACATCACTGGCTTTTACACTAAATGGGGCGACGGTGCCTGTGATCTGGCTCCGCTGTTTGGTCTGAATAAACGTCAGGTACGTTTGCTGGCCAGAACGTTAGGCGCGCCGACCAAGGTCATTGATAAAGCACCAACCGCTGATCTTGAGAGCCTGGCACCGCAGAAAACCGATGAAGCTGCGCTGGGTTTGACCTATGACCAGATTGACGATTTTCTTGAAGGTCGGCAGGTTGCTCCTGCTGTGACAGAGAAATTGGTGTATATCTATCAACGTACCCAACACAAGCGCCGCCCAATTCCCACCCTTTATGATGCTGATTGAAAGGTAACCGCAGATGAAAAAAATTGAAGCCATAATCAAGCCATTTAAAATGGACGATGTGCGTGAAGCCCTGGCCGAGGTTGGGGTAACGGGTATGACAGTTACCGAAGTGAAAGGCTTTGGTCGCCAGAAAGGTCATACAGAGCTTTATCGCGGTGCAGAATATCAGGTGGACTTTCTGCCCAAAATCAAAATTGATCTGGTTCTGCCAGACGAGCAAGCCGAACGGGCCATTGAAGCCATCATGCAAACTGCACAAACTGGCAAAATCGGCGATGGTAAGATCTTTGTTTATGACGTTGAGCGGGTGATTCGCATTCGTACCGGCGAAGAAAATGAGGATGCGGTTTAAGGTGTTGGCAGGCTAAATACCTGCCGCTTTGTCTCTCTTTTTAAGATACGACCTCTATCAATATGGCAATGCCAATATTTGCCAAAACCTACCCATTTGATGGCAAAGAAGAGCAACTGGCGGGCAATCGAGTCTTCTTGAAAAATATACTGATTTCAGCCACTGTCACGCCGAACTTCTGCATGTAAGAGCGGTTCATCATATGCTGGCTATCCATTTGGAAGAGCCAGTCATCAATACTGAATTCGTAGACGTTGTTGTCTATAGGCACACTCAATACATACTGCCAGTTGAGGGCATTACCTTTGGCCTTGCCTGTGGCAGTGCCCACCACATCGCCAGCCGTACCACTGACGGAGCCGTCAGGGTGGATCTCCAACTGCCAAATGCGAACTTGTTGTTCACCATCGTCAAAATAGAAGGTTTCATGCAGGGTGCCGTTGTTGTTCTGCCAGCTTGCCTGGATGTCTACACAAAACTGACGGGTGAGGCGCCTGGAATAATCCTGCACAATCCCCCACGCATGGATGTTGCCATCAAAGTAACCCTTTAAATCAAACTCGGGATGGTTAATCTGATGCTCATCTAAGCTGCTGCTGCAGGCGGTAAGGCATGTCAGCATAACGAGGAAGATAAGTTTTTTCATGTCTTAACCCTGCCGATAAGTTGTTCCCTGACCTTAGGGTATTCGGTATTTTCAGATAGCCAGATGGCCAGAAAGCTGTCGGCGAAGTCGGGGGCCTGAATACGCCCCAATTCCTCGCCATTGAAATAAAACACACTGGTTTTGTCTGGCTTAACCTCAAGTTCTAAAGTATCGCCACGTTTGATGTCCGGCCATAAGCTTGCAAGTTGATCCAGCCAGCCCTGACTCTGTGAGGACCATAGTCCCAGCTTTTGCCATTGCTCGGCAGTTGTCTCGAGTAGCTCTTGTGCTTTGATATCTCGCAGATAACGAATTTTCAGCACTTGTGGGAACCGCTCTGGTTGATAGGTGCCATCAGCCGTATACAAGGATGAGTCGTAGATATCCCATACCCACAGGCTCAGCCGGGCTTGCCCCACCAGTTTTAAATCACTGATTGGACTGGCCTGCACCGACAGGCTGAATAACAGGGATATTAAAACTAGATAGTACTTAACTGTCATGGGTAATCCCCTTAAATCGCCAGGCAAGATAACTAAATAACGGCATCAATAACGACCAGATCAACGCCAGAATCAGCATGGTAAAAAACAGGTTCTGCTCGAATTTCACTGCATTCAGTTGCATACCGGCAAAGTAGCTTAGTGGCCCGAACACGGCGCCAAGCAAAGCCGATAAAAACAGCCGACCTTGCAGCCAGGCCAAACCAGCATTTAATGTGCCTGAAAATGCCAGCCACAAGCCGATGAGCCAAAAGGGTAAGGTCATCATGGGGTCTGGTATAAACACAAAGAATTCCAGATGAGTCAATACAGCATCCACTATCACGCCGATGCTGGCACAGGTCACCATCAGGTATAGTTCCCGTCGCCAGTCTGGCTGCAGTAAACGCACCAGCAGCAACAAGGCCAGCACTGCTATCAGCTTTTCACGCCCCAGTACCGCTACAAACCAGCAAAGCTGGAACCACAGCAGGTTGGGTATTGCGCCAGACAGCGCATTAGCCGCGACAAATTTGGCCATAGTATTGTGGCTTCGAAAGTAACAGTTGCACGGTGCTGATGGTGCGCTGTAAAAAGCCGCCTTCGCAATAACAAAAGTAGAAAGACCACAGGCGCATAAAGCGTTCGTCGTAGCCATAAGTGGCTAAAGCTTCTTTATTGGCAAGTAAGGCCTGATGCCAATCCCTTAAGGTACGGGCATAGTGCAGACCAATATCCTCGCAGTCACGTATTTCCATATCTGTGTCACCGGCAATGTGTCTGCTGATCAGTGATGGTGAAGGGAGAAAGCCGCCGGGGAAAATATGGCGCTGGATGAAGTCTTGCCCTTTACTGTAGCTTTTCAGTCTGGCTTCGCTGATGGTAATAGACTGGAGCAGCATCAGGCCGTCGGCTTTGAGTAACTGACTGCAGCGCTGGAAGAAATTCGCCAGATAGTTTTTCCCTACCGCTTCCACCATCTCAATGGAGACGAGCTTATCGTATTGGCCGGTTAATTCCCGGTAGTCCTGTTTTAACAAATGTACCTTGTCTTCCAGTCCCATGTTCTTTATCAGGGCTTGGGTGTAAGCGTATTGCTGCTCAGAAATAGTGGTGGTGGTGACTTCGCAGCCATAGTGACGGGCTGCAAACAAGGCCAGTCCGCCCCAGCCGGTGCCTATTTCCAGCAGATGCTCGCCGGGTTTCAACGCCAGCTTGTCACAGATCACTTTGAGTTTATGTTGCTGCGCCTCAGCCAGGGATGAGTCTGCTTGGGGATAAATGGCGGCGGAGTACATCATGCTGTCATCAAGAAAATGCCGGTATAACTCATTGCCGAGGTCGTAATGGGCAGCGATGTTTTTCTTGGCACCCGACTTGGAGTTGACGGTACGCAGACGGTTTAACAAGGTGAGGGGGGTTAACAACCAGCCCAACTTTCCTTCCAGTTGGTCGAGCAGGGTTATATTCGCCGCGAATAAACGTATTACCTCTGTCAGATCCGGGCTGTTCCATAGGCCATCCACATAAGTTTCCCCTGCTGCTACTGAACCACCGCTTAATACTTTTATATAGAAAGCGGCATCCAGTACATCTACTTCAGCGTGTGGGCCTTGTGTGTCTTTACCGAACTTGTCAATCAACACCCCATGCTCTTTCAGGACCAACTGTCCTTTCGGTAATCTGCTCAGCAGCGCCATCAGGCTGCTTCTGGCCGCTTTTTCTAACCAGTTGGACTGGCTCTGTATAGTGATAGTGTTTTCGCCCGCTTGCATCAGGACTCCTTGGTACTGGACGGGTGGCCGTATACTGGTGTGCCCTTAATCAACAGTTTCAGGGCTTGCCAGTAAATACCGGCCAGGGTTTTTAACGTCATCGTGCTTAGCAATACGCTGGTCAGGCTGTTTGGGTTCAATGCTTTTTTTGTCATGGCCAGGCTGGCAACAAATTCTTTTTTCTGAGCTATGCAACTTATTTGCACCTTGAGATCGTGCTGTGGTTGATTGAATGTCCACTGGTAATGCATGTTCATCGGGTTAAAAGGAGAGACATGGAAAGCTTTGACGGTATCTATTGGGTTGGCTAGGTCGACCAGGTAGCAATGACGCTGATTCCAGGGGGTGTTACTGACTTCTGCCAGTACATGACTGAAGTAACCGTCTGCCTGACGTAGATAGTAAAAATTGACCGGGCTGAAATACAAACCGAACCAACGTAACTGACCGAGTAAGAATACCTGTCCCTGTAACGGCTTGTTGGCTAGTGCCGACATTTTGTTTCTGGCTACGTCAGCCAGATTCTGCTCAGGCTGATCAAGATAGTCACTGCGCTTGAAGCGAATAGGGGCAAAGCCCCTGGTACTGACAAAGGGCAATGCGTTAAGGGAGTCAGTGTCCTGCAGATCCAGCCAAAAAAGTTGCAACTGATATTGGAACTGATGAACCTTGGGTTTAAAGCGTTTATGCCAAACCTGGCCGCTGTAAAGACTATGCTTCACAGCGTCGCTTCAAAGCGCTGACACACGTCCAGAGCGCTGCGTACACCGTCCTCATGAAAGCCGTTGTACCAGTATGCGCCACAGAAATGCAGTCCATCCCGGCCACATATTTCCGCCCGGCGTTGCTGAGCTTGCAGGCTTTGCTGGCTGAATTGAGGGTGGCTGTATTGAAAGCGCCGCAACACTTTATCGTCACGAATAGCGGCGCTGTTATTCAGTGTGACACAAAAGGTGTGCCGGCTGTTCAGCCGCTGCAATATGTTCATGTTGTAAGTCACGGAAGCGGGACGTTGCCCTTCATTTTTTGTGCCTTTGATTAAGTAATTCCAACTTGCCCAGGCCAGTGGTCGTTTGGGCAACAAGTTAGTGTCCCGGTGCAATACCACTTCATTGCTGGCATAGGGAATGGCGCTGAGTATTTGCTGCTGGGCCTGACTGGGGGGAGCTATCATAGCCAGTGCCTGATCACTGTGGCAGGCAAAGATAACCTGGTCCACCTGGCGATCTGGCTGATTTTCGGCCTGTATCAGGTAGCCTTGTGTGTTGGGGATAACTTTGCTGACTGGACTGCTGAGCAGGATTCTGTCTGCGAATCCCCGGGTTAGCGGTGCAATATAACTTCTTGAGCCGCCGACCAGGGTATACCACTGGGGTCGATGGCGGATATTCAGCAGGCCATGATTAGTGAAAAATTGCAGGAAGAAACTGAGTGGGAAGGCCTTAACTTCCTCCAGACTGGCGGACCAGATTGCCGCGCACATGGGCAGGATATAGTTCTGGGTAAAGAAAACCCCAAAGCCATGTTGTTGTATAAACTGACCTAAAGTCAAATCCACCGGCACTTGTTTCTGGCTGTACAATGCCTTACATAGCTTGTTGAAGCGCACGATGTCGTTAAGCATCTGATAAAAGGCCGGACGCAACAGATTTCGCCGCTGGGCAAACAAACTGTTTAGATTGTTGCCGTTATATTCAAGGTTGTCAGACAGATTGTTGACGCTGAAACTCATCTCGGTGGCCTGGCGGGCAACACCAAGCTTGTCCATCAGCTTGATAAAATGTGGATAAGTCCAGTCATTGAAGACAATAAATCCGGTGTCTACGGCTTGCTGTTCACCCTCTACCTCAACATCCACGGTGTGGGTGTGGCCGCCGATATAATCGTTGGCCTCAAATAAGCAGATATCATATTTATCATGCAGCAGATGCCCACATACCAAACCAGAGATACCACTACCAATAATGGCAATTTTTTGCGTCATTACTTCTTCATCCTTTGGCAAAGCCATTGCTGTATGCCCTCGGGTAACAGCCCCATGGTTCTAATCAATAAAGCAAAACCCGTAGGAAAATAGATACTGGCCTTGTTGTTTTGTAGCCCTTTGAATAGAGATTCAGCCGCCTGCTGTGCACTGATTTGCATCGGCATGGAAAAATCATTTTTCTGCGTAAGCGGGGTTTCAACGAAGCCGGGGGACACACTTTGCACTCTGATCTGGCGTTGGCTGAGGTCGGTTTGCAGGGATTTGGTCAGATAATGCAAAGCGGCTTTGCTGGCACCATATGCCTGGCTGCGGGTGAAAGGCAGGCATCGTGCCAGGCTATCTACTATGGTCAGCTTAGTGCCCGGCCTGAGATTTGGCAGTAAAGGGGCCAGACAGTTAACCACACCGAAGAAGTTGGCGTCGAACACCCGCTTGAATAAAGCGGGGTCCCAGTGCGCTATATCTACGTATTCACAAGTGCCGGCATTGAGAACAACGATATCAGGCCGTAATTGTTGCAGAGCCTGTTGGCAAGCTTGCAGGTCGGTGATATCGAAAGACAGTGTTTGTACATTGTCAAAGCCATGCAGGTGTGCCAGTTTTTCCTGGCTACGTCCACAGGCCGTTACCCGCCAACCAGCCTGAGCACAACGAATGGCTAAGGCTTTTCCTATACCGGAGCTGGCACCTGTGATGAGAATATGTTTCATACCGCCAGCCTGCGTTTAAGCCACTTAACCAAGGGGCCAAGCAATGGCAGGTGTTCATACAGCATGGCACCAAGGTCATAGTAGTCACGTTGATAAACGATACGCTGTGTCCCAAGGTGGATTTCACTGATGCCTTCAATACTCAGCAATGTGGCACCTTTTAGCCTGGGGTGGGCGTAATACATTGTCCAATGTATGTAGGCAATGTCACCGCATAGATGTTGGGTGTGCAGGTCGAATCTACAGGTTTGGCAGGAATGCAGCAGATTAGCAAAATAGTGCTGTACCTGCTCCAGGCCCTGGTGCTGGCCTACCGGGTCGACAAAACGCACTTGCTTGTCATAGATGTCCGCTAGGCAGTGCAGGGCATCGGGTTGCAAGGTTTTATAGAAATGCTCCAGCTTATTCAGAATGGGGTTCATGCAATTCACGACATTGTTTTTTGATTCAATACGTTAGTCTGGTGCAAAAGATCAGTGCAAATAAATTAATCCGCTCGCATGTTTAACTCGTATATAAGGCAGAAAGCTAACTATCGGAGAAAATGTTGAGAAGCGAAGCCAGACAATTGGCATTGTTCCCCTTATCTGCGCATTTGTTGCCCGGAGGGCGAATGTCTTTGCGCATCTTTGAGCCTCGCTACCTGCGCATGGTGAAAGAAGCTTGTGCCGGTCATCGCGATTTTGCAGTCTGTATGTTAAACGCCAGAGGAGATAAAGTACTTAATCAGCATATTCACCCGCTTTGCACTCTGGCCAAAGTGGTGGACTTCAGTACCCTGGATGACGGTTTACTTGGGATCGTGGTCGAAGGTACTGGGTGTTGGCACATACAAGAGATCCTTAACGAATCCGATGAGCTTCGTGTAGGACGCTGCTTAGAGCAAAGTCAATGGGACTGCATTGTGCCTCCGGGCGACGGACAGATGCAATTGATGCAAAGCAAACTAAAAGAAATTTTCAGCCGGTTCCCGGATATTGAACAGCTATACCAGCAAACACATTTTTCAGATCCCTTATGGGTGCTGTTTCGCTGGCTGGAGCTCCTGCCCGTTGACCCGCTGCAAAAGCAGAATCTGTTACAGGAAAAAGATTGCCGCAAAATTCTGCATTTTCTGACAGAATTGACGCATTGATCCTTTTTCCTCACCTGCCGTATAAAGAGAATCTTAGGCAAAGGTGACGGAGTTATGCTGGTCGGAATTCAATTGGATAATCGACAATCCCAGGGTACTGCGCCCATTGATGTGGCAGACGAGATGTCATTGTGTTTGCAGGAAGTGGCCATGCAAAGATGCCAGGCTTCCTTTGCCAGACTGTTTAATTACTTTGCCCCTCGAGTACGCTCCTATGCCTTAAAACAGATGGGTAACGAGGCAGTGGCCATGGAGCTGGTGCAGGAAACCCTGACAAATGTCTGGCAGAAGGCGCATCTGTTCGATGCAGAAAAAGGCTCGCCGTCTACCTGGATATTTACCATTGCCCGCAACATCCGCTTTGACATGCTAAGAAAGCAGCAAAACCGCAAGGAAGATATTTGCGCCGATGACCTATGGCCGGTGCTGTGTGAGCAAACAGCTGCTCCAGGTGAACTAGGGCTTGATCAGCAGGTGACGCTAGACCAGGTCGGTCAGCTATTTGAGGCTTTGCCTGACAAACAAAGGCAAGTGATTGAAGCCATCTATGTACAGGGAAAATCACAGCAGGAAGTGGCGGAAAGCCTGGGAATTCCCCTTGGCACAGTTAAGTCACGCACGCGTTTGGCCTTGCAGCGATTGAAAGAGATGTTGTCAGAAGATGATTAATTTACACCCAACAGATGAACAACTTTTGCAATTTGCCCAGGGACTTGCCAGTCCTGGCCTGTCACTGATAATTGCTGCGCATATGGATATGTGCGGGAAATGTGCGGCGCGAGTAGCCCAGTTCGAAGGGTATTTGGCAGAGCAAGCTCTCTCACACCCACAGGCAGCAGAGCCTGAATTACAAAAGATGCTCGACAGCATAATGGCACTGCCAGCACAAACTGGTGTGAAGCCCGATTGCGCAACCTTTCTTGAGCTGGATGGACGAAAGTTTGCGTTGCCAAGGAGTCTGCAGCGCTATGCGGGCAAGATTAGTGGCTGGTCGCATATGGTGGGTAAACTTTGGCAAGCTCGGGTGGATCTTGGTATCGAGGGACGGGCTGATTTTATTTACATGGAAAAAGGCGGCAGTGTGCCTGAACATACCCATAAGGGTAATGAGTTAACATTGGTGCTGGACGGTGAGTTTTCTGATGGTCTGAATCACTACGATACCGGTGATTTTATTCGCTGTGATGGCCAGCATACCCACATGCCGCATACAGAAGCAGACGAAGGTTGTCTGGTATTCAGCTTGCTTGACCAGCCGTTACATTTTACTTCAGGTCTGGCTCGCTTGCTTAATCCCTTTAGTCACTTATTTTTCAAATAAAAAAGCGCCAACTGGCGCTTTTTTTATGACTTGATAACGCTGACGAGTTCAGCTTGCGTAGGGGCTGTCAGGAAAGTTAAGCTTCAAGGTTTTAAGGGTACTTTGCTTTAACTCAGGCAGGTTCAACTGATCGTAGCATTCCACCATTAGCTCCAATGCTTCACGCAAATGGGGTGAGTCCGGGAAATACTCCAGGACATATTGTCCACGATTAGCCGCTGCCACATAAGCCTGGCGTTTCATGTAGTAGCGGGCAATGGCCAGCTCATATTTTGCCAGCCTATCCTTAATAAACATCATACGTTTCTGCGCATCGGCAGCGTATTTGCTATCCGGGTACTTTTCCAGTAACTGACGGAAGTCACTAAAGGCTTCGCGAGCTTTACTTGGATCGCGGTCTGAACGGTCAATTCCTATCAGGTCCTGAAACACATTGGCATCCGCATCCATATTCACCAAGCCGCGCATATACTGCACATAGTCCACATCTGAATGATTGGGATTCAGGCGCAAAAATCGGTCAATAGTGGCCAGCGCCTGGTCAGTGTTGCTGGTTTTGTAGTAGGAATATATAAGGTCCAACTGTACTTGATGCGACAATGGACCAAATGGGTATCTTGAGTCCAATGCACTTAAGGTGGTGGCCGCGGCATTGAAGTTACCATTTGTCAGGCTTTCCTTTGCTCTGTCATATAGTGCTTGGGGGCCTTGGTTAACCAGTGCCAGGTCCTCTTCGTCAGGTGAGGACGAACAGGCGGACAGCACCAATGCGGCGCTGATCAGTATGCTTTTTGAAAAAACTCTCGTATTCATAACGCTCATTATCGTTTACGCGATTCTGCCGGGTGCAAAATTCCGCTAGAATAGACACCCTGATTGAAAATAAGTGCCCAAGAAATCACAGCATTCTAACCGACTGTGCTGGGTCATGCACATGATATTGCCGGTCAAATTACGACCTGGCCTATCTAAGCCTTTGTTCCTCCTGATAGATGACGGCTATCGGAAGGCAAATCCACTGCCCGTCGAAGCTGATAATGCAAGAAAAAATAGAGTTACATGCTGAGGTTCCAGATACATTAATTGGCAAGCGCTTGGATCAGGCTCTGTCCGAATTGTTTTCTGATTATTCTCGCTCACGCATCAAGGATTGGATCCTGGCTGGCCAGGTTCAGGTTAATCATCAGGTTTGGGACAAGCCCAGAGAAAAGTTACTGGGTGGCGAACAAGTATTCATTCAAACCAGTATTGCAGTCCAGCAGCAACATCAGGCCCAGGCCATTGCGTTGGATATTCAATATGAAGACGAGCATATTCTGGTGCTGAACAAACCTGCAGATTTGGTGGTACACCCCGGTGCAGGCAACAGCAGCGGTACCTTGCTCAATGCCTTGCTCAATCATGTACCTGATATTGGTGCTGTGCCACGTGCTGGCATTGTGCATCGGCTTGACAAAGATACAACCGGATTGATGGTGGTGGCGAAAACCATTCCGGCCCAGACTAACCTGGTGGAACAACTGCAGGCCCGAGAGATCAGCCGGGAATATGAAGCGGTAGTCAATGGTACGATGGTGGCTGGTGGCACGGTCGATGAGCCAATTGGCCGACATGAAACAAAGCGTACCAGTATGGCCATTCGAATGGGTGGTAAGCCAGCAGTGACGCACTACAGAGTGATACAGAAGTTTCGCGCACACACGCATTTGCGGCTGAAATTGGAAACCGGCCGAACCCATCAGATTCGTGTGCATATGGCGCACTTGCATCACCCTATCGTTGGGGATCCACTATACGGTGGCCGTCCACGTCCACCTAAGTCTGCCAGTGAAGAATTGCGCGAAATGCTGCGGGATTTTAAACGCCAGGCGCTGCATGCAGCACAGTTGGAACTGGCTCACCCCATCAGTGGTGAATGGCTGAGCTGGCAAGCGCCGCTGCCGCTGGACATGGTTAACCTGCTGTCCACATTGCGCGCAGATACCAAAGCCCACGATCAAGGCTGGGAATAAGTGTTTATTCTGCCGGATTGGCCTGCACCCAAGCGGGTTCAGGCCATATCCACCACTCGCCAGGGGGGTGTCAGTAAGGCGCCTTTCGATAGTTTAAATCTTGGCCTGCATGTTGGCGACAAGGCGGCTGATGTATTGGCTAACCGTCAGCAATTACCCCACTTTGAACAGATTGTCTGGCTCAATCAGGTGCATGGTAATGATGTACATTCCTTACACGCTGGTAGTTTGCAAAATGTGTCAGCAGATGCGTCGATTGCTTCTGAAGCCGGGGTTACTTGTGCAGTAATGACGGCTGATTGTCTGCCCGTGCTGTTTTGTCATCGCCGGGGACTCGCGGTTGGCGCGGCGCATGCTGGCTGGCGGGGACTCGCCGCTGGTGTGCTGGAAAATACCCTGACTGCATTACCAGGGGATGCCGGGGATTATCTGGCATGGCTTGGGCCGGCGATTGGGGCTCCAGCTTTTGAGGTAGGCGAAGAGGTGCGTGCGGCATTTGCGCAAGATGCAGCCGCTTTTCAGCAAACCAACAACAAAGGCAAGTACTTAGCGGATATCTATCAACTGGCCAGAGCCAGATTAACCAGGATAGGGGTGACATCCATTTTTGGAGGTGAGTACTGTACCTATCAGCAGCCGACAAGGTTTTTTTCCTATCGACGAGATGGGCAAACCGGGCGTATGGCCAGCCTTATCTGGTTGGAAGATCATTGATCCAGCACAAAGTTGTGCACCACCATCTACTTGATTCCCGTATAGAACATACCCATAACTAAGCTACTTGGTTTTTATGTAAGGGTATTTTATGCGTTTGGATAAAATGACCAGCAAGTTTCAGCTTGCTATCTCCGATGCCCAGTCATTGGCACTGGGCCGAGACCATCAATATATTGAACCTGCTCACCTGATGATGGCGTTGCTGAATCAGGAGGGCGGTTCCGTGCGCCCGCTAATGGAGCAAATCGGCGTTAACAACAATGCCCTGCGCTCTGCGCTTTCCGAAATCATTGAACGCTTGCCTAAAGTCCAGGGAGTGGGCGGTGATGTGCAACTGGGTAAAGACACTGCTGTATTGTTGAACCTGTGCGACAAGATTGCGCAAAAACGTAAAGATGATTACATCACCTCTGAAATTTTTGTGCTGGCGGCCTTGCAGGACAAAGGCAAGTTGGGCGAAACCCTGCGCCAGTTGGGTCTGACCGAGCAAAAGACCGAGCAGGCCATCGAAAAATTACGCGGCGGTCAGAAGGTCACGGATCCCAATGCCGAAGACGTCCGTCAGGCGCTGGAAAAATTTACCACAGATCTTACTGAGAGAGCTGAACAGGGAAAGCTGGACCCTGTGATTGGCCGTGACGAGGAAATTCGCCGCACGATTCAGGTACTGCAACGCCGCACTAAGAATAACCCTGTTTTAATTGGTGAACCTGGGGTGGGAAAAACCGCTATTGTAGAAGGCCTGGCTCAGCGGATAGTCAACGGTGAAGTGCCCGAGGGGCTGAAAAATAAGCGCGTGTTGTCGCTGGATATGGGCGCTTTAGTGGCGGGAGCCAAATATCGAGGCGAGTTTGAAGAGCGTCTTAAAGCGGTGCTCAATGAACTGGCCAAAGAGGAAGGCAAGGTCATTTTGTTTATCGATGAGCTGCACACCATGGTGGGAGCCGGCAAAGGAGAGGGCGCCATGGATGCTGGCAATATGCTGAAACCCGCGCTGGCGCGTGGTGAATTGCATTGTGTCGGTGCCACAACGCTGGACGAGTATCGTCAGTACATTGAAAAAGACGCAGCTTTAGAGCGCCGTTTCCAAAAAGTGCTGGTGGATCAGCCGTCTGTAGAAGATACCATTGCCATATTGCGTGGTTTGAAAGAACGTTATGAATTGCACCACGCGGTGAATATTACCGATCCTGCCATAGTGGCAGCGGCATCGCTATCGCATCGTTATATCAGTGACAGGCAATTACCTGATAAAGCTATTGATCTTATTGATGAAGCAGCATCCAGTATTCGTTTGCAAATTGACTCCAAACCCGAAGATATGGACAGGCTTGAACGGCGCATTATTCAGTTAAAACTGGAAGAACAAGCGTTGGCCAAGGAAACCGATGAAGCCAGTCATAAGCGTTTGGAACTGATTGAGCAGGAGCGAGAGGGGCTGGAAATCAAGTTCAAAGAATTCGAGAAGCTCTGGATAGCCGAAAAAGAGGCTATGCAAGGGACGCAACATATTAAGGCTGAGTTAGAGCAGGCTAAGTTGGATCTGGAAATTGCCAGGCGGGCAGGCGACCTTAGCCGCATGTCAGAACTTCAGTATGGCCGCATTCCTGAACTGGAAAGACGTCTTGAGCGGGCCGATGAAGTGCAGCATCAGGAAACCAAGCTACTACGTAACAAAGTGACCGATGAAGAGATTGCCGAGGTATTGTCCCGTTGGACCGGCATCCCAGTGTCTAAAATGCTGGAAGGCGAGCGCGAAAAATTGTTACGGATGGAAGATGCCCTGCATAAGCGGGTCGTTGGTCAGGCCGAAGCAGTAAGTGCGGTATCCAATGCCATCCGTCGTTCCCGCGCCGGCCTTGCCGATCCTAACCGTCCTATTGGTTCATTCCTGTTCTTAGGCCCGACAGGGGTAGGTAAGACGGAACTCTGTAAGGCGCTGGCTGGTTTCTTGTTTGATACCCAGGATGCCATAGTACGTATCGATATGTCGGAGTTTATGGAAAAACACTCGGTGTCCAGATTAGTGGGTGCGCCACCAGGGTATGTGGGCTATGAGGAAGGCGGCTACCTGACCGAAGCGGTGCGGCGTAAACCTTATTCAGTGGTATTGCTGGATGAGGTGGAAAAAGCCCATCCGGATGTGTTCAATATTTTACTGCAGGTGCTGGATGATGGCCGATTAACGGATGGTCAGGGCCGCACGGTGGATTTTAAAAATACCGTGGTCATTATGACCTCCAACCTTGGCTCTGACATTATTCAGGATAAGGCTGGCGAGGAGCAGTATGAACAAATGAAGGCCTTGGTGATGGCGGTGGTGGGGCAGCACTTTAGGCCTGAGTTTATCAACCGAATTGACGATACTGTGGTTTTCCACCCGCTTGCTCATGCGCAGATTAAAGCCATTGCAGAGATTCAACTGGCGTCTTTGAAAAAACGTCTGGCAGACAAAGGCTATGAGCTTGAACTGAGTACCGCGGCACTGGATAAACTGGCAGATGCCGGGTTTGATCCCGTTTATGGTGCCAGACCATTAAAAAGGGCTATTCAGCAACAAATTGAAAATCCACTGGCGCAAAAACTGCTGGCGGGCACAATATTACCTGAATCTGGTATCAAGGTAGAGGTGCGGGATGGGCAGTTTGTTATCGGGTAAGTAAGCACAACAAGGGCCTCTGCGGCCCTTAGTTTTTTAAACTATCCAGTAACAATACCGCATTTTCAAATTCCGGATAGTTCCGTTCTTTTACGGCCACTTCAAGTTGACTGCGGGCTTCGTCTTTACGCTCTAGTTTGTTTAATACAAAACCCAGGTGATAACGGATTTCCAGGGTGCTGGAGTCCAGTACATAGGCTTCTCTCAAACGTCCCAGTGCCTGACTGTAATCGCCTTTTCTGGCATGCAACCAGCCCAAGGTATCCAGCACCGCAGCATTTTGCTGTCCACCTTGCTGATAGGCCTGAATTGCTGTTGTCAGAGCCTTATCCAGATCGGTGGCAGCATATAGATTGGCCAGATTGTTCAGTACTAAGGCTTTTTGCGGCAAATCTGGCTGGTCAAGGACAGCCTCATAATGAGCGATGGCTTCTTGGGTCAGGTTGTGGTTTAAGTAGCTGTCCGCCAGCAATTTGCGGGTCCAGGCAGGTTGCTCTGGTAACGCTACCAGCTTTTCAGCGGCCAGGTGAAACTCGCTGACCGCAATGCCTTGTCGAGCCAGCTCATAAAACAACACCAACGCTGCTTGATTGCCGGGCTCTTTTTTCAGAGCATTGGCCAACAACTTTGCGGCTAAGGGCGCCTGTTGGCGCTGAATAGCAATTTCAGCCTGCACCAGGTAGCGAATATCCGGCGCAATCGCATCTTTGTCCAGACCATTGAGGATCTGTTCGGCCTGGTCCGGATTGTCGGCTGCAAGTTCAGCCCGCGCCAGCATCAGACTCGCTTCAACATGTCTCGGGGCAAGCTCAAGTGCTTTGTGTAAGGTTTTCATTACCCCGGCTTTGTCTTGAGCTTGCATTTGGACCTTGGCCAGGAATGTTAGCTTCTGTGCGTCATTCAACCACAGGTCATACAATATGTCGGTATTATTCTTTGCCCCCGCCAGATTATTCAGTTCAATGAATATTCTGGCCTGTTGCAATAAATAGTCTTCGTTCAGGCGGTTTGTCTGACGTAACTTGGTGACCTGCGTCAGCGCGGCACCCCAGTTTTTCCTGGCCATATAGATAGACAGCATCTTTTCATTGGCTTCCGGCAGTTCGGGATTATAAGCCAATAACTTGTTTAACCACTCCTGAGCCTGGGCATATTCCCCCATGTCGATTGCGGTATCGGCAAGCTGCAGCAAGGTTTGTGGGTTGGATGGGTTATTGCTAAGGATTTTCTGGAATAAGTCTATTGAGGCTTGTTCCTTGCCCTGCTTTTTTAATAAGACGGCCAGATTAAAAGTGGCATTCAATTCCCCCGGTACATCAGTCAGAATACTGTTGAGTTTCTGTTCGGCACTGGCCAGCCTATCACTGGCAATATCTAGAGCGGCAGATAAGTTCCTCACTGCCAGATTGTTCGCTTCAAGTGCCTGCAGTTTAGCCAGAGAAGCCTGTGCCGGTTGCAGTTGTCCCAGTTGCAACTGCAACTTACATTTCAGCAATAAAAAAGCCAGACTCTTGTCTGTAGCGGCAAAGGCACTCAGAACATCCAGTGCCTGTTGAGGTTTTTTCTGTAAATGGAGTAAGCTTGCTCTGCCCAGGGTCAAGGCTGGGTGATTGGCATAACGGCTATCCAGTTCACGCAGCAGTTGTTCTGCCCTGTACTTATTGTTTTCATTTAGATACAGGTTAAGCTGCGTGATGCCAAGATTCAGGCTTCGGTAAACCTCCTGTTGACGTTGTTCTAACAACATCAACGCTTTCCCCGGTTCTTTAGCTAAAACATAAGATTCTGCCAATACCTGTAAAGCATTCTGATCCCCAGGCTGGCTTTCAACATGCTTAAGTAAGATATTTCTGGATGATTCCAGATTACCCTGTAAAAATTCAGACAAACCATGAACATAGCTGTTACTACCTAAGTAAAATTTGCCGTCAGGATCTAACTGAGCCAGAGTTTGGCTCAGGGTTGATAGTAACTTCAGAGATTTATCCACATCCCCTTGGTAGGCAACTAACCATGCGTGCATCAGGTTCGCTGTAGGATCATTGGGTGTCTGTTCAATAATCAACTGGTTAAATTTTTCGGCGTTGGCGAAGTCACCTATTTTAAAATAGGTTTGCGTGAGCCCGCGTCGTATGATTAGGTCATTGTCATCCAGCCTATGAGCTTGGTGGAAAGATGTCAGGGCCTGTTGATAGTTGCCTTGCCTATAAGCCAGTTCGCCGCTAAGTTGCCAGGCTTTTTCATCTGTGGGGTCATGTTCTAATGCTTGTGCTACAAGTCTACCGGCTTCTTCCAATTGATTGTGGCGCATATAAAAAGCCGCCAATGTATTGTTGGCTCTGTTGCTGGCGGGGGATAAGCGCGCGGCCTGCTCAAATTCCACATTGGCCAATTGTGGCTTCTTCTGGATTAGATAAGCTTGCCCTCGCAATAGGTGCCAATCAAACTTACCGGCATCGTTGAGAGAATAATACTTATCTTCGAACGAAACCAACTCCGCAACTTTCTGTTGCATCAACAAACAAGTGCCCAGCACCGGTAAGACCAGGTTTAGATCGGCCCCTAACTGCAATGCTGACTCAAATTGTTCTTCGGCAGCAACGGGGTTACCGTTAGAAAAGTAGACTTTTCCCATTAGCAGCCGGGAAGGCAGGTGCTCTGGATTAGCTTGTAAGGCATTTTTCAAATGAATAAAGGCATCTTCGATTTTGCCTTTTTCATAGGCTTTATTCGCCGCCTCATAACTTTCTGAAAAATCAGCGGCAGCCAGAGCATTTATTAGCCCAAACCAAGTGCAAACAATTAGCAGGAACTTCTTCATAGGAGGGTGGCTTCAGGTTAAGTCTTGTTCACTAACTTTAACCCGAAGCCTGTCTTATGCAAAATCAGCCGTGACGTCTAGCTTTGAGGAGCGTTAACAATCCCAATGCGAACAACATAAGAATACCTGGTTCAGGTATGCCTGTAGAAGGCTGAGAGTATTCTGTTTTTAATCCACTCAGTTTGAAACCATCATTTCCAGCACCCAAAGCGCCATTGTTATAGTCTGGCAAGCCACTGAAGTAATTATTGTAGGCACCAATGAGCCAGTACTTGGATGTCACACTGGTTTGAGTCGAGTAGTAGTAGGACGAGCTGGGCTGGGAATCTGAATAGTTACCAATTCCCACCCAATTACTAGCAAGCAGGTTATCCCACCCTACGTTATTAAAGCCGGTAAAATTGCTGCCGCCATAAGCTGCAATAGAGACATCCGCCCAGTAGTTACCGTTGTCATATCCCCAACCTAAGCGGAAAGCATCAAGATTAATCGCCTCATTGAATTCCAACAACAAGAAGTCGGTATCGTTACTTGAACCAGCGCTGTCCACTGAATGATCGGGTGACCCGGTACCTTCTTCGCGGTTAATCAGGCCGATACCACCGTTGTACATCATCAACATAGCGGATTCAAAACGGTTATCGTTGCTACCACCGGTATCAGACCAGCCGGTAACTTTAAGTGATAAACCAGAGGAGTCCTGAAGCTGTATATAGTTTCCGTAGTTGCTTCCACCCTGGATGCTGTTTGATGGGAAAGTCCATGTTTGCGTGCCAGCATAGGCCCCGCTTGCCATCAGTCCGCAAATTAATAGTAAAGACTTTCTTAACATAGCTTGTTACCACATTAGAGTTAACTGGAATTAAATTAGCAAAATATGTTCCATAGATGAAATATTCTTTTTAAACAAATGGTTATTTGTGTTTCCGTATGCAGGCGTATGACTAACTGTAAAGCTTGTTGACACTTTAAACTAAGGTAATCCCGGCAGCGTTCAGCGTGCTAGTTAAGCATAGCCAACCTATGGTATCTTTTTGCCATTAATTTTTGGAGGGTTCAATGACTGACACCAAGCGTAAAGGTATATATCTGCTGCCTAATTTATTGACCACGGGGGGCCTGTTTTCTGGATTTTATGCCATTGTCTCGGCAATGAATGGGCACTTTGAGGCGGCCGCTGTGGCTATTTTTGTGGCCATGTTGTTTGATGGCCTGGACGGCCGGGTAGCAAGAATGACCAATACGCAAAGCGAGTTTGGCGCTGAATATGACTCCATGTCGGATATGGTGTCATTTGGTATTGCCCCGGCACTTGTGGCTTATACTTGGGGTTTGACGGAGTTAGGTAAGCTAGGCTGGTTAGCTGCCTTTATATATGTGGCTGGTGCAGCGCTGAGACTGGCGCGCTTTAATACGCAAATTGGCATTGCGGATAAACGTTACTTTCAGGGCCTGGCAAGTCCGGCCGCTGCCGCACTGGTAGCCGGCTTGGTTTGGGTCGGTGTGGAATATGAAGCTGTGGGCACTGATTACGGTGTTATTGTGGCGTTCGTTACGGCTGCAGCAGGCTTACTAATGGTGAGCAATTTCAAATATAACTCTTTTAAAGAAGTAAACTGGCAAGGTAAGGTGCCGTTTGTGGCATTGTTGTTGGTCATGTTGATTTTCGTGATAGTCGCGACACAGCCGTCACTAGTTTTGTTTATTGCTTTCCTGCTTTATGCCGTTGCAGGCCCCATCAATACGTTCAGAAGTGTAGATAAGGTTAAACTTGAACATGTTGTTGGGGATGCAGATGAACATGTGGATGCCGAATTCGGGCCTGATAAGTCACAGAATAAGCAAGATGATGCAGCAAAGTAAGAGCAATCAATGAAGTTAGGAAGGGCGCTGATAAAAGCGCCCTTCTTGTTTATACGTATCCTTGGTTTGCCTGAACGTTTCCTTAAGATAGTTACTGATACGGATGCTAATCTGTACCCCCTGTGCAAAACCTAAGGATGTTGTTCTCTCTTATATTTGTTTAACCTGTTTTTCTATGTGAATTGGGACGCCGTCATCTATATATTCCTTATTATAGGAAGATGTCCGAACCACTGAGTCCACTTGGAATAGGTGCGCCTTGTGCCTATATCATTGATTTTATTTGATTGTTTTCATCTTTTTCGGCGTTGACTCGAATCGGAGAAACTTAGATAAATAGTGTTTTCGCTCAATAAACGCGCGAACGAAATGTTTTTTGCAAAAATCCCTTGATCTGTTTTCGCTGGTCTGTAGAATGCGCACCACTTCGACGGGGCCGGCAGAAAGGCCTCCCAGTCAGCCAGGAAGATTCAAGGAGCGGCAAGCAACGAAATTTAAAAAAGT
>NZ_BAAAEI010000006.1:1179677-1266237 GCF_039522935.1 Bowmanella denitrificans | reverse complement strand
AAGTCCGCATCTGATCTGGTTTTCAATGCGATCTCGTTGACAACACCGAGGGAGTCCATATAAGGCACAAAGGGCACAGAGAAGAACACACAGAGTTGTCACCCCTCATCAACAACTCTGTGATCTCTGTGCCTCTGTGGTTACTTATGCTTTTAGGCAGATTTATCACCACAGAGGCACCAAGAGCACGGAGATTTCAATGCGGTTTCAGGGCTTTCGCTTGGCGAACTCTGCGGCTCAGCGAGAGAGTTTTTTGGGGCCTTCGGCCGGTATTGGAATACTTCTCGCTGTGACGCAGAGGGCACAGAGAAGAACACACAGAGTTGTCACCCCTCATCAACAACTCTGTGATCTCTGTGCCTCTGTGGTTACTTATGCTTTTAGGCAGATTTATCACCACAGAGGCACCAAGATCACGGAGAATTCAACGAGGTTTCAGGGCTTTCGCTTGGTGAACTCTGCGGCTCTGCGAGAGAGTTTTTTGGGCCTTCGGCCGGTATTGGAATACTTCTCGCTATGACGCAGAGGGCGCAGAGATGAGCACGCAGAGTGTTAACCCTCGTCAACAACTCTGTGATCTCTGTGCCTCTGTGGTTATGAATGCTTTACGCTGGCAATCACGGATTAAAAAGCGATTAGGGCTAAGGGCTGCCAGCGTCGCATTGTCCAGTGGCAAGGGCTCACCCGCTAATTGGCTGGACAGCATCTCGGCCAGCAAAGGCGCCGTGCATAATCCACGGGAGCCCAGCCCCATGAGCAAATACAAGCCAGGTAGGTCGGTGGCCTGAGCATAGCCCTGAGGTGCCTTACCCAAATACAGGTCCGCATAGCTCTTGGACTGTGTGGGTAAGTCCGGCATAGCACCAACCAACGGCAAGTGGTCGGGCAGACCAAGGCGCACCGAAGCCCGTCCCTGACCATCGGTGATTAGCTGACCGGCCCAATCGCAACCCGCCATCGCCTGCTGGTGAATGGCCAGGTTTTGTTCGGCTTCCGTGCTGCGGTAGTCGCAGAGCATATCCTGCTTAATATAAGTGGAGCCCATGGCGTGGCGGCCATTTATTGCCGGCGTCATATAACCTTTATGACATAACACGGTTTTAAGCTTGGTATAGGCAGGCAGACTGGGAATATGTTCCACCTGACCGCGTACCGGTCGCAGCGGCAGGTTATGCAATAGTGGTAAATGCACCGAATCTGCGCCGGTTGCCAGGACCACCAAAGGATGATGGTTATGGCTACTATCCTGCCAGTGCAACTGCCATTGTCCATCTTGGTGGACGAGCTCCTCAACTACTTTGCCCTGTATGATTTGGAGATTGTCTCCACAGGCTTGTAGTAGTGCCTGGGTTAGTCCGGCCGGATCCAGCCAGCCACCATCCTGAATAAACAAGGCCGGGTAGGGAATATCCAGTCCGGCAATATCTGAGGCTGCGCGACTGTCGAGAGGGGTTAGCAGATTCGTCGGCCAGTGCCCTTTTTGTACCAGTTTTTGCTGTTTGTCCTTAAGGGCTGCATTAAAGGCAATCTGCAGCACCCCACAAAAATCGTGGTCCACGGTCTGGCTTGTCAGCAACTCTGCGTAGCGACGACGGGCAAAGCCAAAGGCCTGGGCCATAAAGCGGCTGGACAGGTTGTCATCCACATGCAATTGAGGGTAGAAGCCGCCCTGGCGATTCCCCGAGGCGCCATCTGCAATGGCTTTACTGTATAAGCTGACCTGGTAGCCTTTTTGGCAAAGGCTATACGCAAGATTTGCGCCGGCCAGTCCTGCGCCGATGATGGCAACCTGTTTATGTGCTGCTGTGCGGCGAAAGTACCAGGGTTGATTATCTGCCTGCGGGAGCTTGCTGGGCAGGTAACCGGCCAGCATATCGCGTTTGTGACCAAATCCCTGGCGTTTTTCCACTGCAAAACCGGCCTGCTGTAAACCGCGACGCACAAAACCTGCTGCGGTAAAAGTAGCGAAAGTACAATCTTGTTTCCCCAGTGTTGCCATATGTGTAAACAGCTGATCTGTCCACATATCCGGGTTTTTACTGGGGGCAAATCCATCCAGAAACCAGGCATCCACCAGTCCTGTTGGTGGGCAATGCCACTGCACCAGCAATTCATGTAAATCGCCCAGCCATAAATCAAGAACCACGTCGGCATCATGCAGGGTAAATAGCAGACGATGACAGCCAGCGGTAAGATGCGGGTAGTTATTCAGCAGTGCCTGGCTATATTCAGCCAGCACGGGCCAATGATTCAGGGCCTGTTGCAGGTCACCCCGAGATAAAGGGAACTTCTCGGTACTGATAAAATACAAACGCTTAAGCGGTGAGCTTGGGTGATTCGCACGAAAGTCTGCAAAGGCGGCCAGACTGGCCAGGAAGTTAAGCCCTGTGCCAAAACCGGTTTCGGCAATCACAAAATGCGCGTTCTGCCACTGCTGCCAACGTTGTGGAATCTGATTGTTGTGCAAAAATACATAGCGGGTTTCCGCCAGGCCGTTGGCGTTTGAGAAATACACATCGTCAAAGGCATTGGCCACAGGCGTACCTAGTTCATTAAAATCTATCTGGGCAGTTTGAATAGCCATGCAAGGTCTTTAATCACAACAGCAGGGGCGCTATTCTACGTGATAGTGGGATGGCAGTAAAAAGTTGCCAGGCCCGCTTGGCATAAAGCAAAACAATGGCTTTAACATTGAACCCTCGGTAGCGCGTCTGGTCTTAAAGAGCAGACCAGTTTTGCCGAGAAAATCATTACCATAAGGGCACTTTTTTAAGTGAAGGTAACAAAATGAGAAGAGCCGTGATTACCGGACTGGGCGTGGTGTCCAGCATTGGTAACAATAAGCAGCAAGTATTGGAATCCCTGCAACAGGGCAAAAGCGGTATTCGTTACTCCCAGCAATTTGCCGATATGGGCCTGCGTAGCCAGGTATGGGGCAATATTGAACTGGATGTGAGCGAGCATATCGACCGTAAGGCCCTGCGTTTTATGGGCGAAGCGGCAGCTTATGCCTTTATTGCCATGCAACAGGCTATCGAAGATGCCGGGCTGAGTGATGAGCAGGTTTCCAATGTACGTACTGGTTTGGTAGCTGGCTCCGGCGGCGCTTCTTCGAAAAATCAGGTGGAGGCGGCGGATATTCTGCGTGAAAAAGGCGTAAAGCGAGTTGGCCCATATATGGTGCCCCGGACCATGAGTAGCACCGTATCTGCCTGTCTGGCTACACCGTTTAAAATCAAAGGCATTAACTACACCATTTCCTCGGCCTGTGCTACCAGCGCCCATTGCATTGGTCATGCCTTAGAGCAGATCCAACTGGGTAAGCAGGATATTGTGTTTGCCGGTGGTGGTGAAGAAGTGGACTGGACCCTGGCCATGGAATTTGATGCCATGGGGGCGCTGTCCACCAAGTACAATGACAGCCCGGATAAAGCATCCCGTACTTATGACGCTGACCGTGACGGCTTTGTGATATCCGGTGGCGGCGGCATGGTGGTGGTGGAAGAGCTGGAACATGCCTTAAACCGCGGCGCCAAGATTTACGCCGAGATTATTGGCTACGGCGCCACATCCGACGGCTACGATATGGTGGCGCCTTCCGGTGAAGGTGCGGTGCGTTGTATGCAGCAGGCCTTGCATGGTGTGGAAGAGAGTATTGATTACCTCAATACCCATGGTACATCTACCCCGGTAGGTGATGTGAAAGAACTTGAAGCCATTCAACAGGTGTTTGCTGGCAAATCACCGGCTATCAGCGCCACCAAGGCCATGACCGGCCATGCACTGGGCGCGGCGGGTGTGCATGAAGCCATATATAGCATGCTGATGCTGGAACATGGTTTTATTGCCCCCTCTGTGAATGTGCATAACCTGGATGCTAAAGCGGCGGGGCTGGACATTGTTACCGAACCGCGCCAGGCGCAGCTGAATACCGTGATGTCTAACAGCTTTGGTTTTGGTGGCACCAATGCCACCTTGGTATTGCGCCGCTATCAAAAGTAGCTAGCTGCAACTCTAAACTCTGAATATCTTTGTACCATCCAGGGATGGACGGTATGTCGGCTTGGCAGGGAGCCAGGCTGAGGATATTCCTGCCACACATAGACTTATCGGCGCCAAACTGGTAAAGTACGCGCCTCTTTTGGCATCCGTCGGTCGGTGCCTGTCTAGCGAATCCTCTTAATATTCCCCGGACGTTTTATTTTCCCCGCCTAAGACCGTGTCAGCGCCAAGCGCTGAGTAGGCCGGTTACGGAGTACAATTTTGAATTCATTTGACCAACTTGGCCTGTCGGCTGAATTGTTGCGTGCTGTTGCCGAACAGGGCTACAGCCAACCTACCCCTATCCAGGCCCAGGCCATTCCTGTGGTTTTGGAAGGACGTGATGTAATGGGCGCTGCCCAGACGGGGACCGGCAAAACCGCCGGTTTTACCTTGCCACTACTGCACAGGCTTGGTGGTCAGCGCCTTAGTCAGGGCATTCGCCCGGTACGAGCGCTGGTGCTGACTCCTACCCGTGAACTGGCAGCCCAGGTGGGTGACAGTGTGCGCGACTATGGTAAATATCTGCCGCTCACCAGTGCGGTGATTTTCGGTGGTGTGAATATCAACCCGCAAATTGCTGCGTTGCGCCGCGGGGTTGATATTCTGGTCGCCACCCCAGGCCGGTTACTGGACCATGTCAATCAGAAAACCCTGGACCTGTCCAAGGTAGAGATTCTGGTACTGGACGAAGCTGACCGTATGCTGGATATGGGTTTTATCCACGATATTCGCAGAGTGCTGAAATTATTGCCGGCTAAGCGTCAGAATCTGTTGTTTTCTGCCACCTTCTCCGATGAGATTAAGCGCCTGGCCGATGGTTTGCTGGACAATCCTGCGCTGGTGGAAGTGGCCAGACGTAATACCGCCTCAGAGGCTGTGGCACAGACAATCCATCCGGTGGATAAAGATAAAAAACGCCAGATGTTGTCCTACCTGATAGGCTCCAACAACTGGCAGCAGGTCCTGGTGTTTACCCGTACCAAGCACGGCGCCAACCGTTTGGCTCAGCAACTGGAAAAAGACGGCCTCACTGCCGCCGCTATCCACGGTAATAAAAGTCAGGGGGCCCGTACCCGGGCGCTGGCCGATTTTAAATCTGGTCAGGTGCGAGTGCTGGTAGCGACAGATATTGCCGCGCGGGGACTGGATATCGACCAGTTGCCTCATGTGGTTAACTTTGAGCTGCCTAATGTGCCTGAGGATTATGTGCATCGTATCGGCCGCACCGGCCGTGCCGGTAACGAAGGTGAAGCCGTATCATTGGTGTGTGTGGATGAGCACAAACTACTGCGCGACATTGAGAAACTGATCAAACGTGAATTGCCAAAAGTGGTGATTGACGGTTTTGAGCCGGATCCTAATGCCAAACCCGAGCCGATTCAAAAGCCACAGGCCAGGGCACCGCGTCGACAAATGGGTGAAAAGCCCAGAGGGCAGAAGTCGGAACGCCCTGCAGGTGAACAAAAGCGCCGTCGTCGTCGCAGCAAACCTAGAAATCCAGCCGCACACGCAGCCTGATCGGACTGGTAATTCGCGGGTAAGTGGGCAAAATAGCGGACTTTGTCATTCGTCTGTTTTGCCCATGCAAATCTACTGTGAAGATTCCCTGTTGTATGCCCGCGAGTTTTTTGCCGATTGGGGGCAGTTACATTTTTTCAGCGGCCGCACTGTCACGCCATCTCAACTCAAAGACGCCGATATTCTGCTGGTGCGCTCTACCACCAGGGTCGATGCAGAAATGCTCAGCCATTGTCCCAACCTTAAATATGTGGGTACGGCGACCGCCGGCACCAATCATCTGGACATCCAGGCCTTAAAGTCCCGCGGCATCGCCTATGGCTCCGCCGCTGGCTGTAACGCCATAGCGGTAGCTGAGTATGTGGTAAGCGCATTGTTTGCGCTGGCTCAAACACAAGGCTGGCAGTTGCTGGACAAACAAGTCGGGATTGTGGGGGCCGGACATGTAGGCAGCCAGTTACATAATAAGCTCAGTGCCCTGGGTATTCGCACTTTACTTTGCGACCCGCCGCTTGCAGCGCAAGGGGACAAGCGCACCATAGTGGATATGGATGCCATAATGGCCTGTGACATCATCAGCCTGCATGTGCCTTTGGTGGAGCAGGGGCCTTATTCCACCCGTGGGTTGTTTGGCCCACAACGATTGGCGCAGCTCAGTGACAATCAGGTGCTGATCAATGCCTGTCGTGGCGAGGTAGTGGATAATCAGGCGCTGTTGGCACTGTACCGTCAGGGGCGGAAATTCACCACTGTACTGGATGTGTGGGAAAACGAACCGGATATTCTGACTGACTTGCTACCCTATGTCGCCTTAGCCAGCGCCCATATCGCAGGCCATACCCTGGAAGGCAAAGCCAGAGGCACCTGGATGCTATATCAACAGGTTGGTGAGTTGCTCAGCCTGCCTGTCGAACTGCCTCTTGAAGCCGTTCTGCCCGACCCGGAATTAGCCGCAATGACTATTGATGAGGTCGAACAGGCGCAACTGGCAAAGCTGGTATTTGGTGTTTACGATATTCGCCAGGATGACCAGCTTTTCAAAACGCAGGTGAGTCAGCCTGGACAGTTTGAATATATCCGCAAGCACTATGCTATAAGAAGAGAATTCGCTGCATTGCAAGTTAGTGCTGGAAATTCTGTGCTGAAAAAGGCAATCTGCGGGCTCGGCTTTGCTAGTAAAGCCGCTAATTCTTGATCAGTTTTGATCGTCAGGCTTGACCCCAACCAAGGAGATTAAACAGAAAATGTCACGAGCCTTTGATGTTGCCGTTTTAGGTGCTACCGGTCTGGTAGGCCAGCATATGATCGAAATCCTCGAACAACGGGATTTTCCGGTTAATAAACTTTATCCTCTGGCCAGTACTCGCTCTGCCGGTGGTACGGTGAGTTTCAAGGGTAAGGACGTGACAGTACTGGACGCCGACACCTTTGACTGGTCACAGGTGCAACTGGGCTTTTTCTCCGCCGGTGGCAGTGTGTCTGCCAAATATGCACCACTGGCTGCCGAGGCAGGTTGCGTGGTGATCGACAATACCTCGCAGTATCGTTATGAGCCGGATATTCCGCTGGTGGTGCCAGAGGTTAATGCTCATGCATTGGCCGATTTTCGTAACCGCAATATTATTGCCAACCCCAATTGTTCCACCATTCAGATGCTGGTGGCGCTTAAACCCATTCACGATGCGGTGGGTATCAGCCGTATTAACGTCTGCACATATCAATCGGTGAGTGGCGCGGGTAAATCAGCCATGGAAGAACTGGCCAGACAGACAGCAGATTTGCTGTCCAGCCGTGAAGTCACGCCAAAAGCCTTCAGTCGCCAGATTGCTTTTAACGTTATTCCGCAGATTGATGTATTCATGGATAACGACTACACCAAAGAAGAAATGAAAATGCATTGGGAAACCCAGAAAATCATGGGTGACGATGGCATTATGGTGAATGCTACAGCCGTACGCGTACCGGTATTTTATGGTCATGGTGAAGCCGTGCATATTGAAACTCATCAGCCTATTGATCCTGAAGCGGTGAAAGATTTACTGGCCGATGCACCCGGTATCACCTTAATGCGGGAGCGCGAAGAGTTTCCTACCCAGGTGGGCAATGCCAGTGGTAAGGATGAGGTGTTTGTTGGTCGTATTCGTAAAGATCACTCTCACCCCAATGGCTTGAATTTGTGGGTGGTATCTGACAACGTACGTAAAGGAGCGGCCACCAACAGTATTCAGATTGCCGAAGTGTTGGTGCGCGACTACCTGTAAGCTCGCTAAGATTAGACTGGTAAACAGGCCCGGAACTTGGTTCCGGGCCTGTTTTTTTGCGTTCAAAGAAAGCGAAAGTCCGCCGATAATGGGTATAAATCTACAGTATCGGCTTTATGGATCAGGTCAGGTATCTGGTTTATAGTTCGTGTTGGAATGTAAATTGCTGATAAATTTAATCCAGGCCGAAAAAATGGCGGTAACCCTCAAGGTTACTTATAAAAAGTGATAACTATTAAATCCGCGGAGAGGCTGGTTCCGTGGGTACTTTGTTGGGGCTGCGAAGGAAGACTATGAGAATACGACCGTTGCTGATGCTTTGTCTGGCAAGTTTTTTCTCCTTGGGCCTTCCCCTTGCCAGTCAGGCGCAGTCTGTGGCCATCAAAGGTCCGAAGAATGCCACAAGGGAGTTCTCGGGCGTGGTATACGGCCCGATCGAATCAAATGATACCTTGTGGCGTATCGCCCAGCGTTATCGTCAGAATCAATCCCTCAGTATCTACCAGGTGATGGTGGCGATTTATGAACTCAACCCAAACGCATTTGAACAGCAAAATCTGAATCTAATGGTGGACGGCGCCATGCTGCGCCTGCCCAGCGAGCAATATATTGCCCGTATTGATGCAGAGCTTGCCCGTCAGAAAGCTGAATTAGACGAACAGGCGCTCAAACGGGCAACCACTGCCACCCCGTCACCGGGGGCCAGTCTGAACAAAGCCATCAACAGCGCCAGTGCCGATGAGCTGGCACAGACCCGGCAAGCTATTGAGGCAAAACTCAGCAACCTCGATCAGGAAAACCGTCAGCAATTCGACAGTCTTAGGCAACAAATTGCCGCTTCTATTGATTCGGTACAAGCGCTGTTACTCGAAAATAATCAGGTTTTGCAGCGCCTCGACAAGGTAAATGAAGATATTGAAGCCCTGCGTCAAAGCCAGGAGCAGGACAAAACTCAGTTGTCCTCTTTGCTGGAGCAGCAGAATGAACTGGTGGATTTTTCCCGTGAGATCAAACAGCAACAGGAAGTTGAACGTCAGCAAAGCTGGTTTAATAGCCCGGCTACCATGGTGGCGGCCACACTAATCCCAACCTTGCTGTTGTTAGGCGGTTTGGCCATGTGGCTGAGGCGTCGCAACAATGAACCACAGGCTGCCGCAAGCCCAACTCAGGCCCCAGCGCCCGCTCCGGTGTTAGAAGATAACCCCATGGATGACTTGTCTGATGCACTGACCGATGAGTTGTCTGGCGAACTGGAGACAGATGACAAGGATGACGACCTGTTTGGCGAAGAATTACTCGATGACGTGCTGACCGACGAATTGGAAGAGTCGCTGGATGCCGCCTTGGGTGAAGACTTTGATGACTTCCAGGATCTGGCCGACGAAATGCTGGTGCCAGAAGATAAACCCAAACAGGAAGAAGCTTCAAACGGTGGTTTACTGGACCAAGGTGATCTGGACGATTTATTCAGTGATGAGCAGGAATTGCTGGATGAAATCAGTGATATGGATGATGGTCAGGCCATCGACTTGTCTGAGGTGGAGGAATCGCCGGCCACAGCGCCAGATGACGATGACAATTGGGATGATGAACTGGACGATATGCTGGAATCATCACCAGGTGGCGATGAGAAGCCAGAAATCAGCATAGATGAACTGCTTGATGAGCCCATGGCACAGGATAGCCAGGTGGAAGATGACAGCCTGGATCTGGATAAACTGGATAAGGAGTCATCTCTTAGCAATGAAATGATCGAGCAACTTGATCAGGAAATTGCCAGCCAGGGTAAACAGCTGGATGAGCTGACTGACGAACTGCTGATGGAACTGGAACAGGTCGACAACCTGCAGGACGACTTGGCCGATGAGCTATTGGCCGAACTTGAAAATGAGAATCTGCTGGAGGATGAAGAGGTTGAGTCTGGCGTAAGGGCTGATTCAGAGTCCGGCCTGGATGATCTGTCCGACGAGCTGTTGTCAGAGCTGGAAGCTGAGAATACTGAAATCCCCGAAACGCAGCAGGAGAGAACTGACGATGCCGGGCAAGCCGATGCAACTCAGTATGACCTGACCGATGAGCTGTTGGCTGAACTGGAAGCCGAAAATCCCCAACTTGAGGACGCCACCTCCGAAATTGAGCAGCCGGATACCGCAGGGGACGACCTGAGTGATGAATTACTGGCCGAACTAGAGGCTGATGAAGCGGATTTGGATGCACCGGCTGAGTTGGCAGAGGATAAAACCGACAACCGGCAAGAACCTATGGCAGAAGAGGAATCTGCTGAATCACAGGATATGCAGGTTTCTGCCGATGAGCTGGAGACAATGCTTGATGAAGACGTTGCCCAGACTGAAATACAAGACGACGAGATCGATCAGGAACTGGCGGAATTCGAACAGGCATTGGATGCATTTGAGCAGGAAGTGCCTGAACAGGATACTGACACCCAACAGGCGGCAGATGCTGAAGTTGATACGCCAACTGCCGAACAGGCTGATAAAGCGGCTGATGAGCCAGGTCTGGATGATATTCTCGACGACGATGCGCTGGAGCAGGCGTTGGCAGATATGGAAGACGAAAGCCTGACTTCTGATGAACTGGCCAAAGAACTCGATGAGCTGCCAGCCCTGGGCGACTGGCTGGAAAATAAAGGCACCACAGCCAAAGCAAAGGTCAGTGACGATGATCAGATGTTGGATGAACTGGAGTCATCAGACTTTGATCAGATGCTGGAGTCCATGGATGCCGAATCAGAACAAGAATCTGAAGACGTAAAACCTGATGAACCAGAACTGGATCTTGAAGCCCTGCTCAATGAGCATTTGCAAGATCCTGAGCCACCCAAGCCTCTGGCTGAATCGGAAGAAGATTTCCTCGATATCGACGCCCTGCTTAGTGAAAGTCTGGAAGCGGAAGAAGAGCCAACTGTGGAGAAGGAACTGAATCTGGATGTGGACTTAGATCAATACTCCGGTGTGAAAGATGACGAAGACGTAGTGGACGTGGATAAGGACAGCGGATTAGGTGCGAAACTGGATCTGGCCCGCGCCTATCTTGAAATGGAAGACAAAGAGTCCGCCATAGAGCTGCTGCAGCAGGTGGTGGAAAAAGGTAGCCCTGAACAACAGCAGGAAGCCCAAACCATTCTGAATAATCTGGAATAAATATAAGGTTTTGAGCGGTTGATGATGGCCCAGAACATGTTAAGCATTGGCTGGACCCCTGTTATACTCCCGGCAATTTTTGTCTGGCAGAGAAGATAATGCGAATTGCTCTGGGGATTGAGTACGACGGCTCAAAATATTATGGCTGGCAGCGTCAGCGCGAAGTCAACAGTGTTCAACAGGAACTGGAAACCGCCCTTAGCCGTATTGCTGCGGAACCAATAGAGCTATCCTGCGCCGGGCGCACCGATGCGGGAGTACATGCTACCGGCCAGGTGGTGCATTTTGATGTGAATAATGCGCGGCAAATGCGGGCCTGGACTTTGGGCATGAACGCCAGTTTGCCAGATGACATAGCAGTGAAATGGGCGGTCGAGGTACCGCAAGAGTTTCATGCGCGTTTTTCCGCCACCGCCAGACGCTATCGCTATGTGATTTACAATCACCCGCTACGCAGTGGTATTTTGCGGCAGGGGGTAACCCATTATCACAGCCATCTTGATATCCATCGTATGAACGAAGCGGCAGCCTGTTTGCTGGGAGAGCATGATTTTAGCGCCTTTCGTGCCGCCATATGTCAGTCAAAGTCTCCAAACCGACATGTAACCCATGTAGCCTTACATAGGCTTGGCGATTACGTGGTGCTGGAAATTCAGGCTAATGCCTTTTTACATCATATGGTGCGTAATATTACCGGCTCGTTGTTGGAAATTGGCAGCGGACACAAACCGGTAGAGTGGCTGGCGCAATTATTAGCTGGAAAGGATCGTAGTCAGGCGGCCGCTACGGCAAAACCCAATGGCTTGTACTTGGTGGATGTTACATATCCTGAAGCGTTTTGCCTGCCGCAGTCCAACCCTGGTCCATTATTCCTGCCTCCACAATTGTAAATAATCAGGCTGAAGACAATATGGCGGATAGCGGATGTTTGAGCGTTATTGGGATTCCGTGGCGTATGGATCACTTCTAAGACCAGTTAATATTTTTGGTCCTACCTTGATTTATGCTCTAATAGCGCAAAATTAACTGGTTCATGCCTTGTTATATCGGCGTGACCTGGCCGAAATCATGTTCGGCACCATATTTCAAGGCAGCGCTTGGCGCTGTACAACATCAGGATTAAGGGTTCCATGAGCAGCTGGATTCAGAAAATACTTCCCCGTACCCAACAGTCGGCCGCCGCTAAGGCCAATGTGCCGGAAGGGGTATGGACTAAGTGTACCGAATGTAATGCCACCCTGTATAAACAGGAGCTTGAGCGCCAACTGGAAGTTTGCCCTAAGTGCGATAACCATATGCGCATTAGTGCCAGAGCGCGTATTGACAGCTTTCTGGACCAGGGGGAGCGGGTTGAACTGGGGGGCGAATTAGAGCCTCAGGATGTGCTGAAGTTTAAAGACTCCAAGAAGTACAAGGACAGAATTACTGCCGCACAAAAATCCACCAACGAAAAAGACGCCCTGGTGGTGATGAAAGGTAAGCTCAATGGTATGCCAGTGGTGGTGGCGGCATTTGAATTTGCCTTTATGGGCGGCTCTATGGCCTCAGTAGTAGGGGCCCGTTTTGTTAAAGCGGTGGAAGCCTGTCTGGAAAATAATTGTCCGCTGGTGTGTTTTTCAACCAGTGGCGGGGCACGTATGCAGGAAGCGCTGTTGTCACTGATGCAAATGGCTAAAACCAGTGCCGCGCTGGCTAAAATGAGTGAAAAAGGGCTGCCCTATATTTCGGTATTGACTGACCCAACGATGGGGGGCGTATCAGCCAGTTTAGCTATGCTGGGTGATGTTAATGTGGCTGAGCCTAAAGCCCTGATCGGTTTTGCTGGTCCCCGGGTCATCGAACAAACCGTGCGTGAAAAACTACCCCCTGGTTTCCAGCGCAGCGAGTTTTTGCTGGAAAAAGGCGCCATCGACATGATTGTTGATCGCCGTCAGATGCGTGACAAGTTGCATAGTCTGCTCAGCAAAATGCATCACTCCAACTGATTTATGACACAGCAACCTTCTTCCCAGCCTTCCACATTGGAAGGCTGGCTGCGTTATCTGGAATCCATTCATCCGTCCACTATTGATATGGGACTGGAGCGTACCCGCGAAGTGTTTCAGCGCCTGGCGCTGGATTTTTCCAGTATCAGGGTAATTACTGTGGCAGGCACCAACGGCAAAGGCACGACTTGCGCCATGCTGGAACAAGCTTTAGAGCAAACCGGCCACCGTACATGCGTATACAGCTCCCCGCATATTCTGGACTACCGTGAACGCTTGCGTGTAAGTGGACAGATGCTTAGTGAGCAGGCCCACTGCCAGGCCTTTGCGTTAGTGGAACAGGCCCGGGCGGGCACCAGTCTGACCTACTTTGAGTTTGGCACCCTGGCAGCCCTGGTGCTCATTGCCCAGCAGCAGCCGGACTTTGCCATTTTGGAAGTCGGGCTGGGCGGTCGACTGGATGCAGTGAATATTCTTGATGCTGACATTGCTGTGATTACCACCATTGATCTTGATCATCAGGATTGGCTGGGTGATACCCGCGAACTGGTAGCAGCGGAAAAAGCCGGTATTTTTCGCCGTAATGGACAGGCCGTTGTGGGGGAGCCGCAGCCTCCGGCAAATCTGGTTGACATAGCCGACAATCTCAATCTGGACGTGAGTTGGCAGGGCCGGGACTTCAGCTTCCGCGTTGAACACAACTGTTTCTATTGGCAGGGCCAAAATGGTGTGTCGTGCAGTGGCCCGCTGCCGGCTATTCCGCCAGCCAATGCTTCTACGGCGTTGGCTGTGTTACAGCGCTTGGGCGTGCTTGCAGAACTGGATGTGGCAACATTGTTGGCCAATATCCGGCTGGCTGGTCGTTGTCAGCTGATTGGCGAGCATCCCACTGTGCTGGTGGATGTTGCACATAATCCTCAATCGGCTAACTATCTATTGCAGCAAATCAGCAAATATGCCGCGCCCAAGGTGCACCTTGTTGTGGGCATGCTGAAGGACAAAGATATCGGCGCCTGCCTCGGGCCATTTGCGTCGTTAAGTCCAAGCTGGTACTTGGCTCCGCTGGGCGGGCCGCGTGGTGCCAGTGCCACAATGCTGGCTAACTTGCTGCCTGATGGACAAAAAGTGCTAGAATGCCAATCCGTACAAGATGCCTACAGCAAAGCCTTGCAGCAGGCACAACAACAAGATCTGGTGGTAGTGTTCGGCTCCTTTTTTACTGTGGCTGAGATTTTATCTATCACCACCTCTTGAACCCAATTGACACCCAGGCGGGGAGGTAAGTTTGTCTTCAGCATTTCAAAACAGACTGGTAGGTACCATTATTCTGGTGGCCTTGGCAGTGATTTTTCTGCCGGACCTTCTGGATGG
The DNA here is from genome assembly GCF_039522935.1 of Bowmanella denitrificans. Classification (NCBI taxonomy): domain Bacteria; kingdom Pseudomonadati; phylum Pseudomonadota; class Gammaproteobacteria; order Alteromonadales; family Alteromonadaceae; genus Bowmanella; species Bowmanella denitrificans. The sequence continues at coordinate 1,251,894 of NZ_BAAAEI010000006.1, read as the reverse complement.
TGAGAAAGTGTCACATAAGGACACTTTTATGCAGTTACCGGCGCGTCCTGATCACCAGCCGGTTGCGCAGACTGAGGCTTTTCCTGAAGATGAAGTGAAAGAACGGGTCAGTCGCACGGTGGAAATCGTGGATGAAGTGGCAGTGGATGACCCTGTGCCGGCGGATGAGCAAGTGGCCGCAGTGCCATCCGGCGAAATAACAGAAACGCCAGATGAGGCAGCAGATTATCAAGTTGCTGACAAGACGGTTAGTGCTGGTTGGGTTGTGCAGCTCGGTAGTTTTCGTCACCAAAAGAATGTGCGCGAGCTGATGGACAAACTGGAAGCGGCAGGTTATCGCACATTCAGTCGCAATATTAATACCAGCGCAGGACAGTTGACCAAAGTGTTTGTTGGCCCTGATCTGCAAAAAGATAAATTGGAAAAGGCGTTGCCTCATTTGCAGGAACTGACCAAATTGCAGGGCAAAATCACTGAGTTCAGGGCTGAATAAATCAGCCCTTTTTTTATTTGGGCAGCGAATTTCTTATTTCGCAATAATGAAGATTTTCATATGGGCTTCTGCTAGAATGCGCGCGGCTTTTTTCATCGAATGACGGCATGAACTGGATAGACTACTGCATTATAGGCATCATCCTGCTTTCCACCCTTATCAGCCTGGTTCGGGGCTTTGTTAAGGAAGCTGTTTCTCTCGCCGTCTGGTTCGCCGCATTCTTTATTTCCAGTCAGTTTTATGCCGATTTGGCGGTCTATCTGGATAACTTTTCAGATCAGATGGTTCGTAATGGTGTGGCCATTGCGATCCTGTTTGTCGCTACGCTGATTTTGGGCGGCCTATTAAACTATCTTATTGGACAGATGGTCCAATATACCGGGTTGTCTGGCACTGACCGCGCACTGGGTGCCGTGTTTGGCTTGCTCAGAGGGGCACTGGTCGTCAGCGCATTGTTGTTTTTTATGGATGCCTTTACCGGTTTTGGCAAAGCACAATGGTGGCAGCAATCCACTCTGATCCCTGAATTCAGTATTGTTATTGAATGGTTCTTCGAATACCTCCAGAACCATTCCAGTTTCTTAAACCCTTGAGCATCCATGCCTTTGGCAAGATGCACTGGAAAATATAGGTAACTTGCATGTGTGGTATCGTAGGTATCGTGGGTAAAAGCCCGGTTAATCAGGCTCTGTATGATGGATTAACCGTATTGCAGCACCGGGGGCAGGATGCTGCAGGTATCGTCACTATTGACGATGGCATGTTCCACTTGCGTAAGGCCAATGGACTGGTCCGTGATGTGTTCCATAGCCGCCATATGCAGCGCTTAACCGGCAATTTCGGTATTGGTCATGCGCGCTATCCTACCGCAGGTTCGTCCAGTTCCGCGGAAGCCCAGCCATTTTATGTGAACTCGCCCTTTGGAATTGCTTTTGCTCACAATGGCAATTTGACCAACGCCCATGAGCTGGAAGAAGAGGTTTTCCGCATTGCCCGTCGTCATATTAACACCAGCTCAGACTCAGAGCTGTTATTGAATATCTTCGCCCATGAATTGCAGGAAGGCTCCGGCCTGACCCTGGAGCCACAGGATGTGTTTGATGCGGTAAGCAGAGTGCACCGTAAGATTAAAGGAGCATATGCTGTAGTGGCAGCCATTATCGGTAACGGTATGGTGGCATTTCGCGATCCTCATGGTATTCGTCCGCTGGCATTGGGTAAGCGGGAAACCGAGTTTGGCGATGAATATATGGTGGCGTCTGAAAGTGTGGCGCTGGACGTGGTGGGTTTTACCTTTATCCGCGATGTGGCGCCGGGGGAAGCTATCTACGTTACCGAAGATGGCCAGCTGTTTACTCAACAGTGCGCTGATCATCCAACCCATACTCCCTGTATCTTCGAATTTGTTTATTTCGCCCGCCCTGACTCCTTTATTGATGGCATTTCAGTATATGCATCCCGAGTCAATATGGGGCGCAAGCTGGGCCAGAAAATTGCCCGTGAATGGGCCGACCTGGACATTGACGTTGTGATCCCCATCCCTGAAACCTCGAATGATATTGCCCTGCAAATAGCCCAGGAACTGAATCTGCCCTATCGCCAGGGTTATGTGAAAAACCGTTATATCGGCCGTACCTTTATTATGCCGGGCCAGACTCAGCGTAAGAAATCGGTGCGCCGTAAGCTCAATGCTATTTCTTCTGAATTTGCCGGTAAGAATGTACTGCTGGTGGATGATTCCATTGTCAGGGGCACCACTTCTGAGCAGATTATTACTATGGCCCGCGAATCTGGCGCCAAGAAGGTATATTTTGCCTCTGCCGCGCCTGAAATTCGCTTCCCCAACGTCTATGGTATTGATATGCCGTCTGCCAATGAGCTGATTGCCCATGGCCGTGAAATCGACGAGATCTGCGAACTGATCAAAGCCGATGGTTTGATTTTCCAGGATATTAGCGATTTGGTGGAAGCCGTGCGGGAAGAAAATCCGGAGATTGGCCGTTTCGAAACGTCAGTGTTTGACGGCGAATATATCACCGGCGATGTGGATCAGGATTATCTGAACAGGCTGGACCTGATGCGTAATGACTCGGCTAAGCATAAAAAGGGCCAGATGGAGTTATGCAATTTAGAGATTCATAATCTGGATGGCGAAGCCTGATTCTTGTTGCAAATAAAAAACCGCGCTAAAGCGCGGTTTTTTGCGTTTGTAACCTACAGCATTTGTAGATGATATTGAGGTGACGCCTCAGGCCATATATTCAGGCCCCAGACCCATTCCCCACAGAATCACCGAGCCCGCCATAATAATAACCAGCAATACCAGCCCGCAGGTCACCACCGAACTGGCATAAATAAAGCCTTTTTCTTCAGGGATCTGCATAATAATCGGCACGCCGGAATAGAGCAGATAAACAGAGTAGGTCAGCCCGGCCAGCCCAACCAGCATCACAAACCAAAGTACCGGATACAGCGCGGCAAAACCTACCATAAACAATGGTGTGGCAGTGTAGGCCGCCAGTTCCAGTGACTGGGTGAAGGATGGATTGGCATCAAAGGTCTTGGCCATCCAATGCACCAGATAGGCCAGGCCAAATACGCCAGCGACCAACGCCAGATACATACCGATGCTCATCATCATGGCGCTTTGCTGAGTGAGCTTGATCACATCTCCCACCCCAATACTCCAGCCGAGATGAGCCGCAGCATAATAGCCGGTAATAGCCGGAATCAGGGCCACGATCAGTATATGGGTCATACTGTAGCTAAGGCTTTCATGCCTTTCTTCAATGGTTTGCCATTCTTCTTTGGGGTGAGCATAAAGACCCCACAGATGGTTCAGGATCATAATCTACCTCACTTAGCGCATTGGCTTCTTAGTTGACGTTTCCCCACAGCTTTATACTGATGGAGTGTTTTTAACATTGTTTTAACATTAGTTTCATGGACCTTGCTTTGTTCGTCAATAGTTTATTTTATCGACAATATAACCCTATGGTTTTACTGGTTTTTACTAACAGATTAGGGCCACTCTGTTTATCTCTGAAAGGTTTTTCAGTGGTGCTCACATGAAGTGTAGGGCAACCTTTTAATGGGCAAACTACACAGGGGAAATATGGTTATCCGCAGCAAGAATGTTGCCGATGACGAACAAGAGCGAACCTCGCATAGCCATGGTAAAATCCCCCATATTTAGCTCTGAACGGGCCAGTGGCTGCTGTACAGATTAAAAGTCTGAGATTGTTGTTTGAATACTTTACTTGCTCCCATTAAATCATTCCTGCATTGCGAGACACCGAAGCAATGGGTTGACGCCGCGATGAAACCGGTAAACCTCTCTGTGCTGCTTACCGATCACCTTATTTGTGAATTGAAGGCCGCCCAAAGTGCCATGTATTTGATTCGCAAATATGCGGTGGACGAGGAAAGTGGCGCAGCGCTGCTTAAATGGCTAAAGCCATATGAAGATTTTGCTTATCGTCAGATTGGTGATTGGCAAGCGTTGGCCGAGCATGACAAGCTGACTAAGGCAATGATACCCCGTTTGACTTCACCTTATAGTCAAGATCTGATTAATAAAATGGTGCTGCTGATTAAAGAGGAGCTCCATCATTTCTATCAAGTGCTCGAGCTTATGCAAGTGTTTGGTGTGGCTTACGACAAGATTACCTCAAGCCGGTATGCCAGAGGCTTACTCAGTCATGTCAGAACTTATGAGCCAGCGGCATTGGTTGATAAGTTGATCTGCGGAGCTTACATAGAGGCTCGTTCATGCGAGCGTTTTGCAGCCATTGCACCTCATGTCGATAGCAGGCTGGGGGAATTCTATATTTCTTTACTACGTTCTGAAGCACGCCACTATCAGGACTATTTGACGCTGGCCCAGGACTTTGCCCAAAACGATATCTCAGCGCGCGTTCAGTACTTTGGCAGCGTGGAAGCGGAGCTGATTTTATCGCCGGATAGTGATTTTAAGTTTCACAGTGGTATGCCAACCTGACCCTACCTGCAGGGTTTCAACTTCAAATCAGCTGATAGGCTCACTTGGCGGGCGGTGCTTACACAACCGGGGTAAGCATGCCAATCCTTGGCTTTGCTTTTGCCTGTTCGTCTGTAACATTTGTCAATTATTCTGAACAAGGTTTTTCGTCTGTATTCTGTTTGTTTTTTATTCTGGCTTGCTGAGTTCCTTCATGAATGTTAACAATATGTTGCTTCTAAAGCAGTTATCTTGAAATGGATAGATGGGGCATGGAGCTGCCATAAGGCAGCAATTCTGTTCAACGGAAAAGGAATAACAAATGAAATTGAAACTGAAGAAGAACACGTTGATGCAACTCTCTAACGACATGGAAGTTGTGCCGCAGAAACTAACGCACAACATAGCTGGTGGTGCACCACCTTCCCGCTTTGATCTCTGTCTTACCACTATTCAGCCGCTGGCTGGCCGATGTGATCCTTTCACTGATTTTTGTACATCGGGTGCAACCTGTGGTTCGACTTGTGGTTCCACCTGCAGTTCAACCTGTGGTTCCACCTGCGGTTCCACTTGTGGCAGTACTTGTGGAGTAACGTGCGGGGCTACTTGTGGTGCCACATGTGACGGCTGTCAATCTTTACGGATTTGCCCGCCATCGCTTGAGCCCTATGGCAATAATGCAGTGCCAAACAGGCCACATACCTGTTTCTGCTAATAAAGATGAGACAAAGAAGCCGGGCTTCTTTGTCTTTTCCTGATTTTCTGTGCCTGGCTGCTGCCAGGAGTTTTTGAGCCGGGCAGCGATAACACAGGCTGTGTCGGCAACAGACAGAGAGTATAAAGGCCATAAGGAGAAGGCGATGTCTGCACTTATCAGCTCTGAACAACAGCACCAACAATGTCTGCACATTCTCAGACAGATTACCGACAGAATTGACAGCGAGCTGCTCAGTGTCAGGAACTGGGGACTATGCGGTGGTGTGGCTGGCCTGATTTTATTTCTGGTGGAAATGGAAGCTAACTACCCAGATACCCTGGGCATGGATAAGATTGAAAGTCTGATTGATGCCCTGCAAAGCAATTGCGATTTGAAAACACTGCCACCGCGACTGGATATGGGGCTGTTAGGCATTGCCTGGTTACGTGAACACCTGCAACAACGTTTTGGTGATGACGATGACGTGAATGCCGATATTGACCAACTGATACTCAATGCATTGTCGGTGGATACTTGGTCGGGAGAGTATGAGCTACTGGCCGGATTAGCCGGTTTTGGCCTTTATGCCAGCAAGCGTTCCGGCTACGACAGCGGTAAGCGGATGATTGAGAAAGTGGTGCAGCACCTGCAGTCACTGATGGTGGAAACACCACAAGGGCTGGCGTGGCCAAGCGCCCCCACATCGGCTTATCACTCAGACGGGAATAGCGAGCAAGTGGAGTTTAACCTGGGGCTGGCTCACGGTAATGCCTCTGTCTTAGGGTGTCTAACCCACATTTATCGCTGTCAACCCACGTTAGAACACGAGCGCCTGTTAAGGGGCAGCGCCGATTGGTTATTGGCACAGCGCAACCCTGCCGATACCGGCAGCTACTTTTCCTACAACAATCGGCGGGTGATGCGTTCGCGCATTGGCTGGTGTTACGGCGATATTGGTAACGCCCTGGTGTTATGGCGTGCAGGTAAAGCCCTTGAAGATCAACGTATTCAGAACGCCGCCAAAGACATTGCCGTCGCTTGCACAACCCGACGGGATTTTAAGTTGACCTCTTGTTATGACGCAGGTATTTGCCATGGCTCAGCGGGCAATATGCTGATTTTTCAGACACTGCATGATGAAATGCAACATCCGGCGTTATTGGACTACGCGCAATTCTGGCTACAGCAAACGTTCGACTATGCGCAAAAAGAACCCAATTTGGATGGTTTACGCCGCTTTGATGGTGAAGCCGACGAATATCAGGATTGCCCTGGGATGCTGGAAGGGCTAGCCGGGGTGGGACTGTGCCTGTTGGCTGCAGTCGGTCATGACAGCAGTTGGAAAGAATCTTTGTTATTGGAGTAACAGTATGCAAACCCAAGGAGTGGCGGAGTTCTTTATTCTGCGAACCCCCAGGCTGGCTTTTAGTGAGCTGACGCAATGGCACAGCAGTGATAAGCGCCAACTGCGAGAAAAACTTAATGCCTGGCTGCACCATCCTGAAACGCTGGAGGCGTTATATCTGGCCAGTCCATCGCTATTGCAACGCCTGCATCAATGGCAGCAGGACCCAGACTCCAAACGTGGCCAGAAAATGGAGTTGGCATTAGCAAAGTATTTTATGCGCATGGCCGGACGTGCCACGCCGTTTGGATTATTTTCGGCTATTAGTCTGGGTAAAGTGGCAGAATCTGACCATTTAGCACTTAAAAGCAATGATGGTTTCAGCCGCAAGACACGCCTGGACAGTTCCTGTTTGCTGGCCCTTAAAGCCCGCTTGTGCGAGCAGGACTGGGTGGCCAAAGACATGCCATTGGTGACCAACGACAGCCTCTACAAAATGGGTGCTGAGTATCGTTACGTGGAAAGCTATTTTGTCAAAGAGCAAATTCATTACCGACTGACGTCTGCGGATATCAGCGAGCCTTTGCAGTTGATGGTGGAATCGGCCAGGGAGCCAGTGCGACGTCAGGTGTTGCTTGATAATCTGATGAGCCTGGATGCTGAAATCAGTTGCGCGGACGCCGAGACATTTGTTGCTGAACTGGTGGAGGCGCGCATCTTGCTGCCGGTGTTCAATCTTCCTATCAGCGGTGATGATATGGGCAGACAGTTTCAGCGCGAAGCGGCTGCTCTGGGATACCAGCAATTAAGTGCCGAGCTTGAAGCTATACTAAGCGAGCTGGATGGTCTGGATCAGCAACAACATAACCCACCCGAATCTTACCAGGCGTTGTATCAAAGGATGCAGGCCATGGCACTTTCGGCGGATGAGGCTAAGTCTTTTCAGGTGGATATGCTGCGTCATGCACCAGATCTGACCCTGAGTAAAGACAAAGCCGAGCAGGTGCTGGTTGTGGCCAGACATCTGTCGCGCTTATTGCCGGCACCGGGCAACCCCTTCAGTGACATAATCAATAAGATCAATAACGAGTTTGTCGGCCGGATGATGCCGCTGAAAGCGTTTTTGGACGACGAGTCTGGCTGGTCCATGTCGTCAGACACCGGTTATGCCACCCCCTTATTAAAAGGACTCAACCTTGCCGCTACGCAAGCTGGCACGGGCAATGCTGGATTGTCCGCCCTGGACCGCTTATTACTGAAGAAGCTGATGGCCTGTGCAGATGAGAGAATTACTGAAATCAGTTTGACGCAGAAAGATATCGATCAGCATCAACTCAGTCAGACCAGTTATTTTGCCGATAGTTTTGCCGCCAGCCTGGAACTGTATGGCGACAAGGCGGATACCATCAGATTAACCGGCTTTTATGGCCCTTCGGCTGCTAACCTACTGGGGCGATTCTGCCATCTTAGCCCACAACTCACCGAATATACCCGTGATTTGCTCAAACAGGAGGAAGCGCAGCGCCCGGATGCGTTATTTGCAGAGATTATCCATCTGCCCAGTGGGCGCATGGGCAATGTGATTGCCAGACCTGTGCTGCGGGAATATGAAATCTGTTATCTGACCAGTGCCGGGGTGCCAGTGGAGAAGCAAATCGGTCTGGATGATCTTTATGTGTATGTTGAACAGGGGCTGGTGAGATTGTGGAGTCAATCCCACCAACGTGAAGTGATTCCGCGTCTGTCCAGCGCACACAACACCATGCATAACAGTCTGGGCCTGTATAAATTTTTGGCTGGTTTGCAAAAGCAACAGGTTCAGTACCCGTTTTTTAACTGGCCCGCACTGGCCAGGGAGCGGGACTATCTGCCCAGGGTGCGTTTTGGTAACGTGCTTTTATCGGTGCGCACCTGGTTTGTGCCAAGAGACAAGCTGACTGCCCTGGCAAAGCTACGCGGGGATGACTACAGCCAGGCCTGGAAAACACTGCGGAGCCAACTGCAATTGCCGGATTGGCTGCTGTACAAGATATCGGATAATGCCCTGACCCTGACGCTGGCTAACCCAATTATGCTGGATGTGCTTTTAGGTGAAACCAAAGGACAATCGCTAGTCACATTGGAGGAACTGCCAGAGACAGAGTGGGGGACCGCTGCCACCCTGGATGGGCAAAGCCTGCGCAGTGAAGTGCTGCTGCCGTTTTATCAGCAGAATGATGATGTTTTGGCGGTAGCCAGGCCGCAGCCACCACAGGAAAATGTCAGTCGCGAATTTGTAGTCGGCAGCGAATGGTTGAGTATCAAATTCTATGGCGGCAATTCCACAGTCGAGAAGTACCTGCTTGAGGTACTCAGCCCGTTGTTATTTGCGGCAAAGCAGGGCGGCCTGATCGAAGGTTTTTTCTTTTTACGCTACGGCGATCCCGACTGGCATTTGCGTTTAAGACTGCATGGTGATGGCGCTAAGCTATTAGCTGAAATGGTGCCGATGATTTACCAGCACAGCGGCGACTATGTTGATAACGGGCCAATTAAACAGGTGGTTATCGACACCTATAAACAGGAATTAGAGCGCTATGGTGGTAAGGATGCCATGCCCCTGGCCGAAAACCTGTTCTGTATCAATAGTGAAACGGCCCTGCGACTGCTTGATACGGCCTTAGCTGATATGGAAAGCTACCGCTGGCAGGCGGTATTGGCAGGGTGTCATAGTTTGCTTGAAGCATTTGCCTTAAACAATGAGGACAAACTGGAACTGATATCCCTGCTGCGTGAAGGCTACGGCAGAGAATTTGGCGACAGCAGCCATCTGCGTAAACAACTGGGGCAGAAATACCGGGATGTACAAGATCAGGTCATCAACCTGCTCAACCGTCAGCAGATGGATGAGGTACAGACGCAGCTCTGGTCTATTCTTGAACTGCAACGCCAGCCACTGCATATGCTGGTGCAGGGCTATCAGCAACTGGATAAAGAGGGCGCATTGCAAGGCGGTGTTAAGCGTGTTCTTGGCTCTTTTATGCACATGTTCTGTAATCGCATGTTTAAAGCCTATGGACGGGAACAGGAGTTTGTGATTTACGACCTGTTGCGCCGCTATTATCAGTTTAAGTGCAACGCTGATACTGCTTCGAAGGATGGAAAATAACTGCAGCATGAAAAAACAACTTTTCCGCGAACAGGTTCTGGATGCCAAGAAAACCAGCATGTTTGGCAGAGTGGTCCTGACCCAGCCTCTGTCTGTCAGTGTAGGGTTGGCGTTGACGCTGGGAACACTGGTGGCTGTCCTGGCATTTTTGTGGTTGTTTCAGTATCAGCACAAAATGCAGGTTATCACGAAAATCGAGCCACAAAATCTGGTGAATATCCCGTATCAGGGGCCGCCAGTCATACTTAAGCAACATCTGGTCGCACCAGGTTCCAGAATTGAAGCGGGTAAAGCCGTGGCAAAAATAACCACGGACAGTCCAGACACAGTGGAGTCAGGGCAGGCAATAACAGATAGGCTTGCCTATCTGCAACGTACCTTGGTAAGCACCCAGCAACGCCAGCAACTACTTGCACAATATTTGGCAGAGCATCAGGGAAAACTTGGCGCCGACCAGCTATTGCAGCAGCAATTGCAGCTTATTGAAGCCCAGGACCAGACCAATCGCTTGAATTATGACATTGCTCAACTGCAAGCTGTACTGGACAAGCAACAAGGTTGGCAGACAGACGGTGATATGCTCAAAGCCCAGCACTCCGGGGTGTTGCAGCAATGGTACGTAAAGGAAGGGCAGAACCTGAGGATGGGAGAACTTCTGTACCGGCTTGGCGATGCTGACGGAAAACTGCAGGCCTGGTTCCTGCTGCCAGCGTCCTGGTACGGTGATATTGAGCCAGGACAAAGTGTACAAGTGCGTTTTGATGACTATCCATACCAGAAATTTGGTGTGCTGGATGCCACAGTGCAACAGGTGGGGAATCGGCAGGAAAGTGGTGGTTACGCCGCTATGGTGATGCTGCCGCGCCACTGGGCAGATAAAACCGGACAGCAGCAACCGCTGTTTGAGGGAATGCAGGTCACCGCCGTGCTGCAGGGGCCAAGTCAATCACTGTTCAGTTGGTTGTTCAGAATTTAATTCAAGGGGCAAGGATGGGTAATCCGGTTGATTTGTTGAATTTTCGCTTTTTCCGCCGCTCCGGCGCATTGCCGGTCATATTGCAGTCTGAGGCCAGCGAGTGTGGGTTGGCTGCACTGACCATGGTAGCCGGCTACCATGGCTTTAAAACCGATCTTATCCAGATGCGTAACCGTGCCGCATTGTCGTTGGATGGCATGGACATGATCCAACTGATAGAGCTGGCCGATACTATTGGTCTGGGTGGCCGACCGATTCGCCTGGAGACCGCGGATCTGAAGGAATTCCGCCACCCGGCGATATTGCACTGGGATCTGGATCATTTTGTGGTATTGAAACGGGCCACTGACCGCTTTGTGGAGATCCATGATCCAGGCACAGGGTACCGCCGCATGTCACTGGAAGAAGCGTCCCGGCATTTTACCGGGGTGGCCCTTGAGCTTTATCCAACAGCCGAATTTACCCGGCGCGACGAAGTGCAAAGCATGACCTTCTTTGATTTCTGGCGCAGCATCCGTGGTCTGAAAGGTTGGTTGTTTAAGTTGTTACTGCTGTCAGTGGTATTACAGGTATTCTCTCTGGCCAGTCCTTATTACATGAAACTGGTAGTGGACGAAGTGCTGACTACCAACAATGAAACCTTGCTGGTGGCCTTGGCGGTGGGGTTTGGTATGTTGATGCTGATCAGCACCCTGATTCAGAGTTTTCGCTCCTATGTGACCATGCATTTTGGCAATCAGCTCAGTATTCAGATTGGTTCCAATCTTTTCCGGCATCTGATTCGTCTGCCTATGGCGTTTTACGAAAAACGCCATATTGGCGACGTGGTATCGCGATTTGGTGCCAATGAGCAGATTAAAGGTCTGCTCACCACGGGCTTAATTGAGACCCTGCTGGATGGGGTGATGGCCATTACCACCGGGGTTATGATATTTCTGATCAGCCCAACCCTGGCCTGGGTGGTTGTGGGGTTTCTGCTCGGCTCGTTGTTGCTGCAACTACTATTCTACCGGCCTGTCCGACGATTGTCGGAAGAGGCAATCGTGGCTGGCGCCAGTCAGTCATCAAATTTTATGGAGACGGTAAGGGGCATACAAAGTATTAAGCTGTTTGCCCGTGAGCAGCAGCGCCATATTCTGTGGCAGAACCGCTATGCAGATACGCTGAATGCGGGAATTAAGCTAGGCAATCTGAATATTCTGCAGGGTATTTGCCAGTCGGTTTTAATGGGGTTGGAGAACATTCTGGTGATTTTCCTGGCCATAAAATTCATTATGGCCGACGTGCTGAGTCTTGGGATCCTGTTCGCTTTTCTGGCTTATAAAGGCCAGTTTAGTGGCAACATCAATGCTCTGATCAGCCGCTACATTCAGTTTAAAATGCTGGGGCTGCATCTGGAGCGGCTGTCGGACATTACCCTGAATAAAAAGGAAGAGCATCTGACCGTCAGCACCCCGGTAAAACCTAAAAGCTTTGATTTTAAAATTGAAAACGCCAGTTTTCGTTATTCGGACCGTGGTCGGCTGGTGCTGGACGAACTTGATCTGCATATCAAACAGGGTGAATGTGTGGCCATTGTCGGGCCATCCGGTTGTGGAAAATCGACCTTGATGAAAGTCATGCTCGGATTGGCTCATCCGCATCAGGGGCAAGTGGTCATGGGAGACGTGGATATTCGCGATATGGGTCTGTCCGAGTACCGCAAATGTGTGGCAGCGGTGATGCAAAACGATCAGTTGTTATCCGGTACGATTGCCGAGAATATTTCCTTTTTTGATACCCAGGCGGATATGGAAAAAATTATCCGCTGTGCGTATAACGCCTGTATTCATGAGGATATCGAGGCGATGCCGCTGAAGTACAACTCGCTGATAGGCGATATGGGCTCGTCGTTATCCGGTGGTCAGAAACAACGTATCCTGCTGGCCAGAGCATTGTACAAATCCCCTTATATTTTATTTATGGATGAAGCCACCAGTCATCTGGATGTGATGTTAGAAAAGAGTATCAATCAGGTATTAAAGCAATTTAACTGTACAAGGGTGATTATTTCCCACCGCCCGCAGACCATCGAAATGGCCGACAGAGTGCTGATGCTTAAGGATGGCAAGTTAAAAGAGCTGGATAAGAATGACGCGGAATACCGCCGTTGTGTGGACAAGCCGGATGCTGTACCACTGTTTTCCGCTTCAAGGTAAGGACGCCTGCTAGCGGGGCCAAGCCCCATCATTTGACCAGGAAAAGGAAGAACCGATGAAACTGAAACTCAAGAAACTGACCCTGATGCAGCTTTCCAATGATATGGAAGTGGTGCCACAAGCCCTGACCCGCGATATCGCTGGCGGACAAAAGGCGATGTCACACCATACCGGCTGTGGTATGTGTGAAGAAACTTCAAGGTATTGCGTGAGCAAAGAGAGAACCTGTTTGCTCACTCGCCTTGATTGTGAGCCGACTTTCCAATGTCCTCCGTCAATTGAGCCGATGGGCAATAATGCAGTGCCCAACCGGCCACACACTTGTTATTGCTAAAATACAAAGATGAAAGGGAAGGGCTAGCCTTCCCTTTGTTGCTTATGGTTTTATCAGAGCCAGCTCGGCGTCTCTGTCCAGTATCACCCACCAGCGCTTACCATGATCTTTATCCCAACCTACCAGCGCTTGTCCGGCACATTGCTCGGGCCTGTCTGGGGCTTGTGTCAGCCAGTCTTCATTCCAGGCCATATCCACCACACAATCTGCCTGAGTTAGGGCCTGCCAGCCGTCATTCTGCCTGATGGCCAGTAACAGCCCGTCAACGTCCAGCGCATCTGGTGCGGTAAATTGCACTGCGTAACGGTCGGCTTTGGCATCAGTGATATCCCATTTGGCACTGGCAGTCAGAGGCAAAGGCATCGGACCTTTGCTGCCGCCATCGGTTTGTGACATTGGCAGGCCGTTACCTTGACTGTCTTTAGGTTCGCCATAGGCACCCTGATATATCCCCGTCTGGTTCTGGGTACCACTGATAATCAGGATATCCGACGCGGTGTCACTTTCGCCGGCTAACCAGCTCAAAGTGACATGCTCTTTCAGATCAATACTGGTTTCGGGGATCAGCAGTTCGTTGGCTTCGGTATCCGGCACCACTCTTAGCGGGCTGTTCAAATTGGGAGTCCAGCGCTCATGCGGGATAAACAGCCATTGATAGGCCAGCCGGGTCAGATCCATCAGGCTCTCTGCGCGGCTGATACCAGGAGTGAAAGACAGATCGCGGGTACGGGTATCGGTACGGTTAAAAGTATCGTTGCGTCCGCCCACCAGACGTGCAAAAGAGCCGTCATCGCCATAGCAATCATTGGTCAGATACTGGGTCTGGAATACCAGTACGGGGCGGGTGTCATGCAAAATGGAGTTAGGATAAATCATGGTTTCGCAGCGGTTGGTGGTGCGGGAAAATTTGTCCATCAACTGCCAGTCAGCATTGAAATCCTGGTCCGCATCGTTGCTTTTGGCCGTGTGCGGAGCGAAGTAGCTTTGATAGTCCACCCGGCTGCCCTTAAAGGTGAGTAGTCCGGAGTTAACATCAAAATGGGTTGAGCCCTTGCCGGAATCATTGGTGGCATTTTTCTGGGCGACAATCATCTGCACCAGTTCCCGCTCACCGAAGCGGAACTCATAGCCTTTATATGAGGCGTTACCTGCCATAATCTGAGTATAAGCACCCATTTTGTAGTTTCCGCCTGTCGGGGTGGAACTGGAGGGCAGGGTGGTGAGGGTGTTTTTTGCGGTGATCAGTGAGCGTTGATACTGGTGTTCGTGGCCCTGCACATAAATCACATCCTGCTCGGCGAAAAACTGGCGGATTTGTGGCTGCACATCGTATACCCAGCCGTCATCCTTGGTGCCGTCCACAATTTGCTCCAGGGTTTGACCGTATTTAGCGCCAATCAAACCGTCATGGCTGGCCACCACAATGTGATCCACCTCGTCCCTGTGACTGAGTACAATGTCTTTTATCCATGTATAAGCCACGGGCAAATTGTAGTAAGCCAGGCCAAAAATCAGCACATTTTCTCTTATCACATAGTAGTTTACCCATTCATAGCCGGGCATATGCACCGCGTCTTCGGGAATAAAACTACGCATATTGTCTATCCACTCCAGGGTATAGGCATAGCTGGTTTCGTGATTGCCCATCACCGGCAGAAACTCAATACCCTGTTGCTGGTACTGTTTAGCGACAGATACCCACTCGGCAAATTCAATGCTGCTGCCATTGTCGGTGAGGTCGCCAAGGGCGATCACCATGTTTACTCCCTTGTCGGCCTGATGCTTGAGGACCTCATCCATAGGGTGCATGGCCACATGCGCCTGACCGCTGGCGTCACTGCCGCCCTGGGTGTCAGGTAATAATCCCAACACAAAACTGGTGGGTTGAGCGGGCTGCGGCTCAGGTTGAGGTACGGGCACTGGGTTAGGAGGCTTAGGTGTGTCATAGTCGGAGCCGCCACAGGCACTAAGTACCGTGGCAACTAAGGCGCAAACTAAGGATTTGGAGAATGTTGTTGGATTTTTGAAAACGGTCATACAGTTTCCCTGAAGTTAAAAGACCGCTACTACAACAGCTGCAGATGAATTATTTATTCAGGGAAAATGAAGATTATTTGAATGATTTTTGACCATTTGTCGGGGCGTTTGATATCTATTGGTTTACACGATAAAGGCGCTCAATAGAGCGCCTTTAAGATTAGTGATTAGAAAGCACTGAGAATTTTTTCAATGCCGGTTGGCTGATTGGCTTCCACCTCTTTATGCAGCACGTTATCAAGTGGGGCAATCACCGCATCGCGGCCCTGAATATAGCTTTGTTCCTCAACAATCACTTTATAGGCTTTGTTTAATGCCAGGGCCCGTTCGAGACTGGGTAGCAACAAGGTGGAGATATCCTTGTTCAACCTTGCGAACATGGCTTGTCTGGGCTGCCCCTGGGCGTCGAAAAACTTGTCTTTCACTTCCTGATTGGCACGGAATTCATCCCCGGTAGGGTTGTTTTTCAGGTAGTAGCTGTATTCATATTCACCGTCACTGTCGCGTTTGGGCTCTGGGATGCCGACCAGAGACTTTTGCTCCCAGTGATACCAGCCTTGCTGAAAGCTGTCTTGCCCCAGCTTGCGGAAAAAGGAGATATTGGTATCCATCAATACGCCCATGCCGCTATGACAACCCGCACAAGTACCATGTTCCTCAAAGGTTTGTGGACGCAATTCGCCGCTTTTGTCTTCAATGAAGCCTTGATAGGTCCAGCCCTGTGCAACCTGTACACCTTGCTCGGCGTTACCACGCAGCAGCTTGGTGCGACTGGGAAAGTCATGTCGTTCCTTGATTTCATCCGCCACAATGACTTCTAATTGGTAGTAGTTAAGCCATTGATCTTTGCGGGCATAACGCAGCTCTTTCATGCGGGGGGCCATGCTAACCTGCTGGTCGTTGATATCCAGATAACGCACCGAATGCAGAAACTCCGTTCCCTCCGGGAATAATTTTGCGGCGATATGCAGTTTGCCAGCCTGTTGGGCCAATCTGGCCTTACCCACATAGCTCATGTGGCGCTGCTCAAGCGGTGCCCAGTCGTATTTCACCCGCCTGGCAGTACCAAGCTGACCATCTTTATCTAAATCTACTTTCAGCTTGGTTTCGTCTGCTGCTTCAATAACAACATCCTGCTCACGGATCATCGCCTCGACTATCGCCAGATTGATTTTGTAAACACTCAAGTCGAACTGGCCTTGTTCGTTTTGTTGTAGCAAATCGGCCAGACGAATACTGACATCATCGGTGGAACCATTGGTGGGCATAAAACTACCCGGCATGGGGTAGTAGGCGTAGCTGCGCCAGCCGGTATAGCCGCCATCAGGTGAGCGATCAAAACCTTGTTGATCAAAATTAAAATAGCTGTCCGGCATATAGCCGTCCCAGCGGCCATTACCATCTTGATCAAACCTGGTCGCCTGTTCTTTAAGGCGCTGGCTTAAGCGAATACTGCCATCGCTGTTGAGGTAATTGTTCTGACGCACATAGCTGAGAATGTCCTCATCCGTGATGTTGGCAATTTGTGCCCGTCTGTCTTTAAACAGATTCAGCCAGGGGTTAAGTAAGGCTTTTTCCGGGAAACTGTATTCTTGTTGAACGTCGGTATCGTTCAATAGATTTGGCCGTTTGCTGTTGGTATGACAGGCGTAACAAGGATTGGCTGTTTGGGTTTTGCTGACAATGGGATCGGTATAGCACTGCGGGGGAATATAGGGAGTGGAATGACTGAGCTTATTGATAAATTGCGCTTCGCTGGCCTGTGCAGGTATCAGGCACTGGCTGACTACAAGCACCGACGCCAAAGTACAAAAAATACGGGACTGCATAATGATACTCTCGAATATACGGAAAAGGGGGCAAATGCCCCCAACAAAGCGTAAGTTTACTCTGTACTTATTCAGACTTGGCCGGGAAAGGCCCCACGTAACCAGTGTAGGCGCGGTTCTCACCGGTACCGGTATCCTTGTCGCCATCAGATTCACCGTAAGGGTGCTGGATGACGCTGGTCAGATATGCCCAGCCATTGATATTGGGGTACCAGTAGGGCGATGTGGTTTCTGAACCATAAGGAGTCGTCTGGATACGTGACAACTGCTGGTTTTGCAGATCATATGCCCAAATCACGTCATTCTGGTGACCGCTACCGGTATCTTCACCGATGATCAAAATGTCATGACCTGTCATATAAGTGACGTTATCCGGATTGGCGATGCCGTCGATATGGCAGTCGTTCATACCATTGGCAAATTCGGCCGGGTTAGCTTTTACAGCAATAGTATCGGCCATACCTGCCACGGCAGGGATACCCTGAATCAGGCCGCTGATGTTGCCTGCCACATAGTCAGAGCCAATAGCCACGTCGGCTGCCACATCCAGTTGGTAAACGCCGCCACATTGGTTGTAACCCATCTTAATGTCGTTGTTGCCACCCTTATCATAAGAGCTGCTGGCGCTGCCATTTTTACCGAAATCTTCCATACCACGGCCAATTTCTGACATGGCAAGGTACAGTTTGTTGCGGGTAGGATCGAAGGTAATACCTTCTTCCTTGCGCAATTCGGTGGTGGCGCCCATCATCGCGGCATAACGACGGGTTTCCAGGCGGGAAGCAACCTTTTCCATGCCGTCTTTTAGCTTTAGACATTCCTGACCGATGCCATTTTGGTTGACGGAAGTAAAACCAGCTGCGCAGGCGCCATCCACCGGGTCAACCGTATCAAAGATATCGGCGAACTTAAGCTGCATGTTGCCGTCTACATAGGGTTTGATTTCTTCATCAGTGGCGTGACCCAGCTCAATCCAGCTCAGATTGGCGGCACCCATGCTCTCAGCGCTGGTCTGGTTCCATTTCATGGCATACAGCTTTCCGGCTGTGAGGTCGCCGGCTTCATCGGCAATATACATATACAGGCCAACGTTGGTGCCATCATCGGTCAGGTAGACGGTTTTTTGATCTGGCATCACATAGGCCAGTTCATAGGCCAACCGGCCGAAAGAATAATGCTTCTTCAGGTCGGCTTCGGGCACGGCGTTACTGGCATCAATGGCCACTTCAATAGGCCAGCCCAGTTGATAAGGATTCCACTTACTGACGTCGTTATTGTGGTATTCCATAAAGGGCGCGGCATAGCCGTCATCCAATGCGTCCTGGCCGGTTACCAGGTAGCGGGCATCCGGTTCGTATTCCTCTGATGCAAAGTGGGTATTCCAGGGGGTGACGGAACCGGCACAATGTACCCAGCCACCGTTGATGTTGGACATATCCAACTGCCACAATTTCTTAACACTCAGTTCGCCGTTTGACTTGTCCTGGTTCAGCTCCATCATAAACATGGCGCCGGGACGTGATTCAATTTGAGATACCGAGAACAGACGGTCATCAATTGGCAGCAAAGAGGTAAATTCGTTGGAATCGGAAATCTTGCGAGAGCCATCTTCTGAGAACAATGGCTGCCCACTGCTGTCCACCAACTGACCAAAGGCGACATCGCCATATTCATCGCCAGAACGGGCCAGAATATGATAATCCACATTTAACATGCGAGTTTCAGTGCCATCAACAGCTTTAGCTGTACCCACCAACACCTGCCGCTTCTCATAGTTGGATGATGGGGCCGCCACACTGTCAAACTGAATGCGGGCAGAAGCGGAAAGCGGTTGCACACCTGTGGTTCCTGAACAAACCACTGTTTCACTCTGCACTTCATCTGCGTCCAATGTCTGGTTTTTGTTCTTGTCCAAACCCGCTTGCATCTTGGTGGCACCATTAGGGCACTCTGCCGTGGCAGCCATTTCTACGATAGCGGTCAGACTGGTCAGGCCGTCGATACCATTGGCGCCTTGAGCCCCGTCTTTTCCATCGTCACCGTCACCACAGGCAACCAGGGTGGCCAGGGGAATACCAATAAGTAAGGTGCGAATGCAAACAGCGAGTCTTGACTCGTTAAACATGGACTGGTCCTCTTTGTTTTAAGAATATTGTTGTTTGCTTCCTCTGCCTGGCTGATTGCACCAGAACAGTTAAAAATCAGAAGCTTGAGTTAGTAAATCCGAAAGAAAGTAACAAGGCTGTTTGACACTGCACTTGCAGTTTTATGAAGATTGCGTGATGGAATTATGACAATGGAGCGAGCGCAGAATCTCTGGATTGCGTTCGCTCAGGGACTAGAGCTTGGTATGGTGAAGCGTCAGCTCATTGTCGCTGGCGAGCAGGTAACTGCCCTGCTCATACCAGTCCCCCAGTACAATGCGTTTGGCGGGCTGGTTGTTTAATCTGAAATGGTGGATGTCCGGTCTGTGGGTATGGCCATGGATCAGCAGTGTTACACCGTTTTCCAGCATAACCCGCTCTACTTCAGAGGGCGTAACATCCATAATATATTCGGGTTTGTTGGCATTATGCTGCTTACTTTTGGCTCTGGCATTGCGCGCAACCCGGCGGCGATACCAAAGTGGCATGGCCAGCATCAGTCTTGGCCACCACCAGCCGCGGGACTTTTTACGAAAAGCCATAAACACTTCATCGCGGGTGCACAGACTGTCACCATGCATAATTAATGCTTTTTGCCCATGCAGATCTATAACCTGCAGCTCGGGTAGCAAAGTCATGCCGGTTTCCCTGGCAAAACTTTTACCAATCAGAAAGTCTCGGTTGCCGTGAATAAAAAACACGGGCACGCCGTCTTCTGTCAGTTTTCTGAAGGCCGCTTTTATCTGCTGGTTGAACGAACTCTGATCATCGTCACCAATCCAGGCTTCGAACAGATCGCCAAGCACATATAATGCCTTGGCTTGTGGGGCTTGCTGCTGCATAAAACGTAGAAAGGCCTGAGTAATATCAGGCCTGTCTTCGCTTAAATGCAAATCTGCAATAAACAGCGTTTGCGACATCAAGGCTTATTCACTGACCTCAACGGATTGAATCAGCACATCTTCGTTAGGTACATCGTCATGGTAGCCCTGGCGACCGGTTTCGACTTTGCGGATCTTATCTACCACGTCCATACCGGCGGATACTTCAGCAAACACACAATATCCCCAACCCTGCATATTTTCAGCGCGGAAATTCAGAAAGCTGTTATCGGCCACGTTGATAAAGAACTGGCAGGTCGCAGAGTGCGGGTCATTGGTACGCGCCATCGCTACGGTACCGCGATTATTGGCCACGCCGTTGTTGGCCTCGTTCTGAATGGGATCTTTGGTGGTTTTTTGCTGCATACCAGGCTCCATGCCGCCACCCTGAATCATAAAGCCGTCGATAACGCGGTGAAAAATGGTATTGTCGTAGAAGCCTTCTTTAGCGTAAGCCAGGAAATTTTCTACGGTTTTA
Organism: Bowmanella denitrificans; assembly: GCF_039522935.1. Taxonomy (NCBI): domain Bacteria; kingdom Pseudomonadati; phylum Pseudomonadota; class Gammaproteobacteria; order Alteromonadales; family Alteromonadaceae; genus Bowmanella; species Bowmanella denitrificans. The sequence continues at coordinate 1,231,355 of NZ_BAAAEI010000006.1, read as the reverse complement.
GGTGCCTTGTCGGCCAGCATAGACAATTCAATGGCGCCGTAATTGGTGTTTAGGGTGACTTTCATAAAACAAATCCCAAAATGATAAAGGCGCTAGTTTAGCCTAAAGCGCTCAGGCTTGGAACTTTGCCCGTGCGCCCTTGGCGAGCTTGATATAAAATCGCCCTTCCTTAGCTGCCAAGAATTTTTTAAATAGGAGTGTCCATGCTACAGATTTTCAATACCCTCACTCGCCAAAAAGAGGAATTTAAGCCCATTGCGGCTGGCAAGGTGGGATTGTATGTCTGTGGGATCACTGTCTATGACGTCTGCCATATGGGTCATGCCCGCACATATCTGAGTTTCGATATGATGGTGCGCTACCTGCGCCATCTGGGATATGCAGTAAACTATGTGCGTAACATCACCGATGTGGACGATAAGATTATTCGCCGAGCGGCCCAAAATGGTGAAACGCCCGCGCAATTAACCGAGCGCACTATCGCCATGATGCATGAGGATTTTGCCGCGATTAACTTGCTGCCAGCAGATATTGAACCCCGTGTTACCACCCATATGGGGGAAATTATTGCCATCATCAAAACCTTGGTGGAAAAAGGCCATGCCTATGTGGCACCGAGCGGCGATGTGTTGTTTGATGTCAGTACCTTTAAAGAATATGGCAGATTGAGTCGCCAGGACCTCAGCCAATTGCAGGCAGGGGCCCGGGTGGAAGTCAATGAGGACAAAGATGACCCGCTGGATTTCGTATTGTGGAAATCGGCCAAAGCTGGCGAAATAAGCTGGGATTCACCCTGGGGAGCCGGTCGACCTGGCTGGCATATTGAATGTTCGGCCATGAGTGAAAAGCATCTGGGCAGCCATTTTGATATTCACGGTGGTGGTTCAGATTTGATTTTTCCTCACCATGAAAACGAAGTTGCGCAGTCCTGCTGCGCCTCCAGTCAGCCTTTTGTGAATTACTGGGTGCACTCCGGCATGGTGCAGGTCAATCAGGAAAAAATGAGTAAGTCGCTGGGCAATTTCTTTACCCTGCGTGACGTGCTGAAGGAATACGATGCGGAAACGCTGCGCTATTTCCTGTTGAGTGCACATTATCGCAGCCAGTTGAATTACTCAGAGGACAATATTAAACAGTCTCGCGCCGCCCTGGAGCGCTTATATACTGCTCTGCGGGATGTACAAGCGGATCAGTCTGTGGATATCGCCCATGGTGGCTATCTGGCACGCTTTAATGCCGCCATGGATGATGACTTTAATACCCCTGAAGCGTTTTCTGTACTGTTTGACCTGGCCCGCGATATTAATAAGCACAAAGCACAACCCGAAGCGGCCGGAAAACTGGCTGGTGTGCTGCTAAAGCTGGCCTCCGTATTAGGTATACTGCAGGGTGACGCTAAGACGTTTTTACAATCCGGCACAGATGCCGATACCGATGTGGCCGAGATTGAACGTCTGATTCAGGCCCGGGCCGATGCCCGCGCAGCTAAAGACTGGGCTGCCGCCGACGCTGCTCGCAACGCACTGACCGAAATGGGGGTGGTGCTGGAAGATGGACCTCAGGGCACGACCTGGCGTAAAGCCTGATTGCCTAGCCTGCGTTCCCGTTTTTAGCTGCTGAGAGAAAATAGCCCCAATATTCAGAAAGATGGGGCTATTTTTGTTGGGCTAAAGCCCAACCCACAGTGGGTCGGAATTTATTCCGACAGCAAAGCTCATTTAAAGCACCGTGGGTCGGACTTGAGTCCGACGGGATGTAAGCTAAATGGTCAGTAATCAGTCGGCAGTTAGCAGAAATCCGTTGACAGCGCGCGAGGGCGAGTCAGACTAAACAGCCAACAGCCAACAGCCAACAGCCAACAGCCAACAGCCAACAGCCAACAGCCAACAGCCAACAGCCAACAGCCAACAGCCAACAGCCAACAGCCAACTCCGACCAGTGAATGACAACATAGTCCCTTTTCAGTATCCTATGGGCTGAATCACAGCGGGAATTTTCCATGTCGCAAGCAGTTTCTCAGACCGTGGTAATCAGCGGTAGCGGTCTTTGGACCCCCCCTTATAGCATCAGTAATGAAGAATTGGTTAGCGCCTATAACGCCTGGGCCGATCAATATAATCAGGAACATCAACAGGCGATTGAGGCTGGCAGCATGGAAGCCAAACCCTATTCCAGTGCCGAGTTTATCGAAAAAGCTTCAGGCATTAAGAGTCGCTATATTTATAGCCGGGAAGGGGTACTGGATATTCAACGTATGTATCCCAGCTTTCCCGAGCGTGCCGACGATGAGATTTCTCAGCAAGCCGAAATTGCTATCGCTGCCGCCAAAGCAGCCTTGCAGGCGGCCAATAAGCAAGCCGCAGATATCGATGCCGTTATCGTATCCTGCGCATATACCCAGCGGGCCTATCCGGCCATTGCCATAGAAGTGCAGGAAGCGCTGGGGATTGAAGGCTTCGGCTTTGATATGCTGGTGGCCTGTTCGGCGGCTACCTTTGGGCTGCACCGCGCCTATGAGATGGTTAAAGCCGGTACGGCCAGGGCCGTATTGGTAATTAACCCGGAACTGGTGTCCCCGCAAATTAATTACACTGACCGCGACAGCCATTTTATTTTTGGTGACGTGGCTACCGCCAAGGTCGTTGAACGGGCAGAGACGGCAACCAGTGAGCATCAGTTTGAAATACTCAGCACAAAAGCGGTGACTAAGTTTTCTAATAATATCCGTTCCAATTTTGGTTTTATGAGCCGTGCTCAGGATGTGGATCCTTTCGCCATAGATAAGCTGTTTCATCAAAACGGTCGCAGCGTGTTTAAGGAAGTGTGCCCAATGGCCGCAGCGCATCTGGAGAGCCACGTGGCACAGCATGGTTTAAGCGCAGCAGAGGTAAGACGCTGGTGGCTGCATCAGGCCAATATCAATATGAACCTGTTAATTGCCAAAAAGCTGTTAGGTCGCGATGCCAGTGCCGATGAAGCACCCATTGTACTTGACCGTTATGCCAATACCGCCTCGGCAGGCTCAATGATTGCCTTTAATTTGCATCATCAGGATATGCAGGCCGGTGATATTGGTGTGCTTTGTTCCTTCGGTGCCGGCTATTCCATCGGCAGTTTAGTTGTGCGTAAACGTTAGAAGAGCTTCAGGGATGACGCAAAAAATACAGACCGGCGGCGATGTCCGCCAGGAACCGGCCATGCAAAACCTGCTTGGCCGTATGCCAAAGGCAGTGGCCGACAGCTTTAACGATGAGCAGCTTAACCATCTGAAACTGGCACTGGGGGCGCGCAACTGGGGACGTCATGCCCTGGATATCCGTACCACCTTGCCGGTACCTTTTACCCGCTGGCGTTACTACCTGGTGTTGTTGATGGGTAAAAACCGCCGGGAATTGTCCGAGCGGGAGAAAGCCTTATCTGCCCTGGCATCTGCTGCACTGTTAAGTGCGTTTATTGTGTTCTGCGTATTGCTGGGCTTGCTGGTGCTGTATCTGGTTAAATCGGCGCTGGGCATCAATCTGTTTGACGGTTTTTCGCTGGGGATTTGGAGCGAGTTTAAAAAGCTCTTCGGGTAACGTTTCGGGTTGGGACGAAACGTTACCCGTCAAGCTTAAAACCTACAGCATAGTTGAAAGATAACCAGCCACTAGCCTTGTAAACGGGCTTTCATTTCGCGGCGTTTTTTATGCAGCACAGGCTCGGTATAGCCGCTTGGCTGTTCGATACCGGCGAAAATAAGTTCACTGGCTGCCTGAAAGGCGATGGCGTTATTCAGGTTTGGCGCCATGGGGATATACTCAGGATCGCCCGCATTTTGCTTATCTACTAATACCGCCATTTTTTCCAGTGACGCTTGCACCTGCTCCTTGCTGAGCAATCTATGTTTCAGCCAGTTGGCAATATGCTGACTGGAGATGCGTAAGGTTGCCCGGTCTTCCATTAAGCCGACGTTATTGATATCCGGTACTTTTGAACAACCCACTCCCTGGTGAACCCAGCGCACCACATAACCCAGAATACCTTGTACATTGTTATCCAGTTCCCGTTGAATAAGCTCCTGGCTTAACGTGCGGCCCGATTCCAGTAACGGGATTTGCAGAATGCTGTCCAGCCCGTCAAACGCCTCCTGCGCCAGTTGATTCTGAACAGCAAACACATCCACCTGATGATAATGCAGGGTATGCAGAGTTGCAGCGGTGGGCGAGGGAACCCAGGCGGTGTTGGCACCGGCCTGGGGATGACCTGACTTGGTTTGCATCATATTGGCCATTTGATCCGGAATCGGCCACATGCCCTTACCAATCTGCGCTTTGCCGGACAGACCCGACGCCAGGCCTGCGGCTACGTTGGCCCGCTCGTACGCCAGGATCCAGGGCAGGGTTTTCAGCTCTGCCTTGGGGGCAAAGGGCCCGGCCAGCATACTGGTATGGATTTCATCACCGGTTCTGTCCAAAAAGCCGGTATTGATAAATATCACTCTGTCACGGGCGGCGGCAATACAAGCACGCAAATTCACGCTGGTACGTCGCTCTTCATCCATAATGCCCATTTTCAGGCTATATGTCGGCAGGTTAAGCAGGGATTCCACCCGGCTGAACAGTTCATCGGTAAAGGCGACTTCGTCCGGGCCGTGCATTTTGGGTTTAACAATATACACGCTGCCGGTTTGGCTGTTTTTAAATTTACCCAGCCCCAGCAGATCGTGCTTGGCAATCAGTGAGGTGATCACCGCATCCATAATGCCTTCGGGAATCTCCTCGCCGTCAAACAAGATGGCCGGGTTGGTCATCAGATGGCCGACATTGCGCACTAACATCAGGCTGCGCCCCTTCAGGCTGAACGCCTGACCCTGGGCTGAGAGATACTGGCGATCCTGGTTCATAGTGCGCAACTGGGTTTGACCACCTTTTTCCAGCTCCGCGGTTAAAGTACCCTGCATCAGGCCCAGCCAATTCTGGTAAACCAGGGTTTTGTCTTCACCGTCCACGGCGGCCACGGAGTCTTCACAGTCCATAATGGTGGTAAGCGCCGATTCCAGCAGAATGTCTTTAAGGCCGGTTGGGTCGGTTTTACCTACGGGATGATTTGCATCGAACTGTAACTCTGCATGCAGGGCATGATGTTTAAGTAATATCGCCAGAGGGTTTTCCTGGTTGCCCTGATAGCCTGCCAATGCCTCTGGGGCTTGCAGTCTGGTCTGGCGGCCGTCTGTTAGCTCAATAGCCAATTGCTGGGATTGAATGCAATAACGAATAGCATCCTGATGTGAGCCTTGCTCCAGGGGGGCAATGGTATCCAGCCAGTGTTTGGCCCAGGCCACGACTTTTTGCCCGCGTACCGGGTTATAACCTTTGCCTTTTTCAGCACCGTCAGTTTCGTCAATCACGTCTGTGCCATAAGCGGCATCATATAAGCTGCCCCAGCGGGCATTGGCCGCATTTAAGGCATAACGGGCGTTATTAATGGGCACCACTAACTGCGGACCTGCCATGCTGGCGATTTCTTCATCCACTTGGCTGGTGCGGATCCGGCTGTCTGCCGGTACGGCTTGCAGGTAGCCAATATCGGTTAAGAAGCGTTTGTAATCAGCCCTATCAAGGGCGGGGTGGCGACTATGGTAGTCGTCAATCTGCGCCTGCAGCACATCGCGCTGTGCCAGCAGCGCCTGATTTTGTGGGATCAAATCGGCCAGTAAGGATTCAAAGCCGACCCAGAATTGCTCTGCTTCCACTTCACTGCCCGGCAATGCCTGTTCCTGAATAAATTGGTACAGGCCGGGGTAAATGGCCAGGCGGCCCTTGTTGATCATCTCTGCCATGCTGGGCTCCTATTGTAGGGTAAATGGCCATCCGGCCCTGAGCCATAAACTGGCTTCGTCACTATAGTCTGTCAGGCCAGTCTAGACAGGTCTGCTCTCTTTGTTGAGTTTATGAAGTTGATACTGGGTATTCACACTATTTATAGTCTGTGTTGGCGGTTGGCGGTTGGCGGTTGGCGGTTGGCAGTTAGCCGTTAGCAGTTGGTAGATGGTAGATGGTAGATGGTAGATGGTAGATGGTAGTTTGATGCTTGATCCGCCCATAAAAAAGTAGTTAAGGTGTGTTGTCCTTTGTTGTTGGGTTGAAACCCAACCCACAGTGGGTCGGACTTTAGTCCGACAGGATTTAAGTGGTCAGTCGGCTACCATCAGGTAGCAGAACGCAGTGGGCTAAGATCCTGTGGGCTGAGCAAACGACACAGTCATTTTTCCAGTTCCTTGGCAATATCAATAATCAAGCGGCGCAGCCAGATATGCCCGGCGTCATGTTGTAGCAGCGCGCTCCAGGCCATTTTCAGGGCGATGGGTGGGATATCAAAAGGCGGCTCCAGGATCACCATATTGCTGTCGTCTTTATAAATTTTGGCAGCACGACTGGGCAGGGTGGCAATCAGATTCTGCTCGCGAGCTAGTTGCAAGGCCACATGATAATGACGGGTAAAAACGCGAATATGCCGTTTTTTGCCCAGTTTTGCCAGTTCCAGGTCGACCCACCCGAGTTTTTGCACTTCGTTGGGATCAATACCTACCCCTACGCCAAAGCCGGTTTTACTCACCCAGATATGCTGACCTTTAAGGTATTTTTCCAGGGTGAAGTGTTTGACCACCGGGTTTTGTTTATTCACCACACAGGAGAAGCTGTCATACCAGATGACTTTTTGATGGAATGACAACGGCAGCTCTTCAAAACGGTTAATGGCCATATCCACTTTGCCATGTTCCACATCATGGTAAGTCACGTCAGACGGGGTAATCACATCCAGGGTGATGTTGGGGGCCTGATGATTGAGCTGGCGAATCACCTCCAGCAACAAGGTGGATTCGGCATAATCGCTGGCCATAATGCGAAAGGTGCGTTCGCTGGTCAGCGGATCAAAGTCGCTTTGTGGCTGAATGGCCGATTCCAGGCGCGAAATGGCATCGCGCACCACAGGTTGCAGCTGCAAAGCCCGCTGGGTGGGCGTCATACCATCACTGGTGCGCACCAGTATTGGGTCGTTAAACAAGTCGCGTAAACGTTTCAGGCCGTTACTCATGGCGGGCTGGGTAATGGACAGCTGGGCCGCAGCGCGGGTCACACTTAATTCACGCATCAGCACATCAAAATACACCAACAGATTCAGATCGACCTTGGCTATATTCATAAGATTAATGACCGGTATGAGATTTATAAATTGGTTGAATCCTAACCCGGATGACTATGCTTGTCATCAGCAGATTCGCCCGTAGAGGCAGCATAACTATCTGTACACAGCAAAGTTGAAGCGCTGGATGGTGTTACCAAACCAGCAAACAAACCGGAGAACTATTATGTCAGCCTACCTACAGGATATTGAACACTTTAAGCACCTGCTCAAAGAGCGCCACACCTGGGGAGCGATTAACCCCGAGTATGCGGCGCGCATGAAGGCGCAAAACCCGTTTAAGACCGGCCTGGATATTGCCCGTTATACCGCCGCGATTATGCGTCGGGACATGGCTGAATATGACGCTGACAGCAGCGCTTATACCCAGTCACTGGGTTGCTGGCATGGCTTTGTGGGCCAGCAAAAGCTGATTGCCATTAAGAAACATCATGGCACTACGGATAAACGCTATTTGTACCTGTCCGGCTGGATGATTGCTGCACTGCGCAGTGAATTCGGTCCGCTGCCGGATCAGTCTATGCACGAAAAAACCGCAGTCCCGGCACTGATTGAGGAACTCTATACCTTCTTGCGTCAGGCTGATGCCCGTGAGCTGGGGGGCTTGTATCGCCAGTTAGATGATGCCAGAGCGGCGGCAGATACTGCCAAAGCGGCTGCGCTGGAAAATCAGATAGATAACTTTGAAACCCATGTGGTGCCGATTATTGCCGATATTGATGCCGGTTTTGGTAACGAAGAAGCCACCTATCTGCTGGCTAAGAAAATGATTGAGGCCGGTGCCTGTGCCATTCAGATTGAGAATCAGGTGTCTGACGAGAAACAATGTGGGCACCAGGACGGTAAAGTCACCGTGCCCCATGCCGACTTTTTAGCCAAAATCAATGCGGTCAGATATGCCTTCTTAGAGCTGGGAGTGGAAGAGGGGATTATTGTTGCCCGTACCGACTCCCTGGGCGCCGGTCTGACCAAACAAATTGCGGTAACCAACGAACCTGGCGATCTGGGTGACAAATACAACAGCTTCCTGGATGGTGACTATATTGACAGTGCTGACGATATCCAGAATGGCGATGTATTAGTCAAAGCCAATGGCAAGCTGCTAAAACCCAAGCGCCTGGCGTCCGGGTTATTCCAGTTTAAAAAAGGCTCAGGGGAAGATCGGGTGGTGCTCGACTGTATCACCAGTTTGCAAAACGGCGCCGATTTGTTGTGGATCGAGACAGAGAAGCCACATATAGGCCAGATTGCCGGCATGGTAAAACGCATCCGCGAAGCCGTGCCGAATGCCAAGCTGGTGTATAACAACAGTCCGTCGTTTAACTGGACGCTGAACTTCCGTCAGCAGGTGTTTGATGCCTGGCAGGCGCAGGGTAAAGATTTAACTGGCTATGAGCGTGCCAGCCTGATGAGTGCTGAGTATGACAGCACTGAACTGGCGCAGGAAGCCGATGCCCGCATTCGCAGTTTCCAGGCTGATGCGGCAAGGGAAGCGGGGATTTTCCATCACCTGATTACCCTGCCGACTTACCATACAGCGGCCTTGTCTACCGACAATCTGGCGAAAGGTTACTTTGGCGGTGAAGGCATGCTGGCCTATGTTGAGGGGGTGCAGCGCAAGGAAATTCGCGAAGGCATTGCCTGTGTCAAACACCAGAATATGGCCGGTTCCGACATGGGCGACGATCACAAAGAATACTTCTCTGGTGATGCTGCCCTCAAGGCCTCTGGTAAAGACAATACCATGAACCAATTCGGTTGATACAACCGCTGCTTGACAGGCCACCCACAACGGGTGGCCTTTTTGCTTTGGGCCGACTACCCTGAATGACGCCGCTGATCTGGTTAAGGAGTGATATTGTGCGCGTCGATTCATCCGTTTCGGATATCTACCCCTGTCTTATCTATGACAATGCACAGTCAGCCATTGACTGGCTTTGTCAGGCATTTGGCTTTACCTGCCGTTTTGTGGTGCCGGGGGAAAATGAAGAGATTATTCACAGTGAGCTGTCACTGGGCAGCAGTGTGGTTATGTTAAGCTCGCCTAAAAAGCAATTTAACTGGGTTTGCCCCCATCAGGCCGGTGGCCTGCCGATGATGCTGAGCCTGTACGTGGCAGATCCAGACGCTCATTACAAGCAGGCCCTGGCGGCTGGTGCCGAGATTATTCAGCCGTTACAGGACGAGGAATATGGCGCCAGAGGCTATATGGTAAAAGATCCGCAAGGGCATATGTGGTATTTCGGCAATTACCGGCCCGGACAATATTGGCAATAGCTGCAAGGCTAGCATAATGCCTACGTTGGCCGTTGGAGTCGCGCCTTAGCTGCCATGACATGCTATCGTCTATGGTCGTGGCAGCGCCTGCGATTAATTACCAGTTGCTACTGCTGTTTAAGCAAACTGGCCAGCGTGGTGCGTTGCAAGGGAATAAACGGCAACCATGTCACCAGGGATATGACGATGCCTAAAAACAGTCCGCTGGCCAGAGTTTGCATGACGCTGAAGGTCAGCCCGTCGATAGACAGCCAGTTCAGTGCCAGTGCCGTCAGCCCTATCGCTACCAGCAGGCTGATAAGATTTCCCCTTACATTTTGCCAGTACAATACAAAGAGGGGAGCGCCAACCGCCAACTGAATACCAAAATCGAGCCGCTGCAGGCTGAATTTGGCTTTAAGCTGATAATAGAGATTAAGCACCACCACACCCAGCAACAACAAGGCGATCAATGCGGCGCCGCCGAGCAGCTGATTGGCCAGTCTGTCCTGCGCCGCCACCACCTCAGTGATGGAGCGCTTGTGCGTAATTCTGGCACCCGGCATAGCGGTTTGTAGCCAGGTTTCTAATGCTTGTTCCAGAGAGTCGGCCGGGCTGGAGGCAAAGTAAAAATGCAATTCTGTGTGCCGTTCGTTATCCGCCCCTTTTAAGGGTAAATACAGCATCGGCATCGGCGCATTGTACCTGCCTGTATGCGGGGCATTGGCAACCTGACCAATAATATTCTGTTTGCCTTCAAAGCCGATATCTAAGCGGCTCCCCTTAATCTGCTCAAAACCCGCATCTTGCAGTAGCGCTGCCGCTGCCTGATTAACTATCACACCTTGTTGCCAGTCTGGTGGTGGTCGATCGCCCGAGAGCGATAACAACGCAAAATAAGACGGGCTGACCCGCAATACCCCAACTTCCACTGCTTTGCTGAATCTGGGATCTTCAATCATCAGCGAAATTGGCTGGTCAAACGCACGATCAGACAGGGCTAAATCACCTTTTGCAAGGCCGGGATACTGCCCGGATAGCAAAGGCTGAATCAATACGCTGCGCGGACGCTGAGCCACACTTTGCTGAATTAAATCTGGCGGTAAATTGCTCTGTTGTTCAAATCGCCACCGATCTTGTGCCACGGCAAACACGATGCTGACGATACCCGTGGCCAAACACAGCTGCAGGCAAAGCATGGCCTGCCCAACCATTAGCTGACCGCGTGAAGCGGCTTTGGTCATCTGGCGATTAAACAAGGTGGTTTTGAGCATTTGCCACAGTGGTATGTGCATGCAGCATCCCAATAAAATGGCCATGACCAGTATGGCAATAACGAAGTAGCCGGATGACGTTGACAGGTCACTGGTCTGCAGATATTGCGCCAGTCCCGGTAGCTGGTGTAAGGCTGCCAGGCCCAGTTTAAGCAGCAGCCACGCAATTGATGCCATCAGCGTCAGCATAATAGTGGCCATTAGCCACTGCGGCCGTAAAAGATGCAGCATATCCGCGCCCAGTACCAGCCTGATCCTGTTGTTCTCCATCTCTGTCATCGCCTGGTGGCTGAACAGTGCGGTGGTATTGGCGACAAGCAGCACGGCCAGTCCCAGCAACAGCACTATTGCCAGCAGCCACAAGCGATAAAGATGGGCAAATTTTTCCGGTTGTAGCTGTATTCCTGGCAATACCAGCAGCTTTGAACCGGCGGTATCCATACGCATGCCTTGCACGCTCAGGTCCATGGCCGACAGGCGTTCGGTCAGTGCCTCGGCACTCAGCTTGAGCTGAGCTTTGGGGTTTGCGACCAGAATGCCGTAATAGCCCGGCACCGCCAGCAGAAAACGACTTAACATGGGTTCATTGGTAAAGGGCGCAAGCATATGCATATATTCGCCCGACAGAAAAACATCGTTTTGCCAGGGGCCAAGCTGATTAACCGACGCGGGCAAGATCCCCTGAATCACCAGACCGTGGGCTAATCTGGGGTGTGACAGCCGCTGACCTATTGCGGCCTCGGCAGAGGCAAAATGCAGGTTGGCCATCGCTTCGCTGATATAAACACCCTTTTCATGGTCACCGCTAAGAGGCAGTCCCAGTAAGTCTGGTAACCCAGGGGAAAAATACACCAGATTAAACTTATGCTCGGTGCCATCTGGCAGCATAAGTTGCCCTGGGCGTGGAAACAGATAGCCTGCCTGGGCAATGTTGTCCATCTGCCCGGCCGCCAGCAGGGCCTGGCGGTTTATGCCGGCCAGACGTCCGTCCTGCTGCACCCGGGCTAAGGTAAAATACTGCTGGGACTGGGAAACCCAGACGGGGGTGGGCTGAAACAGTATACTGCCAAACTGCATACACAGGGCGAATAAGGCGCAGCACAGGGCGAAGCCGCAGGTCAGCCACAAGGCTTTACCCAGGTGTTGTTGCCATTGTTGCCACATAAGGGTCAGGTTAAACATCCGGTTAGTCTGCTGCATCGAAAATTCTGCCGTCTTTAAGAAAAATCTGCCGCTGACAGCGCTTGGCTAAACCATTGTCATGGGTAACCATCAGCAGGGTCGTACCCCGTTGATGGCATTCCAGCAGCAACTGCATCACGGCTTCGCCCGAATGCGAGTCCAGATTGCCGGTGGGTTCGTCGGCTAGCAGCAGGGCTGGCTGGTTTACCAGTGCGCGTGCCACTGCGACCCGCTGTTGCTGCCCCCCAGACAACGCATCGGGCCGCAGGTGCAATTTGTCCGCCAGTCCAACCTGCTCTAATACTTGCTTACTCAGTCTTGCATAGTCAGAAGTTGGAATGCTGGGATTGTAGCGCAGGGGCAGGGCGACATTTTCCAGCGCGCTGAGGCTGCCAATTAAGCTGAAATTCTGGAACACCCAGCCAATATGGCGATTACGCAAAATGCTGGTTTGGCGGCGGGTCAGGGCGTTAACGTTCTGGCCTTTGAGCTGGTATTCCCCGCCGCTGGTTTTGTCCAGCAGGCCCAGAATAGACAACAAGGTCGACTTGCCGCCACCGGACGGCCCGACAATGGCCACGGCTTCACCGGCATCAATACTCAGATCGATACCCTTAAGTACGTTATGGGTGGTTGCGCCCTGACCAAAGGCTTTACTGGCCTGTCGCAGATGGATCAGATTATTCAATGTTCATGTCCTTTTGGGTGATGCGCGGTTTGTTTTGCCAGGCTGGCGGATACTGAATCAGCACCTTTTGTTGTGCCTCGATCCCGTGCAGAACCTGCACATAGTGCTGGCCAACCAGACCGGTTGCCAGGGGTTGGCGAATATAGTCCTGCCCTTGTTGTACATAAAAGAGATTTTCGCTGTTGGCTTTAATGGGGTATGCCGGCAGGGGCAATCGCAGGCTATGGGCAATGTCCGCCACCAGGATACTGGCAGACAGCTCCATATTGTCTTTGGCGGCCGCGGGCAAAGGTGCGTCGAACGCCAGGGTGACCTGCATCAGGTTGTTTTCCACCTTAGGGTAAATCCGATATACGCTGGCGGAAAACTCTCCTGACAGCATACTGACTTCGGCAGCCATGCCCAGGGTAAGGTGTAAGGCATCGGCGGCACTGACAAATACATCGGCCATCAGCATATCCGGGTCCAGAATCACCCCCAGCACATCTCCTTCGCGGGCCACTTTACCCAGTTCCACCTGTTCACCCAGGCTGTTCAGAATGCCGTCTTTGGTGGCGTAGATATTTAGTTTGTCGATATCCTGGCGGGCGATATCCAGCTTCTCTTCGGCGGCTTTGAGGGTATACTCGGCGGCCTGGCGTTTTGACGACAATGCCTGCTGCCAGAAGGTATAGCTTTGCTGGGCCTGAGTCAGTTGCAGCGTTGCCTTGGCCAGAATGGCTGTGGCGCGCTGATGTTCCAGTTCAGAAACAATCTGCTTCTGCTTTAATTGCGTCAGTATATCCAGTTCCTGCCGGGCCATTTCCACATCAATACCGGCCACATCCAACTGCTTTTTAACCTCCATGCCCTGACGTTCAATGTCCACCAGAGCAGACTGATATTCGGCCTGCGCCTGATACCAGTCCAGCCTGGCTTGTGCCAGTTGCCTGACCAGCCTGGGGCTTTGCAGTTGTACCAGCAAGTCACCTTTTTTCACTGTGGTGCCGGGATACACTTTCAGATCGGCAATCACCCCCTCCACTTGCGCAATGACCGAGGTATTACTGACCGCACTTAAGCGCCCATAGCCGCTGACCCTGGCCTGCACTGGCCCCCAGTCGGCCTGCGCAACTTTCAGATCTGCCGGCGCGGCAGGGGATAACTGCTGCCCCAGCAACAATACAAGCCAGATCAGAATGGCCAGTCCAGCGGCTGTTGTGGTTAACAGTAGCGCCCTTTTCCAAGGGCTGTTGTTAGCCGGTATCGTTAATGGTTCCTGCATTTTTTATCCTGCATGCATCAGTATGGCTACACACTGTGGTGCGAATTGCCAGTTAGTTTCCCTCAGGCGGCTGATTCAGTTTTGCTTCCATCTCTCGCCTTTGTTTAAATTCGGCATAAGGAATCTCACCTTTAGTGACCATATTGATTCTGAATTTAGGCAGTGGTAGCTGCGCTGATAGTTGCAAACTATTCCGGTATAAATTCTTAGCCTTTGCCGAAACATCTAAAATATCTACCCAGCTGGTAGGGTCCTGTTGACTCATCACGCTATCAAAAAATATAAAGATTAAGCCTGAATCTTGCTTGGGTACGATATCCAGTAAAGTTGTTAATCTCTCAGGACTTATTTCTATATTACACACTTGATTTGTAAACAGCTCACTGTAGTCAGGATAGAGCTGAACCGACTCTTTATAGCTTAACCACTTTCCTTCATTTAAATTGTATAAATAGGTTCCAGGAAAAACGAGATCACAGCCCGCATCAAGGAAAAATCGCTCCAGTTCATAAAATTTAGGGGTAAAGACAATTTGTTGCCAATGCTGTTCTTCCTGCATTTCGACCGCAAGGCATGCTTTACTCATTAAACTTGAAACAAATATCGAGAAAACAGTTTTTTTGAAAGTCTCTCTCATCTTTTTAATCATCCAAAGGTGGCTGGTTTAACTGTGCCTTTTTTTCGTGTGCCTTCTTGAATTCAGCATAAGGAATCTCACCTTTAGTGATCATATTGATTCTGAATTTAGGCAGAGGCAGTTGCGCTGATAGTTGCATTCTTTTCTTGTATAAATTCTTATACTCTTCCGAAATGTCTAAAATATTTACCCAACTGGTAGGGTCCTGTTGACTCATAACGCGGTCGAACAATATAAAGATCAAGCCGGTATCTTCTTTAGGAGAGATATCCAGCAGTGCAATTAGTTTTTCGGGTGGGATATCAATGTTGCAACGCTGTTTGACAAATAATTCGGTAAAACCTGGATAGAGTTGCACTGATTCTTTATAGCTTAACCACTTCCCGTCATTTAAATTGTATAAATAGGTTCCCGGAAAAACAAGATCACAGCCCGCGTCCAGAAAGAAACGCTCCAGTTCATAAAATTTAGGGGTAAAGACAATTTGTTGCCAATGCTGTTCTTCCTGCATTTCGACCGCAAGGCATGCTTTACTCATTAAACTTGAAAAAAATAGCGAGAAGACAATTTTTTTGAATATCTCTCTCATCTTTTTAATCATCCCAAGGTGGCTGGTTTAACTGTGCCTCTTTTTTGTGTGCTTTCTTGAATTCAGCATAAGGAATCTCACCCTTTTTAATCATATTGATTCTGAATTTAGGTAGTGGTAGCTGAGCTGATATTTTTACTTTTTTTCTGTATAAATTCTTGGTTTTAGCCGAAACATCTAAAATATCCACCCAACTGGTAGGGTCCTGTTGACTCATGACGCGATCAAAAAATATAAAGATCAAGCCTGAATCTTGCTCAGGTTCTATATCCAGTAATGCGATTAATCTCTCAGGAGTTATTTCAATATTACACACTTGATTGAAAAACAGAACGCTGTAGTCTGGATAGAGCTGTATCGACTCTTTATAGCTTAACCATTTACCTTCAGTTAGATTATAGAGATAGCCTACGGGGTATTTTAGATCACAGCCCGCATCCAGAAAAAAACGCTCCAGTTCATAAAATTTAGGAGTAAAGACAATTTGCTGCCAATGCTGGTCTTCAATCTGATTAGCTGTGGCAAGAACGCAAGTATTGAACAGTCCTGACAGCAATAACAACAATGCTTTTACGCCTGAAAATTTATACATACTATTATCTCTTAATGGGCTGATCTCTTGACTTTCTTCCTGCTCTCGTACTTTTTTGAACTCTGCATAAGGAATTTCACCAATCTGCACCATATTTATTTTAAATTTGGGCAGACTTAATGTGGCTGATAATTGCATGGTTTTTTTATACAGTTTTTTTGCTTTTTTAGATGCTTCAAGTACAAATATCCAACTGGTAGGGTCTTGTTCGCTGATAACTCTATCAAATAATAAAAAGATCAGTCCAGAGTCTTGCGTAGGTGTGATATCCAATAGTGCGGTTAATTTTTCAGGACTAATTCTAATATTACATACCTGATTGGTAAAAATTTCACTATAGTCCAGATAGCGCTGAACCGACTCTTTGTAGCTCAACCATCTGCCTTCAGTCAGATCATAAAGATAGCTTCCAGGAAAATAGAGATCACAGCCCGCATCGAGGAAAAGCCGCTCCAGTTCATAAAATTTAGGGGTAAAGACAATTTGCTGCCAATGCTGGTCTTCTTCATTCGCCATAGCAAAAAAACAAGTACCAAAAAGTCCAGATAATAAAAATAAGAGAGCCGTCCGGCTAATAAACTGAAACAAGTTTTTAACTCCTGCTTAATCAATTTAATCAGGGCGCATTTCAGCATCCTGTTATTCAGTCTATGGACAGCGAATACTGTTTGGTTTGGCTTCAGTGTATACCAGCTGTTATTTTCCCGAGCCTTTCGTGACGCATGTATTTCCAATAACCTAGAGATTAACTAGCAAACCCACAATGTGGCTCTATGGCCGAGGCCAGAGAAACTTAACGCGTTAGGACAGTGATTTAAGCATGACGCACCATACAAGCCTTCAAGGTCTTGTTGGGGATAAGCAGAACGGAAGTCAAAATAGAGGTAATACATAGCGTTCCATGCTAAACAGGTCCAGATAGATTTACGCTAGCATTTTGATATAAAGTGGTCAATAAGTTGTTTTGTTTTTGTTAACTATTATTGGCTGGGCGGGGAACGAAAGGCCTTGTTAGTCACTATTAATGCTATGGTTATTAATTTTCAACGGCAGGACAATTACAAAGCAAGCGCCGCTGTCTGTGGGTTCAAGATAGACTTCCCCCCCCAGAATATGCACTACTGCGTTATACAGAATATTCAGGCCAAGGCCCAGATTGCCTTTGCCCAGCTGGCTGGTGTAGAAGGGGTTGAAAATATGTTTTTGTTTGTCTTTACTGATACCCGAGCCGTTGTCCTGATACACCAGCGTTAGATTTTTACCACTTTGAATCACACGGATACTGACCTGGGCAGCCTGTTGTTGGCTAAAGCCATGTTCACAGGAATTCTCCAGCAACTGTGAGATGGCTTTAAACAGTACATCAGGATAAGAGTAAATCTCCACGGGTTCTCCCTGAATTACAATATCCACGTCCTTATTCAGGGTGCGCTTTAATAATTGCAGCCGGTCATTAAGAAAACCCACCACATCGAAGTGTTTCATTTCAGACGATTCCAGGCTGGTGGAGATAAGTTTGAATCTGGCAATCATATCAGCGGCCCGCTCGGTATTGCGATTGGTAAGCGCCAGTATTTCATCTGCTTCTTCAAGGAAGCGACTCAGTTGGTTGCCACTCAGTTGCTTATTATGCAGTTTTTCTTTGGTTTGACTGAGCCGGTCTTTCAGCGTGGATACCGACGTAATGACCAGTCCAAGCGGGGTGTTCAGTTGATGAGCCATACCGGATACCAGGGTGGTCATGGCTGACATCTTTTCCGCGTCGGCCAGTTTGCGCTGGGTGCTTTTAAGGTGCTGCAAGGTCTGACTCAACTGCTGATTTTTGGCTCTGATTCTGGCAATAAACAGCAGGGTGATCACCCCCACCAAGGTGACTGCCACAATTAGGGTCAGCATTTGCTGGCGGGCCGATTCTGTTTTGGCACTGGCAATGGCATTTTGCTGGGTGAGCCTGGCAATATCATTGTCTTTAGCGGCTAAGTCCAGTTGTGCTGCATAGAATGCCACACCGATTTGGGCCTGGCGGTTAAGCAGATCAAACTTGCTCTGCGCATATTGATTTGCCGCGCTCAGCGCCGCCGGCCAGTTTTCCTGGGCCTGGTGATAGCGCATCAGCAACTGATAGGCATCGGCGCGCTCCTGGAATCGCTGGCTGCTTTGGGCCAGACTCAGGGCTTCGGTGAGTAGCGGCTCGGCCGATTGCCAGTCAGATTGGTCGATTTTGATTCTGGCCAGATCCAACATTGGGCCAATGCTTTCGGACGGGTTACTCTGCTGCCGGATCTGAATAGCCAGGGTTAAATGCCTCTGCGCTTTTTGTATGTCACCAAGGGCCAGGTAGGTACGTCCCAGATTATGGTGTGACCAGGAGGAGTGGTAGGTAAATTGATGCTGCTCGCGGATTGCCAGGCTCTGCTGATGGGCCCTGAGCGCTTCCTGATACAACTGCTGGCCGTACCAGGCTTCACCCAGATTGTTCAGCCCAGTGGCCATTTGCGAAGGAAGCTCTCTGGCCTTGGCGTCATCATAAAAACGCTGGAAATATTCCTGCGCCTGAATATAGCGGCCCATTTTTAAATAAATGTGGCCAATATTGTTCTCGGTCTGGCGCACATACTGCTCGGTATCCATCAACCGGGCGATACGGTAGCTTTCGAGAAAATTTTCCAGCGCGCGCTGGTACATGGCCAGATTACTGAAAGCCGACGCGCTGATGCTGTAATAGCTGAACAGAATGGTGTCACTGTCTACCGTCTGGCTCATATGTTTGCACTGTGCCAGGGTTTGCATGGCCAAATCAATGTCGTCCACCTGAATCTGAAACCAGGCTTTACCATAGAGCAGACGGATTTTTTGTGCCTGGGTGAGTTGCATCTGATGAAGCTGAAGCAGCTCGTCGGTTTTGTCTGCCGCCTGGGCCGGAGAGTTTGCTGCCACGGCCCTTATTTGAGCTCGTAGTGACTCAAATTCTTCCTCGCTAAATGGCGCACAATGGGCCTGAGGAAGATATAGCCAAAGCACAACAATTGCATACAAAAGACGCATAAAAACGTATGGGTAAAGGAACACTGCCTATTAAGCATAGCAATAGCCACAAATTTCATGCAGTTATGTGAGCAGCGAAGGGGCCTTTATCCGGGCTTACTTCAGATGGCGCATCACCAGTTCCGGTCCCAGTCCATACTCGTCCAGCAATTGCTGATATTTGCCATTGCCACGCAGCTTGAACAGGGACTGCTGCAGATGCTCGGCGGTTTCCTTACCTGATGCTTTGTGCAAGGCCGCATACAGGGGGAGTTCCATAACCATCTGACGCTTTTCTACTTTGTCCTTGAGCTTCTCCAGCAGTGTAGCTTTGTCTTTTTCCATATTGCTGGCCATCAGAACGCCGTCCACCCGTCGGTGCGACAGCATTAACAAGGCATCTTCAATTTCCGTGACCGGGTAGGTGTTTTCCTTAGTAAAGCGCTTATCAATGGCCAGTTTCTTTTCCACGGCACTTTTGCGGATCACCGCAATTCTGAATTTTCGCATTTGCTGGCTGTCCTGCAGATCCAATGCCGGATCGCCAGGCGGTTGCCATAACCAGACATTAATACTGGCCAGCGGCCCGACCCAATAAAAGCTTGCTTCACGCTCTTCGGTGCGCCCCACCGAATAGAGCAATGTATTGGGGGTATCCAGCGCCAGTTGATAGGCTCTTGCCCAGGGATAGAGGGAAAACTGGTAAGTCAGGTTATTGTCTTCCATCAGCAGCTTGACCAAATCGGAGGAGAAGCCCTTCATCTGGCCCTGTTGTTCATAACTAAATGGGGGAAAGTGCTCGGTTACCAATTGCCAGGTGGGGGTGTCGGCATGGCTGAAAGCAGAGTGGCACAGACAGTACAGGCTAAAAATTCTGAACAGGGCACTAAGCCGATTTATCACCCGGTATTTGCTGGTCGGCATACTAGCTTCGACATGGTGGCAAGCTCGCGGTGGGTCGGCGTAAAAAAACATCGTCACTACTCGGGTTTAGCCCATCCAAGGCGAATTGCAGGCATAATTCATCTTCGCCCTTTTATGGCAGGGATGCAAGTCAGACAAAAAGAGGGTAGAAAGCCGCCGTGATACGGCGGCCAAATAGTTAGGCGTCGATATCGGCGTTGTGATAAATATCCTGAACGTCGTCACAGTCGTTCAGCATATTCATAAACTTTTCAAACATGGCAACATCATCGCCACTGACCTTAGTGGTGGTTTGCGGTACGAAGGTGATTTCTTCGGTTTCAAACTCAATACCGTCAAAGGCCTCGGTGAGTGCCGTTTTTACTTTGTAAAACTCGGTATGAGGAGCAAACACAGTGACCATACCGTCTTCCACTTCCACATCGGTCACATCCGCATCTGCCATCATCAGTGCTTCCAATACCGGCTCGTCATCGTCACCCTTAAAGGCAAATATGGCCTGGTGATCAAACATATGCATAACAGCACCGGGGGCGCCGATTTTCGAATTGGTTTTGGTAAAGCAGTTACGTACGTCCGTAATTGTACGGTTGTTGTTGTCGGTCAGACAGTCAACAATCACCATGCAGTTGCCGGGACCGTATCCTTCATAGCGAGCTGGGGTATAGTCTTCGCCACCGGCACCCTTGGCTTTTTCTATGGCTTTTTCTACCACATGAGCCGGTACCTGATCCTTTTTGGCTTTTTCCATCAAACGCTTCAGTGCGACGTTGGTGTCCGGATCCGGGCCACCACTTTTAGCGGCGACATAAATTTCTTTTCCGTACTTAGAATACACTTTGCTTTTTACGGCCTGGGTTTTGGCCATCGCTACCTTGCGGACTTCAAACGCTCTACCCATGGGAACACTCTCTTTATGGTTTAATTCGCGGGATAACCCCATTCCATTGGCAACTGGCTTTGGCCAATCGAATGGGTATCTGAAAGGGTTGGGATTTTAACGCTATTGCGCCCTGTTTGACCAGTTTTTGCTGGTATTGCTACCGTGCCAGAATTTCGCTGCCAGCAGGCCGGCAATAAAACCGAATAAGTGCGCTTCCCAGGACACAAAAGGCTGGCTGGGCAGCACGCCCAGTACCATTCCGCCGTATAAAAAGCCTACCGCCAGGGAAATCAGTAACTTAATTAACTGGCGGCTATAAAAACCGGCCAGTACCAGAAAACCAAACTGACCGTAAATCAAACCACTGGCGCCCACATGATAGGCAAAACGGCCGAACAGCCAGACCATCAGCCCGGTAACAAGTACAATCCAAACACTTACCCATAAGGTGCGCTTCAAACCATATTCCAGCATCAGTAACCAGAAAATAGCCAGCGGCACTATATTGGCGATAAAGTGGCCAAGGCTGCCATGCAGCCAGGGCATAAACAGGATGCCGGGCAGCGATGTCACTTCGCGCGGCAGAATAGCGAAGTGATTCAGGGCCCGACCACTGAGCAGATTCACCAGCTCAACCAGAACAAAAGAAGCCAGCAACCACAGCAGCACCTTCACTTGATTTTTCAGCATCTGTTCATCTCCGCCTAATGCCTCACAATATAATCTGTTCATCTCCGCCTAATGCCTCACAATATAATATGTGGCAAGTACCTGGACATATCCTGGGTAATGATGTGTTTATCTTCCCGCACAGAAATCCCCGCCGCCTGGTCATTGACCAGCCATGAGCCTATCAGAGTATGATTATCGGCAAAACGTGGCAGTGCGTTCCAGGCCTGGTAAATAAAGCCTTCCTCGCCATAGGGGCCGTCACTTTGTACTATGGGCTGCCCGCCCTGATAAACACTGATATTGGCACCTTCCCTTGAATACAGCGGTTTTTTCACCAGTTTGCCAGCAATGCTGTTGGGCAGTTCATCTTCAAACCAGGCTGGCAGCAGGTTAGGGTGGTCAGGATACAGTCGCCACAACATGGGTAAGATGGCCTTGTTCGACAGCAAACTTTTCCACAGGGGTTCCAGCCAGTTTACCCCGGCGCCGGGAATCGCGTCGGCAAACGCTTCCCGTTGCATAAATTCCCAGGGATAGAGCTTAAATAACGTCTCAATACTGTGGTCGTTAAGATCGGTAAAGTGGCCGCTTTCACTCAGACCAATTTGTTCGATAAACACAAAATCATTTAAGACACCGGCCTCACGAGCACAGTCCTGCAGGTATTGCACTGTGCCTCTGTCCTCCACGGTGTCCTCGCAGCAGGCGAAATGCATATGCTTTATCTGATAATGTGCAGCAATGTCGGCAAAACGCTTAACCAGCTTTTCCTGCAAGGAGTTGAACTGATCGGCCCCTTTGCTTATCTGCCCCTGATTCACCTGATCTTCCAGCCACAGCCATTGCCAGAAGCCGGATTCATACAAAGACGTCGGCGTATCGGCATTGTTTTCCAGTAGTTTGGCAGGCCCCTGGCCCTGATAGACCAGATCCAGGCGCGAATAGAGACTAGGATCACGTCGTTGCCAGGAGTCGGCTATTTGTTGCCAAAATGGCTCAGGCACGGCGAATTTTGCTAACCAGCGTTCGTCCCGTATAACCACGTCCAACGCTTCCAGACACATCTGGTGCAACAGCTCGGTGGGGCCTTCCAGATCATCCTCTATCTGCCTGAGGGTAAACTGATAATAGGCACTTTCATCCCAGTAGGGTTCGCCATACATAGTATGAAAATAAAAGCCAAACTCGGCAGCTTTCTGTTGCCAGTTGGCCCTGGGGGTGATGGGCAGTCTTAGCATGAAAATAGTTGTCAGTTGTCAGTTGTCAGTTGTCAGTTGTCAGTTGTCAGTTATGAGTCATTCGCTGCGCCAATGGCCGATTCTGCCAATTTCTCATTGTATTTCCAGAATTCAGCCAACGGCTAACAGCCAACCTAAATACCTTACCCACCCCATCCTTTAGAACTGCTCCCCCAACTGGATTTGGCCCGGACCGTACTGCCAAACCCACCCCGTTTGATGGTGCGGTTTACCGCTGGCTTAGGTTTAAAGGCATCCTTGTCCACTTTCAGCCGCCGGTCTTTGTAATAGCCATAGTCCCAGCCGTCTGCGGTGGTCCAGCGATAGCGATAAGGGGAGTAGGGCGAATAGGACGTAAACAGCGGTTGGGAATGATAGCCACGCGGTGACATCAGGTTACTCAGCATATATCCGGCCATAAACGGCACGAAAAAAGAGCCGCCGCCGGATTCCACCTGGTGGCACTGCTGCTGGCCGAAGTCGTATTCGCAGTCGGTGGCGTTATTGTATTTGGGGGCGGTACGCGCCGCTTCTTCCAGTGCCTGCTGATAGGCCGCTGTACATTGCTCGGCAAACTCAGGGTTTTTCTCAATACAGTCATTGGCCGAGGTATAGACGTCGGCGTCCTGACGATTACCGCCACAGGCACTGAGCAATACCGTCGCCACACCCACGGCCAGAGGTTTGGGGGCAAAGCCCTTACGCATACTGGCCAGATTTATACTGACCGAGCGTTTTTGTTTGCGCTGTTCCATACGCCCTCCTAGTAAGACATGCAGGCCGCGTTCAACAGGCCCACTGCAACAGACATGGCGGCTAGCATGATCCCAGCAGAAATTTCGTTATTGTTGATACGCTCAACAATCTTGGGCATAAAAGTGAAGCGCAACAGGGCAAAAGCCAGCAGCTGCGCTATCAGAGCCACCGCACCCCACAGGGCAAAATCCACCAGTGACACGGCGTTGGTGGCCGCGCCCGCCAGTGCCAGGCTGAAGCCGACCATGGCACCGCCAAACCCAACAGCAGCAGCAATGCTTTTTTCTTCCTTTACCAGTTTCCACTCATCGTGGGGAGTGACAAAGGCATACAGAATTTTAAAAATAAACAGCAGGGCAATAGACACCGCAAAGTACAGGGCAAAGTTGCCAAGTCCGGCCAGAGATTGAGTGATGACATCCATATAGGTCTCCTTATTCTTATGTCAGCCACAATGCTAAAGCATATGTGGCTTGTTTAGTACCCGTTGGCTCAACCGTTAATGCGGATATCCGCCGGCTGCAGATTAAAGCCTGTGCTAATGACCAGGCAACGATCGGCGCGGTTATCGATAATTTTCTCTTCACCACAAACCAGCAAGGCTTCCACTTCATCCTGGCCTATGGGGCGCTCATACAGCATCACAAATTGGTCTGTGTCGCTGATATCGCCGTCTTCCTCATAGGTTTTTTCGGTCATGGCCACCGGCGGCGACACTTCGCCTACGGCGTCCCAGACGCGATTGAAGGTATGATTTTCCAGAGCAAAGCTTGGCGTGGAAATTTCACGGCTGAGTAACTGTTGCCACTGGCTGTCTGAGCCAACGGTTTTGGTCTCGTAGAAATACCACAATTTTACATCTGTAATGTGCTGCTCGGTGTCACCACCGTCCAATACCACCTGCAAGAAGGCATCATCGTCGGTATAAAACCGCAGGATTTTGCCGCCGGTATCCAGCATCACTTCGCCGACCGCCTGAATCAGATGAGTGCGGGCAGCTCCTTCGATGATCAGTTCAGGCTCCAGCAGGCGTAGTCTTAAATCATCAAGCTGAAATGAACCGCCCAGGTACAGGCCCATAATTTCCGGCGCTTTGGGCCCTTTGACTTGCTCTTGCTTGCCAAACCATTTACTGAACATACAGACTCTCCCAGTCAATCTGGCGAATACGATTTACCGCAATATAGTAAAGCTTGTCACCACTGTTGAGTGGCTTTTCTGACGGTGGATTAAGCTCAATTCTTTTACTGTGATCGGCCAGCCCGATCAGCGTTGCGTCATACTTTTCTTTCAAGGCACGAAAGGCCTGACCTACCGACAGTGGCTTAGCCAGATTTGGTATGGTCACCGAATATTGCGCCTGGCCTTCCTGCACACTGAGCAGGTCATGGTGCAGGGCGCTGGAGCCAGGGTCAAAGGCCGACTTGGCCAACATTTCTACCGCCACACTGGGGGTGCATTCCACATTCGGACAATGTGTTTGTAGTAAACGCGCCAGGCTCTCATCCTGAAAATAAGCCAGGATATGGCTGCCGGCATTGCGCTGGTTGGCATACAGCGCAGTGGTCATGGTGATGTCGTCATGTTCGTTGTCAATAATAATCACCGCCGCGTCACTAATGCAGGCTCTGTCCATATCGGCATCGAGATTGAAGGATTCCACCCGCACAAAGTCGATACAATCTGGCATGGGGTTATCAATCTCGGCTTTTACACAAAGGACGATTTGCTGCTGTTCGGCCATATGCTGGCGTTCCCGCAGCAACAGGTTGAGCAAATGCAAGGTGCGCTGACCATTCCAGCCAATCACCAGAATATGCTGCTGTACATGAAGTTTTTTCAAACCTTTGACTCCTTTGAACCATTGGCTGGATACCCAGGCCGCTGCTCGCCCCAGAATCAGGGCAAAGAGGCTGAGGCCGACCGGGATAACAAACAGGGATACCACATAGCGACCGGCTTCAGTGCCAGGTGACAGATCGCCGTAGCCGACAGTGGAACTGGTCACCACCAGGAAATACAGAAAGTCCGGCCAGCGGGTCAACGCCTGCTCATCGGCCCATGCCAGCAATAACCAACTGCTCAGGCCATACAAAAAAAACGCCAGTACAATACTGTACCAGCGCATTTCCTGAAAATAGCGGGCAACCAGCTTGCGTAGTTGATATAACGTCAAGCCTGTTCTCCCCCTGGTTACTGGCCGAGGATTCGGCTCAGTTCATCATCGGCGCTGCTTTTGCCACCTTTGACTCCAGCGGCCGCCAGACGACTTTCCAGATCATCATTCGACTCACTGCTGGCCAGTTCTTCAGCGGCTTCCAACTCAGCACTGCGCATGGTCTGGCGCTTTTGGATGCGATCCAGTGACTCAGTCGCGGTTTTCATCTTGCTGTTAGCGCCAAGGTGACGGGATGATACGGCAACCTGGGCTTTTTGCACCGACTCAGTGGCCTTTACCATGTCTACCTGTTGCTCCAGGCGGCGCAAATTGGCTTTGGCCTGGTTGATATTGGCTGCCAGCTTCTGCTCTGAGGCTTTAAACTGATCCAGGTACTTTTGTTCGTTGTCCATATCGGCGCGCAGTTCGACCACTTTTTGCGCACAATCCAAGGCCAGTTGCCGGTCTTTTTCCACCGCCTGACGGGCATGTTGCTCGTAGGTTGCGATAGACTGTGCCAGGCTGTCGACTTTTTGTTGCGACAATTTACATTTGGCCAGTATTTGCGTGCGGGCATGATCAGACTTGCGCAGTTCTTCCTTGGCTTCACGAATTTCCTGCTCAAGGATACGGATGGCCTGGCTGTCGGCAACCGCTTCGGCTGCTTCAGTGACGCCGCCTTTTACCGCAGTAATTAATTTTTTCCAAACAGACATAATCGGCTCCTCGTTACTTCAAATGATCCTGATAGGCATCCAAAAAGGATGCGACATTCTGGAACAGGGTTTCCACTTCAATCACAATGCTTTCGGCCTTTGACTGAGAGCTCAGGGCACCAAAAGCGGTGTAATATTCTTCACCAGCCACCTGGGATATACCCACTGTGGTGAGGGGGAAGAGCATGTGAGTCTTGAGAATTTCATCATTCAGGGCGGCCCTGTCGCTGACTTCGGTGGCGGCAAATAACAGGGTTTCAACAATGATCTGTTCACCGCTTATGGCCAACCAGGCATCGATGCCGTCGGTATTGGCAATCAACAGGCAGTCCTGTTGTCTGGTTACTACCAGGTCATTGTGCTTTGTCAGCAGGCTTTCCAACTGATCAAGATCCCAACTCATGGTTCACTCCTTCAAAATGGGTTGTTTGCAAAAACCGCTGGGTGGCTTTGCAATGGACATAATCTTAGACAGGCAATTTTACTGTCGTCAAATATTTTTTCTCTTTTTGTATAAAATAAGTTTTTTGTGTAAATTATACGTCACGTTTAAGTGGAGGCATTATGCGAAATCACAACGCCGACTGGCGACAACTGGTACAACGGTTAATTAAGGCCGAAATGTCCAGACGTGGCGTCAAATATCAGGATCTCAGTGACAGGCTGGCCCATATCGGGGTTAATCAAAGCGCAGATAACCTGCGAAATAAAGTCAACAAAGGCATTCTGGGTGCTGACTTGTTGTTACAAATTATTACTGTACTCAATGTCAGACGTATCGAGCGGGATGACCTGATGGATATCTTCGCCGATATGGGGGTCACCCTGCCAGACTAGCTGGCGTGCTCACTATGAATGGCTTTACAGCCGGGCAATCAGACTTGCCTGTCGCCCTGGCTGAGCCGCTTAACTTCCTTCAGGCAGTCTGGCTGCTAAGGCGCGAGATAACTTCCGCCATGCGGTTTTTGACATCCAGTAAGGTCTGGTTATCTTCTGCACAGGAGTCAGCATGGACACCATTGAGTTTGGCGATATCCATTAATTCATGCAAATTGGCCTGAATGCGCTGAGTAATGCCGGACTGCTGTTTTACCGATTGAACTATCTGTTCATTTAGCTGCGCAATCATTCCTACTGAGGACGTGACATCCTGTAGTTTCTGATTGGCCTGGTGAACCTGCTCGACACTTTGTCCGGTTTGCTCCCGGCCTTGTTCAATGGCATTGACGGCACTGTTGGCACCTCGCTGCACATTGGCAATCATCTGTTGAATTTCTTCGGTGGATTGCTGTGTACGGGCAGCCAGTGTGCGCACTTCATCGGCCACCACCGCAAAACCCCGTCCCTGCTCACCAGCCCGGGCTGCTTCGATGGCGGCGTTTAAGGCCAACAGGTTGGTTTGTTCAGCAATACTTTTGATCACGTCCAGCACAGAGCCTATTTTTCGGGCATCCTGGTCCAGGGTGGCAATCACCTCTGCGGTTTGCTGAATTTGCGCCGAGGACGCAGTGATGACGTTAATGGTCTGCTGCATCACCTGAATACTTTCATCGGCCGATTGGTTTGCCTGCTGGGCTGCGTCTTCAGCCTGATGCGCATTAATGGCGATGCCATCTGCCATTTCCACCAGATTTTGTACCGACTGCTGGACGCTGTTGGTACCACGATTTTGTTCCGTTACGCCCTGGCTGATAGCGCCAGCACTGTCCACCAGGCTGTAGCAAACTTTATCCAGATCCCGCTGGGTGTTGTCCAGCCCCTGACAGATACTCAGGGTATTTTTACGCAGAATTTCAATGGCTTTCGACATTCGGCCAATTTCATCTTCGCTGTAAATAATCAGTTGCTTGTCCAACTGGCCACGACTGACATCGCGCAGGTGATTGATCAGGGTGGTCAGCGGGCGGACCACTTTGGCATTCATAAACCAGGCCGTCATCAGACCGATCACCATTATGGCAAGCAGGATCCCTATTGAACTGATCAAAGTCGCCTGGCGCGCAGCAGTATCGGTTTTGCGGCTTTGCTCTAATATATAGTCATGCAATTGTGCACCAAGCTGCTCCAGTTGTTGGGTTGGCGCGCGATCAATGCCAGTCACAGCGGCGTCGCCTGCCTTGTGGTCCAGGCCTGCTTGAATATAAGCTTGCAGGCCTTTTTGATACTGACCCAGCAACTGCTGGTGGGTGCGTTTGAATTCACGCATCTGCTGCTTGAGATTGTCGTCGATATCCAGTGCCAGAAATTCGTCAGAAGAACGTTCAATACGCTGGTGGTAGTCCATAAAACTGGCCCAGTATTTATCGCGCTTCCCTTTGTCGTGGCCCCGAAGCAGAACGTTCTTCCATTCCTGAACCTGACGTTTGAAGTTCAGGTTAATACCGTCTGATAAGGTCGCGGCTGACACTTCCTGCTGCATAAGATGATCATACTGCTTAATTTCCGAAGCCAGCAGCGATATACCATATTCTGCGAAGAGCCCAACCAGCAATATTCCCCCTCCCAGTAATCCAAGGATTTTAGGACGCAGTTTTTTAAATTGGGCAGGGAGCATTGGTACCTCAGGCGCTATAAAAGACGGCAGAATTCTAATCTATGCGACAATGAGAATAAAAGGTTAAAATCATGATCTTATCGTTAATGGCGATATTCCATCTGAAAAAAGTTGTGCTGGGATAAGCTGGGGGCTGTTTATCTTTCGAGTATGATTTTGCAGCAGCTTGTGGGCCCTTTATACAAGGCAGAGCGAACGTGGTGTAGTTAGTCTACATGAGTGAGTGACAAGTCCGTATGGAACGGACTTGAACAGCTCTGCTGGCCTTTGGCGAAATACAAGGAAGTATTTCGTATAACGCCGTAGAAAGGGCCCACAAGCGCTGCCCGAAGGGTTCAACCCAGCCCTCCGGCTCTGTATGACAGGCTCCTGCCTGTCACCGCAAGCGGCCAGCTAAAGCTGTTCAATGACGTTCCCTACGTCATTGTGTTGCCGGGCTTTGACTTAGGCCCACTAAGCCTGCAACCCGGCGTCGTGACCAGAAGGGGCTGGATTTGAACAAAATCTATACTTGAAAGATAAACAGCCCCTAGTATGTTGTGGTTTAAGGGTGGGATTTTTGTGCGCTTGCGCCTAAAATGTGCAGCCCCGAAAAACAGGCTGATTGCATGAAAGTTTCTGATTTCCATTTTGACCTGCCCGACACACTGATTGCCCGTTATCCCATGGCTGAGCGCACAGCAAGCCGTTTACTGCATTTAAATGGCCAAAGTGGCACCTTAGCGCATTTGCATTTTCCGGATATCTTATCGCTTTTGGAGCCGGGGGATTTGCTGGTTTTTAACAATACCCGGGTGATACCCGCCCGACTGCTGGGGCAAAAAGAAAGTGGTGGCAAAGTGGAAGTGCTGGTTGAGCGTATCTTGGATGAGCACCGGGTGCTGGCCCATGTGCGGGCCAACAAATCGCCTAAGCCTGGCAACATTCTGGTACTGGAAGAAACCGTAAGGGCAGAAATGACCGCGCGGCACGACGCCTTATTTGAATTAACTTTTTTGGATGCAAGACCGGTGCTGGAAGTGCTGGAAGCCCATGGGCATATGCCATTGCCACCTTATATCGACCGGCCGGATGAAGCATCAGATAAGGAGCGTTATCAGACGGTGTACAATCAAAAACCCGGTGCGGTTGCTGCACCGACAGCAGGTCTGCATTTTGATGACAAGCTGCTGACAGCGCTTAAAGACAAAGGGGTGAATACCGCCTTTGTGACCTTGCACGTGGGGGCCGGAACATTTCAGCCGGTGCGGGTAGACAACATCCTTGAACACCAGATGCACTCAGAATATGCGGAGGTGCCGCAGGAGGTGGTAGAGGCGGTATTGGCCACCAAGGCGGCAGGTAAGCGGGTAGTGGCGGTCGGTACCACCTCGGTGCGCTCGTTGGAATCCGCTGCCCAGGCTGCGCTTAAGGCCGGTACTGAACTAACGCCGTTTTTCAGCGATACCGATATCTTTATCTACCCTGGTTATTCATTCCAACTGGTGGATGCCATGGTCACTAACTTCCACTTGCCTGAGTCCACCCTGATTATGCTGGTCAGTGCTTTTGCCGGTAAAGACAATATTATGCATGCCTACCAGCATGCCATTGAGCAACAGTACCGCTTTTTTAGCTATGGCGATGCCATGTTTATCGAACGTCAGGATGCGACTGGTTGAGGATGTCAGGCGTCAAGGTAGGACATGAGCATGCTGTAGCAGGTACAGTGTGCAGTGTTGCTGACTTTTAGGCGTACCAATTTCTGTCCCTGACTGTATGAATCCTTTATAATCGCCGACGTTTTTAACAGCCTGTTTAAGGGTCAGCCTCGGACTGTTTTCCGATTCGCTGAGGAGCAATATGAAATTTGAACTGATAAATACCGACGGCAAGGCCCGTCGGGGGCGCCTTGTTTTTGAACGTGGTGTGGTGGAAACCCCGGCGTTTATGCCAGTAGGTACTTACGGTACGGTGAAAGGCATGACCCCGGAAGAGCTGGAAGCCACGGGTGCACAAATCTGTCTGGGTAATACTTTTCACCTGATGTTACGCCCTGGCACGGAGATCATGAAGCTACATGGCGATTTGCATGACTTTATGCATTGGCAAAAGCCGATTCTGACTGATTCTGGCGGTTTTCAGGTATTCAGCCTGGGGGACTTGCGCAAAATCAGTGAGGAAGGAGTAACCTTCCGTTCACCCATTAACGGCGAAAAAATCCTGTTGACCCCCGAAAAGTCCATGCAGGTGCAGCGTGATCTGGGTTCAGACATTGTGATGATCTTCGATGAATGTACTCCTTATCCGGCCACTTACGAGCAGGCTCGCACGTCCATGGAACTGTCGTTACGTTGGGCCGAGCGTAGCAAAAATGAACATGCTGATAACCCCTCGGCCTTATTTGGTATTGTGCAGGGCGGGATGTATGAGGACCTGCGTGAAATTTCCCTCAATGGTCTGGAAAAGATTGGCTTTGATGGTTATGCCATTGGTGGTTTGTCTGTGGGTGAACCCAAAGAGGATATGATCCGCATTCTTGATTCTACCGCGCATAAAATCCCGGCCGATAAGCCGCGCTACCTGATGGGAGTGGGTAAGCCTGAGGATATCGTTGAAGCAGTGCGCCGCGGCATCGATATGTTTGATTGTGTGATGCCAACCCGCAATGCCAGAAACGGTCATCTGTTTGTCACTGATGGGGTGATTAAAATCCGCAATTCAAGGCATAAGACCGATACCGGGCCGCTGGATGAAAAATGTGATTGTTACACTTGTAAAAATTATTCCCGGTCATATCTACACCATCTTGATAAGTGCAACGAAATTCTTGGTGCGCAGCTCAACACCATTCACAACCTGCGTTACTATCAGCGGGTGATGGAGGGTTTGCGCAGCGCCATTGAAGTCAACCAGCTTGAAGAATTTGTCGCCGAGTTTTATGCCCAGAAGGGCATGCCGGTACCCGAGTTAAACTAGTTAGCCAGTGGGGCAGGACGCTCCGCCACTTGTAACTCTCGGGTTAAAGTGCAGGCAAAGAGAAACCACGCTTTTCGAAGCATTAATGCCCCAAGGCGGGACGCTGCAGGGCAATTATAAAAACAAAATTTAGGGGAAAATGATGAGCCTATTTATTTCTAATGCCTACGCGCAATCAGCACCTGCTGCCGGACAAGGTGGCGGTTTTGAGATGCTGATAATGCTGGGTGTATTTGGTCTGATCTTCTACTTCATGTTGTACCGTCCACAGGCCAAACGGGTTAAAGAGCATAAGAACCTGATTTCGTCGTTGGGTAAGGGCGATGAAGTGTTGACCCAGGGCGGCCTGGTGGGGCGCATTACCAAGGTTAGCGACGATAAGGACTTTATCGAAATGGCGCTAAATGACTCCACTAATATCGTGATCCAAAAGGCATCGGTATCGGCGGTATTGCCCAAAGGCACCATGAAAAATATCTGAGTATTAAAGTGAAGAGGCGACCCGTTCGCCTCTGCCATTTTTGCAGAGTAAGAAAGGACAAGTTCGTGTTAAACAAATACCCCATGTGGAAGTACCTGATGGTGGTCCTGGTGATCGCTGTTTGTGCGCTCTACGCCTCGCCTAATTTGTACGGTGAAGACTATGCGGTACAAATTTCTGCAGGTCGTAATGCCGAAGTGGATACCCGACTGTTTGAACAGGTCAAAACTGATTTACAAGCAGCCGGTATCGATATTAAAAGTATTTCCCTCGAAGAATCTCACTTACTGGTACGCCTGAGAAACGGTGATGATCAGTTAGTGGTAAGAGAAAAGCTCGAGGCCAGTCTGGGTAATGATTATGTGGTTGCCCTGAACCTGGCGCCTGCCACACCGGATTGGTTGGAGAGCCTGGGCGCCAGCCCGATGAAATTAGGCTTGGACTTACGTGGCGGTGTGCACTTTTTGATGGAAGTGGACATGAAAGCGGCCATCAACCGCTCTATCGAACAGATGGAAGACGACTTCCGTAATAGCCTGCGCGAAGAAAAACTGCGTTATCGCCGGGTCGAGCAAAAGAGTGATCGGGTGGATGTGCAATTCCGCGACCAGGAAACCCTGGACCAGGCGATTAACTTCCTGGAAAAAAACAACCCCGGTTTGCTGTTCAAAGACGAAGGCGAGCTGACCATGAGCGCGGTGCTGTCGGAGCAGCGCCTGAAAGAAATCCGCGAATATGCCCTTAAGCAAAACATTACCATTATGCGCAACCGGGTTAACCAGTTGGGTGTGGCTGAGCCGGTGATTCAACGTCAGGGTTCTGACCGCATTGTGGTGCAATTGCCAGGGATTCAGGATACAGCCAGAGCTAAGGAAATTCTGAATGCCACCGCCACCTTGCAATTCCGTATGGTGGATCTGGATCACGATGTACGTGATGCCGTGGAAGGTCGCGTACCACCAGGTGCACAATTGCTAATGGACAGAAAAGGCCAGCCGCAGTTGCTGGATAAACGCATTATGCTGACCGGTGACCATATTGTGGATGCCAGCAGCAGCTTCGACGAGTACGGTCGTCCGCAGGTTAATATCAAGCTGGACTCCGAAGGCGGCAATAAGATGTCCCATGGTACCAAGGACAATATCGGTAAGCCGATGGCCACCGTGTTCATTGAGTACAAGCCCACCAATGAGAAAGACAAAGACGGCAAGATCGTGTTTGAAAAACACGAAGAAGTCATCAACGTTGCCACTATTCAGGCCCGTTTAGGCAATAGTTTCCGTATCACAGGTATCGACTCACCGGCAGAAGCACAAAATCTGTCACTGTTACTGCGTGCCGGTGCCTTGGTGGCACCTATTTCTATTGTAGAGGAGCGCACGGTCGGCCCAAGCCTGGGTCAGGAAAATATTGAACTGGGTATGCAGGCTATTTTCTGGGGCCTGATGCTGATTCTGGCCTTTATGCCAATTTACTACCGTAAGTTTGGTTTGGTGGCCAATGCAGCTTTGCTGGCGAATCTGGTGATGATCGTCGGTGTCATGTCGATGATTCCTGGTGCAACACTGACGTTACCAGGTATGGCCGGTATTGTGCTGACGGTTGGTATGGCGGTGGACGCCAACGTGCTTATTTTTGAACGTATCCGTGAAGAATTGCGTGATGGTCGTAGTCCACAGCAAGCCATTCACCACGGCTACGACAGTGCACTGTCCACTATCGCCGATGCCAATATCACTACTCTAATTGCGGCCTTGATTCTGTTTGCCGTGGGTACCGGACCGGTGAAAGGTTTCTCCATCACCCTGGCCATCGGTATTTTGACCTCCATGTTTACCGCCATCGTCGGTACGCGTGCGCTGGTTAATTCGGTATGGGGCGGTAAGCGCCTCAATAACCTGTCCATTTAAGGGAGATAAACATGCGCGTATTTGATTTCGACAAAGAAGTCCGCTTTATGTCCCTGCGCTGGCCGGCGTTGATATTTTCTACTTTGCTGATACTTGGTTCTATCGTGTCTCTGGCGGTTAATCAGCTTAACTGGGGACTGGATTTTACCGGTGGTACCGTTATTGAAGTAGGTTATCAGCAACCGGCTAAACTGGCACAGGTGCGCCAGCAACTGGACGAGGTTGGTTTTGGTGATGCCGTGGTGCAGAACTTCGGCAGCAGTGAGGATGTGCTGATTCGTTTGGCACCGCGCGAGGGCGTGAAATCCGAAACCCTGGGCGACCAGGTTATGGCGGCCTTGCGTGCCAGCGGCGAACAAGTGGATATGCGTCGTATTGAGTTCGTTGGCCCGCAGGTTGGTGAAGAACTCACCGAGCAGGGCGGCCTGGCCATGCTGGTGGCGCTGATATGTATCCTGATGTACGTGGCCATGCGCTTTGAATGGCGTTTTGGTCTGGGCTCGGTGGCCGCACTTGCACATGATGTAATTATTACCCTGGGGCTGTTCTCGATTCTGCAACTGGAGTTTGATCTGACCGTACTGGCCGCTGTACTGGCGGTGATAGGTTATTCACTGAATGACACTATTGTTGTGATGGACAGGATCCGTGAGAACTTCCGCAAACTGCGTAAAGGCGAGCCAGAAGAGATAATCAATATCTCATTAACCCAGACCATGAGCCGTACCATTATTACTTCGGGTACCACGCTGTTGGTGTTACTGGCATTGTTTTTTAAAGGTGGTGCCTTGATCCATGGCTTTGCTACCGCATTGCTGTTCGGTATCTTTATCGGTACTTACTCCTCCATTTATATTGCCAGTGCTGTGGCGATGATGTTGGGGATCAGTAAAGAAGATTTGATGCCCACCGAAGTGGAAAAAGAAGGGGCCGATCAGGACCCTCTGCCATAAGCTTCAATTCCCCGTCTGATATTCCGGCCCCTGCTAGGGGCTGGCACTTTTCTGAGTTGTGTATTTGTTCTGCATGGTTTAGTTTTCAATGCATCGCAGTCTTCCTTGCTGCCAGGAATGGCGTATATGAAATTTCCCGTTCTATTTTTATGTGCTGCAACGTCTTTAAAGCTGGCTGCTCAGACGGAACAACTGAGTGTTTTTGACCTGTCTTTTGAGCAACTGTTAAATATGGAAGTGGTGGCACCGGGTAAGTTCAGCCAACCTTTGGACAGTGCGCCGGGGGTGACTACCGTTATCAGTCGCGAAGAAATTCAGTCTCTGGGGGCTACGTCTCTTCTGGAAGTGCTGGAACAAGCCCCAGGTGTGTTAATGATGGGGTCTTTTTTCTATCCGCAAAATCTGGCTGTTATTCGCGGATTACAACTAACGCATTCTAATAATGAAGTGCTGCTGCTGATAAACGGCAGGCCGGTGCGGGACAGTTTTACTGGCGGACAAAATTTTGCCATCTATACGGCCTTCCCAATACAAAGTCTGGAGCGCATAGAAATTGTCAGAGGACCCGGCTCCGTGCTGTATGGCAGTAATGCCTTTAGCGGCGTCATCAATCTGGTAACCCGCAGCCAGGATAATGCTGAATCGGTGTATGTGGCGGCAGGCAATCTGGGCAGCCGCGAAATGCAGATTCAGGGCGGTATGGAAAGTGGCGAAGGATATATAAACGGGGCGGCACGTTTTTACCAAGACGATGGTTGGCAATTTAAAGCCAAGGATAACAGCGGCCTTGACGGCAGTTTTGCTGCCGAGCAGCAAAACCATGCATTGATGCTGCAAGGGCAGTGGCAAGGCTGGCGTGCTAGCGCGGTTAATCTGGTTAGTGAACAGGCATTCTGGGGCAGTGTGTCCAGTTGGTCCGGACCGCCTCAGGAAGATAGAACAGTACGTTCACGTCGTTCGATACTGGAATTGGGCAGAAGCTGGGAGCTGGCATCACAGCTTCGCCTGGACACCGATATCAGCTACAACGCATCGCGTTTCAGCCATTATAACTACCGGGCTAATTCCGATAATGTTTTGTTTGAAGCGCTGCTTGACTACGACCTGCTGGACCAGGGCCGCTGGCTGTTTGGTGGTACTGCCTGGCATCAGCGCGTTAATACTGAACCGGGCCTGGCCAAGGCACCCATTCCGGCTTTTTCGCGCACCTGGTATAGCCTGTATGGTCAGTATCAAACCACCAACAGTAACGCCCTGAACTGGAGTTTGGGTGCGCAGTACAACAAAGTGCCGGATGTCAATGCCAATTATGAACTGCGGGCCGGTCTGATTTATACACTAAGTGCTAAAAGCGGTATTAAACTGGACTATGGCGGCGCCTTTCGTGCCGCCTATGGGGTGGAAACCCATTTTAATCTGATTGTCTGCTGTGATGCCGAGGGCAATAATACCGGTGGGCTGCGCGGTAATCCGCAGCTTGAGCCGGAGCAGATTACTACATTTAACCTGCAATATTTCCATACCGGTGAGGATAGTCGTCATACCCTCACCTTGTTTCACAGTGATTTGTCTAATCTGGTGTCTCGCCTGCGTGCAGCCGACCGGGTGCTGGATTTTGTTAATGCCGGCGACCTTGAGGCGTATGGCACTGAACTGGAAGGAAAATGGCTGTTTGAACAGGGGCAAATTAACTACTCCTACAGTTACCAGCACAATGAATCCGGGGAGTTGGAAAATTACACCCTGATGCCCAACCACATGCTTAAGTGGAGCCTTATTTATGCAATCGGACAGGACTGGCGATTAGGTCTTCAGCACAGTTGGATTAGTGCCTTTCATGCCAATCAGATTCGCAACCCCAATACCCAAAGCTACAATCCTGAGCCTTCCTCTTATCATCAGCTGCGCTTGAAGCTGGCACGCAAACTAACCTGGTTGCAACAAAGCACGGAGTTGACGCTGAGTGTCAGTAATATGCTTGACGAGGACATCTACCAGCCGGAAATCGCCGGGCGCAATATCAACAGCCATCCCATGCGCAGTGGGGTTCGGGTGAATATGGGGCTGAATATCGGCTGGTAATTAT
Organism: Bowmanella denitrificans; assembly: GCF_039522935.1. NCBI lineage: Bacteria > Pseudomonadati > Pseudomonadota > Gammaproteobacteria > Alteromonadales > Alteromonadaceae > Bowmanella > Bowmanella denitrificans. Next base: position 1,194,378 of record NZ_BAAAEI010000006.1, on the reverse strand, counting down.
GTGAATAGACATTCCTGGTTACGCTTAGTCTGAACAGCGAAAACTGGAGAAATGTTGACTTTATGTACTACACATACTGTTATCAACTGCAATTGAGATAACAGGATGTTGTTCGCCTGCTTGGATTTTCAGGTGCCATTGGAGGCACTGAAAAAGGACGTTTTCAGATTACATAACGCTGAGTGGCTTCCTCATGTTAATCAGAAAGATTACCAGGGAAATTGGGATGTCCTGCCGCTTAGGTGTCTGGCTGAGCATAAAAGTGCTCACCCTATCATGCAGGGTTTTGCGGTACAGACCGGTGACGACTGGGTTAACCTTCCCGTCTTGGAGCAACTACCTGCCATACTTCAGGTGTTGAGTTCTCTGCAATGCTCTATCAAATCGACCCGCCTGATGCGACTACATGCTGGCGCGCAAATCAAACCGCACCGTGACCTTGGCCTTTCCATCGAATTCGGGGAAGCACGTCTGCATATTCCTATCCTCAGCAATGAATTACTGGAGTTTCGGATTAATAGCCTGCTTGTCCCCATGCGGGAAGGGGAGCTCTGGTATCTCAATGTAGACCAGACTCACCAGGTCCTGAACAGGGGCGATCATGAACGCATCAATCTGGTCATTGACTGTGTGGCCAATGACTGGTTGAAGCAAAAAATTCAGGAATCATCACTTTGTGTAAAGGATTACAATGACAACCAATGCCTCTCAGCCATCTGATATTCCCATCGAGACTGTCGTCCAGGATGTTTCTGTCCGGGATACATTCATCTCTGAGACATCTATCCAGGAGACATCGTTAGCAGAACAACTTTCCGAACATGCTATTGTCCATCATACGCGGCCGCTTATCGAGAACCTGCCTGACGCTGGATTTGCCAAACCCCACATAGATGCATTGGCCAGCCTTCTGGATGACATTACCGGTATTTCTGCCCATAGTGATCTGGGGCACACCCTGGGTATGAATCTGAAGTCCGGGGTGGCTCTGTCGCCGGTACAGGCGGCCAAATGCCTGACAGAGCTAATGCGTACACACTCCTTCATTTATGCGGTGGCCAGAGCAGTTAAAGATCTGCTTGAGCGCAAAGGACAAGTTGAGATTGTTTATGCAGGCACTGGGCCCTACGGTTTATTACTACTGCCACTTTTGGCCTGCCTCAAAGATTCACGTATCCAGGCAACCCTGATTGATATCCATGAGGAAAATGTCCAGGCGGTCAGGGCAGTGGTGAGTCACCTGAATATCGCCTCGAATATCCGCTCAATAGAGCAGGAGGATGCGACCTGTTGGACGCCGCCCTCTGGTCGCAAGTTTGATATTGTTCTGTCGGAAACGATGAACTGGATGCTGAACAACGAGCCTCAGGTGATGATTTTCAGTCATCTTGTCCAATACCTTCGCGATGAACACAGTACCCTGATTCCCCAGAAAGTGGTGATGGATGCCTGCTTATATAATGCCGCTGAATCCAATCAATTCAGGATGGGGAAAAGAAAGGAACCTCCGCAAGAGTCCAGGCTGGGAGTGGTCGGTTGTTTGGACCGGGAGGCTGCTGGTACCATCGCTAACGGTGATCGCACAATGCTGAATGCCCGGATTACCATTCCTGATCCATTGCCCCCAGACCAGACAACTCTCAAATTCCGAACTGAAATCCAGATCTATCAGGATTTCTGGCTGCGAGACGGGCAGTGCAGCCTTAATACCCCTATGTGTTTTGGTCAGAGTGATTTCCACCCGGGCGATGTTGTGAGTCTTTCATATATCTATGGCGAGAGCACTGAGACAACACCGGGCTATGACATTCGTTTTCCTCCACGAAAGAAGGTGATCGACGAACCCGTGTCAGATCAGGAGGTCGGGGAACTGGGGATAATTCATCTGAAACGTTTATGGCATAAGCTCCGATTGCAACGAGAAGGAAAACTGACCGGGGATGATGCTAAAAATGAATGGAACCGGGATCTGCTGTTAATGGACTTGCTACATCTGGGGTTGCAGGATTGTCTCAGTTGGATTTTCCAGGAGGCATCCACCTTTTCTCAGTTTGAGCAATGGGTTCTCGATAAGAATGGCGGTCAAATAAGCCGTGAGAGGATTAAAGAAATCAATACCGCCATGTCTGGTGGCCCGGAACGCCGGTCAAAGGGACAAGAGAAACGGGGTTATCTGAGCCCTGAGCAGCACATATTCTGGGAGGAAAACGGCTTTCTGGTCGTCGAGAATGTTCTTGATCGTGATCAATGCCAGAAGACGGTGGATCTCATTTACCGATTTTTGGATAAAACGCAGGACAATCCTGAATCCTGGTATCAGGATCATCCGTCGCAGCAGAATATCATGGTGCAACTTTTCCAGGACCCGATTTTGGAAATGAACCGTCGCTCCTTGAAAGCGCAACGGGTATTTTTTGATCTGTGGCAATCTGAGAACCTTCGCTTTTCCACTGACCGGGTCGGTTTCAACCCTCCGGAGACCTCCCAATATAAATTCCCCGGAACCAGATTACATTGGGATCTGGATTTTTCCTGTCCTTTAACATTTGGGACGCAGGGACTGTTCTATCTGACCGATGTTGCTGAGAATCAGGGCGCTTTTCGTTGTGTTCCCGGGTTTCATCATCGGCTACGGGACTGGTTGAAGGATCTTCCCCTGCAGGCAGATCCAAACCTGCAAGACCTTTCAGCTCTGCCTGTCCGGCATGTTGCTGCACCGGCAGGATCTCTGGTTGTGTGGCATCAGTTTCTTCCTCATGGCAGTAGTCCTAACACGGCAGCTACGCCGCGTATTGTGCAGTATTTTAATATGTTGTCCGTGAACAGACAGGCGATGACATGATGATGGCTGATGGTGATCTTTCAAGCCGGGAAATACTGGAAAGATTGGTGGGCTCTCCGGAAATACTTCTGGCTCATAGTGAGATCTGTGATCCATACGACCTTATGAGTAAGTTGGTACAGGTGTTTGATTTAAAAGGAGTTTCTATGGAGTCTCTACTGAGGGTCATCCAGTCCGGAGAAGGGGATTCAATTGAACCCGACCTGGCTGTTTTTTTCAGGTACTGGCGCCCTGCAGGATACTGTATAAAAAACGGTGAGATTAACTGGCGTTTGATCCTGGGGGACTTACCTTTTGCCCCATTTTATGATGAGCAGATCGCTAATGCGACAAACCGGTCTTTATTGGCGACGCTCTTGAATCCCAGGGTATCACTGACCTATATCCTGCAATTCATTTCTCAGTATGCAAATAAGACACAAGGGCGATACCAGACAGATCCGGTGACTCCTGCAGGATTTATATTCCATTGCTCGCGATGTGGTTCAACCCTGGTATCGAATGCAATGGCGGCCACGAAATTTTATACGATCATATCCGAAGCCTCTGTTCTGACTGACCTGCTACTGGACTCTCAGTTGAGTGACCACAACAAAGTTGCCATGTTGAAGTTGTTGCTCCCAATATTGGGAGATCGCCTGATAGTGAAGCTGAACGCCTGGGATATCAGATTCCTGCCGCTGGTTCATCAAGCTTTCCCTGCTGCGAAAGTACTGTTTCTCACTCGTCAGCCGGAGGAGGTTTTGCATTCACATCAGCGAACAGTTGGTATCCATATGGTTCCGGGCCATCAAATGGCGGAGATCTTTGGTTGTTCAATCTCAGTGTCGTTGTTCGATTATCAGGCTGAAGTGTTGCTCTGGATCTATGAAAGGATGCTTGAACAATACAAGGCACTACCGGCGGAATCGGTGGCGTTGGTGGATTATTGTGATCTTGATCTGGAAGGCATGTGCCATATTGCCGGGTTCTTTGGGGGGCGTATGAATCTGTTACAGAAGCGTGCAGTGTCTGCCATGATGAGGTGCTACTCCAAAAATACAGACGATCTTTATAAGGATAGAGAGGTTGTATCTGAATCCTCTGGCAGATCTGTTATCAGCAAGAGCCTCCTGAGTCAACTGACAGCTTTGTACCGGGTATTGCGCGGACTGTCCGAGCGAGGCTCATACAGCATCTAACGGTGCAGGTGCGTCCTTATGCCCGGTGATTAACCTACCAGCAAATTGTTTAAGAAAAACGTTACTTGCAACAGCATACAACGACAAAAAGAGGATGGGTTATGAATACAATGAATGGAATGAACCTTGGGCAGGGCCTGAATATTCGTCCTTCCAATCCAACGGATAAACCATTCCTGGAACAATTGCACAACTCTGCAAGAGAAGACCTGAGGTATATGGAAGGTGAGCTGGACTATGTTGAGTCTATTATCCAGATGCAGTTTCGTGCCCAGACGGAAGGCTACGGCTCACAGTTTCCCAATGCCATGTATTTCGTTGTTGAAAAACAGCAACAGCCTATCGGTAAGGTCACGATTGACTTTGGCCCGAATGAGATCAGGATCATGGACATCGCTTTTATTCCCCCAGCCAGAGGAAAAGGGTTTGGCGAGGAGGTGATGCGGTGCTTGCAGAATGCCGCTGCGCAAGTGGGAGTGCCCCTGACATTGTCGGTGTTATCGACCAATATCCTGGCTAAACGGCTCTATCTCAGGCTGGGGTTTGCGGTACAGAATATTACGCCTCCCTATGAGTTCATGGCCTGGGTTCCAGAGGCACGAAAAATTATTGTCTAGTGGGAGTCAGTTCAGTCACTTTCTTCAAAGCCGGAGCCAGCGTGTCATCTTCGGGTATCCGTCTGATTTTCCGGGAGGATTGGTGAGTCCCCAGTAAATAAGCATGGGATAACCAAACCCATGGGCTTGCAAAAAGGCTTCGATATAATTTGGGGAAGCGCCTTTATAACCATCGGTATGGAACAAGACTTCAGGATGAATTCCAATCTCGCGGCTGGCGGCCCAGGACCATGCGATTGCTGACATTTCCTCCGCAGGGCCATGCCCGCATTGGTGAATATCTCCCGTCAGCTTTAGTCTATTTTCGGAAGCTGTAACGGCTATATGCCCGGCTTCATGCAAAAGATCGCCGGGATATTTCAGTTTTTCTCTGTCGATAAGAAGCTGACCCTGTTCGATGAGAATACCGGGCAGGAAGGTTTTGCTTTCGATTGAGGTATAACGGATGTTTATGCCCACATTCTTCAGAAAATCAACGATTTTGTCTGTATCCGATATTGTCATCTTGCACCTGCCAGGCCGTTCTCAAACCTCAGACTTTGGTCCATTCATGAAAGACTCTAACTCATGAAAGATCCAGTCAAGAAAGATCCTGTCATGAAAAGTAGCTGGAATATCCAAGCTTTTCGGCTTCCTGGAGGATGTCGGGATGGCGACGTATCAGGGTTTCGTCAACGACATCTTGTTCAATACCCTGGAAACGATCCCGTGGGACGGCATCAATATTTCCGATTTCCACATCGGTGTCCAGAAAACCCATTAAATCCTGAAGTACACATTGATCAGTTAACTGGTGGAAAGGCAGCTCGAACCAGTTTTCCGTTGACCACACCGTTTTGTATCGGGCAGCCTGTGCCTGAACTTCCGCCCAGTAGTAAAGTCCTTTTTCAAAAGATGTTAGCCCACGCCAGGAATTTTGATAGTGGGTAAGTTGTGCTTCTGGGGCCGCAGGATGAAAAAGTTCCTTTATACCCAAGTGTGGAAGAATAGGTTGAACGAAGGCATTCTGCTTGAGCCAGGATCGTGAGACCTGAACCGGATCCCGGTGCAGATAGATGATTTTAACCGGGCAATCCAGTTCTTCAGAAAACCAGCCCAGATGGCGCCAGCAGGGGAAGCCGCATTCAACATAGGACTGATGGTTTTTCACTCTATTTTGAATGTATGCCAGATGGTTCAGCAGTTTCTGCGGGTTCTTGTTTAGTGGTTGAGAGGGGGAATTATCTGTGGGGGCATAGTCAAAATTTATCGGCTCGTGGGAGGCCTCCCAGCTATCCGGCAGCCTGGAGTTGAGAAACTGGTGTAGCCACTGGGTGCCGCACCTTCCCGTTGAGAGTACAAATACGACGCTCATCTTTCCCATCCCTTGAATCATTCCCTGATACGCCCCCTTGATTTGTGTAGGCTGCCAATGGCGTCAAAATCACTTTCTGTTCAATGCCAATGCGGACCATCATTCTTATTATGGTTTAGCTGTCAACGTTTGCAAACGAGTGACCACATCCACTTCTGATTTTATGGTGTAAAGGTGACCTTAACTATAGGGATGCTGTTTTTTTATACTTTCCTTGTGATTTTCATTGCTGAGCTATACTGATTGCTAATTGAACAGGTTATTGCGACCTGTCTAGATAGGGCAACAGATTGAAATCTTGGCCTTTGTGGCGACAGTTAGATCTGAAGAGTGCGGTTCTACTGTGGCTTAATGGGATTCACTCGGTCACCCTGTACTAGCTTATGATTCCAAGGACTACTGAAATGGAAGACATTGGGAAACAGCTTCGGGTGGTTGGCAGGACAATCGACATAGTGCATAGACAATGCTCTTACCTCTTTGGATGTAGGCACAGAGTTCGTCATACCTTTTCTCACTTTCTTCATTCAGCTACGGCGTTTTCTTCTTTCCTGATTCCTGAGCGTCAGTCCAGAGTTTTTTCTTTTGTCTTTATAGGTATTGCTGTGAATGAGTCGTCACGATAAGGGCAAGCCGTGGGCGAACGGAAACCTGATGTATTTCGCACCTGAGGTTGTTCTGCTTGACACAACAACCATTAAAGGAGGATCAACATGGAAAAATTCACTTATGACTTACTGGAGCAAGCTATCGGCAAAGATGTTCAGGTGTTTGAACCAGACTCAGAAAAGCAGATTGCAGAGCTCAAGATTACGAAAGTAACCCGTCCGGATAAGGAAGACGAAGAGTTTGAGTCCTTTTCTGTCCTGCTTTCAGGCAAGGAGGAAGAACACTGTGGTCAGGGCAATTACAAACTGAAAAGCGATGCTTTTGGCGAAGTTACTTTGTTCATGTGTCCCCATGCTGTGGATAAATACCAGATTGTTATATCCCGTAAGAAGTCTGGATAACGCAGGATTTAACTGGATCAATAACAAGGAGAAGACCTTATGTCACAACCATTTATAGGCGAAATTAAACAGGTCGGATATACCTTCGCGCCTGTTGATTGGGCTGAGTGTAATGGTCAGCTAATCACTATCAGTGACAATGCAGCTCTGTTTTCATTGCTGGGGGACGCTTATGGTGGAGATGCCAGAACGGTTTTTGGTATTCCCTCGCTGAAAGGAAGAGTGCCGATACACATGGGTAACTATGCTGAAACCGATTTCGCAACGACATACACTCGCGGACAGATCGGTGGTCAGGAATATGTCACATTGACCCTTGCGCAAATGCCGGCGCACACACACAACTTCAATGCGGTCAATGAAGCAGGAGATACTCCGGTACCTTACTCCAATCAGTCTGGTGTCGGCAACACCATGGCTGTCGCAAATGCCTCCTACTACACCAACGCGCTTCCTGACGTTGCCCTAGTTGCGGATATGATTTCCTACGCAGGGGGAGGGCAATCTCACTATAACATTCAGCCTTCAATCGGCACGTTGTTTGTAATTGCCCTGGAAGGTCTTTATCCGAGCAGAAACTAGGAGGGTTCACCATGGCGCAACCATATTTAGGCGATATTCGTATGTTCGCGGGAAACTTTGCCATTCTGCATTACGCATTTTGTAATGGAACACTCATGGCTATTTCTCAAAATCAGTCCCTGTTTTCCCTATTGGGAACGAGCTACGGCGGAGATGGGCGTACCTCTTTCGGACTCCCGGAAATGAGAGGACGGGTGCCAGTCAACAAAGGTACGGCAGTGGGACAATCATTCAATTGGAATATTGGCACGTTGACCGGTGTTGATACTGTGACCCTGACGGTCGAGCAGTTACCCATTCACAATCACAGCTTCAAGGTCAGCAGTGAGTCTGCCATCACTGAGACTCCACAAGGAGGGGCGGTTGCCGAGGGATCTCACTACTTCACAGCCAGTACACTGAAGACGACAGGCAAGTTGGCGGATAATGCTCTGTCACCTGCTGGCTGGGGGGGAAGTCATACTAACCAGATGCCTTATTGTGGAATCAATTTCATCATTGCCCTGCAAGGCACTTATCCCTCAAGAAATTAAGGAGCTGAATTATGTCAACGCCATTTATTGCTGAAATAAGAATGTTGCCTTATACGTTCAGCCCGGCTGACTGGTATTTTTGTAACGGCCAAATTCTTGCCATCTCTCAAAATCAAGCGTTGTTTTCCTTGATCGGCAGTATCTACGGAGGTGACGCCCGCACGACCTTGGGGTTACCCAATCTTATGGGACGAGCTCCCCTTCATGTGGGAGGGAATAGCGGTACTGGGCCGGGAGTGATGCCTCATTTTCTTGGCCAACGTGGAGGGGACGCCGCTGTCACCCTGACCATAAGCGAGATGCCGAGCCATGATCATACTGATGTTACAACGGCCTTTGGGACTTTGGCGGACTCAACCGATACTGCATCAAACCAGACCTACCTTGGACCCCAGTTCGGACCTCCAGTGTCTGTCTTTAAGACTCCTCCGGTAAGTACCTCGTTGCTCACATTTAATAGTGACGTGGTCGGCAATACAGGGTCAAGTCAGCCCCATGAGAACAGGCAGCCCTTCATCGTGGTTCCGTTTTGCATCTGTTCCTTCGGCCAGTATCCATCTAGAAATTGACGAGCAGTTGCGGCGGTATTCCTGGCGACAACGCCTGGGAATACTGCCGCAGGAGACTACAGGAAGAATGCTGAGACTGATATTGAAATGAATTTGCACCTCGCGTTTGTATTGACCTTGATTTTTCCCTTCTTTGCGTTGGCCGACGAGGGGGTGCATTTCAGTAATTTTTTCCAGCGCATTGAGGCGGTGGAACAATCGGGAGTTTATCGTCTTAAAACTGGGGAAATAAACATCCAGCTCTCCAACCGCATCGTCATAAAAGTTTTGCCGTCGTTGAGTCAATCGGAAATCGCGAGCCTGGATAAGAGTGTCGTCAATATCACCGAGCTCTATCTGGCACAGGACTTCCATTACCTGATGGTTGAACTGACATCGCGTGAACATCTGCCACGGATCATTGACCAGTTGGAGCGGCATCCGGGGGTATTGCTTGCACAACCCGATATATTGCAGCTGAATCGCTTGAGTGGCCTTGACCGGAATGCTCCGCGGGTGGAAGCCGCGAATTCTGAACAGGGGGCCGTGACAGAAGACAAGATCTCGTTGTTGCAACATGCCGCTGAAACGATCCCAGAGAAGCTTCATTTACAGATGCTCTCTTACGGCGGGGAGGTCAGGGTTGCCATTATCGATGATGGCTTTGATCTGACTCATCCGGAGTTCATTACGACCAATGTGGCTTTTCAGTATGACACGGAGACCCGAACCCTGGATGCATCCCCGAAGGTGCCTGAGGACAGCCATGGAACCCGAATCGCCGGGATATTGTTCGCAGACCGTAATGGTAATCAGGTTGAAGGCCTTGTTCCCGGTGCGGCGCTGATTGCCATCCGGCAACCCAATACCTGGACTTCCCAGACATTGCTAGCGTTCCAGGTTGCCCGGCTTGCTGGCGCAGATGTGATCAATTGCAGCTGGCACAGTGACTGGTTGCTGGAGCCAATTCGTGACGTAGTGCGCGATCTGGCCACTTCAGGCCGTGGTGGGAAAGGTATTGCCGTTGTGTTTGCTGCCGGTAATGGGGGCCGTGCCATAACGCGATATCAGCATGAGGCTAGCATTGACGAAGCCATTGTGATTGGCGCCACGACAAACACGGGGCTAAGAGCCCGTTACAGCAATTGGGGGGAAAGCGTTGATGGATATCTTGATGGTAGCAGGCATTTGTCAACGGCAAACAACGGCGGCTTCAAGCAAATTAATGGAACGTCCCTAGCGGCAGCGAAAGCCAGTGGCATTATCGCAGGACTGCTGGCAAATCACCCTGAGATGTCTTTAGCGGAAATAGAGCATCAGATCAGAATCCGCTCTAGATAAAGACAAACACAGTAGAGGTTGAACAGGATTGTGGAATGATAGATGAAACAGGTAAGCTGAAAGACCACTACAAAGAAATGGACTATGCTGCAGAGTACAGCGCGAATCTGCCTGTCATTTTAAAACATTTAAATGTGTCTTTGGCCTTCACTTCGTACCAGGCGGGACGGTTGATGCTGGTTCGCAGTGATGGTCATAAACTGGATATCAATTTCAAGCGCTTTTCGCGTCCTATGGGCATTGCTGTCACGGAAGATTCACTGACGTTGGGAATTTTTACCCAGATCCTCAGATTTCAAAGGGAAGACGGATTGCTGGAAAAGATCAAGTTGCCTTTGGAAAGAATCGAGGACGATATTACCGCCCCGAAGGTGAATTCTGACAATGATAATGAAGGGCTGAATGAATCGCTGGAACAGTATGGTTTGGTGGCGCCCTCTTCAGTATTGGCAGAAAGTGAGGAAGATCAGGAAAGGCTGGAGCGTCAGTTCAAGCGTTGGCAAGAGTATCAGGAATCTTTGTTCCAGCCGGCAGACCCGCGTGTGGATGCGTGCTTTATTACCCGCTCCTCACATTACTCCGGCATGATCAACATCCATGATATTGACTGGGGAGATGACGGATTATGGGCCGTCAATTCCAGTTTTTCGTGTTTATGCACCCTAGAACCGGATTCTAGTTTTATTCCTCGTTGGAAACCTCCGTTTATTTCAGCGCTAGTGCCCGAAGACCGTTGCCATCTCAATGGTATGGCGCTCAAAAATGGTCAGCCAGGATATGTCACCACATTTTCAAAAGACGACCAGCCAACCAACTGGCGAAAGAGCGCAGGTAAATTTGAAGGAACACTGATAGATGTTCAGGGAAACCAGATTTTGCTTGAAAACCTGTCGATGCCCCATTCTCCAAGGTGGTACAGGGAGAAGGTTTATTTTTGTAATTCCGGGCTAGGTGCTATTTGTTGCTACGACCCTGCAACTGGCGTGCTGGATACTATTGCACAAGTACCTGGATTTACCCGGGGAGTGGCGTTTTACGGTCCCCTGATGTTTGTTGGCTTATCAAAGATCCGCACATCTGATGTCACAAGCCCAGCGCCTCTTAGAGAAATGTATCAAAAAACTTACTCAGGGATATGGATTTTTAATTTGGAAGACCATTCGCAGGTGGGACAAATCCGATTCAGCGGTAATGTTGATCAGATATACGATGTGGCAATTTTGCCAGGCTGCAGTTTCCCTGAGTTAATCGAACCTTCTCATCCGAGAATGAGAAATCATTTTTGTTTTCCGCAGCTATAGAGTGGAACGATGGGAATAACCACCTGCTATATGGAAATATCGAGCATTTAGAATAAATGTGCTCTTGTTCAATGTCTTAGGGGCAGTGCAATGACAGGTAAAAACAACTCTATTCGTGAAGCATTACATTTTGCGGTCAAAGCTGGTGTCCCTGCAATGTTGCTGGCTCAGCCTGGATTTGCGTCAGTGCGCACCCTTGGTGCACAGTCGAGGTATCGCGCACAGTTCTACACATCAGTATCCTTGCCGCACCCTGATACCAACCAGCTTACCACCAGAGTAGGTAACAATCCGTTTGCTGCATATAACCGCGATGGACGTTCTTTTGATCAGAGGAAAAACCTACAAAAGATAAATCGACAACCAGATGCGGATGCTTTTCAGTTTCTTAAGGACAATGGACTTTTGAATGGAACATCAACTGTCATAAGCGAGCTAAGTGGTGACCTATCCGGATATACTGGTCGCAAGAGTTTCGCCTCCTGTACTGTTCTGCCAAGTGTTTACACGACCATATATGCCTGCACCGGTGCTGGTCATAATTGGAACAGCGGCGGTAACAACGCCCCCACCAATATCGGCCTGGACAACAGTAGTATAGGGGACGCCTCCACGGGTGCCGGTGCAGTGATTGGTAATCTGAGTACTACGGATGCCGATGGAGGTGACACACATACTTACTCACTTGTCACTAATGGTGCGTCTGGCAGCGGCAGTTGCGGTGCCTCAGGCGATGATGACAACGCCAGCTTTCAGGTTGACAATGTCAATGATGACCTGGAAGCGTCCGGTAGTGTGACAGCGGGAAGCTACAACGTTTGTATACAAACCCACGATGGCACGGATTCCTACCAGAAAACCTTCTCAATCACCGTCAGTGATACGACGGCTCCCGCTTTTGAAAATTCCACCCCCTCTGTTGGAACTCTGACATTCACTGGCGGTACCTTATCTGTTGACTTGAATGAGGAAGGAACCGCCTACTATGTTGTCGTGACGGATGGTGCTGGGGCTCCGAGTGCCAGTCAGGTGAAAGCGGGCCAGGACAGTGGCGGTGGAGCTCCGCTTACAAGCGGTAGTTTTGCTACGGCCGGTACGACTGGCAGTGAAGCATTTTCAGGTCTGTCATCAGGTACAGCCTATGATCTCTATGCTGTGGCTGAGGATGATGAGGGGAGCCCAAATCTTCAGGCTTCGGCGACGTTGGTGAATTTCACAACCAATTCACCCGATAGCGACGGCGACCTGACCGCCTCAGGAACGGTTACCGAGCCCGTCGGGCTGGATACCACTGTGGATACGGTAGGCGAAGCTGTCGATGTCTTTGATTTTACCTTGAGTGATGGTGGAACGGTAGACGGACTGGCGATGACGGTTAGTCAGATCGTTATCAACGTGTCGGGAACCTCGACGGACACAGAAAGGGGCAACATCACCTGGCGCTTGAACGGAAACGATGCGTCCAATGTGACAGGCGTCTACAACGCAGGTTCGGATATCATCACATTTTCTGGCTTAAGCATTTCCGTTGCAAACGGCAGCAGTGAAACCTATACAGTCAACGCTTATTACAATAACAACTCAGGTGTTACAGAAGACCATACGGTGATACTGAGTGTTGATGGTGATACGGATCTGACGGTGGGTGGCTCCGGCACCAGCATGGGAGCCACTTCTGCTGTGACCAACGGAACGGGTACCACTCTGGATGTCGTTGCGTCGACTCTGGTATTTACAACACAGCCATCCGGCTCCACCTCTGGTTCAGCCTTAACAACACAACCGGTAGTTGCGGCACGGGACGCATTTGGCAATACCGATGTAGATTTCACCGAAACTATTACGCTGATTGAATCCAGTGCTGGGGCCATCTCTGGTGATGTGGACATCATGGCCGCGAATGGTGTTTCAACCTTTACTAACCTGATTTATACCGCAACCGCTGATCAGCAGAGTTTTACCTTAACCGCTAACGATGAAGATGGCGTGGGGACTAACTTGCCGGCGGTGGATGCTAACTCAGTGACCTCAGATGTTGTGGCGACCAAGCTGGTGTTCAGCACACAACCCGCACCAACTTCTATTACCACTGGCATTAGTAACAGTTTTTCCACCGTGCCGGTGGTGCAAGCCCAGGACGGCAACAATGTTACTGATACTGGCTACAGTACAAACATAGTGTTGTCTGTGACTGACCCGAATGACAGTGTGGTAGATGGAACGGTAAATAGTCTTAGTGGTACAGGCGACATCGATGGTTCTGGCACCACAGTGACGCTGACACCTACATCAGGCTTGGCTACCTTTGCTGGCTTGGCTATTCAATACACCAATAACGCATTGGTGGATACGCTGGCACTTCGCGCTACATCTGGTGGCCTGACAGCCGTTAACAGTACCAATATTACCTCCGGAACGCCCCCAACAGTGACAGACGGCAATATCAACATCAGTGGCGGCAGTGGGCAGGGCGGGGCGTATAAAACTGGCGACACAGTGACGGTCACCTGGAATAACAGTGCAGGAGGTGACAATAACAGTGGCATCACAGCGGTTAGCGTCGACTTCAGTGCGTTTGGTGGTGGGGCGGCAGTGGCAGCCAGCGAGAATGCGGGTGTCTGGACGGCAACCTATACCATCACCAGTGGTACAGTGGATGGTACCAATCTTAATGTGTCGGTGTCGGTCACAGGCTCCAGTGGCGTCACCACCAGGTCAGATACCACCAATGCCACGGTAGATAACCAGGCACCGGTTGTGACTGATGGCAATATTAGTGTGTCGGGTGCCAGTGGTATCGGTGGAGCGTTTAAATCCGGTGACCAGGTGACGGTGAGTTGGAATAACGGTGCTGGGGGCGATAACAACAGTGACACCTTGAATGGTGTGACTGTCAATTTCAGCGCCTTTGGCGGTGGCAGTGCTGTGGCAGCTACTGAGAATGCTGGTATTTGGAGCGCCACTTATACCCTGGCAGATGGTCTCGATGGCAGTAACTGGAATGCATCGGTGAGGGTGGTGGATAATGCGGGTAACAGCACCACCACGGCCGATACCAGCAATGCCAGAGTGGATACCACATTGCCGGTGGTACCCGTGTTAGGTTCGCCTACTGAGGCGATATTTATCAATGCCGCCAACTACCAGCTACAAGGGACCCATAGTGAAAATGCGGTCAGTATCGAACTGGAAGAATATCTGGATGTTTGCGGCACACTGGAATACACCTTTGTTGATAGTATTGCGGTGGCGTCCAACAGTTGGCAGTTTACGCGAGCCTTAAATCAGGACAGCGAGCATCAGTACCGCATAAGGGCAGTGGATGCAGTGGGCAATGCATCGAGCTATGTGGTGGTGCCGCTGATAACAGAAGATTCCACGGCCCCGGTTGC
>NZ_BAAAEI010000006.1:1100913-1179600 GCF_039522935.1 Bowmanella denitrificans | reverse complement strand
GACATTAAGCGCCCCACTAAGCATTGGTGCCAATAACTTTGTGGTGGTGGCTAAAGACAAAGCCGACAATAGTTCTGCGGCAGTGGATGTGCCTACCCTGACTCGCACCAATTCAACGCCACCGCCACCTACCAATACTGCACCTCAAATCAGCGGGGCTCCAGCAGGTTCTGTAAATGCCGGGCAGTCCTACAGTTTTATTCCATCGGCTGCAGATGCCGACGGAGACAGCCTGACTTTTAGCATCGGCAATCAGCCTGGTTGGGCTACCTTTAATCCACTGACCGGCGCCTTAACAGGTACCCCAGGTAATGCACAAGCTGGTATCTTTACCGGCATAGTGATCACTGTTAGCGATGGCCAGGCAACAGCATCCCTGCCTGCTTTTAATATTCAGGTTAATGCTGTAGCAAGTCCAGTGGGACAAAATATGCAGCTAAGTGGCGTTGAAGATCAAGGTCTGACCATCACCCCCCAATTGCAGGGTCCGCAGGGACAGGCGCTGACGCTCGAGCTGGTTGGTGGGCCAACTCATGGTACGCTAAACAGTGCAGGTCTTGGCTGGCACTACCAGCCCGACAAAGATTACCATGGCGAAGATAGCTTTAGTTATCGGGTGCGAGCGGGTCAGCAAAATTCCGACGCCTATTCGGTAACGATTCAGCTGTCGCCGGTAAACGATGCCCCTGTGGCTATGGCCGATGAGCTGGTGTTAGCTTTCAATCAAAGCGGCAATTATAGCCTGGACGTTCTGGCTAACGACAAGGACGTAGATGGCGACACCTTGCGGATTCAAAGCGCCAGGACCAGTGTCGGCAGCGTCACCGTATCTGCGGGCCGGTTGAACTGGCAGACTCCTGCAGGCTACCAGGGTTCTGCAGGTCTGAGTTACCGCATTAGTGATGGGCAGGGGGGAACCAGTCAAACTATTGTCAATGCCAGTGTTGAGGGGGGGGATACGTCTGCCCCCATTGTCACCCCGCCCGCTGATATCACCGTAAACGCCACCGGATTGTTTACCAAAGTGGACCTAGGCAGCGCCACCGCGAGTGACAGCCAAGGCAATGCATTACCGGTGTCGTTGGTGGCCGGAAACACCTTATTAGCGCCAGGTTTACATAAAGTATACTGGCAAGCCACTGACAGTGCCGGCCGTAGTAATACGGCGAGCCAAACGGTACGCGTTGTTCCGCTTGTGTCTCTGAGTAAGGATCAGGTGGTTTCCGAAGGAAATCAGGTAACGATACGCGCAATATTAAATGGCCCCAGTCCGGAATATCCTGTTTCTATTCCTTATTCCGTGAGCGGCAGTGCTGATGCTGCAGACCATGATCTGCAAGATGGGGTGATGAACATTGCCGCAGGGCTGGAAAGCTCAGTCAGTTTTTCTATCTTGTCCGATGCCTTGGCAGAACCTGAAGAAAGCGTGGTGATAGGCCTGAGTCCATCTTTGAATCTGGGGGCAAAATCCAGCACCCGGATCAGTATAAGAGATGGCAATATTGCGCCAAAAATTAGTTTAAGTGTGCAGCAGCAGGGTAAAACGCAGCTCAGTGTCAGTCAGGAAGGTGGTAATGTCACCGTCTTTGCGCAAGTAACAGACCCTAATCCTTCAGACCAGATAACGCTGGAATGGCAATCTGGCTTGGACAACCTTAGCACCGCTGACAATGAGTTTGTGTTTAACCCAAGCAGCGTATCGCCAGGAATATACTCAGTAACGCTATTGGCCAGTGATAATGGCATTCCTAACCTCACTGCCAGGGAAAGGGTGTTTGTTGACGTTGCAGCCAGTCTGCCGGAACTAACAGATGCTGATACCGATGGTGATTTGATTCCTGATAACGAGGAAGGGTTTGCCGATAGCGATGCTGATGGTATTCCGGATTACCTGGATGCGATTAATGAATGCAACGTTATGCCTGAGACACTGGAAACCAGATTGGGCTTTTTGGCTGAGGGCGAGCCTGGCGCCTGCTTACGCAAAGGCAGTGTTGCCGCTACCAACAGATTGGGTGGCTTGCAACTAGGTGAAGAGCAGATAACTAATCAGCTTCCGAGTGATGACGGGGCCGTTAATGTGGGCGGATTGTTCGATTTCATCGCTTATGGTTTGCCTGAAGCTGGCCAAAGCTACAGGCTGGTGATCCCGCAGCAGTTACCTGTGCCGCAGGGGGGAGTGTATCGCAAACTTGTCAGTGGTCAGTGGCAAGACTTTGTGCTTGATGCTGACAATCAGGTCTTCAGCACCTTAGGAGAACCGGGTATTTGTCCGCCTCCTGGTGATGCACAATGGCAATCTGGATTAACACCAGGTCATCACTGTGTGCAGCTACAAATTCAGGACGGTGGCCCCAACGATGATGATGGTGTAGCCAATGGCAGTATTGTGGATCCTGGTGGCGTGGCAGTGCCTTTGAACGGTAATCAGCAGCCTATGGCACAGGACGATATGGCCAGTATGGATTGGAATACCAGTATTGAGCTTGATGTGCTGGCTAATGATCAGGACAGTGACGGCGACAGTCTGACCATCAGTAGCGTTTCTGTTGAGCTGGGACAGGTGGTTATAGAAAACAACAAACTGCACTTTACCCCGCCGCAGGATTACGGCGGAGTGATAAACATCAGTTATAGTATCAGTGATGGAAAAGGCGGCACTTCTACCGCTAATGTCCAAGTGACAATCTTGGCTAATCAGTCTCCCATAGCCCTACCTGACGAGGCTACAACCGAACAGGGCACTGCCTTGAACATTGTTGTGATGAGCAACGACTCGGATCCTGATGGCGATCCGCTGACTCTGATATCTGCCAGTGCGCAAAGGGGCAGTGTCAGTATCAATGCTGACGGTACCCTGCGTTATAGCCCGGAAGCCGGCTTTAGCGGCACTGATGTGATTACTTACCTGATTGAAGACAATAACGGAGCTCAGGCACAGGGCCTGGTCAGTGTCACGGTAAAAGCGATGGAGAAAGTCACTGTGGTAAATAAGAGTAGTGGCGGGGGACTTGGCGCATGGCTTGTGCTGCTGATGCTACTTAGCATGTTCAGGGGCAGGGAGAAAAATCTGTGATGAAATATAGGATGCTATTACTGGCAGGTTTGACCTGCAGCCAACTGGTTTGGGCCACAACAGATTTACGTGTCAGTCTGGGTTACAGTGATACAGATATATCAGACATGGGGGCGGTTCAGTTTGCCCAGGTTGATGACAGCAGTGTCAGTTGGGGGCTTGAACTAGGCTATGAGTATGCGCCAGGGTGGCGGCTATTTGCGGGCTACCAGGATTTGGGACATGCTGAACTGCAAATCAAAGATGTCGTGATTTCCCAGCAAAACTTGCCAGTTAGCCTTAAAGAGCTGGCCCCTATACTGCCCAGTGGCTTTACCCTGGGATTGGATGCCAGGCTATGGCAACACAACCAATGGCTACTTAGCGGCTCCTTTGGTTTGTATAGTTGGCAAGCGGATATTGACAGTCGTGTTGGTGCCAGCAGGCAGCAAAGCCATCTGAGTGATACGAACTGGCTGATGGGGGCGCAGCTCTCTTATAAGTTTAATCAGCGATGGTCGTTACTGACTGGTTATCGTCACTACGCTTTAGATGAGCCTGTAGGAGAATGGCGGTTGGGAGCGGAATATCGGTTTTAAACAAAAAAGGGTGACCCAAAGTCACCCTTTTCCATGTATATAGAGTTAACCCGCTTTCAGGCTCTTAACAATGGACTGTACTACTTTAGCGCCACCGCAGACCACGTTACCGGATTTCATTGGCTCGTGGCCGCCATCGAAGTCGGTGACCAGACCACCGGCTTCCTGTATCAGCAGCATACCTGCTGCCATATCCCAGGGCTTCAGACCCTTTTCCCAGAAACCGTCGTAGCGGCCAGCAGCCACATAGGCCATATCTAATGCGGCTGAACCACTGCGGCGAATGTCACCACATTGTTCGAAGATCTGGTTAAAGCTATTCAGGTACTGACCGAGATTGTCCTTACGTTTGAACGGGAAAGCGGTAGCCAATACAGTGCCATTCAGGTCACGGGTTTTGCTGCAACGCACTCTGTAGCCGTTTAACTGGGCACCGGCACCTTTGGAAGCGGTAAACAGCTCACCACGCAACGGGTCAAATACCACGGCCTGATCCAGTTTGCCTTTATGCATCAGGGCAATGGATACCGCGAAGTGGGGAATACCTTTGATAAAGTTGGTGGTGCCATCCAGAGGGTCGATAACCCACTTGTAGTTGTCATCGCCTTCCACAATGCCGCCTTCTTCGCCGACAAAGCTGTGTTCAGGATAGGATTGTTTGATCTTATGGATAATGGCCTGTTCGGCCTCTTTGTCTATGCGGGTGACGAAGTCATTTTCGCCTTTAGCTTCAGTCATCAGGTCGGCGCGGTTTTCATAACCACGGACGATAATGTTTCCGGCCGCGCGAGCTGCGCGCACGGCAATATTCAGCATTGCATGCATAGAGTCACCACCAATTTTGAAAGAACGGGAATCTGCCGGTTCCTCAAGCCATACTGACTTGATGGAAAAAACACCAGCGTCAAAAGCGGCGCGCAGTCTATCAGACCCGCAGAAAATTGCCAAGCCTATGTTATGATGCGGCGCAGTTTTGAATAAAGAGAAGCTCCTCAATGCAGAATATCCGTATCGTCCTGGTCAATACCTCCCATACCGGCAATATCGGTTCCACCGCCCGGGCCATGAAAACCATGGGGCTCAAAGAGTTGTATCTGGTGGACCCGGTTAAAGCCCCGGATGGCCAGGCCAGTGCACTGGCGGCTGGTGCCACTGATATTCTGGCCAATTGTACTATGGTTGAAACACTGGAACAGGCCATCGCCGGCTGCGGATTAGTGGTGGGCACCAGTGCCCGCTCCCGAACGCTCCCCTGGCCGATGCTGGACCCACGTGAATGCGGTGAAAAACTGGTAACTGAAGCTGAACAATACCCCGTTGCCCTGGTATTTGGCCGTGAAAATAATGGTCTTGCCAATGAAGAGTTGCAGCAGTGTCATTTCCATGTCTGTATTCCCGCCAACCCTGAATACAGCTCGCTGAATCTGGCCGCAGCAGTGCAAACCCTGTGTTATGAAGTGCGTATGGCCCATCTGAACAGGGATGCGCTGCCGGAGGCGGAGAATACCTATCCACTGGTAGAAGATTTGGAGCGCTTTTATACTCATCTTGAGCAGACCCTGGCCGACACCAACTTTATTGTGGCCAATCATCCCGGCCAGGTAATGACCAAACTGCGCAGGTTGTTTAACCGCGCTCGTCCCGAAGCGCAGGAGCTGAATATTCTGCGCGGTATATTGGCCTCGGTAGATAAGAAGATTCAAAAATAAGCATAAGGCTGACTATGTTTGAGCACATCAAAGAGGATATTCAAAGCGTGTTTCATCGCGATCCGGCGGCGCGCAATACCTTTGAGGTGCTAACCAATTACCCTGGCCTGCATGCCATCTGGTGGCACCGCCTTAGCCATAAATTATGGCAGGTCAACTGCAAGTGGCTGGCGCGCAGTGTGTCGACCCTGGCACGCTGGCTGACCGGGGTGGAAATTCATCCCGGCGCCAAATTAGGGCGACGCTTTTTTATCGATCATGGCATGGGGGTGGTGATTGGTGAAACGGCTGAGATTGGTGATGATGTGACCCTTTATCATGGTGTTACTCTCGGCGGCACCAGCTGGCAGGCCGGAAAGCGTCACCCCACTTTGGAAAACGGTGTAGTGGTGGGGGCCGGGGCCAAAGTGCTGGGGCCAATCCGTATCGGGCAGGGGGCTAAAGTGGGCTCCAATTCGGTGGTGGTCAGAGACGTACCTGCCGATGCCACGGTGGTGGGGATCCCTGGGCGCATTGTGGCGGCTCGAACAACAGAGGCCAAGGTCAGCCATCGGGATAAGATTGCCGAAAAATATGGCTTCGATGCTTATGCTGTGTCTGCCGACAATCCGGATCCGGTCGCCCATGCCATCGGCCGCATGCTCGACCATGTGCATCTTCTGGATACCAAGGTGGAGGAGATGTGTAAAGTCATCAAGGACCTGGGGGGGGATGTCTGTACGGATGCGTTACCCGGTATTGAGCTGGAGGATTTTGATAGCGTGCAGCCAAAGCCAGGTAAAAATAGCCAGGATCAGAGTTTCGATCCTGGTATTTAGAGCTTTTGAATAAGATTTTGCATCAGTTTGTGGGCCCCTTAAGCGTTTATAGGGCAAAACTCAACTTCAGCAACAACAGCACAATGGTCGAATACAGTACCGACACAGGCAGACCGAATTTGGCAAAGTGGCTGAACTTGTAATTGGCCGCGCTAAAGACCAGTAAGTTGGTTTGGTAGCCCCACGGAGAGATAAAACTCGCACTGGCGGCAAAGGCCACCGCCAGTGCAAAGGGCAGCACCGGAGCATCCAGCAGTTGCACCAGTCCCCAGGCAAAAGGGAACATCAGGGCAGCGGCCGCGTTGTTGGTGACCAGTTCGGTCAACAGCAAGGTCAGCAGATAAATCACCACTAATGCCACAAAAGGACTGCTGCCCTGTAAATACGGCAGTAACCACTGATTCAGGCTGTGTATGACTCCGGATTGTTGCAACGCTGTGGCCATGGCCAGCGAACCGACAATGACCATCATCAGATTCAGCGGTATATTGCGCTTGATCTCGTTACCTGAGCTGATACCAGAAAACACCAGTAATGCCAGCAGAAACACCAGGCCCACTGCCAGAGGCAGAATATTGGTGGCGCTTAACAATACAGTCAGTAAGAATCCGCCCAGGGTCAGTTTTTCCTGTAGCGGTGTTAACTTCCTGGCGATGGCGTGCTCAGTGAGAATAAAAAAGTTTTTCGACAGATTGTTGCGACTGGCAAAGTCGGGACCAGTAGCGAGCAACAAATTATCGCCAGCTTGCAGTCGTATTTCCCCCAGTTTGCCCGACAGGTTCTCACCATCGCGACGAATGGCCACCACGGCGGCGTCAAACATGGCACGAAATCCCACTTGTTTAAGGGTTTTGTCAATCAGGCGGGCGCGATTGGAAACCACCACTTCGGTTAAATTTTCCCGCAACAGTCCATTTGACTCAGCAAATAAGCTCAGCCCGGGGATATGACTGAGGCTGTCTACCCGTTTAACGTTACCGCTGAAAATCAGCTTGTCATTGGCTTCTATCAGCACTTCCGGGGTTACCGGGCTGATAAGGTGGCCGCGTCTGACGATTTCCACCAAAAACAGTTCAGGTAAGTTTCGCAGATGGTTTTCTTCCACGGTTTTACCCACCAGTGGCGAGTCTGCCTGCACTTTGGCTTCAATAAAGTACTCTTTGTAGTCTGCTTCCTTGGTGTCGATATGCGGCAGTAACGGCGTCAGTACAAACATCAGTAGGCCACAGGCCAGACCGGCCGTCAGGCCGTACAAAGTGAAGTCTAAAAAGGCAAAACCGCTGTGTCCTTGTTCAATTAAAAAACTGTCGACGATAAGGTTGGTTGATGTGCCGATTAACGTGACAGTGCCACCGAGAATGGCGGCATAGGAAAGTGGAATCAACAGTTTGGAAGGTGGATGATATTGGTTCTGTTTTACCGGACCAATCAGGCTGGCCACAATCGCGGTATTGTTAAGCAGCGCAGATGATGCAAAAGTCAGGCTGAACAGGCGCCAGTAACTTTTACCGTAACCGCTGCTGACCAGCTTGCGGCCCAGGCTTTTAATCAGCGAGGTTTTGTCTACGGCATTGCTGACCAACAACAGCAAAACCAGGGTCAGCAGACCCTGGTTGGTCAGGCCATGACTGACCTGTGCCAGACTCAACTGACCGGTTGCCAGCAACACCAGCACCGCCATGGCAAAGATAGCCGACGGCCGCTTGTCAGTCAGCGCCAGGGCGGCAATGGTGGCAAAAAAAGTGCCGGCCACCAGCAGTTGATTCCAATCCATTTATGCTACTCAGAGTTTGCTGATATCCAGCGCTTGCCAATGGGGGAAGTGCTTACGCACTAAGGCGTTAAACTCCAGTTCAAATTCTGAGTATTTGGCTTGCTCAAGGCTCTTACCCTGCACCGCTTCGATAATCATACCTGCGCCTACTGTACCGTTGGTCAAACGGTCAATAATGATAAAGGCACCGGTTTTACGGTTTTTGCTGTAAGGGTCGCAGGCAACCGGCTGGGTCAGCTTAATTTCGCCTACCGCAATTTCATTCAGGTGCAGATGCACGGCGTCTTTATGCGCCATAGTGTTAACGTCAATCTGGTAATCCAGTTCACGTACCGTACCCGACACCGACTTGGTGGCAAATTTGAACTCATATTGCTTATTCGGCATCAACGGCTCGTCGGCCATCCATACCAAATGGGTACGAAATGCATTGGATTGCAGCGGTAAATTGTCGGTTTTAACAATCATATCGCCGCGGGAAATATCAATTTCATCTTCCAGGGTGAGGGTAACGGCCAGCGGTGCATAGGCTTGTTCAAGGTTACCATCGAATGTGACGATATCTTTGATACGGGAGGTTTTACCTGAGGGCAGGGCCGTGACTTCGTCACCGGGTTTAATCAGACCTGATACCACATTACCTGCAAAGCCACGGAAATTGAGATCCGGGCGATTCACATATTGCACCGGGAACCGGAAGTCAGTCTGGTTCACGTCTTTGGCAATCTGGATACTTTCCAGCATCTGCATCAAGGTTTGGCCCTGATACCAGGACAGATTATCGGAACGGTTCACCACATTATCGCCCTTTAGGGCCGAAATCGGCACAAAATGAATATCGGCGATAGTGAGCTGTTTGGCCAGTTCCAGGTAGTCTTCGCGGATCTTGTTATAAACATTCTGGTCATAGTCCATCAGATCCATCTTATTGATGGCTACAATCACATGCTTGATGCCAAGCAAAGAGACCAAAAACGAATGGCGACGAGTCTGGGTTTTTACCCCACCTCTGGCGTCAATCAGGATAATGGCCAGATCGCAGGTCGAGGCGCCCGTTACCATATTGCGGGTGTACTGCTCGTGTCCGGGGGTGTCGGCGATAATAAACTTGCGTTTGTCGGTGGAGAAATAGCGGTAAGCCACATCAATAGTGATGCCTTGCTCACGCTCAGATTGCAGGCCGTCCACCAACAATGCCAGGTCCACTTCATCACCTGTGGTGCCGACTTTCTTGCTGTCTTTACTAATGGCGGCTAACTGGTCTTCGTAAATCATCTTTGAATCGTGCAATAAGCGCCCGATAAGGGTGCTTTTGCCGTCATCAACACTGCCACAGGTTAAAAAACGCAGCAGATCTTTGCGTTCATGCTGATCCAGATACTGCAGAATATCCTGCTGAAGAAGTTCGTTTTGATTGTTCATAAGCACTTTTACTCAAGGGTTAAGCGCTTGTGCGCTAACCAGAAAAAACGGGTTTAACAGAGATTCTTTTTGGTTATAAACCAGGGGCTGGGTGGCCTGGGCAGGTGTCTGACCGACACTTAGCTGTGTCACACTGCCGCCAGCAGCCAGCACTACAGCGTGGGCAGCAGCGGTATCCCATTCACTGGTAGGGCCGAGGCGCGGATACAAATGTGCGCGGCCTTCAGCAACCAAACAAAGCTTCAGTGAACTGCCCATGGCAACTAATTCTTTGTCGCCGTCCAGGGCTGCCAGGAATGACTCAATTTCCGGGCTTTGATGGGAACGGCTACCCACCACTTTCCAGCGCTCTGCACTGACATGCGGGGCAGTATTAATGGTGCTTTGTTGCCCATTTTCGACTTTGTAGGCCTGTTCGCCCACTATGCCCACATACAGGCTGTCCAGTACCGGCGCATAGACTACGCCGAGCATTGGCTGACCTTGCTCTATCAGCGCAATGTTGACGGTAAACTCACCGTTTTTCTTAATGAACTCCTTGGTGCCATCAAGGGGGTCAACCAGCCAATAGCGTTGCCACTGACTACGCTCTGACCAGGCAATATCGGCAGATTCTTCTGACAAGATGGGTAAGTCACTGATGCTTTTTAGTCCGGCCACAATCACGTTATGGGCGGCTAGATCGGCTTCGGTTAACGGGCTTTTATCAGCCTTGTCAAAAATCGCAAAATCCTGCTGGTAGATGGCCATAATCACATGACCTGCTTCCCTGGCAATATCGCTAACCTGTGCCGCGAGTACAGCTAGACTGCTCATGCCAGAAATCCCTTTTCCTTAAGTTTGGCGATCAGCTGTTCTGCCGATTGTTCAGCGCTTTGTCCTGCCTGATAATCCAGATGGATTTCCGGGTTTTGCGGGGCTTCATACGCAGAATCGATACCGGTAAAATCCTTAATATCGCCAGCTCTGGCCTTTTGATACAGGCCTTTAGGGTCACGTTCTTCACAAACGGCCAGGGGCGTATCTACAAAGACTTCCACAAACTCACCGTCTGCCAGTAAGTGCCGACAAAAATCCCGGTCGGCGCGAAACGGCGAAATAAACGCGGTGATCACAATTAAACCCGCATCCACAAACAGCTTCGCCACTTCGCTGATACGACGAATGTTTTCTACCCGGTCTTTGTCCGAAAACCCTAAATCACCACACAAACCATGGCGGATGTTGTCACCGTCTAGCAGATAAGTATGTTTGTCCGCTGCGCCCAGTTTCTGCTCCAGCAGATTGGCGATAGTGGATTTGCCCGAACCAGACAGACCGGTTAGCCAGATCACCAGGGGCCTTTGCTGTTTTTGTGCACTGCGCTCGGTTTTGCCTACCTTATGCTGGTGCCAAACAATATTGGTTGCCATCAGAAATACCCCTCCATTTTTTTCTTCTCCATAGAGCCGGCACTGTCATGGTCAATAACACGGCCCTGGCGCTCTGACGTTTTGGTTAGCAGCATTTCCTGAATCACTTCTGGCAACGTAGTGGCTTGGGAGCGCACCGCTCCGGTAAGTGGGTAACATCCCAGGGTGCGGAAACGTACCCATTCCTGCGAGGGAACTTCGCCTTCTTTCAGCGGCATACGTTCGTCATCCACCATAATCAATACCCCATCACGTTCCACTACCGGGCGTTGTTTGGATAAATACAATTCGGGGATTTGAATGTTTTCCAGGTAAATGTATTGCCAGATATCCAGCTCAGTCCAGTTGGACAAAGGGAAGACCCTGATACTTTCACCTTTATTGACCTTGGAGTTATAGATATTCCAAAGCTCCGGACGCTGGTTCTTGGGATCCCAGCGGTGATTCTGGTCACGGAAAGAATATACTCTTTCCTTGGCCCGGGATTTTTCTTCGTCACGTCTGGCACCACCGAAAGCGGCATCAAACTGATATTTGTCCAGGGCTTTTTTCAGGGCCTGGGTTTTCATAATATCCGTGTGCTTAGCACTGCCATGCACAAAGGGGCTGATGCCCATGTCCAGACCTTCCTGGTTTTTATATACGATCAGATCCAGCTTATGCTCTTCTGCCATGCGCTCGCGAAACTCAATCATTTCACGAAACTTCCAGGTGGTATCCACATGCAGCAGTGGAAAGGGGATGCGGCCAGGGGCAAAAGCCTTACGCGCCAAGTGTAGTAGCACGGAGGAATCCTTGCCTATGCTGTAAAGCATGACCGGGTTGTCAAATTCCGCGGCAACTTCGCGGAAAATATGGATGCTCTCGGCTTCCAGTTGCTTTAAATGGGTAATATTGGGAACGTTGGCGGCCATATGGTATCCAGACTTTTTTGGCAAAATTAAAAAATTGCGACTCTTCTTAGAACATTATCATAAAGAAATCTTAGCAGGCTATGCGAGATCGCTATAAGTAATGCAGATTTCGCTTTGCATTACAGCTTGATTCCCAACTGCGATTGGTCATTTGGCAACACTGAATTTACTCGTTTCCGACCACAAAAAAGTGTCGTTTTGTTGATAGGTTTGTCGCTAAACAGAGACAGCTATAAGCCGAAATATGCTGGTTTTAAGCGTTCAATCAACAGAGTAAAGCAGTGAATATGCCTGAGTGGCTTGCTATACCATTAGTATTAGCATGTTTTGCAGGATAGGTTGCCAATCTCAGCTTGATTGGCAGCAAGAACTATTCCATTTTTTCCCGTACGGTGGCCCAGCGCACGGAGTCCACATATAAGCGTGTGACTTTATCAATTCCTAATTCCATCTTTTTGCATAAGCGCTGGGCTAAGGGCCAATCCGCAGCCTCGAATGCTTTGGCTGTATCCAGGTATTCAGCCAGTCGTCCTTGCCCTTGAATCAGGGCAGCTTTTATTGTCGGGCTTAGCGGTAACTTTTCTAAAAGCTCGGGAAGGGATGCATCCAGCAAACCGTCCAGCAACGACAGCATACCGGTGAGAAAGGCACCTGCCTCGCTACTTTCCTGACCGGGCTGAGCGCTCAGATGTTCACAGAATCTGGCGCGAACCAGCGACATAACGGTCAGGGCTGCCGGTTTGCGGTCGGAAAATTGCGCCGTAAACAATAACGACACAAAACGTCTTAGCTCCTGCAACCCCAATGTGATGATTGCCTGCTTAATGTTGGTGATGTCGTTGCGCCTTTTAAACAGCGGCGACTGTGCGTAACGTAGCAATTTAAACGACAGGTTAACGTCGGTTTCAAACACGGTTGTGATAGCCGCGATATCTGGATCCTCGCCCGCCAGCTCGGTCATTAGTCTAGCCACTGTTAACTGGGAGGGGTCCAGCGTACGGCTGCGCATTACCTCGGGCTTGCTAAAGAAATAGCCCTGGAAATAACTGAAACCCATTTCAATAGCCTGGTGAAATTCTTCATGGGTTTCCACCTTTTCGGCCAGTAGCTTGATACCGGGGTAAGGCTCGGCGGCGCGTTTGATCTCATTGATTTGCTCTGCACTGGAGGCGCGCAGGTCAACTTTGATAATGTCAATATAAGGGAAAAAGTGCAGCCAGACCTTTTTGTGTTCGTAATCGTCCAGGGCAATCTGGTAGCCCTTTTCCTTAAACTCCTTGCAGATATTGAGTAACTGGCGGGTAGGGGGCACAGATTCGAGGATTTCCACCACCACTTGCTCTTTAGGCAGCAATAAAGGGTAGCGCTGCAGCAAGGTTTCCTGGGTGAAATTGATAAAGGCCAGTTTGTTTTCTGTCAGGGTATCCAGGCCCAGATTGAACTGCAGGCCTTCGATAATCTTGGATGTGGCCATATCTTCGCCTACATCCGGAAAGACATTTTTCAGACTTTCTCTAAACAACAGTTCGTAGGCTACCAGCGTTTTTTCCCTGTCCAGGATTGGCTGGCGCGCTGCAAAAAACGCCATCTTTATTCTTTGTTCCGGTTAAATCCAACCGCTATAACTTATCACATAAGATGTTAATTGCATGGAATATTTCGGTAACAAAAAACAAGCCCGGCATACGCCGGGCTGATTATCAGGCAAGGTCAGCTTTGAGCTTTTCTTCCATGGCCTGGAAGGTATTCTGCATACCATCGCTTGGCGGTGATGACAGGTGACTGACGATCAACACGGTCACAGTGCAAAGAATAAAGCCTGGCACGATTTCGTACATCCAGCTGCTAAGCGACTGGCCATTAATGGTAACAGGTGCGTAAATCCAGAATAGTACCGTTGCGGCGCCTACCAGCATGCCTGCCAAAGCGCCAGCGCGGGTCATACGTTTCCAGAACAAACTGATAATAATCACCGGACCAAAGGCCGCACCAAAGCCCGCCCAGGCGTTGCTGACCAGGTTCAATATGGAGTTTTGTGGGTCCCAGGCCAGTGCAATGGCCACAATTGACACTAACAGCACCGATAGGCGGCCTACCAGAACCAGCTCTTTCTCGCTGGCGTCTTTACGCAGGAAAGCTTTATAAAAATCGCCGGTCAGGGAACTGGATGTGACCAGCAACTGTGAGGAAATAGTGCTCATAATGGCCGCCAGAATGGCCGCCAGCAGGAAACCACCAATCAGCGGATGGAACAGGAATTGGGAAAATACCACAAAGATGGTTTCCGGGTCGTCCAGAGTCATTTTAGTCTGAGCCA
The DNA here is from genome assembly GCF_039522935.1 of Bowmanella denitrificans. Taxonomy (NCBI): domain Bacteria; kingdom Pseudomonadati; phylum Pseudomonadota; class Gammaproteobacteria; order Alteromonadales; family Alteromonadaceae; genus Bowmanella; species Bowmanella denitrificans. The sequence continues at coordinate 1,165,580 of NZ_BAAAEI010000006.1, read as the reverse complement.
CATAGGCTACACCGACAAAACCTGTCGCCACCGCACCAATCAGCGATACGATCATCCAGCTCATACCGATACGGCGTGCCTTTGGGATGGACTTCACCGAATTAATCGCCATAAAGCGCACAATAATATGTGGCTGACCAAAATACCCCAGCCCCCAGGCCAGCAACGAAATAATCCCCAGCGCTGTCAGCGTCTCACCGGTTTGGGCATTGGTGAAAAGATCCAGCATGGCGGCATTGAGCTGACTGATATCGGCATTGACCTGACTGACACCGCCAAGATGGCTGAATGCCACCACCGGCACCAGTACCAGAGAGATAAACATAATGCAGCCCTGCACAAAGTCGGTCATGCTCACCGCCAGAAAACCACCGAACAAGGTGTAAGCCGCGACAACACCGGCAGTCACAAACAAACCCGTGCTGTAATCCATGCCAAAGGAGCTGTCGAATAGTTTACCTCCGGCCACCAGACTGGCTGAAGTGTAGAGGGTGAAGAAGACAATAATCACCAGAGACGAGAAGATTCGCAGGAGTTTTGACTTATCTTCAAAGCGATTGGCAAAATAATCCGGAATGGTGATGGAGTCATTAGCGACTTCGGTATAGACCCGCAGGCGCGGAGCCAAGATTAAATAGTTTAAAAATGCGCCCACAACCAGACCGACGGCTATCCAGATTTGTGATAAGCCGGCCAGATAAATGGCACCGGGAACCCCCATCAGCATCCAACCACTCATATCTGAAGCACCCGCCGATAACGCGGTGATACCGGGGCCAAGTTTCCTGCCACCCAACATATAGCCGGATACATCGTCGGTGGAGGTGCGGTAAGCGTAAAGGCCAATGCCGAGCATGGCGATAAAATATAAGGCAAGCGATATTAAGGTGCCGGTTTCCACTAAGGTCTCCTGTGTTGTTGTTCTGACCAGAAGGCAAAAAATTGCCTGTCGCAATTTTTAACGCCAGTCTTTCAATGGCGGCCCACAAGGCTTCCTCCATCATGGAGGCAAAAAATAGTCCGACCATGGCCGGACAGGAAAATGAGAAAATTCAGTTAATTGCATTATCATGCTAACAAGTCGTTAATCTTTTCTCCAGAGGACTTATGCAAGTCGATTTTCGCTGGTGTAAATTCCAGCAATTACAGTTACTGGAATTGCACAGTATTTTTGCCCTGCGTCAGCAGGTGTTTATTGTCGAGCAGCAGAGTATTTATACCGATATTGACGGACAGGATCCTGCCAGTTGGCATCTATTGCTGGAAACCGCTGATAAGGTCTTGCTGGGATATGCCAGATTAAGAGCTGACCGCGCGCTTGGCTGTTATAAGTTTGAACGTATCCTGCTGGCGGAGCCTGCCAGAGGCACTGGTCTGGCGGGGCAATTGATGCAGCAACTGCTGGATAAAGCCGCGCAGCTAGGGGAATACCGTTTGCTAAAACTTAGCGCCCAGAACCATTTGCAAGGGTTTTATGCAAAATGGGACTTTGTCGCTATGGGCCAGGAGTATGACGATGGGGGAATTTTGCACCGGGATATGCAGCGCGTTTTATAACCGTCATTACACAGCATGAGTTGCCGCCAGACTGGCTGGCGGCCTCTGTTAAGTTAATTCAGCTGTTTAAACTGAATACTGCTGGGGTAATCATTACTGTGGTAGAGCCTATGCTCGGCTTTACTGAAATCCTCTTCACTGGCGTTAAAGATATTCTCCACATATTTTTGCGGATTGCGGTCCAGGAAAGGAAACATGCTGCTTTGCACCTGAATTTGCAGTTTATGACCGCGCTTGATGGTGTGCAGTACATCATACAACTGGAAGCTGACCAGCGTTGGCTTGCCTGCTTCAAAAGGCTTGGGTTGACTCATGCTGTCGCGAAAACGACCTCGCATCACGCCCCAGCGTACCAGCTCATGACGATTGCCGGTGTTGGCATCCACTTTGTCATCATCAAAGGTTTTACCAGGAAAAATGTCCACCAGCTTAACCACAAAATCGGCATCGCCCTGATCGGTTGACACCCACAAGTTGACATCAATTGGCCCGGCCAGGGTCATATCCTGCTGTGCAGGCTCGGTTTCAAAGACCAGCACATCGGTGCGGCGGGCGGCGAATCGTTGGTCTTCTGCCATATAAGGTTTATCCCAACCACGACTGACCTTGACGGAGTGGGGCACAGGTTTGGCCGGATCGCTGATGTAACTGTCAAAGCCACCCTGGCTATCGGGCTGGCTGCGCAATTGCTGATGCGCGGCAAAATACAAGGTGGTTTCCTTACCCTCTTTGGGTGGCCACTGGGCAAATTGTCGCCAGCGATTGGCTCCGGTTTCAAACATAGTTGCCTGCGCGAGTGCGGCTGATTGCTCGTCTTTCAGGTGCTGTTTAAAAAAAGGTAACAGCACTTGATGCTGGAACCAGTCACTGGTATCAAAGCCGAACTGCGCTTCCCCCATGACATCACCTTTACCGCGGTTCCACTGGCCGTGGTACCAGGGGCCCATAATCAATCTGACATTATCTGCCTTATTCGCCTTCGACATGGTTTGATAGGTGGCCAGTGGGCCGTACAGATCCTCAGTATCGTACCAGCCGCCTACCACTAATGTGGCGGGTTTCACTTTATCTAAATGCTGCAACACATTGCGGGCTTGCCAGTAATCATCATAGTTAGGGTGCTCTGTTAATTCGTTCCAGAATGGCCGTTCGCCTTTGAAGTACAGTTTATTGACGTTAGTTAACGGGCCAAGCTTTAGGAAAAAATCATAGCCATCCGGGGTTTGCTCCTTCATTTTGTCCGGCCAGGCGTAGTGCAGGCCGTCACGCTGCTTATCAAAGCTGTCAAAGAACAGAAACGCCATGGGCGTCACAAAGGCGCCGTTGCGGTGAAAATCATCATAGAACCAGTCGGCAATAGGCGCCTGAGGGGAAATTGCCTTTAATGCTTTATGGCTGTTTATGGCCGCCACTGAGGTATAGTAGCCGGGGTATGACGTGCCCCACATGCCGACCTTACCATTATTGTTGGGCAGGTTCTTAACCAGCCAGTCAATACTGTCATAGGTGTCAGTGGCATCATCCGCTGCTTTACCGCCTTTTTGGTAGGCGTTCTGTGGGCGCATATTCACGTATTCGCCTTCGGACATAAATTTGCCGCGCACATCCTGGAATACAAAAATAAAGCCCTCTTTTTCAAAAATCTCACTGGGACCAAGGGCGGTTTTGTAACTGCTGGCACCATAAGGCGCGACCCGATAGGGGGTGCGCTGCATTAAAATGGGGTAGGTCTTGGACTTGTCGTAAGGGATATATACTGAGGTGAACAGCTTGACCCCGTCACGCATGGGGATCTGGTATTCATACTTGGCATAATGCGCGCGAATATAGTCAGCGCGCGCCTGTTGCTGTTGTTTAGCCTGCTCATCTGCTACTGCAGTGGGCAATAGTATGACCCAACAGAGCAGGCCCAACAGCCAGTTTAGGTGTTTGTTTTGCATTGTTTTATTCCTGTATTGATCGCCCCCTGACCATACACCCTATCGACGCAAAATCGTACTGTCAGAATGACTGTCTGAGATCAGCAGCCGGTCGTCAGCGCCAGATCACATCTTGCTCAACATTGTCATTTCAGGCTTAGCCTTTGTCAGCAGTTTGTATTGCTTTGTCAGGCATTATCAGTGTAAAGCCTTGCATATAGATATTTGCAAAAACCTGGCTAGGGTTAAATGGACGCTATGGAATAAGTCGTCCTTTGGTTAGCGCCTTGTTTAACCACCAATAAAGAACGGACTACATTATGTTTATGCCAAAACATCGGCTTTGCGCTATGCGAATAGCTTTAGTGTTACTGCTGTGCATTACCCCCCAGACACAGGCCACTAGCAATATTACTACTACTTCTGTAGATCAAAGCAATTTCCATCAACATCAGGTAGTTAACAAGCACCTGGATTTTTTAAATGAGTTCTCCGCCAGGCGCAGGGTTAATACCTTGTTTGAAAACCCTCAGGAGCCTGAAGCGGGGATTGCCATTAACTACATAAACAGCTTCAAGGGCAATCTGACATTTATCCGACGGGATTTGGTTGTAGTGGCCAGAATACCGATTGTGTTTTCGCGCTACTATGATTCAGCCAGGGTCAGTGATCCATCAGACTTCGCCCCAGGCTGGTTTCTGAACTACTCCAGATCTTTGCAACGAATCGACAATAGCATTTATCGTTATGTGGATGAGCAGGGAAAGGTATATCAACTACAGGTAAATCAGCAACATATACAAACCGACAGCTTGCAAGCAAATCTGCCAATACTGCAATCATTAACAGATACGCATATACAACTGTTTACCGGCAACTACCGTCTTATTTTTGAGTTGAATGCAGATTATGCATTGCCTGTCAGAGAAGAAGACGCCTATGGAAATGGTCTGACATTTGAATACGATAGTGGTCGCCTGAGCCGAATCTTGGCGGATAATGGGCGTGCAGTCAGTATACAACGGGATACTTTGCAGCGTATTGTTGGTATCTCAGACACCAATAGCCGACAGGTTGCTTATCAATATAATAGTGATGGGCAACTAACCTCAGTACAGGATTTAGCCGGGCAAACCTGGCAATACCGTTATTCTTCTGGTGGCCGGTTATCGCAAATACTCAATCCTAATGGTCATGCCAGTCTAAGCGTTGAGTATTATTCAGATGGTGGGAATATCGGCAAAGTTTCAAACAGTCAGGTCGGTGCAAAAAAACATAGCTATAGCTATCAAAACTCACAAACCACGGTGCTTCTGGCTGATAGCGAAAGGCTGCACATTCAGCATACTGACACCGGACTTGCAACAATACTGCGGCGGCAGAATGGATTAGCCAGCGAGCTTCGTTTTGATCCTCAAGGGCAAGTGGCTGAGCTGCGAAATTCAGCAAGCGGGCATTATCAATATATTTATGACCAGCAGGGCAAATTAAGCAGTATTGTGCATTTTACTGTTAAGGGAGAGAAAACCTCGACGTATCACTACAACGCCCGCCATCAACTTCAAAAAATCAGTGGCAACAATCTTAGCTTGCAGCTTGAGTACGACGGTCATGGCCGTGTGGTTTACCAGAATGCGAACGGTGAAATCAGTCAGTTCGATTATAACCTACAGGGGGACCTGATTAGAAAAGAAGAGGGCGGTCAAGTTACTGCTTATTTATATAATGCTGATGGACAGGTGATTCAGGTAGAGAGCGACAATGGTCTGAGTAAGCTGGAATATTATGACGACGGTAGGTTACACAAGGTGGTTTTTCCTGATGGTGCTTCGCACAGCTATCAGTACAACCTGCGGGGACAGAGAACAGCAACATTTCGTTCCAATGGCCAGCACCTTGTTTATGAATATGATGCAGTGGGCAATATGCTGGAGCAACTGGAATATGATGCCAATGGTAAAGCTAAGCACAGTAATATTCTTGTTGATGAGTTTAACCGTACTCTTGGCATGACCATTGATGGTAAACCAGCTTTTTCAATCCGGTACAACAATCTGGGGCAAATATCCTCTGTAAGCCAGGCACAGGTAACAACAGACTATGGTTATGACAGCCTTGGTCGTTTGGTGGAAATCAACAGTGGCAACAACCAGTTTCTATATAACTACGGCGACAACGAAAAAGACATCCTTCAATCCATGGATGACAGAACACCTATTATCGCTACTAACGGCCTTTCCAAGTCCTTAAATGCCGTATTTTTTAACCGTGTTAAGAGCACTGCTTTTTTTCATCTGCTTTTTGATCAGGACTCACTGAGTTATCGATTGGCCAGTCCCTGGGCAGTGGTTCAGCCGCAAAATGAAACGCAAGTATCTCAACAAAGGCGGCGATTTTATAACCTTACTCAGAAGTCAACAGAGCAGGTTAATTTTGATAAACCATCAAGTAGCTTCTTCTTACCTGCTGAATATCACAGTATTAATTGCTACCCGTATCCCTGCACTGCAGATGCATATATTACGGTGAGCGGCACTGTTGAATCAGGAACTGATTTTTATTTACATGGTAGCATAGGGTACGGCTTTGATTGCAGAAGAACAGCAGCTTATAGTTGGATAATCGATGGAGTGCTGCAAAGTAACAGACCTGAGACTTTTCAACTTAATTTTCCTTTACCTGGAACCAGAAATATTATTCTTCAGGCTTCTTGTTTATGTGCTGGAAGTCTGCAATCTGGAGAGTACCAGAAAAGTATATGTGTAGAGATCGGCTCCGCCGGTGTTTCGTATGAAAATCTGGTTTCGCAATGCCCGGGCCGAAGTCAAAACAGCAGATTGCATGAAATAGATGGATGCAGCGCGCCACTACCATTTGGACAAAACCCCGCTCAAAGCCCTTATGCCCAAGCCGATAGCCGTTTCGGTCAACCACAAGGGGGGAATATTGGAAAACAGCACGTGCTGAATTATCCATGTAATAAACATGATCTTTGTTACCAATCCTGTAAAAACAGTAAAGCATCATGTGATGCAAGTTTTAAAATCAGAATGGATATGGTTTGCAGCAGAGCCTTTCCCGAGCAGTGCCCACTCTCTGTGGGCCAAAAAAGCGATTGTTCTCGGTATGAAACTGCCAAGCGGGAATGTGCAACATGGTCAAATAACTACTATCAAGCAGTAAATGAATGGGGGCAAGGGCCTTTTGAACTTCGTCAGTCAGAACATTGTAACTGCTGTGGTGGCTAATATGAAAAATTTCAATGCAGGGATTTTAGCCTTTAATTGTATCATGCTATTTATTTTTTATTTGGCTCCATCATCTGGGGCAAGTGAAATGAGTCTATGGTTAAATATGACTAGTGATGAATATGATTATTTATTAAGTGATTCTAAGTCACATAAAGAAGGGGAAGTGACTTTACTTGTTGAAAGAAAACCTAGAGGAAAGTTGAGTTATCTACCTGTGTATACTTTTTTTTCGTTGGATTCTAGTGGAAACGAAATAAGCAGTTTTGTGTTTTCTACCGAAAGTTGTGAAGTTTCGAAATCTGAGAGTGTTGAATTTTTGGATTTTTATGGATATGGAAATGATATATTTATCCTTGCTAGTCTAGATTTTATTCCTCATGTTTTACACTTGAATTTTACTGCCAAAGAGGTGCAATGCAAAAATATAGAGAAAGTGTCTGGGCTAGGAAGTGCGCGAAGCATTTTTATTACTGAAGATAACGAGTATTTTGTTTTGGGAATGTCCGATACATTGTCGCAACATTATCCTGTACTACTTTCAGAAAAAGGTGAGGATAAGTTACAGTCGATAAGAAGTAAGTTCCCTGTGCTTTTACAAAGTCGAGCTGTCAGAGCAACATTACTAGATAGTGAAATTCTGCTGTTTTTTAACACGAAAGATCTGAACAATTTGCATGCGCCAGCGCAAACCTTTTTTGTGGTTCTGGATAAAAATTTTCAGTTAAAAGGTAAGCTGAAGGAGCTTGACAATAAAGGTGTGTATCAGTTTTTGTCTAATCATAACTTTACCAGTCTCAGTGACTTCGAGCTGCTGGACAATTTCAACGTGCCTCGGGAGCATAAAAGGCAGTCTATCAATAGGATAGTGGACTTTATGTTTAGGATGGGGACCTTTGGATTCGTAGATGAATTTGTACCTTGTATTATCAAGGATGGAAACGCGAATATTTATCTGTTTCAGCCAAGCTATCAAGACACATATCTTGACAGGGGAAGAAGCCAAAGCCTGGTATATAGTGAGATATTGGGTGTTCAAGGCGAAGCTCCATTAGTTTCCACCTGCAAAGTGGTTGCATTATCTAAGGGTAAAGGAAATATTGTGTTTTTTAATGAGGTGGTTGCCGACCCCGCCACTGGGGGGCGAACTTCAAAAAGCGTTATCCGGGGATACAAAGTTGGTCATTAACAATAGCCATAAGTTAGATTTACCTACCCTGATATCGTTATTCCGCCAATCTATATCTAAAACCGGGCAGTGAATTATCTGTACATTCACTGCCCGGAGGAGTGTTACACCGTTTTGGTTTTCCAATTACCACGGCGGAAGTACCAGATGCCCACTACCGCCAGTAATGACTCGGCAATAGTGATGGCCATAAATACGCCGTTGGTGCCTAACTGCATATATTTGGCTAATCCATAGGCCAGCGGGATCTGTAGCATCCAGTAGCACAGGAAGTTAATCCGGGTTGGGGTCATAGTATCCCCCGCGCCATTAAAAGCCTGCACTACTATCATGCCGATACCGTAGAAACCATAACCATAAGCAACAAAGCGCAAGCAGTTTACCCCGTCGCGGATGACCTCAGGATCTACCGTAAACAGGCCGATTATGCCTTCAGCAAACAGGATAAATATCACCGCCACGCTGAGCATAAAGTACAGGTTGTATCTGGCGACCCGCCATACCGACTGTTCGGCTCTGTCTGGCTGACCCGCCCCCAGGTTTTGCCCCACCAGGGTAGCAACGGCGTTACTCATGCCCCAGGCAGGTAAGATGGTGAAGATCACTACCCTGATGGCGATGGTGTAACCTGCCACGGCCGCACTGCCATAGGTAGAGACAATGCGCACCAGTGCCACCCAACTGGCGGTTGCAATCAGGAACTGCAGGATGCCGCCAATACTGACTTTGATCAGTCCCAGCATCACCTCAAGCTGGGGTTTAAGCTCTGCCAGCCCAACCTTAATGCGACTGGCATGACCGCGCAGATGGTAAAGCTGATACAACACCCCCACGCCCCGACCAATAGTGGTGGCTACTGCTGCGCCGGTGACGCCCATTTCTGGGAAGGGACCGACGCCGTATATCAGCAAAGGATCAAGTACGATATTCAGACCATTGGCCAGCCACAAAGAGCGCATGGCCACCGAGGCATCACCGGCTCCGCGGAAGATGGCGTTGATCAAAAACAGGTACAGGATGGTGATAGAGCCACACAGCATCACTAAGGTGTAATCGGCACCTATTGCCAGTACTTTTTCGTCCGCCCCCATCAGGCGCAGAATGTCCTGGGAATAGACCAGACCGATAAATGCCACCATGGCCGATACCAGCATTCCCACCCACAGGGCTTGCCCGGCAACCTGATTGGCTTTTTGCGGATTGCCTTCGCCGATACGCCGGGCGACCAGAGCGGTAATGCCCATACTCAGACCAATGGCCACCGCATAAAGAATGGTCAGCACGGCTTCGGTCAGACCGACTACGGCCACGGCTTCAAAGCCTAAGGACGCGACAAAGAAGATATCCACAATGGCAAAGATGGACTCCATGGCCATTTCGAGCACCATGGGTACTGCCAGTAAGAAGGCCGCTATGCCAATAGAGCCCTTAGTGAAGTCATGTTGTACGTCGCCCTTAAGGGCTTGCCTGAACAACTGATACAAGCTTGGACGTTGAGTTTGTTCCGTCATAACGATTCCAATAATAAGCGGCATCAACCGATTGCAGTCCAGCGTAGATAAAGACGCCAAGGGTGAGCAGACGGATCAATGCCAAAAAAGCGATATTTGTGTGGGCCAAAGCCCAGTATTTTTATTTAGTTGCCAGATAACCCGGCTGGGAGGTTCCCGATCAAATCAGTTATTTGGTACACCGACAAATTCGATCGAAGCGGGATGTGACCGGAAACCCACAGACAATATCAGCCATGCAAAGTGTGCCTTGCATAGAGGAAGCTGACTTGTTCATTGGACTTCTCCGGTTTGGGTGAGAGGGTACTAATGTGCCAACAGTCACGCGTAGAGTCAACACATCGGTGGTAGAAAACTTGTTAAAAAATGCAATCATAAACAAGACCGCAGGGCAGGCCCCAATGGGGGGCCGTTTTGCCGCTACGCGGAAAAGCGCAATCTGGCTTTCAGTTTTTCTTCCAGCGGTACTAACTGCTGCTGTTTGTCGCCGACCAGAATCAGGCTGGCTTGCTGCATGTCCAGGGTTTTACCCTGATATAGCTTATCGCTGAACGCATCATCGGTTTTCTGTCCTTGATGATGGGGAACGATAAACACTGTTACTTTCCCTTGTGGACTCCCCACCACCAGATGCAAACTTTTAACATGCTTAAAATGGCAAAAATTGGCGTAGTAAACCTTACCGATATCATCGGTAAACTCTCCACCGAAGCTGGCCAGTTTAGCATTTACCTGCGTCAGGCTAATATCTTCATCTACTATCAGCGCTTTTTCTTCATGATAAATATGCGCCAGGGCATTTTCGGTTAAGTTCACTTCGACTGGACCTTGTTGCCACAGCGTAAAGCTCAGGCCCACCACTAATAAGAACGACGCTGCCAAACCCAATGTCCAGTGACGGCGTTGCCGCTGTTGACGGAATTCCTGCATAGACTGGCGTAACAGCAGGCGCTGGGCCATACCCTCTGGTACTGCCACGTGTGCCGCGCGTTTGATACGTTCATCCAATTGCTTTGCTTCCTGCCAGGCTTGCGCTTTGGCTGGCTCTTTGTCGGCCGCGTGTTTTAGCCGTTCATCCTGACTGTGAGGATCGGCATAAATGGTACGGCGAAATTCTAGATCATCCATTTTTACGTCCCCGATTCTGCTCGGCACTTTCTAATGCCTCTTTAATCTGGTTTCTTGCTCTGAACAGGCGTGTCATTACTGTGTTCTTGTTTAAATCCAACTGCTGGGCAATTTCATCGCCGCTGTAGCCAAAAATCACCTGCAGCATCAACGGCTCACGATATTCCTCTGCCAGTGAGGCGATAAGCCGGTGAATTTCTTGCTGTTGTAACTGTACATCATGCTCCGGCCCCTGATCGGCCAGGCTGTAATCGTCCATATCCACCAGATCAAATTGTTTACGTTCAAAACGGCGGGCATTTTCACGGCGAAGAATGGTAATCAGCCAGGACTTGGCTGCCTTTTCGTCGAGCAGGGAATCCAAAGATTTCCAGGCACGCAGAAAAGTTTCCTGCACAATGTCTTCGGCCACGGCCTTATCGCCCACCAGCCAGTATGCATATCTGTAAATATCACCGTGAAGGGCCTGCACCAGCGCTTCATAGCGTTTTTGTTTATTTGCCATGTCAGCATGGACCGAGGCAGACGGACTTTGCTTTCGAAAAAACATTGGCGTATTCAGTTCCCTGGCTTTTTATTTGTATAGTCTAATAAAAAAGTCCGGCAATCCGGACTTTTCTGGTCTCAGTTCAGGCTCTTTTGCCCTACCACCCATTGCTGGATTTTGCTTTGCAGCAAGTTCAGTGGCAACGGACCATGTCTGAGCACCTCATCATGGAAGCCTCTGAAGTCAAACTGCTCACCCAGTTCATCCATGGCGTATTGGCGCAGCTCCATAATTTTCAACTTACCGACCATATACGCTGTCGCCTGGCCGGGCATGGCAATATAACGCTCTATAGCCTTAGTCGAGTCGCCTTGTGAATTCGGGGTATTGTCCAGCAGGTATTGTATTGCCTGTTCGCGGCTCCATTTTTTGCTATGTATCCCCGTATCCACAACCAGCCGGCAGGCTCGCCATAGTTCCATGGCCAAACGGCCAAAGTCGGAGTAAGGATCCTGATAGAAGCCCATATCCTTTGCCAGTTCCTCGGTGTAAAGGCCCCAACCTTCAGTATAGGCGGTAAAAGATGCATATTTCTGAAACTCCGGGATACCATCGAGTTCCTGGGTAATGGCCCGTTGCATATGGTGGCCAGGAATACCTTCGTGATAGGCTAGGGCTTCCATCTGATAAATTGGCATATCGGCCATATTGTATAAATTGGCGTAATAGATGCCCGGGCGGGTACCGTCATTGGCCGGACTTTGATAGAAGGCTTTGCCGGCAGATTTTTCCCTGAACGCTTCTACTCGTTTTACAATCATGTCTGCTTTAGGCAACAAACCGAAGTAGCTAGGTAGTTGCATACGCATTGTGTCAATCAGGGCTTTGGCTTCGCTGAGATACTGCTCCCGTCCCTCATCGGTATTAGGGTAATAGAATTGTGCATCGTTACGCATAAAGGCAAAAAAGTCCTGCAAACTGCCTGCAAAGCCCACTTTCTGCATTATCTGACGCATTTGCTGGTGAATACGGGCAACATTGTCCAGACCCAACTGGTGAATCTGCTCAGCATTCAGGTCTGTGGTCGTGAACCAGGCCAGGCGATTGGCGTACCACTTATCGCCGTCCGGTAAGCGCCATACTCCGTCCCCTTCGGGAGATAAATCCCGCTGATGGCTGAGCTCTTGTATAAGTGCTTCGTATGCCGGCTTAACCTGCTCAATAAGTGCTGCCCTGGCGTTGTCCAGCAATGCCTGTTTTTCCTGCGCAGGCAGTTCGAGCTTGGCCACTTTGTTGTTAAAGTCTTCCCATAGGGTTGATGCCACGTCACTGCTATCAAAGGGAGCACCGCTGATGACGTTTTGTGAGGCTACCAGCATCTGCTCGTAAGACCATTTAGGTGGAAACACACCAAGTTTCTCACGGATTTTAAGTTGTTCGACAACCTGTTCAAACAGAGGCTTGATACCTTTTAGCCTGGCAATATAGGCCTGGGCGTCAGCACTATCGCCAATGCTGTGTATATTGATCAGAAAACTGGGCACTTGTGTATGCCAGGCGCTGAATTGATCCATGATATAGCTATGATGCCGGAACTGATCATTGGCCACTCGCCGTTCCAAATCCACTTTGTACAAAGCAAGGCTGAGCTTTTCCTGTTCACTGAGCTTGCTTTGATCAAACTGCGCGGCGGTCGCCAGTCGCTTTTGTCTGATGGCTGCACTTTGTTCGGCCGCTTGCTCTGATACGTCATCCCATTTGTCATAATCCCACTTTAACCCCCGGTAACTTTGCGTCATGGGGGAACGACTTAAATCCTCGTCATAGCTTTGCTGGAAAAATTCAGCCAGTCGCTGGGACTCTGTTTGCACTGCCTGTTCTGTTTCAATATCTGTTTGTTGTGGGGGCTGTGCAGGACTGCAGGCACTGATAGCCAGCGCAATCAGGCTGGCCTTGAAGAGTCTGTGAGGTTGCATGAGCATCTCCTAGTGTAATTATGGTTATATCAGGTGATCTGCAGGCTCACCAGGCCAGTGCCTGGTCTTTGTCTGCGCATCTTATGCTCCTTGCGAATAGCGGTCAGAATAGCTTTCAATTGCTCACTGCTCCAACTCGCGCCTGTTTGTGCATAGCGGCTGGCCAGTAACTGTTCGACAGCTGCATCTAATTCCTGGTTGTTCAGACGATGACGGTGCTGCACCAGATTGGCCGAATGGCCGGTTAATCGATCCAGCCAGCGAGGCAGAAGCTGCAGTGTCTGTTGACCGTCTGCGGCTTTGATTGCCTGTAACAGGGCTTGCCAGGTCGCCTGTTCACCGTCAGTGTCCGGAACTGTGTGGTTAACGGACACCTTAGTGCGACTTTGCCACCACCACAGTAACAGGGTCAACAGCCACAAGACCAACAGTACAGTACTGCTGACAGACCACCATTGCGGGACATCCTTTTTAACCATCTGCACTTGGTCTTCAGCCTGAGATTCTTCGTCGCTGGCCAGTGGGACGGGAGTGATGGCTTGTGGAGGTGGCGCCAAGCCAGTGGTGCCAGGCGCAGCCGGCAATACCTGAATGGTTTTGCTCGGCAGGGTGGCGAATTCGGTTTGGCGGGTAACGATATTAAACCAGGGCACTCGTATTTCCGGTAAGGTCAGTTCTCCTGTATGGGCAGGAATAATCGCCACCGATTCCACCCGCTGGGCAACCAGGGTGTCATCTTTTTCTACCGTGGTGCTGTTGGCCTGGTCCGGGTAGGTTTTTATGCCTGCTGGATACTGAGTTTCCATGGCCGGTAATTGTTCTTCCACCACACCCAGCGCGGTCAGCGTTACAGTGCGGGTAATAGGTTCTCCTACCCGGTACTCATTATTGGTGCCTTGCCATTCCTCATGCACTTCAACATATTCGCTGGGAAGCCAGTGATAGGGGTAAGCTGCGGGAATAGGCAACACCTCGATATCAATGGAAGGGCCGACCCGGCTAATGGTTTTGGTCTGGTTGAAAAAGCCAAAAGACTGACTGTTACGTTCAATCACTTCACCATCAAACAGAGGACCTTCGATAGTGAAAGTGCCGCTGGTCTGGGGAATAATGGCAAAACGGCGCTCAATTACCCGGTAGCGCTGACCATTGGCAATTTCATTGTATTCTTTGTCTTTGCCAATCTGACGAATATCAGCCCCCTGGAGTTTAGGCGCAGCCAGACTGCCACGCTGCAGGTCCCGGGCCAGATACAGCTTGACGCTATAGTGGATCTGCTGCTGCAGATACACCTGCTCCAGATCGGCTTTGGTTTCGATGTAGATATCCCTGGCCTGTCCGCGGGTCGCAGCACTGGCTGGCAGTACCATTAACGTGATGGGCTGGCTGCGTACACCGTCAATTTCAAACGCCGGGATCTGAAAGCGGCCGGGTTGACGGGGAATCAACTGGGTGGTCCATTTGGTCGTGCGGGTCATATCAAAATTGACAATCTGGGTTTGCGTGCTGACGGAGGTACGCCCAACCACGAAGTCTTTCAGCAGCGCAGATGGATCGAATCTGTCACTGTCCACCGAGTCATTAGCGGTTACTTCCAGTACTATACCTTCGTCCACCATGGCCGGATTTTTGTCTACCGAGGCTAATACTTCGGTAACATCGGCATAGGCCAACGGAGTCATTGCCAGACTAATCAGCAAAGACAGTGAAATGTAATGAGCATATTTGAAAAAGGTCGATTGCATCACCAATTCCTTTGAACGCGGTTAGGCAGGGTATGACGGCGGCGTTGCTGGTTTTCCAGCAACATTTTTCTTTTCAGCAGATAAGCAGGATCGTCCGGTACTTTGCGCAGCAAATTCTGCAGACGTTGCTGTTCCTCTCGCTCTTCATCGGTCAGTGGCGCTTCCTGAGCCTGAGCTTGTTGATCCTGTTCCTGCTGTTGTTGATCCTGTTGCTCAGATTGCTGTTGTTCAGATGCTTGTTGATCCTGTTGATCTTCTGGCGATGGCTGGTCTTGCTGTTGCTGGCTTTCACCTTGCTGCTGATCCTGTTCAGATGACTGTTGCTGACCATTCTGCTGATCTTGTTGCTGTTGGTCCTGCTGCTCATCCTGTTGTTGATCTTGCTTGTCTTGCGGCTGACTGTTTGATGACGGCGGCTGTTGCTGCTTCTGCTGCTGTTTCATTTGCTCAAGTAAGGCCTTATTTGCCTTGGCGTCGGCGTGATCAGGCTGTGCCTCAAGCACTTTATCGTATGCTGCGATGGCTTTATCCAGTTCACCCAATTGGGCCAGGGCATTGCCAGCATTATACATGGCCTCCACGCTATCCAGTTCCGAGAATGCCTGTAAAGCGGCGTCAAAACCTCCTTGCTTGTAATGGCTGGCACCACGCCACATTGGATCGTCAAAGACTTTTGCGGCTTGTTCAAAATCCTTGTTATTAAAGGCTTGCTGGCCCTGCTGATCGCCGCGTTGCCACATATCATCCCACCAGCTTGCCTGAACCGGCCGACTGATTAGAGGACTGATCAGTAGTGCTGCCAGTGCCACGCTCAGAATACCGCGGCGAAACGCATATGCAGCCACAGGCAGCAATAGCAATAATAAATAGGGCCCTTCTTCAGCCCATTGATCGCCAGCCTGCTGTTGTTCGTCTTCATTGGTGTCACGGGACAGCAAAGCCTGACTGGTCAGGTAATCTATATCAGTGTCATTGGCCTGCAAACTGACATAACGGCCCTGACCTTTTTCAGCCAATAACTGCAGATTGGCCTCGTCCAGTCTTGGGATCACAATGCTGCCATCTGCTTGTTTCAGCAATTCACCATTGGTTAGTTTTATCGGCGCGCCCTGGTTGGTGCCAACGGCCAGAATAGATAAGCGGTAGGGGCTTTGCGCAATAATATGACTAATAGGCGCAACCTGACTGGGTTCCACTCCATCGGTGATCCAGAATATTTCCCCTTGCTGATACCCCGCATTTTGCAGTAGCTCAACGGCTAAGCGCAGTCCGTCACTGGGCTCACTGCCAGCCACCGGCATAATTTCCGGCGACAAACTGGGGATCAGGGTAGTGAGGTTCTGTGCATCCGAACTCAAGGGACTAATCATAAAGGCTTCGCCAGCATAGGCGACTAATCCTGTTTCCCCCTCGGCAATAGCGTTCACCAGATCAATGGCTTTGTATCTGGCCCGGGTCAGACGATCCGGGCTGATATCAGTGGCGCGCATAGACAACGACATGTCCATCACTACCACCTTGCCTGTATGTAACTGAAAGACCGGTTGCGGCAGCCTTTCCCAGCTCGGCCCGGCCAGGGCGATAACGGCCAGCAGCCATCCCAATGCCAGCAGCCTCAGCGGCGGGCGCTGGCCTGCGTTGGCGGAATCCGTCACCAGATGACGATATAAATGGCCAGCCAGCACGCCTTGCCAGCCAGACTGGTGTCGACCCAGATATCGCAATGATATCAACAGTGCTACAAGCGGCAGCAGTGCCAGTAACCAGCCAGGGCGCAGAAAATGAAACTGACTGAAGTCCATTATGCTGGTCTCCTTAAACTCGCTGTCAGCCAGCGCGTAACCGGAATCAGACAGAGCAACACGGATAGCAACAAAGCAACACTTAAAGGATAGAAATACAACGCAGTTTGCGGGCGCATCTGACGACTTTCGCGGGCAATAGGTTCCAACTCATCCAATTTGCTGTAAATGGCTTCCAGGCCCTGGGTATCGCGGGCGCGAAAATATTGCCCGCCGGTACTTTGAGCCAGTTGAGTGAGCATTTTTTCATCCAGCTCCTGTGACGGATTGACCTGACGGGTGCCAAAAAAACTTTGCACCAGCATACTGTCGGCACCAACGCCGATGGTATAGACAGTGACGTCGTGCTGAATGGCCAAATCGTTAGCTTGTTTTGGGGTAATGTTGCCCGCTGTATTCTGACCATCGGTCAACAGGATCAACACCCGGTTGGATTCTTTACGTGCCTCAAAGCGTTTTACCGCCAGTCCGACCGCATCGCCAATCGCCGTTTGTTCGCCCACCAGGCCGATAACGGCCTCATCCAGCAACTGGTGTACGGTCTCGCGGTCATAAGTCAGAGGTGCTTGCAGATAGGCCGTATCGGCAAACAGAATCAGGCCAAGTCGATCCCCGACGCGGCGCTGGATAAAGTCACCTAACACATGTTTAATCATTACCAGGCGGTCCACGGCCCGGCCATTGACCTGCATATCTTCCACTTTCATCGAGCCGGATAAGTCAACCGCAATCATTAAATCTCGGCCCTCGGCAGGCACATTAACCGGCTCACCCAACCATTGCGGGCGGGCCGCCGCCAATACCAGGCATATCCAGGCCAATATTGCTGCGAAAATTCTCAATCTGTTGCTGGTGGCTTGTTTGTTGGTGCCAACGAAACCCGCATCCACTCTCGGTACTTTTAGTGCCGCGCTATGGCCCTGATGGCGTTCGGGTAATAAGCGGAAAATCAGAGGTAACGGCAAGGCCAGTAGAGCCCAGAGCCAGGCAAATTCAAACATCACTGGCCTCCTTCAAACGGCGTTTGCTAGGGGGCAGGGCATGCTTAATCCAAAACCGGGTCAAACGGCGATAAGATTCGGCATCATCCAGCGACGGGTTTGGACGATAAAGACCATCCAGCAGCGGTTGATAGCCCTTTGCAAATGTCGCACGATGCTTGGTCGGTAATAAGCTGGTCAGCAAATTCAGCCACTGCTGCTGGTGCAAGGCCGCGCTGCTCTCTCTGGGCAGGTAGCTTAGAGTCAGACGTTTGAGCAGGGCATTGAGCCCGGCTGGCCAGTCAGCTTGTGATAAATCCAACCGGTTTAATTCGTCAAGCGCCTGACGCACGGCCAGGCGTTTGTGTCTGGCCCGTATGTATACCAGTATCAAGCCAATCAACAAAGCCACTGCAACAATTGCCAGTAACCACCAGCCATAAGCCGGTGGCCAGGCACTGACAGGATCGGGCAGATGGATATCTTTAAGTTCACTCAGGGGATTGTTCTTCATCGTCTGTTCGCCAACTGCTGTTCCAGTGGCATAGCACTGGACACTGGTAATACCTGACAACGGCATTGTTTCAGCAGATGCACCATGGCCTCTGTTTGCTGCTGATGTCTTTGCTGGTATTGCTTAGCAGTCTGCTTTTCTCCAAGCAGCAAGGTGCGTTGCTCGTTGCCGTCGGTCACACTCACCAGTTGTGGCACTTTCACCGATGGCAAACTGTGTTCAAAGGGATCGCTTATCGGGTAAGCCATCAGTTCACAATGTTGGCCGAGGCGATGCAGATGTTGCCTGGCAGTATCATTGAGTTGGCTGAAGTCGCTGATCAGGAATATCAGACTACCGGGACGGGCCAGCCTGCGCAATCTGGCGCAAGCGTCACTGAAACTCAGTTGTTGCGGCCGCTGCTGGTTTGGTTGATGTAGCTGCATTAAGCCGCTTAACAAGGACAGTACGGCTTTTTGTCGGGTTAACGGTTTGTATTCAAGATGCTGATCCTGGTTATAAAGCAGGCCGCCAATTCTGTCACCGCGCTTGCGGGCAGACCAGGCAATCAGTGCTGTCAGATGGGCTGCCTGGACTGACTTAAATAAAAAACGGGTACCAAAATGCATACTGGCTGACAAGTCAGTAAGAATGAAGATAGGTCGCTCTTTTTCTTCCCGGTACAACTTGGTGTGGGTTTTACCGGTTCTGGCCGTAACCCGCCAGTCAATGGCGCGAATATCATCGCCTGGCTGATAATGCCGGGCTTCATCAAATTCCATCCCCCGGCCTTTGGTCTTGGCCAAATAGGTCCCGGCCAGTTTGGCCTGAATGGTTTTTCGGGGTGACAAATCCAGCAGGCTGGTTTTGCTTTGGTAATACAATAACTCACGAATCGACAGATTAATGCCGTCGCTGTGGTGTTGTGTCAACCAATGCGCTACATCCTGCAAGGGTTGCGATTGTGTGCTGACCACTTGCTGCTCCCTCACTCGACTCAGGGTACGGGTACCAGTTCCAGGATCCTGGCTAACACCTGATTGCTATCGATACCTTCTGCCTCGGCGTCGTAAGACAGCAGCAAACGGTGGCGTAACACATTGTGGAATACTGCCTGAATGTCATCCGGGCCGACAAACTCGCGCCCTTGCAGCCAGGCGTGGGCTCGGGCGCAGCGGTCCAGGGCTATAGTGGCACGTGGACTGGCACCAAACTCGATCCAGCCAGCTAATGCGCTGTCCAGAGCTGCAGGCTTGCGCGTGGCCATAATCAGTTGCACCAGATATTGTTCCAATGATTCGGCCAGATGAATTTTCAATACTGCTTCACGGGCGGAAAAGATATCCTGCTGCGTCAGGCTTGGGGCACTGACCTTGGCTTGGTGTAGTGCTTCATCGCGGGTCAGGCGTAAAATGGCCAGCTCAGTATCTGCACCCGGGTAATCAATTTCCAAATGCATCAAAAAGCGGTCGAGCTGTGCTTCCGGCAGTGGGTAGGTGCCTTCCTGCTCAATCGGGTTCTGTGTGGCCATGACCAGAAACAGTTCAGGCAATTGATAGGTTTTATTCCCCACTGTGATTTGGCGTTCCGCCATGGCTTCCAGCAGGGCGGACTGCACCTTGGCGGGCGCGCGGTTAATTTCATCCGCCAATACCAGATTGTGGAACAGCGGACCACGTTGGAAAACAAAACTGCCGTCTTCCGGACGGTAAATATCCGTACCGGTTAAATCGGCCGGTAGCAGATCCGGGGTAAATTGTACCCGATGAAAGTCCCCTTCAATGCCTTTTGCCAGGGCGTTTACGGCACGCGTCTTGGCAAGCCCGGGCGGGCCTTCCACTAATAGGTGGCCATCAGCTAAAAGGGCAATCAGAATATTCCTGGTCAAGGTGGACTGCCCTAACACCTGGGAGTCTAAATAGGCTTGCAGTTGTTTGAATTGTTCGGCTGCCATTGTACTTCCGTCATTTGCTAATTGTTGCGTTGTGCCTTTATGTCATCCTGCAACAGTATGTTCAGTATATAAAGGCTGCCTCTGCGCATAGAGCGTGAAAGCGCAACAGGATGATGCTCTTTGAGGCCTAAGTCTATATAGGGTTCCAACACGGAAATACAATGTTACAACTATTAAATGGTGGAATTTGGGGTTGTGGCACTGCGTTGTACCAAGCTTGATGAGGGCTAAGCGTGTCATCGGTGCAGAAAAAAGATGGTTGGCTTGTTTGAAAAATAATCAGATATTTTTCATGTGGTTAGAAATGTAAGCAAAAAATCGTGAGGTAAATTGCTGGTTTAGTATGCGGTTTCTAAATTCCTTCCGTAATCTTAGCAACGTGGATACAGCTAAGGAGTCCAATCATGAGCAAATTAGAGAATATCAAGAGTAAAGTGAATGAAGCCGAAGATTTTGCCCGCAAAATCTGGTTGGCTGGTCTGGGCGCCTACGGTAAGAGCCTGGACGAAGTACAAGGCCGTTATGAAAAGCTGAATGCCGAAGCGTCCAAAGTATTTGACGACCTGGTTGAAAAAGGCACCAAGATCGAGTCCGAAACTAAGGACAAGATCAAGGAAAAAACCAATGTTGAAGCCCGCGTTGCTGAAGTACGCAAGAAGTTGGGTTTGGACAAGCCGGATATGGAGCAGAAGGTGGAAGAACTGTCTGCCAAAATTGATGCCTTGACGGCAGCGGTTGCCAAGCTGGCTGATAAGCAAGCGAAGTCCTGATAAATAAGCCCGGCATCGCCGGGCTTTTCACGCTTTGATAGCAGTACTTTGGGCTGCTTAAAGGGTTTGTGTAACAGGCCGTTATGTACCGCATGTTGGCACGCGGATAAGGAGAAACTGATGAATCGTAGCAAGAAAACTGAACAACCCGGACGTAAGGCCTGGTTGGCCGGGGTCGGTGTTTATGGTCAGAGCCGTGAGTTCAGCGGTGAAAAACTGGACAAACTGGTAGAAGGTTCGACCGATTTGGTGGATCAACTGATAAGCCGTGGTGAAAAAGTGGAGCAGGATTTGCGTTCGCGCTGGCAAACGCCAGCCTGGTTACGCCAACGTATGCAGGTATTTAAGAATACCCTGGCGCCGGGCCAAGATGCATTGTCAGATGCCATGGCACGTTTAGACAGCGTATTGAAGGAATTGCAAAGCGTAGTAGATGCTGGTTTAAAAGCCCAGGAACAGCAGGCCAGCCCAAATGATGCGCAGACGACCAAGGCCGAAGCAAAGCCGCAGGAAAATGCTGCAGAGGCGAAAAGCGACAGCAAAGACGCAGCAAGCTCATCCACTGCTACAGCGAGTGGTGCGAAAACAGCAACGACTGAAACCAAAGCGAAGCCATCGTCAACCAATGGCCCCCGCACCAGACGCAGTACCAGTAATACCGCGAGCAAAAGCAGCTCTTAACTGGGGTTACTTGGGCAGTTCGCGAACCGGGCGGATTTCTATGCTACCCAAGCGGGCCGGTGGGATACGTCCGGCCAATTGGATGGCTTCATTTAAGTCTTTGGCCTCCATCAGGTAAAACCCGGCCAACTGTTCTTTGGTTTCGGCAAAAGGGCCGTCTGATAACTGTAACTGCCCGGCCCTGATCCTAACGGTACTGGCGGTATCGGTCATTTGCAGGGCATTACCACCGATACAATGGCCTGAACCCCGTACTTGCTCACCAAAGGCAATGCATTCTTTATTCAGATCCAGCCATTGCTGCTCACTCATATCGCGGATAATTTTTTCATCGTAATAAACAAGGCATACGTATTTCATTGCGGGTTCCTTAAATCAGTATTTTTCGGCGAAAAGTGGCAGTTTTTACCGGGGTGTTTTGTTCTGGTTGAGGTAGTGGAGAGCGTTCTTTCTGAGGCTTTACCATGTTCAGATCCTTTATGTGATATTCCAGTGTTAGTCGTATGGTCGACAACCAGATCGACATGGCTATACATTTAATTCCGACAATCGTTTGTGCAAAAAGCGCTGTTCCGGCCCTTGTTTAGTTAACGCCAGTGCTTGTTGATAGCAAATGCGGGCCTGTTCATGGCAATTCAGTCGTCGGTACAGATCGGCCATGGCGGCGTGGTAAAGATGATAGCCGGCCAGTTTATCCTGTAAGCCCTGCATCTGCTTGAGTCCAGCCTGCGGACCGTCACGCATAGCAATGGCGGCGGCCCGGTTAAGCTCTACTACCGGACTGGGAGAGGCCTGCAGCAGCAGTTCATAAAGTTGTACAATACGCTTCCAGTCGGTGTCGGCAAACTGTCTGGCCATGGCGTGTTGGGCGGCAATGGCGGCTTGCAAGGTAAAACTACCTATTTCTTCACCGGTCATGGCTTCCTGGACTAATACCAACCCTTGCCGAATCTGGTGAAAATCCCACTGTCTTCTGTCCTGAAACTCCAGTTGTACTATTTCCCCCTGCTCTGAATAGCGGGTCGCACGTCTGGCATCCTGCAGTAACATCAGGGCCAACAGACCACTGACCTCTGCGTCCGGCAATAACTCTCTGAGCAAATGTCCCAGTCTGATGGCCTCATTACAGAGTTCCTGTCGGATTAAATCATCGCCGGCAGTGGCTGAGTACCCTTCATTAAATACCAGATAGATAACATGCAGCACTGATTCCAGTCGCTGTGGCAACTGTTGTTGCTCTGGGATTTCATACGGAATACCTGCATCGCGGATTTTGTTTTTAGCGCGCACAATACGCTGAGCCAGTGTGACAGGGGATATCAGAAAAGCACGGGCGATCTCTTCGGTGGTCAGGTCGCAAATTTCCCGTAAGGTCAGCGCCAACTGCGCTTCAATGGCCAGCGCCGGGTGACAACAAGTGAAGATCAGCCTGAGCCTGTCGTCTTCAATATCTGGCTGACTATCGTAATCAGGGGCGTGGGCCGTAAGTGAATCTTCGGCCAGTTCGTCTTGCAATTGGTTAAAGCGTTGCTGACGGCGCAGTTGATCTATGGCTTTAAAACGACCGGCGGATACCAGCCAGGCGCGGGGATTATCAGGTATGCCCTCGGTGGGCCATTGTTGCAGCGCGGCACCAAAAGCCTCCTGTAGGGCTTCCTCGGCCAGGGTAAAATCTCCCAGCAAGCGGATCAACGTTGCCAGGACACGTCGGGATTGCTGTCTATAGATGGTTTGAATATGCGCCTGAACAACTGCAGCCCCTTGAGTTCCGTTTTGCGTATCCCGCATCCACCTGTCCTGCCGATAATCGAAACAGGAGGGTAACAGCTGCCACTGTTGATGAAAATCCTCTTAAGGTTACATTTTGTACCTTGTGCATGGGGGCCAGATTTTGTTAACCAGCCACACTACGTTGGTTGGATGGCGCAGGCAGGTTGCTGAGAATTCTGGCTTCACGAAGTTTCAGTAACTTCAGGTAGTGACGGAAACTTTTGCTGATTTGGGTACTGCGCCGAATCATATCCAACTGCGGCCAGGTTGCCCGTTCACCACTGTGAATCAGTTCACTGATACTTTGCTCACTGGGATTGGCAAGCAGATACTTAAAACTGGCCAGCTTCTGTTCGGGCAGTATGTTGATATCCCCAACATACTGCTGATCAATGATAGAGCGCAGCTTATGGATGCCCAGCTTTGCGGCTTTGCCAGGTACCAGATTTTCCAGAATATCAAAGGCATAAATACTATTGCTCTTGGCCAGACCGGTTAAATGACGCTTGGTTAACGCCAGCAGACCACGACTGTGCTGTTTGCGTCGGGACAAGAAGGGCACGGCCAGTGGATTGGTTTGACTGACAATACTGTGGTTGACCCCATACAAACGTGCAAGTCGGGAAAAGGGCATATCGGCCATTAAAGAGCCATCAGCAAAACGTCGGCTGGGAATGTAGGGCACAATGTCGCCAGCCTGGTTGCGGGCCTTTAACTGTACTGGGGCGAACACCAGGGGAATGGCGCAGGATGCGCGCACGGCCTGAGTGATGATGGCATTGGGAGACGTTTTGGCGTTGAGCAGGCGCGAATACTGATGCAAATCGGCGGGTGATACGGTAATCGTCACGTGGCGACCGGTAAGATTGTAGGCATCTTCAAACGTCAGCAGATCAAATAGTTCAATCAGGGCATTTTCCAGATTGGTGCTGTCTAACCAACTGCCGCGGCCCGGTCCTTGCCAGATGCTCCATTTGTGGAAACGGGAAAAGATCGCCTCGGGGGTCAGCATATCCAGCAACTGTTCATCCTTACGGGTTGCCACTAAGGCCGCCACAATAGAACCGGCGCTGGCGCCGGAAATCACCGGCGGCAGCAAGTCATGGTCTAGCAGTGAACGTACGACGCCGCAGTGAAAAAAGCCCAGTCCTGCACCGCCACTTAGCATCAGACAACTTTGTCCATAGGCGTGGGTGGTTTCCTCAAAGAACGACAGCTTCTCGTGAAAATCAATATCCGCTTCGTCGGCGTTATAAATAAATTCCAGGGCAGAGCAGACTTCGTCGAGAAATTCCTGGATCAGTACTTTTGTGCCCACTTTACTGTAATTGGCCAGTTCCGGATTAGAAATATTGGCCAGGTTGCCATGAATACCCTCATGCAAAATGAACATCAGACCGGCTGCATCGTTATTGGCTTTGGCTGTTTTCATTCGCTCGACACGCTTACGGATCAGGCGAAAATCGTAATCGTTGGATTTATCCTCATGTTTCCAATCGTCGGCGCCTGACAGGCGATCATGTTCCAGGCTGGCTTCCAGAAACTCCTGATAGCTGGCCGCATGATCAATGGCTGCCTGCAGCTTGTTTAATGCCTCTTTATTTGCCATATACCACCCCGACAATCAGATTTCGCTCTATGGCTTAATAAAATGCGAAAAAATTGGAAACGGCAACCTAATTTCCGTACTTAGCGACAGGCAACCCAAATCCGCGCTTATTCGGTATTCAATCCTTATTAAACCTTGCATTCACAGGCAAAATCCGTACAATACCGCGGCCCTTCAACCTGGCATCTATGTCTGGATTGCAAGGGCAAGT
Source organism: Bowmanella denitrificans (assembly GCF_039522935.1). Taxonomy (NCBI): domain Bacteria; kingdom Pseudomonadati; phylum Pseudomonadota; class Gammaproteobacteria; order Alteromonadales; family Alteromonadaceae; genus Bowmanella; species Bowmanella denitrificans. Next base: position 1,140,550 of record NZ_BAAAEI010000006.1, on the reverse strand, counting down.
AAGGTAATGTCAACGCTTAACGAGTTTAGAGGCAACTATGGTTACTATTCGTTTACAGCGTGGTGGCGCTAAAAAAGCTCCATTTTATCAGGTCGTGGTGGCTGACAGCCGCCGTGCGCGCGATGGTCGTTTCATCGAAAACATCGGCTTTTTCAACCCGACTGCTCAAGGTCAGGAAGAGAAACTGCGTATCGATCTGGACCGTGTTGAGCATTGGGTTGGTGTAGGTGCAAGCCTGTCTGACCGCGTTGCTCGCTTGGTTAAAGATGCAAAAAAAGCAGCGGCTTAAGCCTGTCTGCTGAGGTATAGGAATGAGTGACGCGTCTGAAACTCTGGTGGTAGGCAAAATCGGTGCACCTTATGGTGTAAAAGGTTGGGTCAAGATCACCTCTTATACCGAACAACCGGAAGATATCTTCACTTATGCGCCCTGGCTTTTAAAGTCAGAAGGCGGTTTGAAGGAACTGAAGGTTGACCAATGGCGTGAACATAACAAAGGTTTGATTGCCAAGCTGGTTGGGGTCGAAGACAGAGATGCGGTCGACAGACTGAAAAATCTGGAAATTGTGATTTCGGCTGAGCTGCTTCCTGAATTGGAAGAAGGTGATTTTTACTGGCGTGATCTGGTGGGCATGCAGGTCGTGACCGAGAAAGGTTACAACCTGGGGACCGTCAGGGAATTGTTCGAAACCGGCTCTAACGACGTGCTCGTGGTTAAAGCCAATATTAATGACGCCTTTGGACAAAAAGAACGCATGATCCCATACCTTGTTGACCAGGTGGTTAAACAGGTGGATCAGGCGGCCAAAATCATCACAGTGGATTGGGAACCGGATTTCTGATGACCCGCAAGTTTTGTGTGGTCAGTTTGTTCCCTGACATGTTCGACAATTTCACCCAACAGGGTGTATTTGGTCGGGCGGTCAAGTCCGGCTTGTTACAGGTCGAGTGTTTCAATCCGAGAGACTTTACCCATGACAAGCACCGTACTGTGGACGACCGACCTTATGGCGGTGGCCCTGGTATGCTGATGATGGTGCAGCCGCTGACTGACGCCATCCATGCGGCCAAACAGGCTGCAGGGGAAAACCCTAAAGTGATTTATTTATCACCTCAGGGTAACAAGCTGGACCAGCAAGGAGTGAGACGGCTTTCCGAAACGGAAAACCTGATTCTGGTTGCTGGCCGCTACGAAGGCATCGACGAGCGGGTCATAGCAGCCGAAATTGACGAAGAATGGTCAATCGGTGACTACGTACTCAGTGGCGGGGAACTCCCGGCCATGGTGTTGATGGACGCGATAGCGCGATTTGTGCCCGGCGTGCTGGGACATGAACAATCCGCTGAGCAGGACTCCTTTAATGAAGGCCTGTTGGATTGTCCGCACTATACCCGTCCTGAAAATCTCGACGGTCGCCTGGTGCCAGACATTTTATTGTCTGGTAACCACGAAAAAATCAGGCAGTGGCGGTTAAAACAGTCGCTGGGGAGAACCTGGCAACGACGCCCTGAATTGTTAAACGACCTGGCTCTGACTGAGGAGCAAAAGCGATTATTGAGGCAGTTCCAAGATGAATTTGCCCAGCAGCAAACGCTTTTGCAGCATGATGACAGTTAATCCAGGATGAGAGGTTATGATGAGCAAAATCAATCAAGATATCATCAAGCGTATTGAAGAAGAACAGTTGAAAAAAGACGTTCCTGCGTTCGGCCCAGGTGACACTGTGGTTGTTCAGGTACGCGTTAAGGAAGGCGATAAAGAGCGTCTTCAGGCTTACGAAGGTGTAGTTATCGCCAAGCGTAACCGTGGTCTGCACTCTGCATTTACCGTACGTAAGATCTCCAGCGGTGAAGGCGTTGAGCGTGTATTCCAGACTCACAGCCCGGCTGTAGCTTCTATCGAAGTTAAGCGCCGCGGTGCGGTACGTCGCGCCAAGCTGTACTATCTGCGCGAGCGTAGCGGCAAGTCTGCACGTATCAAAGAAAAGCTTAACTAAGATTAATCTTCCGTTGACATACCTTACTGAAAAAGCCCGGCACTCGCCGGGCTTTTTACTTTGTGCCTTCCCTTTAAATCTATTTTGCAAATCAGATTTGACATGCAACCAATTGGTTGCATAAAGTCATCGTATGGATATTTTCACAGCCCTTTCAGATCCCATTCGTCGCCAATTGATAGAAGCACTCTGGCAGCGTGGGGCTTTGTCGATTAAACAGCTCGGTGAGGGGCTGAATATCAGCCGTCAGGCAGTGACCAAGCATCTGAATGTGTTGATTAAGGCTAAATTAGTCAGCGCTGAGTTCAGCGGCAAGGAACGTATTCATCAGCTCAACCCCAGGCCCATGGAACAAGTGGCCTTATGGTTGCAGCCATTCGCCGTGCAGTGGGACGACAGATTGTCCCGCCTTAACACTTACCTGGGAGAAGAACATGAGCAGGATTGACAGCATTAACCGGGAATTTACTCTCAACGCCCCCATTGAGCGGGTCTGGGCAGCCATTAGCGATCCGGCGCAAGTGGCTAACTGGTTTGGCTCAAAGGCAGAGTTCCAGTTGCAGGTTGGCAGCGAAGGCTGGTTTGAGTGGCCGCCGGAAATTTGTGAGGGGCGCTATGCCATGCGCGTTGAACAGGTGGATGCCCCCGTTTACTTCGCCTGGCGCTGGATGGCCGAGCAGGATGTGCCTTTTGATGAGAAGCAATCCACCTTGGTGGAATGGTGGCTGCAAACGTCAGAAAATGGCACACTGTTAAAGCTAAAAGAATCAGGTTTCCTGACCCTGAAACAGCAGCAAATGAATGTGCAAGGCTGGCAGCAGGAACTGGCCGAACTTGAAGCTTTTGTGCTCAGTTAATTTCAGTGTTTTATGCGCCACAAAGCACGGCAAAGAGACAAGAACGTTCATCGCACAGTCGCATATCACAAGGAGAAAAGTTCGCAGAGCAACATATTCAGGTTATGAAAGCTCTGTGATCTCTGCGCCTCCGCGGTGAATTTTTTAGACCTTAATCCTAATAGCCCCAGGGAGCTGCCGGGGCAGGGATTTCCTGGGTGAGATCAAAGTCGACCCTGAATTCCCGGCCTTCACGCACCAGGCGGTAAGTAAAAAATTCCGGATAGATATACATTTGCCAGGTATTGCCAATGGATTGTGGAATGCCCAGGCTGACAAACAACTCCTTGGAATACTGATCGGCAGGAAACGCTTGTACCTGTGGCCAGCCAGCATCGATGGTATGGCCGCCGTACATAGTGGATACATCATGGGTGCCATCTTGACGACGATGGTCATGTTTAAGGGACAAACCTGAGCCGGTTTTTCTGATTATCCAGGTACGGGAGGCATCGTCACCCACATGAAAAGGGATCTGCAATTCTGTCTCGCTACATTTACGAACATGCATGGTCAGGGGCTTGTTGGCCATACTGCCTGGCCCTTGATTATCCACACTGATTTTGCCTGCAAAGGCTTTGCCGCATAAGGCTTTAAGACTGTTAAAGAAGGTGTCCTGACTGGCTATGGACACCGCCGGAGCGGCAGAAATTTGCGTCTCGGCCTGGCCGGTCGAACAAAGGGCCAGACTCAGAAAAGTGGCAATCTGTATTTTATGCATGGTTGTTATCCGTGTTTTGAATCGCCGGTACTATAGCATTTCCGGCCGACTATATGGGTCTTAAGACTTCTCAGCATCACATCAGCTTGTTCTGGCTTTTGGATTCCAATCATTTGTTGTTCGGATCATTTTATCCCGATAGAGTGATGTGGGTTTTGTCTTATTCAGTGACTTTCGTGGTTGAAAGTTCAGAATGATCACGCACTATACGAAAAGCTCGAACTGGCCTCCGACTGATACAAATAACCTCTCGCAAAGACGCTGAAGGCTCAGAGAAAGACACGCGGAGTCATCATTTATTAAACAATACTGTGTTCTCTGTGGTTGATTATTTGCATACTGTTTGTTTTTGTCTGAAGGCGGTTTATCAGACTAACCCGTGTTGAGGAGGAAGTATGCAGCAACCTGGGAGGTTATTTTTCTTTTGCGGCAAAATGGGGGCTGGGAAATCCACCCGCTCAACACTATTGGCTGCGGACTATAACGCAGTACGTATTTCAGAAGACGAATGGCTGGCGGCACATTATCCCGGTCAGATCCAGACCTTTGATGAGTACCTGGCGTTGTCAAAAACCATCAAACCCTTTGTTAAGGGGCATGTGCAACAGATTTTACTTAGCGGCGTCCATGTGGTGATGGATTTTCCTGCGAATACCAAGGCACAGCGAGCCTGGTTCAAAACACTGTGTGCAGAAGTTAACTGTGCTCATCAGCTTATCTTTCTCGACCTGACTGATGAGCAATGCTTGTCGCAACTAGCTAAACGTCGGCTGGAACAACCCCAGCGCGCTCATTTTGACAATGCGCAGGTTTTTGCCCATGTCTCGTCATTTTTTGAGCCTCCGCAGGATGACGAGCAGTTGAATATTCTGCACGTCGCTAATAGCTCGGTGCTACATGCCTAACATTGCTGTTTACCTTTGTCTGGCCAGATAGCTATCCAGACCATTGGCAAAGGCTTGTTTTTCCCTGGGGCCCAGTGGCGGCGGGCCACCGGTTTGAACACCACTGGTACGCAGGGTATCCATAAAGTCACGCATATTCAGGCGCTGGCGGATAGTGTCTCGACTGTAGACCTCACCTCTGGGGTTAATCGCTTCTGCGCCTTTGGCCATAACCTCGGCAGCCAGGGGAATATCTGCGGTGACAACCAAATCGCCTTTTTCTACTTGTCTGACAATTTCATTGTCTGCTACATCAAAACCGCTCGGCACCTGTATGGCACGAATCACTTTGGATGGAGGGGTGCGTATTGGTTGATTAGCCACCAGTAATGTCGGAGTGCTTGTGCGCTCTGCGGCCCGGAAAATAATCTCTTTTATCACCACCGGGCAGGCATCGGCATCAACCCATATTGTCACTGGTGTCTCCTTTACTGATACTGATTCGATTGCGGCCCAGCGATTTAGCTTCATAAAGGGCTTTATCGGCACGTTCAAAACAATGTTGCATGGGTTCATGCTGCCGGACCTCGGCGATACCAAAGCTGCAACTGATTGCAAGATTGCGGCTAAAGCTGGTTTCTTCTACCTTGTCGGCTATGCGCCTGGCCAGGGCAACGGCGTCCTCAATATCAGCATTGTGACACAGAATCACAAATTCCTCTCCGCCCCAACGAGCAGCCAGATCATGTTCACGCACACATTGGCGCAATATCTGCGCAAGCTCCTGAAGGATCTGATCACCCACCTGATGACCATAGCCATCGTTGACCGCTTTGAAATGATCGATATCCAGCAGAATCAGGCTGCTTTGTTGTTGCGTGGGGTCGCGGTTGTCCTGATCAATACAATGGTTGAAGAAATGCCGATTGTGTAACTTGGTTAATGGATCATGGTCAGACAAAAACTGCAGTTCTTTGTTGGATGCTTCCAGTTCATGGCGCAATTTGACCAGTTGCCGGTTCTGTTCTGCCAGCTTCAGATTATAACGGCGGATCCACAGATTCCATGCGACCAACAATAAAATCGCCGTCAGGGTCACCAGGCCGATTTGCCAGGCTAATCGAACGTTGCTGTTTTCCACAATCCGCAAGTTATTCCATCTGTTTTGAATGTCCAGATGTTGTCTTTCAGTAACAGTTGATAAGGCCTGATTAATCTCTGGCAGCAGATAGGCATACTTGTGAATCACCCCAATGCGCAATTCATCCTGCGGGCCCCCCCAGCCGGCAATTTTCAGGTCTGCCAGGGCATCCTGCTGGATATAGGCATTAATGGAATATAACGAGCCAACAAACAGATCTGCCTGGCCGTCTGCTACTGCCTGCAAACCATCACGCTCACTGGCGACATTCAAGGTCTCTATACTTGGGTAATAAATATTCAGGTATTCCTGTAACCGATATCCGCCAGGAACGGCCAGGACCCGTCTGCCTACGTGTTCAAAGTTTTGTAAAAATGGTTGGTCTTTTCTGGCGACCAACACATTAGGAGCATAAAAATAGACCTGACTAAAGGCCAGATACTGGTCACGCTGCTGGGAACGGTTGAGCATAGGAGACAGTTCACAATCGCCGTCCCTGAGCTTTTGTAACGTCTGCTGCCAGCTATTGGTAGGCACCAGTTCCATCTTGATGCCAAGCTGCTGGGCGACCAGTGTCAGATATTCAGATGACATGCCACTATGCAGGCCTTCGCGCAGTGCTTCATAGGGCATCCAGTCAGGATCAACACAATAACGTAAAGTTTCAGGTACGCCGTGAGTGGATTTTGCCGCTTGGGCGTTTGCGGTGCTTATGCCAGACAATAGCCAGCATAAGATAAACCCTATTAGTGCAGCGTTGGCCGGTTTCCTCAACCTGGGCCCCTTATTGTTGTTTTTATTACAGTTTAGGGGCAATTATCGGGGAACGCTACGGTTAACACCCCTGGATTTTATGCTGAACTGGGCAAATTTACTGCGAATAAGCAGGATTCTGCCTTGTCTGATTTGCCAGCGCGCTTCAGTGTGGCACACTTTGCCGTATTCCTTTGGAATACGGAATCGTACCCATAACAACAATAACGGAGTAACCTGATGACAGCCCAAGCAAACTGGACCAGCCGGGCGCTGGACAAAATAGAAAAGGTAGGGAATAAGCTTCCCGATCCTGCCGTCATTTTTCTTATCAGCCTGGTCATCGTCTGGGTATTGTCGGCACTGTTGGCCAATGTCAGCTTTGATGCCCTCGATCCCCGAACCGGTCAGACGATAGTCGTCAACAACTTGCTTACCGGTGCCAGCCTGGCCGACTTTATGTCGCGTATGGTCACCATTTTTACCACCTTTGCGCCGCTTGGCGTGGTGCTGGTGTCTATGCTGGGAATTGGGGTGGCGGAACATTCCGGCTTTATTAATGCCGGTCTTAAACGCATGCTGGACTCAACACCGAAGTTTCTGCTGACACCATCTATTATTCTGGTGGCCATTGTCAGCCATACCGCCACTGACGCTGGCTACGTGCTGGTTATTCCGTTGGCCGGGGTAATTTTCTACGCCATGGGCCGTCATCCGCTGGCTGGTATTGCTGCCGCGTTTGCCGGCGTTAGTGGTGGCTTTGCTGCCAACTTTGTGCCATCAGCCATTGATCCATTACTGCAAAGTTTTACCCAAAGTGCCGCACAGATTATCGATCCAGGCATGCAGATAAACCCGCTGAATAACTGGTATTTCACCAGCGCTTCCAGCTTATTGATAATCGCCATTGGCTGGTTTTTAACGGATAAGGTGATTGAGCCGCGTCTTAAAGACACCCAGGTGGATGGTGATCCAAGAGAAATACCCAAGTTTGATGCCCTGAGCGATAAAGATCGCAAAGCCCTGCGCATTGCTACCTTGGTGATGCTGGCCGGGATTGGCTTATTGGTCGCTATTTTATGGCCGGTGGATTCACCGCTTCGCGATCCACAAGGACAACTGGCGTCTTTTTCTGCCCCGGTGATGCGCAGTATTGTGCCGCTGATTTTCCTGTTGTTTATTCTGCCTGGTGTGGTTTACGGCTTGGTAGCAGGCACTTTTAAATCCAGCCGTGACATCATCGGAGCTATGAGCAAGTCCATGGGCAGTATGAGCTATTACATCGTGATGGCGTTTTTCTGTGCCTTGTTTATTGATGCATTTGGTAAATCAAATCTGGGCGCATTGCTGGCCATTGAAGGCGCGCAAGTATTACAAACCCTGCAACTCCCTTCCATGGTGACGATTGTCGGGCTGATTTTCCTGACCGCGTTTGTCAATCTGTTTGTTGGTTCATCGTCGGCCAAGTGGGCGCTGCTCGGCCCCATTTTTGTGCCAATGCTGATGCAATTGGGGATTTCCCCGGACCTTACCCAGGCGGCATACCGGGTAGGGGACTCCTCCTCTAACATTATCACACCACTGATGCCGTACTTCCCGTTGGTGGTGGTGTATTGTCAGCGTTATGTAAAATACACAGGGATTGGTACGGTGTTGTCACTGATGTTGCCATTCTCTATCTGTATTATGGTGATTTGGACGGCATTTTTGCTGATCTATTGAGGCATGGGCATACCTTTGGGTATACAAGCCAGCTATGTATATCCGGCCGGTTGATGCAAAGACTAAAGGGGACTGTGTTTGAATCCGTCCCCTGATCTTACCGACCTGCTGCACAATTTGTTGCAGCAGGCTCCACAGGGCATAAGTGAATATGCGCTGATTGACAGGTTAAAAGAACCGGCAATGGGCGTTTTTACTGCCGATTTGGATTTGTCAGATAATCTGGTGTTATTTCAAACCCATTTCCTGCTGTTTAATCAGCTCTATCAGCTTCGTGAACAACTGCGCGCGCGCCGTGAAGGCGACTTGCAAATCAGCGCTCTGCGTATTCAACTCTTACCTTATTCATCCGGCTCAGCAGAGCTAACGGAGCATGATGCTCTGTGCAGCTATTATCTGGACTGGCAGAATTTGCAGGAAACGGACAGTGGCGGCGTGACGCAACTGCTGGAGGGATTCTGGCAACGTATGGCCGGGCAGTTGTCTGCCGACGAGCGCCGTGAAGCGCTGGCGGTGCTGGAACTGGATGAACAGGCTGATAGTGAAACCATACGCCGCCAATATCGCCGGTTAATGCATCAGCATCATCCCGATAAAGGCGGCCAACATCAATATTGTCAGTTACTGACTCAGGCCTATCGCAAACTGACCTGAAGGGCCGGCTCCATTGCTGGAGCTTAACGAATGAGCACTATTTGCCGGTGTTTGTTGCCGGGTCAGCGAGTCCACCACTTTATGCAGGTTTTGCGAAGCCTGTTTAACCGCACTGGACACATCAGTTCGCTCAGACAGGGCAATGTATTCCTGAGATGATTCCACCACCTGATTGGCGCAGGCATTCATCTGTAGCAGCACCGTAGACTGCGCTTCGGCGGCCTGATTCAGTTCAGCAACCACCGAGTTGATATCTGCCACATCTTCTACCAGTTCATTCAGACGAGCCAGTGCCGCTTTGGCCTCATCGGCATTGGCGATACATTGCTCTTTGCCTTGTTGCATGGCATTAACGGCCTGGCCGGAATCCTGCTGAAAGCTGCTGAGCATGGCCTGAATATCGGCGGTTGAGTTCTGAGTTTTGGATGCCAGGGTGCGAACTTCATCGGCAACAACCGCAAAGCCCCGGCCATGTTCACCTGCTCTGGCGGCCTCAATGGCAGCATTCAGCGCCAGCAGGTTGGTCTGATCGGCAATTTCATTGATGACCCGGACCACCTTGTGGATGCTGGCGCTCTTGCTCTGTAAATCTTCAATCAGTTTGCTGGTTTGCTCGGTATCCACCACCAGACGCTCAAAGCCACTGTTGGCTTTATCAAAAATTCTGAAGCAGGCGTCTACATTCTGCTTGGCCTGATGGGTGGCGCTGGAGACCAAATTAGTGACATTCTGCAGCTTATTGACTATCCCATTGAGATTATCCATACCTTGCTGCAGCTGCAGGGAAACATTCTGCTGGCTCCTGGCCCCTTCGTTGATAATGCTGCTGATTTCCTGCAACGCATCAAATGAATGATTAACCTCATGTTGTGCCTGGCTAAGTAAGGTTACCGTGCTTTGCATTTTATCCTGCATATGACGTGTGGCATTGGCTAGTTCACCCAACTCGTGATGACTTTGATAATTCATCACTGAGTCGTATTTACAATTCATCAAATCACGCACGCTGGTTGTGATGGATTTGGTCGGGCGTATCACTTGCTGGCGTAATACGTACATAACCAAGGAGATGGTGGATATGGTCAGAAGTAAACTGAGGACCAAAATGGACTGGATGACCGCATTGGCGTGGCCCTTAAGCTGGGTGAGTTCTTGTCGTGCCAGTTCAGCAATTTTCTTTTCCAGCGTCGCCAAACGAGCAGCGGGTTCTCTGTCCATACCCTTGACAACCTTATCGCCAAATTTAGGTTCGAAGTCTGCCTGAATAAACTGCTCAAGGCCTTCCCGGTATTGCCTGGCCATGGTTTGATGAGCCGTGCGGAAGGATTTTATGTCGTCAATGATATCAGCAGGCAAATGGTAGTTTTGTTCAAGCAGGTCCAGTTGCTGTTGGATCAGGCCTTCATGTTTAACGAAGCTGCCCCAGTATTTATCCAGGCTTTTGGCATCGTAGCCACGTAGCAATACATTTTTCCATTCCTGCACCTGAGTTTTGAAATTCGCCAGCACAACCGAGGTTTGTCGCTCAGCAGCTAAGGTGTTTTGTTCCATATTTTCAAAACCGCGAATAATTTTCTGAGTCTGGTGTAACGAGGCCATATTCAGTGCAAACAGCACCAAAAGGCCAAATAAAACGGGCAAGGAAATAATCAGGCTAAGCTTTTTCAACATGGGACTCTCACTGCTGTTGTTTGCCCGGTCATTGGGGCAACCGGGGGTTGCGCGCAGGCTAAGCTTGCTATGTGACAGCAGGATGAAAGCCGAGGCTGTTTGCTCAGGTTAAATTGTGACAAATTAACATAAGTTATGCAGAAACCACTTATAGGACTTCTTGCTCAATCGCGACTTGATAGTGAGTTCATGAAATGGTAAAAAGTCAATTATGTTTAAATTAAAAAATATCATGAAAGTAAATATAAAGTTACACCCGCTTTTTAAAACCTCCCGATACCGCTGATCTTTTCTGTTTCGGCGCGATTTTCGTGCCATACTTTCTTCGTATTTGTAAAGACATTAATACAGGTAATGACCACCATGTTAAAAGATTCCATTCATAACGTTCACGTATCTGGTGAGCAAGTTCTCGTTACCCCGGACGCCCTGGCCAGGGAAATGCCGGTGAGCAGTCGTGCATTGGAGCGAATCGCTCAGTCGCGTGCCACCATTGCCGATATTATTCATCGTCGTGATCATCGGCTGTTGGTGGTATGCGGCCCATGCTCTATTCATGATATTGAAGCGGCCAAAGAATATGCCCTTAAACTCAAGCAACTTCACGAAGAAACCAAAGACACCCTGTACATAGTGATGCGGGTGTATTTTGAAAAGCCCCGTACGACGGTGGGCTGGAAGGGCCTGATTAATGATCCGCATCTGGATGGCACCTTTGATATTGAAGCTGGCCTGCGTAAAGCCAGAGAGTTGCTGATTTGGTTGTCTGAGCTGGAACTACCAGTGGCCACAGAGGCGCTGGACCCTATCAGCCCGCAATATCTGGCTGAATTGTTTGCCTGGTCGGCTATCGGCGCCCGCACGTCTGAGTCGCAGACTCACCGTGAGATGGCCAGTGGCTTGTCTATGCCGGTTGGCTTTAAAAACGGCACGGATGGTAGTCTGGATATTGCGATTAATGCATTGCAATCAGCAGCGTCCGGGCACAGCTTTATGGGCATTAACAAGCAGGGGCAAGTCAGTATTATTCAAACTCAGGGCAACCCGGACGGACACATTATTCTGCGCGGTGGCAAACAGCCTAACTACGATTCCGTATGCGTATCTGAGTGTGAACAACAGCTTAATGCTGCGGGTTTAAGCGCCGGTTTGGTGGTGGATTGCAGTCATGCCAACTCCAATAAGGATTACCGTCGTCAGCCCTTGGTGGCGGCCAATGTTTCCAACCAGATATTGGAAGGTAACCAGTCTATTATCGGTATTATGCTGGAAAGTCATCTGCATGCCGGGAACCAGAGCAGCAATGGTAAAAAACCTGCCGAGCTGGAATATGGCCTGTCCATTACTGACGGTTGTATTGACTGGCCAAGCACCGACAAGCTGCTGAAACAGACCAGGGAGAAGCTGATTACGGTTTTACCTATGCGTCTGAAAAAACTGAAACAAGCGAGCTGACAATGAGCGAACAGGCCGATCCCCTGGCGCCCCTGCGCCAACAGATAGACGAACTGGACAGTCAACTGGTGGCGCTGCTGGTTAAACGCCTTTCCATCACCCGTCAGGTGGGTGAGGTAAAAAGTCAGATTGGGCTGCCCATTTATGTACCTAGCCGTGAAGCCGATCTTATTGCCAAGCGCCGGGCCGAAGCCGAAGCACTGGGATTGTCACCTGCTTTGGTTGAGGATCTGCTCAGGCGCATTATGCGCGAGTCGTACCAAACACAGCACCAGCGATACCGTTGTTGCCAGACTGAACTGGGTAAAGTGGTAGTGATAGGCGGTAAAGGCGCACTGGGGAGCGTGTTTGTGGATATGTTCAGAATGAGTGGCTATGACGTCGCTATTCTTGAGCAGGAAGACTGGCCTGATGCACAGAGCCTGTTTGCCGGGGCTGGTCTGGTGCTTGTATCGGTGCCGATGAAACTGACGGAAGATATTATCGGCAAACTGAATATGTTACCGGCAGACTGCTTACTGGCGGATATTACCAGTATTAAGTCCGCACCCTTGCAGGCCATGCTGGAGGTGCATAAAGGGCCAGTGCTGGGTCTGCATCCCATGTTTGGTGCAGATGTATCGAGCCTGGTAAAGCAAGTGATTGTGGTTTGTCATGGCCGTTACCCTGAACGCTATGAATGGTTGCTGGAGCAGATGCGCAGTTGGGGCGCTATTTTAAAAGAAAGTACGGCGCAGCAGCATGACGATGCCATGGCTTTTATTCAGGTGATGCGTCACTTCTGCTCTTATGTGTATGGTGCACATCTGGCGGGTGAGAATCCCGATCTGGACAGGCTGATTCAATTCAGTTCGCCCATCTACCGATTGGAGCTGGCAATGGTAGGGCGTTTATTCGCCCAGTCTCCCAATTTATATGCCGATATTATCTTTAATAATAAAGACAGTGTTGCCCTGCTCAGGCGATTCCGTGATCGTTTCGATCAGGCCCTGGCAACCCTGGAAGCGGGAGACAAAGGCACTTTTATCAAGGAATTCTTCCATATCGGCCAGTGGTTTGGCAATTTCGCCAAGGAGAGCCTGGTGGAGAGTAAAAAGCTACTACTAAAGGCTGACGATGATCGCAGCCACGCCTGAGGAGTGTGTACGCGCAGGGCTGTTCACATTGACGATAATCAACGGTAGAGTACAGCCCTGCTTCTCAGCTTTTCGATGAATTCCTCGCAATCCAATGACAGATCGCCAGCTAGATGAGATCCACCTGACCGACGTTGCGGACTTTCAACTGAGTGATCTGTTGGTGCGTCCCAGTGCTTTGGAGATCCTGAATACAGATAAGCAAGTGTTTAGCGTGGAGCCTCGCTGTATGAAGGTGTTGGTGGCCTTACATCAACGCAGTGGTGACGTAGTAAGTCGGGATGAATTGTTACAACGTTGCTGGCAGGGAAGGATAGTGTCAGATGGGGCAATCAATCGATGTATTGGCCAATTACGTAAGCTGATATCACCCCATCCTGGTCTGAGTATCGATACTATTGCAAAGATTGGTTACCGACTGCAAAACAGCGATCTGGCGGCTTTCTCGCTCTCATCTGAGTCGCACTGGCCAAGCTTCAGAATGTTAGTGTTGGGATCGCTGCTACTAGTGGTAGTAAGTGTCATTTTGTATGGTGGGTGGTTTAACTATGGAGCTCAATGGTCAACGAATCAAGTAACGCCACTTACCGCTAAGCAAGGGGTCGAAACGCAGCCAGCCCTGAGCCCCGATGGACGGCAACTGGCCTTTGTAACCAGAGGCGAGAACGGTTCTTGGGATATACATTTGCAGGAACTTAACGGCGTTGCCGCCCGTGTGTTGATCGACGGCAAAGCCGATGACATTTATCCCGTATGGCGCAATGACGGTCGGAAGCTGTTGTTTAACCGGGTGGAGGATGAACGTTGTACCTTGATGATGTTGGATTTGCTGACGCAACGTCAGCACAAGGTGACCGAGTGTGAGCCAGGCGGATATGGACGAGCTACCTTTGTAGGTAATAGCGAACAGGTTATTGTCAGTCGCAGTCAAGCGCATGATGACAGGCGCCGGCTGTATTTGATTGACTGGATAAAGGCGACAGAGTCGGTTTTGACCACCCCTCCCGCGGGTTCTCACGGCGATCTTGATCCCGTACTTTCTCCTGATGGCAGTAAGTTGTTGTTCAGGCGCACACCTTCGGCCGGCGTGAATGACTTAATGGTGGCCGACTTGGCTAATGGTCAATTACAGGACCTGCAACAATTAACCTTCGATGGTTGGAAAGCGCACGGTGCCGCCTGGGCTGCGGATGGTCATAGCATTTTTTTTAGTTCCAGCCGCGGTGGTGACTGGGGATTGTGGGCAATTGACAGCACAGGGGGGAGCCCCTACAGGTTAAACTGGGGTACCACGCCAATCACTCAGATTGCCACTAACACTCGGGGCGAGCTAGTGGCCGAGATGTGGCAAGCCCGGCGCCATCTGTATTGGCTGGACCAGGATACGCCGCAGCAAACCATTACCGCAGAAACCTGGTCGCCGGATATTGATACGCACGGTCGGATTGCCTTTGTGTCAATGGCGTCGGGAAGCCCACAAGTGTGGCTGATGAATGATAGGGGATTGCGCCAGCTAACTCACAGACAGGCCAGTTTTGTGCATGGGCCGGTCTGGAGCAACGACAGTGGTTTACTCGCCTTTGTGGCAGTGACCCAACGACAGGCACAGTTATTTTTGCTTTCAGCATTAGATGGTGAACCGGTACAGTTGACGCAAGTGACAGGAGATAAAGCCAATCCGCAGTTTTTACCAGATGATGATGGCTTGGTGTTTTTGGCTCGCAGCGAACAGCAGGGATGGCAGTTGGCAACGGCCGACGTGCAAAGCGGTCTGGTTACGGGGTATCCCGAGTTGGGGAACGATTGGCTAGCCTTGCGGGCAGGTCCTGCTGGTATCTTTGCTAAACGGCGGCAGAGCCCGGTATTTTGGCAGTTGAAGTGGCACGAGGGACAGCTGACGACTGCCCCGACCTTAATAACAACACATGGCAACAGGCCCTGGGTTGTGATCGAGCAAGGTATTGCCACAATAGAATCTGATGGTATCTGGCAACTCAAAACCAATGGCGAACGTGTGCAACTGGACACGACGCGCCTAAGTAAGGGAGTCGCCGACCTGGCCTTTGACCCCAGTCGGCAACGTTTATTGATTATGGATGGTGATGAAGATGAAAGCCATATTGCACTGATCGGCTTGGACAGACCTTAGAATCTGCTATTCAGCATCAGCCGGTAGCTTTGTGGCCAAATGGGAACCAAGGCACCAGAGGATGTTGCGTAGTAACCTTCCTTGTCCAGTGCGTTAATCCATTGTCCACGCAGCGAAAAGGCAATGTCATTCAATTTAAAGTTGTGCTGAAATCCCAGAGTCAGAAAGCTGACTCCGGGTATCTCTGTGTCGCCCTTCAGCCACATACGTCTAGCTCCTTCATGGACCAGTTGAGCATCAATAACCCAGTTATTGCTTAGTCTGTGTTCAACGTTAAAAGTAGCATTAAAAGACGACACGCCCGGTGGCTCTACGCGATTGCCGTCCTGTCCCTGTAAACTGGCATCCAGCCACACACCGCCCAAAACAACCCGGGTTGCCGAGTATATGTCTCCGGCCAGGGACAGTTCTAATCCTTTGTGGCTGACATCACCCACTAGCTGATAGCGACCATTGGCTGCGATGCCCGTGACAGGTTTGTCGATATCGAACAGCGAACCTTGCAAAGTTATTTGTGGTGAAACATCCAGATTAAATCCCAGCTCCCATTGCTGAGCTTTAACCGGTGCCATCACTTCACCATAATTGCTTGCCGAAGCAGGCGCGACACCATTCTCTTCCAAACCATTGACAAAGCTGCCAAATAGCTGCCAGTGCGCATCTAGTCTGGTGGTAAGTGAGGCATTGAAAAACCAATCATCCTGGCTAAGGAAAGACGATAAGCCACTGGGTTGTTGTACATCTTTTTCATAGCGGGATCTATGCGCCCCCAAACGGATGGACAGCGAGTTGGCATAATCTCCGGCATAGTTCAGGCTAGCCACTTGTTGATCAACCTTGTCACGCCCCATCGGCCATTGAACCGGAAGCATTGATACCGCCACGTTAAAGGACGAATCCGTCAGGCGGTATTGACCGCCATCTATTGCGTAAGCATCAACCAGGTCGGTATTGCTGCGCCTGCCCCTGAGACCTATGCCCAGGCTATGCTGCCACTCGCCGTTGTACAGCTGCCGGGCCAGTTTGGTTTCCACAGCACTGGCAGAACTGCGTGTTGCAGGTAAATGGTAGATGGTACTGTTGACTCGTCCGGCCTTATCAATACTCAGCAATGTGGTGTCATTGAGTTTTGTTCGTACAAAGGAATGGGTAACTGATGCATCAAGTGTCCAGTCATTGTGGTGATATTGATACAGCAAGCCAGCAGCCCCGTCGGTAGATTTATATCTGGCCCAATCCGGTGCAAGATTTTCTTTTAGTGGGATTGACGGGGGGGCATTGTCCTGAGCTGGGTAAACTTGCACATTGCCGTCATGTTCAAGGGTTTGCATACCTGTAAACAGATATACAGTGCTGTTGTCGTCAGGCTGCCATCTTAATGTGCTGCCGCCGCTGTATTTCTGCCCCGACTGTGCGGTGCCGCCATGATAGTCGGGTTGTGCCAATATGTGGCCGGATAGGGCCAGACTGTTGTCGGCTGTGATCAGGGTGCCTTGCGCATCGGCATGCAAAGTATCGATATCTCGCACCCCCAGACTTAGTGACAGACTATTCTGCTCTTGCGGTTCACGTAACCTGTATAGCACGACTCCAGAAGGCGAAGGCAGATCGAGCTGAGCCGCGGTGATTCCCACAGACACGGTTAAACCTGCCAGTAGCGATTCAGACAGGCCGCTGGCCCGGGCAAAATAGTGCTCGTTTATGCGATAAGCACCGCTTTGGGTTAAGTCGAAACCTCGCACCATAACCTCATTGTAAAGACCAATAGATTCAATGCCTTGCTTCTCTCCAAAGGCGGTTTGTGCGCCATCGGTTACGCTGGGCTCCTGTGCGCCGGTGATTGAACTGACAGAAAATGTGGATAGCAACAATAGTTTAAGTGCCGAAAATTGGCGGTTGAGCATGATATTCTCCTGCATTAAAGGCCGCCGAACAGTCTCAATGGTGGAGCTGCAATGCGATGCCGATGCCAGGATTTTTTGATGATGGAAATACGATGTGGGTGAAAAGTGCAGATAACTGCACATTAATGTCATGCAACAAAGAGCCCCGACATGCGGGGCTCACTTACTGAATTGCCTGATTAGTTTTTTACGGCTGCATCACTATTGCCCGGCATTCATGGCATCCAGTTTTTGTCCGATTGGCACTGAGAAAATATAGTCGTCATGAATATCCCAGTTAATCGACCAGGTCATTACACCGGCAAACTGGCTGAATAACTGGTTGGGCACAAGTGTTGCACACTGTGTTCCTTTGCTGATGCAATCCAGGGCGCGGATAATATCCGCCGTGCTGGCCTGCCCTGAGCCTGCTGAGCTTCTGCCCGAAGGCAGGCCCAAAGCAACCTGATCATCCCTAAGTGGTAAAAATCTGCTGCCATCGGCCAGCTCAAAGCCTTCTAACAGCATTCTGGCCGACGCTACCATCATATCCACCGAACCGGCGGGTGCCGTTTGGGCTGCGTAGGGGTGTCTGAGTCCACCATTGTTGTAAAGCTGAACGTGCAGAATATCCAGGGTGTCACGCAATTCATCAATCAGTGGAATATAGGCCCCCCAGATACCTGAATAGGCCACATAGCCGCCTTGCACATAGGGATGTTCCGGCGCCATGGTCAGGTACATATCCCGGCCCATATTTTTTTCTATCTGCTTCAGGGCTCTGGGTAAACGCGCCTGGATCTGTGAGCCATGCACCAAATTCGAACCGCTTTCCAGGTCGATATCCAGACCGTCAAATCCCCATTCATTGATAATGGCGGTTAAACTACTAACCAGGGCTTGTTCATCCGCATCGGTATTGAGGGTAATAGTGCCTTCTGCCCCGCCCAATGACAGCACCACTTTCTTACCCTGGGCCTGCAGCGCCGCCACATCCTGTTTAAACTGCGTGGCATCAATGCCCGCGCAACTTGAGCCCTGTCCATCAAACAGATTGAAATTGACCCGTCCGCTGACATTAAAGTCATTGTCGGCAAACGCAATATCAATAACGTCCCAGCGTGGAGATATGCTACCCAAGGGTACCGGGCATCCTGCTGGATTCTGGAAGTTATGCCAATAGCCGATAAGTTTATGAGTTTTACCCCTTGGTGTGGCATTGACGACAACGCTCACCGCACTGCTGGTGGCAGTGTTGCCGAGGTCATCAGTCACCATGGCCGTCAGATTGTAGTTTCCGGTCGACCCGGCTAGCCAGTTTGCTGAATAAGGGGCGCTGGTATCGGTAGAAATAACCACACCATTGACTTTAAAAGCGACGTTGTTTACCTGGGCTACGGCTGAACTGGCGTCGGCTGTCAGCGTCAGGCTTGTGCCTAAGTTAACGCGGGTTCCATTGGCGGGAGATGTCAGTGACACCACAACCGGTTCATTACTGACCCGCACTAACACGCTATCCTCGGCCTGATTATTGTCGTTATCGGTGGCAATGGCCTTCAGTTGCACATCGCCGCTTGGATTCGCCACCCAAAGCAGATGGTAGGGCGGCGTGTCGTCCTGACCCAGAAGCTGGTTGTTGGCATAAAAAGCCACGTTGGTCACGCTGCCATCGTCATCGGAAGCACTGGCCTGAATATTCACTTCTGCGCCTGCCAGCAGCACGGCATTATCCACAGGTGAGTCCAAATGCACCGTTGGGGCAATGGCACAAATTCCCAGGTCGCTCCAGGCCTGAGTCCAATGGGCACCAGTACCGGGCGCATAAGCCCAGTCGGCAGCGGACGAACACCAACCTGCCACGTTACAGCGGTATTGATGATTCTGGTTTTGTACCAGTTGACCGGCCTGATAGGCCGTGCCTGGCTGATAGACTGGCAATCCGGCACATCCGCCACCGGGTTTGTCCGCAATCATCAGTGTCACCACATTGCTGAAGCTTTCGGCCTGGTCATCGTCGATGACCCTGGCTTTAAAACTATGTTGACCCGCGACGGCCAGCCAGTTGGTTTGATAGGGCAGGGCGCTGGTTTCGCCGACCTGGATGTTATCTACATAGAAACTGACAGACTGAATTTGCCCATCATTATCACTGGCCTCGGCGCTGAGTGTGACATTGTTTCCGGCAGTCAGCTCTGCGTCTGCCGTAGGATTTGTCAGACTCACACTGGGTGCCTGATTATCCGGGTCCAAAACCTCAATATCCGCCCAGGCCTGGTTTGTAGCGCCTAGATCGTCAGTCACAGTGGCAAGGATGCGTTGTTGTCCAACTGCCGCCGGCCAAGTGACTTCATAGGGGATTTGGGTATCCACAAGCAGCAAGTTACCATTCACTGAAAACGCCACAGATGCGACCTGACCATCTGGGTCTGATGCAGCTGCTGAGATGACAACGTTGTCATTTTTACTGAAAATACTTCCGTTCAGGGGCGATGTAAGTGTGACGTTGGGGAGGAGATTGCCAGTATCGCAATCACCCAATCTGCGCCATTCCTGATACTGGCCTGAATGGCTGGCCGGTTGCTGATTCTGTGTCCACCAATTTGCCTGGTAAGCTATCTGCAGGTGTTGTACCTGATTACCGCCATGGTAAGCCTGGGCGGCGTCCCAAACAGGCAGGTTACTGCACTCCACAGCACCAGCGGTTGTGGGCAGCAGTAGTGTCAGAGCCGCCAGCGGCCCATAAAGAGATGTTTGTTTGTAAGATGACATGGTTTTCCTTATGGCTTGATTCAACAGCCTTTAATCCGTTGTGAAATGCCAGAGGTATTCAACCTACGTCTGAATGAGTGAATCCTTGGAGTGTCGGCAGTGACGATAAGACTTAGACTCACCTTTGCCTCGACAGCCAACCATAGAGTAATGTAAAAATAATGTAAATGTCGGTGGTTGCCTAAATGCCATTGCAAAGGCAAGCGTTTTGACCAAAGCAAGCTGCCGGATTCTCAACAGACAACATTCTTAGTAGAAACAAAACCACTAAAAGGAACACAAAATGCCACTGACCGACAACGTAGATTGCGAATTGACGTTCTACACCAACCCCTGGTCCCGCGGACAAATTGTCCGTTGGATGCTGGAAGAGACAGGTGCTGATTATCAGCAGCAAATTGTGCCATATGGCGAGCAGATGAAGGCCCCGGCATTTCTGCAAATCAACCCCATGGGCAAAGTGCCGGCTATCGTGCACAAAAGCAAGGTGGTCACCGAGTGTGCGGCTATTTGTGCTTATCTGGCTGAATGCTTTCCTGACGCGGCCCTGGCGCCTGAAAAAGCAGAACTGGCGGATTATTTGCGTTGGTTGTTTTTTGCCGCAGGACCATTGGAAGCCGCCATCGTGAATCGTTCTCTGAATGTGCAGGTCAGTGACGAGCAGCAGCGCATGGTGGGGTATGGAAGCTACGATAAAGCGGTTGACGTGCTGGCGGCAAAGTTAGCCGAGTCCGACTATGTGGCCGGTAGCAGATTTACCGCCGCCGATGTGTATGTTGGCTCCCATGTGATTTGGGGGATCCAGTTTGGTACATTACCCAAGCGCCCGGAGTTTGAGCAATATGCCGCGCGTTTGATGGAGCGGGCCGCCTTTAAGACGGCCAGAGCCATTGATGATGAACTGGGCGAAGCCATGAAACCCTGAGTGGACAGGGCTGAGCAGCTTAGGGCAGTGATGGGTTAAATCATGCACAGACTGCCGCCAAGTCGTTTATTCCTGCAATGCGCCAGCTGCGGCTACCCGGGTTGGCGCGACTTCCTCACTGGGATAACAACCCAGCACTTTTAAGAATCGGGTGATGCCGCGCAGCTGTTCAACCGCAGTCTGCATATGGCCGTCCTGCAGGTTAGCTTCCACGTCAATGTAAAACATTTCCTCCCAGGGATTGCCGTTAATAGGGCGGGATTCCAGCTTGGTCATATTGATCTCGTTGTCGCGCAGTACCAGCAGTGCTTCTACTAAGGCACCTGGTTTTTGTACGGTGCTTATCACCAGAGTGGTTTTGGCCGGGATCTGCAGCGGTACATTGACCGGCTTGCGTGACACCACAATAAAGCGGCTGTGATTCTCTTTCTGGTTGGCCAGATTCGACTTAATTGGTGTCAGACCATACAGGGCACCGCCTGGAGCGCTGCCGATAGCAGCGATTGATGGGTCCTGCATTTCACTGACCTTCAGCATTGCGGCAGACGTGCTGTCGGTGGGTTTGACCTCAATATTGCCAAGTTCGGCAAGAAAATGACTGCACTGGGAGAATACCTGCGGGTGGGCATACAAAGTTTTGAGTTTGCTGATATCAGTATCACAACCCACCAACAATGCATGTTCCACCGGATGCGTCAGTTCGCCGATAATCGACAGACGGGTGTGCTGCAGCAAATCGAATACTTCATTGATACTGCCCGATGAGGTGTTTTCAATTGGCAATACGGCGTAATCGGCTTCACCGGATTCAACCTTAGCCACTATGGCATCAAAACTGGGGCAGCCTATTTCCAGCAACTCCCCTGAGCGGCGGGCAAAATATTTTTGCGTGGCAAGATAACTATAAGAGCCCTTGTCACCCAAAAAGGCCACGCGGTTAAGTGGCTGGGCATTGTCTGGATTAGCCTTTTGTGCCAGTAACATTTGCTGGTTAAGCACTGAATCTTCAATGATCACATGAAATAGCGCAGTGATGTATTGGGGGGGCAGGCCCAATAGTTGGCCTTGCTTAATCAGCTTAATCAGCAGTTGCTCTTCGCGGGCTGGGTCACGCACCTGCATATGGGCCTTAATTTTGGTTTCTGCCACCTGATTGGTCAGTTGCTGGCGCTCAGCCAGCAAACCCAGTAGCTCTGCATCCAGGGCGCTGATATGTTGTCGAATCTCTTCCAGTTGGGCCTGATAGTCTGTCATCTGTATTTCCTGTTGCTGAAAACGAAAAAACCTCCCTGGTGGGAGGTTTTTGTATCCGACTTTCACGCAGCCAGTTACCTCCCGGGCTCAGGTGAGGTAAAAAAGTGCGCAAAAGACAATGTATATAATTTCATGCCCTCGAATCTAGGGGCTGACAGTCTGCTTGTCAACCCTAAACAAGCTGAATACTTATATCAATTCCAACAAAACTTTATTCACCTGGAATCAACCGGAGCTGATAACGCGTTGCTTGCGGCAACAGTCCGGTGGGCTGACCACTGCGCCAGGCTTCATGGCCCACACCAAAATAGGGGGACAGGGGATGACCGGCCTGACTTGAAGGCATATGGAATATGGCCTTGTCTTCATGGCCCGGAGCCACTACCAAACGCTGGGAAGCACCAGAACTGCTTTGCGCTACTCTTGGCATAAAGGAGTCGCCAGCCAGCGGTAGCTTAGGCATATCGGTAAGCTCACCGAGCAGCGGTACAAAGGCACTCATGGGGTGGCGAATATCCACGGCATTGAACTGACCCCAGGTCAGTGTGCGCCAGTCACCAAAGTCTTTATCCAGCTTGGCCAGACTGTCGGTCAGCGCGGCATTAAACAACTCCGTCCAACTGTCATAATCACTGGGTAGCAGGTTTTGCGGTTGCTGGCTCACCATCAGCCACAGCGGGGCTTCCATCTGATTGCGCACCGCATTGAAGTTAAAACGCGGCGAATGTGCCAGCATCAGGCGGTTGAGGTCCTGGAACACTTTATCGCGCAGGTTTAACCGAAACTGGCGCACCAACAAGTAGCCAAGGTCATCTTCTGCCGCGCTGGCTGTCCAGTTTTGCAGGGCTTCGATAACCAGCGCTTTTTGCGGATGCTGACTGGCTGGCAGAACGGTTTTAAGCATAAAGTCATGCCAGGGGGTTAAAAATACCGCGCGGTTATCCAACTGGATATCCAGCAGGTCTTGTTCATTGAGGCTATCCTTGGCGAATAAATCGTCACGAATTTGCTGGTTGCGGGCGCCCAATGCATAGCCACCATCGCCGATTTTATCGTACATCTGCCCGCCAACCACGCGCGCGTTGGCGGTCCACAGACGATGGTGAGCAGGATTAATAACTCGCGGATAATCGTTGGATTCCAGGTAACCGGACCAGCCAGCACTGCCGTCGCTCCAGTCGGCAATATAGCGGCTGTCAAAACCAAAACGCACGGGCATAGGGCCGGCAATAGTCCAGCCGATATTGCCCTGACTGTCAGCCATCATCAGATTCTGGGCCGGGATGCCCATGGTATTGCCGACATCAGCGCCTTGTTCCACGGTGTGTGCCAGTTCCAGACCAATCAGATTCATATTGGCGCCTTGCTGGTCATGGGCTACCCAGCGCAGTGCCAGCGGATTGCCGTGTTCGTCTTCAGAGACCACTGGTCCCCAGATGGTTTCTTTAACCTGAATTGTTTGTGTTGGCGCATCTTTAATATCGATTTGCTGGCTGACAAAAGTAAAGGGTTGATAGCCCGCCGGGGTCAGATATTGATCGCCGTTTTCATTCAGTTTCAGCCGTATCAGATCGCTCCAGTCACCATAACTATTGGTAAACCCCCAGGCCAGCTTACCATTACTGCCAACCACCATTAGTGGGGTGCCGGGCAGGGTAACGCCTGTTACCTGGTGCTGTTGACCATTCTGTTGCCAGTTAAATTGTGCCTTAAACCAGATATTGGGCACGCGCAGCCCAAGGTGCATGTCGTCCGCCAGGATCCCGGCCTGATAAGGACTCAATGCACCGCCCACAGCCCAGTTGTTACTGCCAATCGTTCGGTCTTCGGGGCTGCCGTCGAGCATCACTAATTCCTTATTCTGTGATGTCGGCCAGCCTGAAGTCGGAAGCGGGTTTGTTGCCAGTATGCTGCCGTCGATAGGCGCATCCCACTGGCTGCCAGGGGGGTGTAAAAAGGCGTAAAGGTCTTCGGGAAGGTAAGATTTCATCAACGTCAGACTGAGATCTCGTCGGCCATCATGGTGTTGTAAATCCAGATACATACTATACAGGGCCAGCATTGTGTCACTGGGCTGCCAGGGCACAGGTTCAGCACCCAACAGATAATATTCAAATGAACGTGCTGCGAGTGCTTCCAACCCCTGGTTTACGCCATGAGTATAGGCTTCGATGACTTCTCTGTGCTGGGCAGGCATGGTTTGCAAAGCAAGTTGCGCTCTGTCTCTGAAGCGGTGCAGACGGATTTCTTTGTCCCGCTTCAGGGCCGCCGCACCGAACAAGCCGGATAATTCGCCAGCGGAATTGCGCCTGAGCAGATCCATCTGGAAGAAGCGTTCCTGAGCATGTACAAAACCTACCGCATGGGCGAGATCCTGGCGGCTGTGCGCCGTAAATACCGCCATGCCGCCTGCATCACGCATGACATCAACGGTCTGGCCGAGACCTGGCAGTGCCTGTTCTCCATCCAGTTTTGGCAGACTGGCACGCAGCAGCAAATAGGCGCTCAGTAACATAATAATCAACAGAGCGGTAAGGCCCAGTAACAACGATTTGAGTAGTTTGGTTTTGGCAGCGGGCATGGCGCAACTCCTTGTTTTTGGAACCATAGTACGGTGATAGTCAGACAAAGAGAAGAGGTCGGATTAGATTGCTGCTTTGCCGCCGCATTCCAGAAAACGTGCCAGAGCAGAAAATGCCAGACAGCCTGCAGAAGGCGCTAAGGAGATGGCCAAGATAAAACGCAAAGCACCTTGCCACCTTGGTAACTCGCAGGTAAACAACGATAAGGGAGTGTGTATCTGTGTCCGTCCTTGGACAACTTGCCGCAGGTACGCGGCTTTTGTTGATTAGTGGCCCAGCAACGAGCTGAGTAACTTGCGAACCTCTGCCGATTCAAATGGCTTATCACATAAGGCATTGACCCCGGTTTGCTGAATATTACTCATATGGGCGCTATTGGCCTCAGAGGTCACCATAATAATGGGGATATGTGCCGTATCCGGGTTATAACGCACAAACTCTGACAGCTCGCGGCCATCCATTTCCGGCATATTGTAGTCTGTGACCAGCAGATCGAAGGCATGATCTTTCAGGAAGGTCAGTGCCATGGCACCGTTTTCGGCTTCGGTAATCTTCTTCAGCCCCATATTTTCCAGCACGCGGCGAATATGATTGCGGGCCATACGACTGTCATCCACCAGCAGGACTCGCACTTCGTTGATATCAAACAGCTCGAGTTCAAGCTCTTCAGCGTTGATTAAATCCAGTGTGGCATTTAAGGCGCGGGACAAATGCAGGGGTTCAAAAGGTTTGGGCAGAATGGCTACCACGCCGGCTTGCTTGAATTCTTCCAGTTTGGCCGGACGGAACTCGCTGGATACCAGCATAAAGGCCACGGCGGCGGTTTTTTCATCCTGCTTTATGGTTTTCAGCAAATCCAGGCCGGTGCCGTCTTCGAAGTACATGGCGCTGACGACCAGGTCGACCCCATGCTTATAGATAACGTCTAAAGCGGATTGCACATTACCGGCGGTCTCTACCCGGCCTATTTGTTCCTTGGCCAGCATGGCACCGATGATCTTACGCTGGGTATCGGAAGGTTCAACCAGCAGAATGGTCAGCTCGCTGCGGGAAATATGTTCCATTGGGGATCCTCAATGAGATAGTCTTGACGATGGGGCCTCAGCCTCCGGCAAGCTTAACCTGAAAGCCTTTCTTTTCAAGTAAAGCTTTAATCTTGTCGCGATTGTCACCCTGAATTTCAATGACCCCGTCTTTTATGGTACCGCCGGTACCACAGACTTTTTTTAAATCGCTGCAAAGCTGCTTAAGCTGCGCATCGTCCATCAGCATGCCATATACCGTGGTCACGCCTTTACCTTTGCGCCCTTTGGTTTCACGTTTAATGCGAATGATGCCATCCCCTTTAGGAACAGGTTTGGCAGGCTCAGTCTGCTGAATACGGCCGGTGCCGGTAGAATAAACCAGTGGATTGTCACTCATAAGATGACCCGTTATTTAATCGATGCCGGGATCTTACCCAACTGGCCTCGTTTTGCCCAGACGCTTGATGGCAGGTAAAGCAGGGCAGGTTGCTTTGGCAGTACCTTGGCTCTGGGCTAGAATGCGATTCGATTTTAGTTGGCAATAAGGCAGGACTTTTGATGCAGGATATTCTACTTCGCCAGGCAGTCGCGTCAGATCTGGAGGCGTTAACCCAGTTTAATCAGGCCATGGCCCTTGAAACCGAGAACAAAACGCTTGATGAAAACACCTTGCGCCAGGGGGTGAATGGCATACTTCGCCATCCGCAGTTTGGCTTTTATCTGGTGGCCGAGAAAGGCGGTGAAATTGTCGGTAGTCTGGCGGTCACTTATGAATGGAGTGACTGGCGAAACAGCCTGTTTTGGTGGATCCAAAGTGTTTATGTATTGCCGGCGCACCGTCGTCAGGGCATTTATTCTGCACTCTACACTAAGGCAAAGGCGTTAGCGGCAGAGCAGGGCAACGTATGTGGCTTTCGCTTGTATGTGGAGAAAGATAACCTGGCCGCCCAGGCAACCTATCAGCATTTGGGGATGCAGGAATGCCAGTATTTTATGTACCAGAGCAAGTGAAGACCATGCCGCTATTTCGTTAAATGACAGGCATGCTGCGACGGTCAGATAAGGTTGTTATTGAGAATGGTTCTCAAAAATAATAAAGTGGCGGCCGTGTCAGGGGCATGCCGCCCCAATTCAAATTTAAGGGAACATCATGCTAAAACCTGTTGCTGCTCTAATTCTTGGTCTGTCAGCTCTGGCGCCGGTGCAAGCCGCCGAGGAAGTGAATGTCTATTCTGCGCGCAAGGAAGCCCTGATTAAGCCGGTTCTGGACAAGTTCACTGCCCAAACCGGGATTAAAGTGAATCTGATCACGGGAAATGCCGACACCCTGTTGTCACGTATTGCCACAGAAGGTCAGTTTAGTCCGGCTGATATATTGGTCACTACCGATGTGGGCCGCCTGCAATGGGCAAAAGAATCGAATCTGCTGCAAAGTGTGCAATCTGATGAGATCAAAGGCCTGGTACCACAAAATCTGCGTGATCAAAACAATCAGTGGTTTGCCCTAACATTGCGGGCGCGTCCGGTAATGTATGCTGTCGATCGGGTTAAGCCTGAAGAATTAGGACGTCTGGAAGACCTGACCGACGCCAAGTGGAAAGGGCGCATTTGTGTGCGTTCTTCCAGCAATATTTATAACCAGTCCATGGTTTCCGCTCTGATGGAACAAATTGGCGAGCAGGCCACATTGGCATGGGCCAAAGGCCTGGTGAAAAATTTTGCCCGTCCACCCAAAGGCGGAGACCGCGACCAGATTAAAGCAGTGGCCGCCGGTCAATGTGATATCGCCATTGCTAATACTTACTATCTGATTGGCATGCTGGGGGATGCAGATCAGTCTCAGGTGGATGCCGCTAAGAAAGTCGCGGTTTTTTGGCCTAACCAGCAGGACCGTGGCACCCATGTGAATATCTCCGGGGCTGGCGTAACCAAATATGCTCCGAATGCTGAAAATGCCAAGGCGCTATTAAGCTTTATGCTCAACAAAGAGTCGCAGCAATGGTATGCAGAGCACAATGGCGAGTATCCGGTGCGTCAAGACGTTGAGATCAGCGACAGCCTGAAGGCGTTAGGCAAATTCAAAGCCGAGTCTATCCCCCTTGAGAAAGTGGGTGCCCGTAACGCTGACGCGCTGATGCTGATGAATAAAGCTGGCTGGAAGTAAGCAAAAAAATACGGATAATGCGCTGCGTTTGCGCATTTTCACAAAACAGGAATAGGTTTGACGAAACTGAATTTGAAGGGCCTGCTGTGTGGGTGGCGACTTGCTACCTTGCTACCTGCTATGCTGCTGGCTCTGCCTATTCTGTTGGTGCTGTTGAGCTTGAGCCAACCACAGTGGCTAATCTGGCAGCATCTGGCCGAAACGGTATTGGCCGACTATTTATTCAACAGCCTGGTGCTGGCGTTTTCTGTTGGGCTGGGAGCCATGCTGCTGGGCACCAGCCTGGCCTGGTGCTGCCACCACTATCAGTTCTGGGGCCGTTCCTGGTTTGAGTGGCTGTTGCTGCTTCCTCTGGCCATTCCGGCCTATATTATTGCCTATAGCTATACGGGGCTGTTGGACTTTGCCGGTCCTCTGCAAAGTACCCTTCGTGAGGCCACAGGTTGGGGGTATGGTGATTACTGGTTTCCGGAAGTCCGCTCCCTGGCTGGTGCTGTCTTGATGCTGGTACTGGTGCTTTATCCTTATGTCTTTATGTTGGCCAGAAATGCATTTCGTGACCAGTCTCAGAGCTTATTGGAAGCCAGTCGTAGCCTGGGCCTGACGCCTTCGGGGTACTTTTTTAAAGTGGCAGTACCCATGGCCAGACCCGCCATTATGAGCGGCACCGCCCTGGCCATGATGGAGGCCTTTGCGGATTTTGGCACGGTGGAATACTTTGGGGTCAATACGTTCACCACGGGTATCTATCGTACCTGGTTTGGTATGGGCAACCCGATGGCTGCAGCGCAGTTATCTGCCTTGCTGACCTTATTTGTTTTGCTGTTGGTACTGTGGGAACAATATGCCAGACGACGGATACAGTATTTTTATCAGGGCCATAAGCATCAGTCTCAACAGGCTGTTGTACCGCCTGCCTGGCTAAATCTGCTGTTATGGCTGTTTTGTGCGCTGGTGTTGAGTCTGGGCTTTTTAATTCCAGTCGGTATGCTGCTGCACTGGGCTTTGCTGGTGGGGACTGAACAGTTAAACAGCCATTTCTGGCAACTGGCGTGGAACAGTTTTTCCCTGGCACTGAGCGCTGCCCTGATCATTCTATTACTGGCTATGCTGTTTGCTTACGCCAGACGCCTGAAGCGGGACCCTATGGTTGCGTCAATGGTGGGACTGGCGAAACTGGGTTATGCCGTACCCGGTACTGTTATCGCCGTTGGTACTATGCTGCCGCTGGCCTGGTTTGACAAATCCGTGGATGGCCTGATGCAGGCCTGGTTCGGCATCAGCACCGGCTTATTGCTTTCCGGCACCCTGTTTGCTTTGCTATTGGCTTATGCGGTGCGCTTTCTGGCCGTGTCTCTGCATCAGGTGCAAAGTGGTCTGGAGCGCATCAAACCCGGTATGGATCAAGCCGGGCGCAGTTTAGGTCTGAATCCTTTTGGGGTGCTGACCCGGGTACATCTGCCTATGCTTAAAGCCAGTTTGTTAAGTGCGCTGCTGCTGGTATTTGTAGATGTGTTAAAGGAACTACCAGCCACTTTAATTTTACGCCCATTTAATTTTGATACCCTGGCCATTCGCACTTACGAGCTGGCCTCCGATGAGCGTTTATCCGATGCCGCCTTGCCAGCTCTGCTGATATTGTTCGCCGGGTTACTGCCAGTGATACTGCTGGCCACCGCCATCAATAAGGAATCAACCTGATGCTAGCCCTGAATAATCTAGCCGTTGCATACCATCGCCGTGTGGTGGTTGAGCATATGAGTCTGGCTCTGGCCAAAGGTGAGATAGGCTGTCTGCTGGGGGCTTCTGGTTGCGGTAAAACCTCAGTGCTCAGGGCCATCGCCGGTTTTGAGCCAGCCTATGCCGGGGAAGTGCATTTGCACGGTGAAAAGGTCAGCACAGCAGGCTATACCCTGGCACCAGAAAAACGCCGAATCGGCATGGTGTTTCAGGATTTCGCCCTGTTTCCACATTTAACCGTGGCGGAGAATATTGCTTTTGGCCTGCGCACATTACCCAAACGCGCGCAGCAAGAGCGCGTTAACGAATTGCTTGAGCTGGTGGAATTGCAGGCACTGGGCGGACGCTATAGCCATGCGCTTTCCGGCGGCCAGCAGCAGCGGGTGGCACTGGCCAGGGCACTGGCCGCAAAGCCGGATTTGCTGCTAATGGATGAACCCTTTTCCAGCCTGGATACCGAGCTGCGCGAGAGCCTGGCCTGCCAAATCCGCGCTATCCTTAAGCGGCAGGACATCGCTGCGCTGCTGGTGACCCATGACAAAACCGAAGCCTTTACCATGGCAGACAAAATAGGTGTGATGGACAAAGGCAGACTGTTGCAATGGGATAAGCCGGTCACTCTGTTTGATCGGCCTGCTAGCATTGAAGTGGCTGAATTTATCAGTAAGGCGACACGTATCCGCGTGCAGCATTCCAAGCGGCAACGCATTAGTGGCAGCATTGGCAACTGGCCTTTGCCGCAGCCATTAAGCGCTGCGCCTGATGCTGAATTGCACTTATTACTCAGGCCTCATCAGGTTAAACCTTGCGATGATGGCGCTTTGAAAGGAAAAGTCATACGTCAGGTTTTCCGTGGCAATGATTATTTGTGTGAAGTGGAGCTGGCTAATGGTGAGCAATTGTATTGTCAGGCTCCGCTGCATTTGAATCTGACTGTAGGGCAGGAAATAGGGCTGTTGCTGGATCTGCAACAACCTTGGTTGTTTGATATTGCTACTGGGGCAAGGGTGGTTTAGTCATGACGTTAGGTCAGAATTTTTTATTGTTGTTGGGTTTACTGCTGTCCTCGCAGGTTCTTGCCTGGGGCGAAAAAGGCCACCGCACTGTGGCCCTGATCGCCTACCAACAGCTTAACGCGCAGACCCAGGCCAGGGTAGATGCGCTGCTGGCCCATAAAGGCTTTGCAGATATTGGCGATGCGTCGGTTTGGCCTGACAAGGTGCGCGAACAAAAATTACCTGAATACGCCCATACCGGCCCTTGGCACTATGTGAACCTGCCCCGAGGTAGCAACGGTTTTGATATGCAGCGGGATTGCAGTCGTCCCTGTATAGTCAGTGCGCTGGCACAGATGTTGGAGCAATTAAGCAGTCACAGTCCGGATGCACAGGCTGAGGCTCTGGCGTTTGTGGTGCACTTGGTGGGTGATTTGCACCAACCTTTACATGTCAGTTTTGCTGATGATCGCGGCGGCAATGATCGTAAAGTGATGTTTGATGAAGAGCCAGTCAGCCTGCACTATTACTGGGATAGCCTGGTGCTTAAATCATTACCTCAATCTGATTTGCTCGCCGCACAGCTATTGGATGCCCTGTCAACCGAGCAACGTCAAAGCTGGCTGTCTGCTGACGTAAATCAATGGCTGGCAGAATCCTATGCTATTACAGCCTCCCTGTATCAAACCAATCCGGCCGTGATAGACCCGGTGGCAAATCAGCACTATCAACAGCAAGCCAAGCAAAGGATAGTTCAAGCCGGTCTCAGGCTGGCTTCGTTACTGAACAAATATCTGCCTGAATGATCTTTTGCCTATCTGTGCCGTAACTAAGCCTTTTTGGTTTTTGTTGGCTATGGATATTGCAGTTGTAGGTGCCGGAATCACAGGTTGTTTAATTGCCGCGACCTTGCAAAAGCAAGGGCATAAAATCACCGTATTTGAAAAATCCCGTGGCAGGGGCGGACGCGCCACATGCAAGCGTACGCATTGGGGCCAGTTTGATTTAGGCGCGCCCTTTATTCGGCCGACTGATCCCTTAGTGACAGAGCATCTGACTGAGCTTGAACAGCAGGGTGTGGCCAGACGGTGGCTGGTCACGCCCTATAAAAAACAGCAAACGCTGCAAGCCGATAAGGACAATACACCCGTCTATGTGTTGACCCCAGGTATGAATGCTGCCTGCCATTTCTGGCTACAGGGATGCCGGCTGGCCACTTCTACCCGTATTACTTATTTGCAGCACAGCGCGGGCAAGTGGCTTTTATGGGACGAAAGCCAATGCAAGTTTGGCTTATTTGATTGGGTCATTGTGACTGCACCCTGGCCACAAAGTCATGCATTACTTGCCCCCCATGTGTGTTTACCGGCTTTTGACGAAACGCATTGGTTACCTTGCTGGACGGTGGCGGCCCAATTACAAACCGCTTTGCCAGACGTGATGCCGATTATCTACCCAAGTGATTCGATACTGCAGTTGGCGGTGCTGGACAGTGAAAAGCCGCTGCGCCAGGGGCACAGCCAGATATGGACGATGCAATTAACACATCAGGCATCCAATGCCATGCGTGAGCTCAGTAGTACTGTTATCGCAAGAACGGCGCTTATGGCTCTGGCCAGCCTGTTTGAAAGGGACGCTGTTGATAGCCTGCAGTGCTATCAGCATTTTTGGCGCTATGCCAGGCTGGCACCCGATGCGCCTCGCCCATCGCCTGTTTGGGCCCCTGAGTTAGGCCTGGCCGCCACAGGAGACTGGGCGCTGGGCGGCTCAGTTGAGTCAGCCATGCGCGCTGCTGTGCAATTTTGTCAGCAATTTACTGACAACTTTTGTTATGCTCAAAGTAGGTCGGGATAAACACAAAATGAGCCTATGGATAATTGTCGCCGATGCCAATGTGATAAACCGCTGGATTTTGAAATTGCCATGGCGTTTCAGCCAATAGTGGATATTCAATCGCGCAGTGTTTTTGCGCACGAAGCACTGGTAAGGGGAACTAAAGGTGAAGGGGCTGGGCAAATTCTGGCGCTGGTTACAGAGCAAAATCGCTATAGCTTTGATCAAACCTGCCGTATTACCGCCATTCGTATCGCTGCTGAGTTAGGTTGCCAGACCCGTCTGAGCATTAACTTTTTACCTAATGCCGTCTATGAACCGCAGGCCTGTCTGCGTGAAACACTTAGTGCTGCCAGGCAATATGATTTTCCCCATGAACGGATTATTTTTGAGGTCACCGAAGATGAGCGGGTTGATGTGAAGAAAATCCTGGATATTTTTCGCACGTATAAGAATCAGGGCTTTATGACCGCTATAGATGATTTTGGCGAAGGCTATTCAGGGTTGAATCTGTTGGCTAACTTTCAGCCTGACATCATTAAGCTGGACATGATGCTGATCCGTGGCATTGACAATGATCCGGCTAAACAGGCGATTTTTAGTGGTATGGCACTGATTGCCAAACAACTAAACATTAAGCTGCTGGCAGAAGGGGTGGAAAGCCGACCGGAGTTCGACTTTCTAAGGGCGCATGGCGTGCGGTATATGCAGGGGTATTATCTGTGTAAACCACAGTTTATGGCGCTGGCTGATGCAGAGCAGATATTCAAGCATCTGGAGGATGAGATTTGATAAGCAAGGTGAAGCAATGGCTGAAAGCCCGTCTTGACCCTGTCTCGCAGGAGCAGACCAGCAAGGTGGATTTGGCCACCGCAGTATTATGTATGGAAGTGATCCGGGCCGACAATCAACTGGATGACACAGAGCTGGACTTGCTATGTCAATTGCTGCAAAAAGAGTTTGATTTACCCCCATCGCAGGCCAAACTGTTGCTAACCGAATCCAGAGCAAAGGCCGAGCAGGCGGCCGATCTGGTTAGTTTCACCCGACTGCTCAACGAACAATGCAGTGCCGAGCAAAAATGTCGGATGCTGGAAAATTTGTGGCGTCTGGCATTGGTTGATGGCCGCTTAGATGTGCACGAAGAACATATTATCCGCCGCATTGCTGACTTGCTGTACATTCCCCACAGTCAGTTTATTCAAACCAAACTAAAGGCACAGTCTTAGGGGCTGTTTATCTTTCAAGTATAGATTTTGTTCAAATCCAGCCCCTCGCCTACCACTATTCCACTTCTGGCATCCGCCAGGTGCTGAATGCGCCTCCTAAGGTCAGTAACCCCAAAACAAGCACGGTGCTGGTGACTGACCAGGTGGCAAGGGCGGCGGTTAACGCCCCTGCCAGTAGCAACAGTGCGCCAATCACACTATTGCTTAAAGACACATAGTCGGTACGTTTTACCCCTTCTGCCATATTAACCAGGTAGGTTTGCCTGCCAATGCGAACACCTTCATGTGCCATCATCAGTAGCAGGTAGAACAGCGCATACAGCCAGTCAGACAAGCCCTGGGTTTGCCATTGGCACGCCCAGACCGCCAGACAGCAACTACCGGCCAGGGTGCCGCCTAGCATCATAACCCTGCGACTGGAGGTATCAGCCATCAGGCCCCATAGCGTGGCAGATAAACTTGACGCCAAGGCACTGGCCAGCAAAAACAGCGCAAAGGTGTGTGCACCATGTTGCTGCTGTGCCAGCAATAACAAAAATGGACCGGCCAGGGCACTGCCCATTAACAGGGCTCGTGAAACAACAAAGTGCCTGAAAACCTTGTCAGTTGTCAGCAGCTCGGCGGCGCGTTGAATCAAGCCAGTGCTGTTTGCTGCATGGCGTGTTTCACCGTCCGCTTCGTTCAACCCAGCAAACAGTGCGCATGCACCAAGCCAAAGCAGAGCTGCAATCACCAGCAGCCACAAGTAAACAGGTTGTTGAGGGGCGGAAGTGGGGGCAAAAAAATACAGACTCACTAGCAATGTCAGGCCGCCGGCTATACTGGTGGCAAAACCGGACAGCCTGCCACGCTGACTGCGCTTAATCAGCTTGCCCTGAAGATCCTTGATAGTGACAGAACACAGCCCCCTGGCCAGACTGAACAATGCCAACAATCCGAGCACGACCAAACCTGCTGCATCTCCAGAGCCAAGTTGTAGTGTCAGTGCCATTAAGGCTACGCACAGACCCTGGCTAAAACTGCCCCATTGCCACAACCAGCCGCGTCTGGCAAAGCCGCTCACCCAGTTACCAATGGCCAATTGTGGGATCAGCGATCCTGACTCGCGGATCGGCACCAACAGGGAAATAATAGCAGGTGAAACACCGGCACTGCCTAGCAACCAGGTCAGCACGAGCTTAGGAGACGCAAGCAAGTCCCCCAGTTTTGTCAGTACCAAGCTGCTGCAGATAAGTTTGAAATGGCGACTTGCATACGGGCGCTGACAGGGATCCGCGCTGTGCACTGTTTTGGTCATTAGCTTGTGCCTGCGTAAACCTGATTTCGGCCCGCCGCCTTAGCCAGGTATAAATTTTTGTCTGCTGCTTTGAGCAATGCTTCAACGCCTGTATGGTCGCTGTGTTTGGATGGAATCTGACTGGCAACACCAATACTGGCGGTTAAGTACAAGGTGGTGTCATTCAGTTGCAGTGGCTCAGCGGCAATACAACGCCGGATTTGCTCAGCAACACCTATTGCGCCGTTAAGATCAGTGCCGGGCAGAACAAAAGCAAATTCCTCTCCACCATAACGTGCGGCTAAATCGCCTGGCCGGTGCAATTGTGCATCGAGACATTTTGCTACCTGAATCAGGGCTTCATCGCCAGCCTGGTGTCCATGTTGGTCGTTAAACGCTTTAAAATGATCGATATCTAACAGCAGTAATGCCAAAGGTTGCTGATGGCGAGTTGCCACCTGCCACTGGTACGCCAGTTGCTGGTCAAAGGCCCGGCGATTGGCAATACCAGTCAGGCCATCCTGAGTGGACAGCTTCTGCAGTTTTTCGTTGGCTTGTTGTAACGCCGCAGTGCGCCGTTGCACGCGACTTTCCAGCTTATCTATTGAGCTTGCCAACTCATCACCTAACTGTGCCAGATTATGTGATAGCTGCTTAACCTCGCGAATCGGACTCTGGTGATACCTGTCCTGACGTAGCGCACTCAGATTACGATTACTGGCAATACGGGAAATTTTTTCAATGGGACGCGCGATCAAGCGGCCTAGCAAGGCGCCACACAGCGCCAACACCACCAGGGTCAGCAGAATAAATATCAGGGTTTGGCGGGTGGCAACCATAGTGGGGCCGACAAACTCCTGCTCGGGCAGCATAACCCCCAGTTGCCACTGCAGACCATGACCAAGATCCAGAGGATGGATCTCTGCCAGATAGCCTTGTTCCTCTACCTGAAGTACGCCACTGAATGTCTGGTCAAAGGCCAATTGACTGGCAGCCCGTAACAGCGCACTGGGATGGTCGGCCAAACTGTACCTGAGCGTTGGCGAATCAGGAGACACGGCTGGCAAGGCGTCACTGGAACTGGCTATCATCAAGCCATCAGCATCGGCCAGAAAGGCGATGCCGCCTTTGCCAAGTGGGGCACTTTGCATAAATTCACTGATCTGTATCAGTGCCATATCTGCACCACAAACTGCTATCACTTGGCCTTGTTGATTGGTCACCGCCAGCGACATATTCTGGCCCAATCCAGCCATGCCGACATAGTGATAGACCTTGCCCCAAACCAATTCCCCTGGGTTGGCTAGAGCTTGCTGGACAAAGGGGCGTTGACGCGGGTCGTAATCGTATAAATCTGAGTGACGCTGACCAATGCTGCCATCAGCTTTAGCATGATAATCAGCCAACTTAAACGGGGCATCAATGAAGTTAGCCGCAAGCTTGGGTTTTGCCTCTAAGTCAGGGAATCGTGCGCCTGTGATGTAACGCCCATCTGGTAATGCCACCGAGATAAAGGTCATGCGCTCAAACTGCTGAATTTGCTGATAAAGCCAGGGGGCCAGAGTTTCGGGTTCGTCGATGTTCAGGCGCTTGCCTAAGATCCCTTGTGCGTTTAACTGCAATATGGTCGGCAATCTGGCAGTAAGTTGCTTTACTCTGCCGGCCAGCCGCTCGCTGCGCTCGGCAGCAAATTGTTGGCCAAAGGCCCGGCCTGTTTCTTTGCTGCTGCTAAGTGACAAGCCACCGATTAACAACGCCGCAATTAAAAACAACAAGGTTGAAGGTAAAATCATCATCAACCTTAGTGGCAATGCGCCAGACCAAGTCATATTAAGGATCCATCCGTACAGCTTTGAATTATCTTCAAACCAGATTTAACAGTATTCCGGGATTTGCTAATGTTACGGCAACTTAGCCCTAACCCGAAAGCTTTTGGTGTAAATCAAAGCCTGCTGACGCGCTGGATGCGATAATCAATCATCTACCGTAAAGGAGTGAACTATGTATACCGCATTGCCTAACCGGCCGGATTGGCAGTCGCTGCTTAAATCAGGTAACCGCATTTTTCTCGGCTCACACGCTGCCGTGCCCAATGCACTGCTGGATGATTTGATTGCCAATGCCCAGGGCCTGCATGATATTGAAATTGTGCATATTCTGACCTTGTCAGATCACCGCTGGGTCGACCCTAAATTAAATGAACTGTTTAAAGTTAATACCTTATTTATCGGCGGTGACAAAATGCGCGCTGCGGTATCAGAAGGGCGGGCCGACTATACCCCTTGTTTTCTGTCGGAAGTCCCAAGTCTGTTTGAAACCGATATTCTGCCGCTGGATGCTGCATTGATTATGGTCAGCCCCCCCGACAAATTTGGTTATTGTTCGCTGGGGGTGTCGGTGGATGTGGTGCAGGCAGCGGTGCGTAAGGCCCGCTATGTGATTGCCCAGATTAACCCGCTGATGCCCAGAACCAGTGGTGATTCCTTCGTGCATGTGTCTCAGCTAAGCGCTTGTATTGAACGTCAACAGGCCTTGCCGGAAATGCCGGAAGTGGAACCCGACCAGGTCACAGAGCGTATTGGTCAATATGTATCGATGCTGGTGGAAGATGGGGCCACTTTGCAACTAGGCATAGGCAAGATCCCCAATGCGGTATTGCAATATCTGCAGAATCACCGCGACCTTGGTGTGCACAGTGAATTGATTACCGATGGCATTATTGAGCTGATTGCCAAGGGTGTAATTAACAACCGCAAGAAGACCTTTCACCCGGGTAAAACGGTCACCAGCTTTTGTCTGGGCAGCAAGAAGCTCTATGATTTTGTTGACGGCAATCCCCATGTGGAGTTTTACCCCAGTAATTATGTGAACTCACCGGTGAATATTTCGCGCAACAATAAAATGGTGGCCATTAACAGTGCCATTGAAGTAGACCTGACCGGTCAGGTGGTAGCTGATTCTATTGGTTATCAGTTCTACAGTGGTATTGGCGGCCAGGTGGATTTTATTCGCGGCGCAGCAATCAGCCCCGGTGGTAAACCCATCATCGCTTTACCTTCTACTGCCAAAAACGGCAAGGTATCGCGCATTGTGCCGCATATTACCCAGGGGAGTGGCGTTGTTACGTCTCGCGGCCATGTGCATTACGTGGTGACCGAGTTTGGCGTCGCCTCATTAAAAGGTCGCAGTATCCGTGAACGGGCATTAGAGCTGATTCGGGTGGCGCATCCTAAGTTTCGCGCCCAACTGCTGGAGCAGGTACGTAAACATTATTGGGTGCCTCACTATCAGAAAGATTACCCCCGCGAAGTACCGGAACTGGGTAAAATCAGTGTCAAAACCCTGATTATTGATGGTGCCAGTTTTGACTTACGGCCGCTTAATCCGGCAGATGAAAGGCGCCTGCAGGAATTTTTCTATTCCCATACCAAGGAAACCCTGTTTTACCGCTACAACTATTATCCAACCCAGATGACCCGGGAAAAATCCTGTAGTCTGGTCAGTGTCGACCAAAGCCGCGATTTGGCTCTGTGTATCGTCAAGCAATATGGCTCGATGTCAGAAATTCAGGCCGTCGGGCGGTACTATCTGAATCAGGACGGTAGCAGTTGTGAAGTGGCTTTTGTGACCAGGGAAAAATACCATGGTAAGGGCATGGCCAGACAATTGCTGGCAGAGATGATCAGCATTGCCAGCAAGAGAGGCATAAAAACCATGCAGGCCTATGTGCGCTCTGACAACAAGAATATGTTGAAGGTGTTTGAGAATGCCAATTTTAAACGCCAGCCGATGGACGATCCCGGAGAAGTTATTTTGCAGTTATCATTAGAGGCTCAGCCATGAGCCTGGTATTTATCAGTCACCCGGCCTGTGCATTACATGATGTGGGCGATGAACACCCCGAGTCTCCAGAACGACTGGACGCCATTAACGACAGACTGATTGCGTCAGGGCTGGACTATTCCATCTTGCGCGCCGAGGCCAAAAAAGCCAGCCGTAAACAACTGTATCTGGCCCATGACAAAACTTATGTGGATAAGCTATTTGCCTGCACACCAAAAGAAGGCAGGGTGCAACTGGATGACGATACCAGCATGATGCCTCGCAGCCTGGAAGCCGCCCTGTACGCGGCCGGCGCGAATATTATGGCGGTGGATATGCTGATGCAGGGCAAAGCGGGGCAGGCCTTCTGTGCGGTGCGCCCGCCAGGCCATCATGCCGAGCGCGATAAAGCTATGGGCTTTTGCCTGTTTAACAATGTGGCCGTAGCGGCACATTGGGCCATGCATAAGTACAAACTGGAACGCATCGCCATTGTGGATTTTGATGTGCACCATGGCAATGGCACCGAGGATATCTTTTTTAATGATCCGCGCGTGCTGTTTTGTTCGTCCTATGAATACCCCTTTTATCCTTTTAATGTGGGACCGGGAAACGAGCATATTCTGAACTTGCCGTTACCCGCCGGGACCGACGGCGACACATTTCGTCAGGCCGTAACGGACAATTGGCTGGATAAGCTGGATGCCTTTGCGCCACAACTGATTCTGATTTCTGCTGGGTTTGACGGTCACTACGAAGACGATATGGCGCATTTTCGCCTGGTGGAAACCGATTACGACTGGATCACCCGCGAACTGAAAATTATCGCCAATAAACATTGCAGCGGTAGAATGCTGTCCAGCCTGGAAGGCGGTTATGCGATGAGTGCGCTGGGGCGCAGTGTGACAGTGCATATTAAGGCGATGATGGAGTAGGGGGCTGTTGCCGGTATTAAAGTATC